>NZ_JBHLWP010000009.1:0-708405 GCF_042432755.1 Massilia consociata
TTTCAGCTTAGCTTCAATTTCCTTGAGCTTAGCCATCTGCGATTTCAGCGCTGCGATCTTGTCGTTCAGGCGAACGCTTTTCGCTTGTGCGGCAGCCGGCTCCTGCCGGTCGGCGGTGTCCAGTTCGGCCAGGTAGCGGCTGATGCTCGCTTCGATCTCTGCCATCCTGCGCTTGAGCTTGGCATCGGTGAAATTGCGGTCGCTACTGTTGACGGCCTTGAACTTGCTGCCGTCAATCGCCACGACCGCGTCCGAGAACAGATCCAATTGCTGGCACAAGACGACAAACTGCCTGCACACGTTGCGAATGGCTTTGCCGTTGTCTTTGCGGAAGTTTGCTATCGTCTTGAAGTCCGGGGCCAGGCGCCTGGTCAGCCACATCAGCTCGACATTGCGCTGCGATTCGCGCTCGAGCCTGCGGCTCGACTGGATGCGGTTCAGGTAGCCGTAGATGTAGAGCTTGAGCAGTACAGCCGGGTGGTAGGCTGGCCTGCCAGTCTTTGCAGGCACTACCCGCGCAAAACCCAGCTTGACCAGGTCAAGCTCATCAACGAATACATCGACTACGCGAACCGGGTTATTCTCGGTGACGTAGTCGTCCAGGTGTTCCGGCAGTAGCGTGCCTTGTCCACGGTCTTCGCCTTCGATAAAGCGCTTCATTTGGCACCCCAGTGATGAGATACTTCCTCAACGTTTACCCAGCCGGGTTCGTTTACACGGTCCTGCGTTTTTACACAGGCTGGGTCGAAAGCGGACGCTACCGTAAGCCGCAGTTGTCTGAAAGCTGACAGTCTTGGTGTAGGAACCATTCCACTTCAACAGGCGCTTGCCCCGAATCGTGCCGCCAACTATGTGATGCCGGAGAACTACGCCATGCCTTCTAATCTCAAACAGTGTTTCTTGGTCTTCGTCCTGCTGCTGGCCGGTTGTGCGACCGGTACGTCGGAGGTAACGTTTGAGCAGCATGTCGAGCAGGGCATGGAGCGGACCGGCGCACAAGGCCTTGCGATCGCGATCATACGCGGTGGCGCGGTGGCGCAGGTTCGCACCTGGGGAAAGCGCAACGCCCGGGGCGAACCCCTGACGCCGGAAACGGTGATGTATGGCGCATCCCTCACCAAAGCCGTGTTTGCCTATACGGTGATGCAACTGGTGGAGGAGGGGAAGCTCGACCTGGACACGTCGATCGCCGCCTACCTGCCGAAAGCGCTTCCCGAGTACGCTGACGAAGCCAGGAAGTACGCTGCCTGGCAGCATCTACAGGGCGATGAGCGCTGGAGGAAGCTCACGCCGCGCATCCTGCTCACCCATAGCGCCGGTTTTTCGAATTTCGGGTTTCTCGAGCCGGACGGGAAGCTACGCTTCCATTTCGACCCCGGTGCCCGTTACGCCTACTCGGGCGACGGGATGATCCTGCTGCAATTCGTCATCGAGCGCGGGCTCGGCCTCGACCTGGGCAAGGAAATGCAGAGGCGTGTGTTCGATCGTTTCGGCATGCGGCGAACCGGCATGACCTGGCGCCCGGACTTCGCCACCGACCTGGCCGATGGATGGAAAGCGGACGGCAGCGTCGAACCGCATGACGAACGCAGCAGGACCCGCGCTGCCGGTTCCATGGACACGACGATCGCGGATTTCGCCAGGTTCGCGGCCGCGTACGTGCGCGGCGACGGACTGCAGCCGGCATCCCGGGCAGAATTGACGCGTCCACAGTTGCCGATATTGAGCTTGTCCCAGTTTCCCTCGTTGCGGCCGGTCGCCCAGCCAGAACATCGGCACCGCGATCTGGCCGCGGGGCTGGGTGTGATCAGCTTCGAGGGGCCGCTCGGCCGCGGCTTCCAGAAGGGCGGGCACAACGATTCAACCGGCAACACCTGGGTTTGCCTCGAAAGACAACAGGACTGTGTCGTCATCTTGTCGAACGATGTTCGCGCTGAACCGCTGTTTCCGGGAATTGTGCGGCTCGTCCTGGGTGAAACGGGCATGCCCTGGAGCTGGGAGTATGGAGCGAACAGCTGGGCGAAACCGTAATCAAGAGCTTGTGTCCGATGCGGCTTGAATGTGCAGTCGACAGCCGTCTACGCCGGACGCCCCGGATCAGCCGGACGACGTCTGCCGCTTCCGCATGCAATCCGGTGAAAGAATCGCTTCGCTCTAACGTTGTAGCAATCGGGAAATTGCAATACCATCCAGAACCTACGGTGTATCGCACCGCCTGTCCGTTCTATCCTAAGGATCCGATTGCATGAAGATTGCTCCCCTGGCCCTCCTGGTGGCCGCGTGTTTCACGTCCACCGTTCCAGCTCCGGCACACGCCGCCAAACCGGCCCAGGCCGGGCCGGCGGCGGGGCTGAAAGTGGACTTCCAGAAGTTCACGCTGCCAAACGGGCTGGACGTGATCTTCCATATCGACCGCTCCGACCCGGTCGTCGCCGTCAACCTGACGGCCCATGTCGGGTCGGCCCGTGAGAAGGCGGGGCGCACCGGGTTTGCGCACCTGTTCGAGCACCTGCTGTTCCTGGAATCGGAAAACCTGGGCAAGGGCGGCCTCGACAAGATGAGCGCGCGCATCGGCGGCTCGGGCGCCAACGGCTCGACCTCGCAGGACCGCACCAACTACCTGCAGACGGTCCCGAAGGACGCGCTCGAGAAAATGATCTGGGCCGAGGCGGACAAGCTGGGCTGGTTCATCAATACGGTCACCGATCCCGTGCTGGCGAAGGAAAAGCAGGTCGTCAAGAACGAGAAGCGCCAGGGCGTGGACAACGCACCCTACGGCCACACCCGCTACGTCATCAACAAGGCACTGTACCCGGCCGACCATCCGTACAACTGGCAGGTCATCGGTTCGCTGGAAGACCTGCAGAACGCGACCCTCGACGACGTCAAGGAGTTCTTCCGCCTGTGGTACGTGCCGAACAATGTGACCCTGGTCATCGCCGGCGATTTCGATCCGGCCCAGGCGCGCAAGTGGGTCGAGAAATATTTTTCCGAGATCAAGCGCGGCGAACCGATCAAGCCGCTGGCCAAGCGTCCCGGCAAGGTGGAGCAGACCGTGAAACTGGCCCACGAGGACAATTTTGCGAAACTGCCCGAGTTGAACATGGCCTGGCCGACCGTCGAGGACCTGCACCCCGACGCGTACGCGCTCGAGGTGCTGGCCGAGTACCTGTCCCAGACCAAGCGGGCGCCTTTCTACCAGGTGCTGGTGGAAGACGGCAAGCTGGCGCCGAGCGTCCAGATCAGCAACTACTCGGCCGAACTCGCCGGCCAGTTCATGCTGCGCGTGCGTGCGTTCGAGGACAAGCCGCTCGACGACGTGGCCGCCGCGATCGACCAGGCTTTTGCCAAGTTCGAGCGCGAAGGCATCCCGGAACGCGACCTGAACCGCATCAAGGCGGGTCTCGAGACCCGGTTCTACAACTCCGTTTCCAGCGTCCTCGGCAAATCGGCACTGCTGGCCGAGTATAACTACCTGACCGGCAACCCGGGCCATATCGAGGAAAGCATCAAGAAGACGCTGGCGGTCACGCCGGCCGACGTGCGCCGCGTGTACGACACCTACATCAAGGGCAAGCCGTATGTCGCGACCAGTTTCGTCCCGAAGGGCAAGCTGGCGCTTGCCCTGAGCGGATCGGGCAAGGCCAACGTCGTCGAAGAGAAAGTGGTGCAGGGCGCCGAGCATGCCGTCGATCCGAGCACGACCGCGGAGTACACCAGGACCCCGTCGAAGATCGACCGCAGCAAGGAACCGCCTTACGGCGCGCCGCCCGCCGTCAAGGTGCCGCAGGTGTGGGACACGAAGCTGGCCAATGGCATGCGCGTGCTGGGCATCGAAAACAGGGAAGTGCCGCTGGTCCAGTTCGATATCGCGATCGATGGCGGCCTCCTGCTCGACAAGCTTGACAAGGTCGGTGTCGCCAACCTGATGGCACGCCTGATGACGCAGGGTACCGCCCTGAAGACCCCGCAGGAGCTGGAGGAAGCGATCCAGCAATTGGGCGCGACCATCAATGTGTTCGCACGGACGGAAGACGTGCGCATCAGTGTGACGACCCTGGCCCGCAATTACGGGGCCACCCTGGACCTGGTGCGGGAAATCCTGTTGCAGCCGCGCTGGGACGAGAAGGAGTTCGCCCTGATCAAGCAAAGCGTGCTGAGCCAGATCCGCCAGCAGGAGGCCGATCCGAACGCGCTGGCGAGCAGCAATTTTAACAAGCTCATCTACGGCAAGGACGATCTCCGTTCACGCAATATCCTCGGCACCTTTGATACCGTAAATGCGATCACCATCGACGACCTGAAGCAGTACTACCGCGCGAACCTGTCGCCGTCGAATGCGCGCATGCACGTGATCGGCGCCTTGCCGAAAAGCGCCGTGACGCGGCCGCTGGCCGCGCTCGGCCGCGAGTGGAAGGCCAAGCCGGTGACCCTGCCCGCAGCCGTGGCGGCAGGCGGCGGGGCGCCGGCCAAGGTGTACTTCGTCGATGTGCCGGACGCGAAGCAGTCGGTGCTGCATATCGGCTACCGGGCCCTGGCCGCGACCGATCCGGACTATTACCCGGCGACCGTGGCGAATTACATCCTCGGTGGCGGCGGCTTCGCGTCGCGCCTGACCCAGGAGTTGCGTGAAGGCAAGGGCTACACCTACGGCATCCGTTCGAGTTTTTCGGGCAGCAAGAGCGCCGGGCCGTTCATCATCGCCAGCGGCGTGCGCAGCAACGTCACGCTCGAGTCCACGCAGCTGGTGAAACAGGTCCTGCAGGACTACGCCCCGACCTTCTCGGCGGCAGACCTGGAAACGACCAGGAACTTCCTCATCAAGAGCAATGCGCGGGCCTTCGAAACCTCCGCAGCCAAGCTGGACATGCTCGACAACATGAGCAAGTACGGCTGGCGCGCCGACTACGTCAAGGACCGCGAGCGCATCGTCAAGGCGATGACGCTGCCGCAGGTCCAGGCCTTGTCGCGTCAGTACCTGGACCCGTCGAAGATGGTCTGGCTGGTGGTCGGCGATGCGAAAACGCAGCTGCCGAGGATGAAGGAGCTGGGCTTCGACGAGCCGGTCCTGATCGCCAAATAAGCCTCGGGTACCACGCCTCAGCTACCGAGCCTCAGGTACCAGGCGTCGGGCACCGGTATCGCCTTCGTTCCCGGCGATGCCGGCGCCGTCAGTGGGTCGCGGACGAGGGCAGGTGGGACGGCCCTGTGCCGGCAAAGGGCATGGCGCCGATATCCGGCCGGCGCTGCGCCCGGATGGCGACCGGCTCGGCGCCGCTCGCGGGCAGCCCCTTGCCGATGGCCGGCGAGCCGGGAAGGAGCCGGAAATCCGGCGCGGGGGAAGAGCGGCTGTAGTCTGCGAACAGCGGCGCGGCGCTGATCGTGCCGGTATGCTGGCGTCCGGCCGACAGCCGCCAGTCGCCATGGGCGTTGTGGTACACCAAGTTGTTGCGGTAGCTGATGTTGGGGCCTGTCGCACCCTGTTCCAGGATGCCGTGGCCGTTGTCGTACACGATGTTGTTGATCGTGTGCGTGTGGTCGTTTGGTCCCTTGCTGTGATAGAAGTCACCGCCGCCGACCACGATGCCGGTGCCGCAGGCGACAACGGTGTTGCCGCGGATCGTCACGTGGCTGGCGTCGTGCCACAGGTGGATGCCGGCGCCGGAGGCCCGGTAGATGACGTTGTCGCGTACGCTCGCCGTCGTGCTCACGTAGATGCCGTGCATGTAGCGGCAGTCCGGCGGGCCGATGTCGTGCACGTGGTTGCCGACCACTTCTCCGTCATTGCCCTTGTAGTAGCTGTCCACGCCGATCCCGGCGCCACCCTTGGGTTCGCACGGCACGTCGTTGCCGATGTGGTGGATGTGGTTGTGGTGGATGCCGTTGTGCGAGCCGCCGTTGTAGATGCCGCTCAGCCATTTCATGCCGCTCTGGTACTGGCTGCCGTCGATCTCGAAGCCGATGATGTCGAGGTAGTTGGCGCGGTTGTCCCATGCCGCCGGCTGGCGCGAATCGAGGGGCGGCACCAGGCGCGCGCCGCCACGCTCGACCGACTGGAACACGATGCGCGCCTCGGCGGTGCCGTGGGTGTTGGTGCGCACGCCGCCGAAATAGGTGCCGGGCGCCACGTGCACCGTGGTGCCGGGCGTGACCGCCTGCGCCGCGCGGGTGAGGGTGCGGAAGGGTTCGTCCCGGGTGCCGGGGTTGCTGTCCGAGCCGGACGGCGCGACGTACAGGTGGGTGCGCACCAGCTCGGGGATGACGAGGTCTTCCTGCCCGTGCTCGCGCAGGCGGCACCCGGAAAGCACGGCTGCAAGGAGCAGCATCGCGACGAACGGCGCAGCTAGCGGGCCGGGGACGATGGTGAACTGGTGACGCGGCATGTCTTCTTCCTCGCGGGCTCGAACGTGACCCGGCAAGTTTGACGCGCCACAAGCCGGAGGGAGGCCGGATCGCTCAATGAATTCTTTGAGTGTGCTCAACACGGGACGGTGCTGCCGCGTCCGCCGCCCCGCCGCACCGGCGCTTCAAGCCGCGGGCTGCACCTGGGCCAGCGCGGGCATGTAGGTGTCGAGGAATTCGGCCGGCATGCGGCGCGGCCGGCCGCTGCTGATCTCGATGCACACCAGCTCCCAGCGCCCGCGCAGCACGGTGGCACCGTCGCTGTCGCGCACCAGCTGGAAGCGGCGCTCCATCGCCAGCTTGCCGTCGCCGGCGACCAGCCAGGTTGCCAGGCGCAAGGACTCGCCCGCCGAGGTCGGGAGCAGATAATCGTATGCGCCGCGCCGGATCGCCATGGCCCGGTCGAGGCGGCGGTAGTCGTCGAGCGTCAGGCCGAGCTGCTCGGAATGCGCCCAGCCGGCCTGTTCGCACCAGCGGATGTAGACGGCGTTGTTGGTGTGGTCCAGGCCGTCGATGTCGCCGGCCTGGGGCGTGACGGGCAAGATGAAGGGGTGCGGATAATCCCAATCCAATGCGATACCTCGTAGTGCGGTGGCGGCGCTCGGCCGCAAGAACGCCATTGTACGGCCCCGCCGGCGGGCGTGCCGGCACCCGTGCGCGTGCACCGCCCGCAGGCTGCGCTAGGGGCGCTAGGCGGCGCCCCAGTCGAGTTCCACCAGCAGCGCCTGGTGGTCCGATCCCTGCTCGCTGGCGTCGACCTGCACGCGGCGCACGCGCCCGGCGAGGTCGGCGCTGGCGAACACGTAATCGAAGGTGAAGGGGGCCGCCGCATTGGGATTCGCGTCGTGCAGGCCGACGGTGGGAGCGTGGCGCCGGCCGGGCTGGGCCAGTTGCCAGCAGTCGCGCCAGGGCTGGGTGCCGTCGCTGAACGGCGCCAGCAGGCGCTGGTGCTCGGGCGAGCCGGGCAGCATGTTGAAGTCGCCCGCGAGCAGCGCCGGCATGGCGCGCGGCGGCACCGCGAACGGACCGCGTCCCGGCGCCGGCGGGCAGCGCGCATGGTGGCTGGCTTCGCGGTGCAGTTCGCGCAGGCGCTCGACCTGGGCCAGGCGCTGGCGCTGCGAAAAATATTCCAGGTGGACGCTCGTCACGCGCAGCAGGCCGCCCGGCGCGGCGACGGTCAGCTCCAGCGCCATGCGCGGCATGCTCATCACTTCCGGCTCGGGCGGCCAGGGCAGCGAGTGGCGCAGCGCCTGCAGCACCGGATGGCGCGAGAACACCATCATGCCGAAGCGGCGCAGCGCGTGCTGCCCGCCATCGGCACCGGTGCCGGCCCCTGCGGCTTCGCAGGCGATGGCCTCGATGCCGGTGTAGCCAGGCAGGCGCTCGCGCAGCATGGCGAACTGGTTTTCGGACTGGTCGGTGTAGCCGTCGGAAACCTCTTGCACGCAAAGCATGTCAAAACTGCAAAGGCGGTCGAGGCATGCGATGATACGGTCGAGATCGGTTTTGCCGTCCGGGCTGCGGCCGGACTGGATATTCCAGGTAACGAGCTTGAACATGGGCGTCCTTTCAGGAGACCCTCAGGCTAGCGCGCAGCCACGGCTGCAAGCTTGAAGAAGCTCAGGCGTGCGGGGGACCGGCCCGCGCCGGACCAAGTATGGGAGTGTGCATGTTTACGATGATCCTGTTGCTGTACCTGCAGCAGCACCGCGAAGTGATGTTGGAGAGCACAAGCTTGCGTGGAACGTACCAGACGAAGAAGGCTTGCGAGGCCGCCGCCGTGCGCCTGCGCGGCCCGCTGCCGACGCCGGACGGTTACGCCGCCGCGTGGCACGACGCGATGTGCATCCCGATCGAACGCAACGTCATCGTGAACCAGGGCAAGCCCGTGGACCTGGGCAGGCTCCTGCAGGACCGCCCGCCGGTGGTGTGCGAAGGCACGGGCGCCTGGCGCCGGGTGGCGGAACTGTGCGTGCCCGCACCCGCACCCGCACCCGCGCCGCCCGTCAAGGACAAGGGCGGCGCCAGATAGCCGGTTTCATGGGGCAGTGCCGCGCCCTTGGCGCTGTGCCATCACTCCGGCATGAAGCGGAAACCCGAGAACCGGCCGGCCTTGTCAAGCATCACCGACACCAATAGCGTCTCGTTGTCGTAGCTGTAGCGGTAACGCAGGCTGCGGCCGCCATCCTTGTCCTGGCTCGCCAGCAGCGCAACCGAGCGCAGGGCGCCGGCCTCGCCCAGCGCCTCGGCCACGCGCGCCAGTACGGCCGGCGTGAATTCGGCGCCGAGTTGCGCGTTCAGCCCAGCCGGCGCCTCGCCGCGGGCGAACCTGTCCATCGCGGCGCGCACCTGCGCGCTTGCCGCCGGATCCTTGTCGGCGATGGGTTTGGCCGGTGCATCGAATAGCGAGGGCACGTAGTGCGCCGCCACCATGTTGGCGAATTTCGCCGGACGCGCGGAAGCCGAGTTCGCCAGGATCACGACGGTGAGCTTGTCGTCGACGTAGCGGCACAGGTGCGAGCGGAAACCCTGCCAGGCGCCGCCATGGCTGATGTGGGTGCGGCCCTTGACCTTGTCGACGAACCAGCCATAGCCGTAGGGGGCATCGCTGCCGTCGTTCAGCTTTGCCGGCGTGAAGCTTGCCGCCCTCAGGCGCGCATCCAGGATCTTGTCGCCGTACAGGGCCTGGTCCCAGCGCGCCAGGTCGCGCGCCGTCAGGTACAGGCTGCCGTCGGCCGTGGTGTTCAGGCGCGGGGCAACCCAGGCCTGGTTCTTCAGCGCGCCGTCTTTCCATTCATAGCCGGCGGCCCGGTGCGGGACGATGTCGGCTTCGGTGATCACGCGCGTGTCCATGCCGAGGGGGGCGAAGATGCGCTCGCGCAGCTGGTCGCCATAGAACTTGCCGCCCGCCCGGTTGGCGATGAAACCCAGCAGGTGGTAGCCCATGTTGCTGTACGCCCATTTCTCGCCCGGGGCCGAGCGCACCGGGATCTTCGCTTCCAGCGCGATCAGTTCCTCGTCGGTGTAGTCCTTGCGAAAGTCGATGATCTCGTATGGGTCGCCCAGGCCGGAGGTGTGGGCGAGCAGGTGCCGGATCGTGATCTTCTCCCAGGCCGGCGGCGTGTCCGGCAGGTGGCGCGCAATGGGGTCGTCCAGGCTCAGCTTGCCGTCCTGCGCCAGCAGCAGGATCAGCGCCGCGGTAAAGGTCTTCCCGACCGAGCCCGACTGGAACACCGTCTGCGGCGTCACCGGCACGCGGTGCTCCACGTTGGCCAGGCCGTACCCTTTTTCCTTGACCACCTTGCCGTCCTTGATGACCAGCACGCTCAGCCCCGGCACGTGGCGGCGCTGCATTTCCTTCAGCAGGGCATCGTCGAGGCTGTCGGCCTGCGCGCCAGCACTGAAGGCGATCGCGGACAGTAGGGCGAGGGTAGCAAGGCGCATGGGGTTTTCCTGTGGGAATGTAAGGACGGAATGATATTCGTATCCGGACGGTAGCGGTGCAATCGCGGCGGCGCCGTCCGCATTTCATGCAGGCCGCATCGGCGCCGGCGCACCGGTCACGGCCCGGCGGGAAGGCCAGCGCGGGCCGGCGGGCCCGAGCACTTCCAGGCTCAGTCGCGTTTCCAGTCCGCGTGGCTGGGGCACGCAATGCCGCCTGCGCTGCCTTCTCCGCCCCTGCTGTCGAACAGCGTGGCGCCGCCGCCCACGGCGCCACCGATGCTCGGCCTGACGCTGCCGCCGGTGCGGCACCACACCTTGCCGCCTAGGCGGAAGCGGTAGATCACCTGGCCGTCCGGCGCGGTATAACTTTCGCTCGTCAGGCCGCGCGCCGTATCCTTGTGGGCGCCATCGAGCGCCGTCCGAAAACTCCCCCACGGCGTGCCGGCGACGGCGGGCACGCCGGTTTTCCCCGCGCGCAGCTCACGGTCGACGATGCCGGCGTCGCGGCGGGCGCGTCCCACCATCGCGTCGAGCCGCGATTGAGCCGGCGCGGCGTCGTCGGGGACGGCGAAAGGGTCGGCGGTAGTGGCCATGGCGGCCGCGGCGGCCGGTGCAGGATCGGCAGCCGGGATGTCGGGCGTCGTGATGGCTTGAGCGACCACGGGCCGGGCGGCCGGCCGGGGGCGCGGGGCCGAAGACGAAGACGAAGCGGGCGTGGGGCGGAGTGGCGGCGCTTTTGCCTGCGCTGCTGCCTGCGCTTGCGGCAAAGACGCCGGCGGCGCGAGGAGCACCAGGTCGACCGCCCGTTCCTCGCGCCGGTCGGGCGCCGGCGCATGCGCGACCCGCCAGCCCCAGGCCAGCAGCAGGTGCACGCCCAGCGCGGCGAGCAACGGCCAGCCGGGCCGGACCTGCCTGCGCGGGAACGCGGGAGCGCCGGGCTGCATCGCAGGTCAGGACTTCGGCGCGGTCAATGCCTGCCTGATCGCGACACAGCGCTGGTCTTCCTGCAGGGTGTCGAGCAGCGAGCGGCGGGTGCCGGCCGACAGGTCCTTCATGGTGTCGGCGGCCTTCTGCAGGCGCTGCACGCTCGCCGGGGTGCAGCTGGCCGGGATCATGGTGTTCGCATACGAACGCATGAACACCGGCCCCGCGGCCTTGTCGATCGCCGGCAGTTTGGCCAGGCGGCTCGCAGCGGTCTGCTCGGCGAGCGCTTTCTGCTCGGCCGGATACATGGCGCCCATCGCGGTGCGCACCTTCGAGAACGGCAGCTTGGTCTGCAGGTCTTCGACGGTGGCGAGCCATTCGGACTTCACATTCGGGTCCGGCCGGCTGACGGTGGCGGCGATCGCCGCGCCTTGCCCGGCGTCCGACTTGTCGCGCGCCTGCTCGGCTTCGACCAGCGCGCCAGCGCCGGCATGGTCGAAACGGTTCAGGCGGTTGATGATGGCCCAGCGCTGGTCCTGGCCGATGGCCAGGCCTTCGGTTCCCTTGCCGTCCAGCATGCCGGCCAGGCGAGCCAGCGCTTCCTGGCTGCTCGCCACGCTCAGGTAGGTGCCGAACCACAGGCGCTGGAAGCTCTCGTTGCCCCGGTTGGCGACGACGCCGTTCCATGCCATCTCTTCCAGTGCCTTCGCGGTCTGCCTGCTCCAGGCGTTGTCGAGGCTCATGGCGTCGAGGTACTCCCGGGACGCGGTGACCTTGCCCAGCACGTCGCCCAGCAGGGTGTAATCCTTTTCTTGCGGCGCATTGACGAGTGCCACCTGGATGAATTCGTTCAGCGGCAGCCTGGCGTCGCGCACGCCGTCCCACAGCGCCTGCCACAGCATGGCGCGCAGCAGCGGGTCGTCCACGCCGGCCAGGCTGGTGCGGGCGGTTGCGAACGAGCGCTTGTCCAGGTTGACCTTCACGAAGCCCCAGTCCTGGTAGTTCGGGTACACCAGGTCCGGGCAGGCCGCGCCCACCATGCCCGGCACGGCGGTCTTCGCGCCGGTGTAGGTGACCGGCACGTTCTTGTCGAGCACCAGCTTGCCGTCGGCCAGCTTGAAGGCAGCCACCTGCACCCGCTGTTCGCGCAGGGTCGGCAAGGCCTTGCCCGGCGCGGTCTGCTGCAGCGAGAAGGCGCTGATCTTGCCGCCCTTGCAGCTGTAGTTGGCGGTGATGGTGTTCACGCCGGCCTGGTACAGCCAGTCTTTCGTCCACCTGGACAGGTCGCGGCCCGCGGCCTCGCCCAGGCTGCCAATGAAGTCCTCGAGCCTGGCGTTCTGCCACGAGTACTTGACCAGGTAGTTGTGCACGCCCTTGCGGAAGACTTCCTCGCCCAGCATGTGGCGCAGCTGCTTCAGGGTCGAGGCGCCCTTCGAGTAGGTGATGGCGTCGATGTTGTCGAAGGCGTTGCTTGATGACGGCACCGGCACCTCGATCGGGTGGGTCGAGACCTTCTGGTCCATGGTGTAGGCGGCCTGCTTGTCCTGCTGGTAGAAGGCTTGCCAGGCGTCCTTGAACTCGGTGGCTTCGGCGGTGGCCAGCGTGGCCATGAAGGACGCGAAGCTCTCGTTCAGCCACAGGCCGTTCCACCACTTCATGGTGACCAGGTCGCCGAACCACTGGTGCGCCATCTCGTGCATGATGACCTTGGCCAGGCGGACCTTCTGCGCCGGCGTCATCTCGGACTTGTGCAGGAAGCGGGCTTCGGCGAAGGTGACGGCGGCGGCGTTCTCCATGGCGCCGTACAGGAAGTCGGGCACCAGCAGCTGGTCGTATTTCTCGAACTGGTAGGGAATACCGAAATAGTCCTCGAAGAACACCAGGCCGTTCCTGGTGTAGCGGAACCAGTCGGCCGGGGTGACCTGCTTGGCGACGGACTGGCGCGCGAACAGGCGCATCGGGTAGCGCGCGCTGGTCTTGTCTTCCCACACGTGGTAGGGGCCGGCGTGCAGCGAGAAATTGTATGGGCTGAGCTTTTTGGTCTTGGGGAAGGTCCAGCGCTTGCCGCCCGCCGGGTTGGCAACACCGTCGGCGACGGCGGATTCGCGGGTGGTAGTGACCACGTGCCAGTCGCCTGGGGCGTTCACGGTGACGGTATAGGTGGCCTTCAGGTCCGGCTGGTCGAACACGGCGAACATCTGCTGGGCCGCGGCCGGCTCGAAGTGCGAGTACGTGTAGACCCGGTTATCGACCGGATCGACCATGCGGTGCAGGCCTTCGCCGTTGGTGCTGTGCAGGCGCTCGTAGGCGATGCTGACGGTGTTGCGCCCCTTGGCCAGGTCTTGCGGCGCCAGGGTGATGAACCAGTTGTTATAGCGCGGCGCGACCTGCTTGCCGTTGACGCTCACCGACTTGACGGTAGCCTTGTTCAGGTCGATGGTGACGGCCGAATCGGTATCCTTGAGGTCGAAACTGACGGTGGTCGTGCCCGCGAAGGTTTCCTTGCCGGTCAGGGTGAAGTCCAGCACGTAATCCACGTTCGAGATGCGTGCCGAACGGGCCATGGCGTCGGCCTCCGACAGGTAGGCGTTCTCGGCGCGGGCCGGTGCCGGGGCGGCCTGTGCGGTGCTGATTGCGCCGAGGGCGAAGGAGGAAGCGATGGCGAGCGCCATCACGCGGGGGGCGAAGTGTTTCACGTGGTCTCCTGGACAGCGCAGGCTCGGTGCGCTTTAAAAATAATCGCGCAAGAATAGCATGAGCGGGGTGTCGCCTACACCACATGCATATGCGAATGTAGAACGTTTGTCCGGGCGGAAGGAGAGGCTTGTGATGTGCAGAATAATCGGGTTCCCGCCTTCGCGGGAACCCGGTTTTGTAGCGTAACGCCGGTTTAATTCAGCGCCGGGTAGTCGATATACCCCTCCGCCCCCGGCGCATAGAACAGCTCCGGCCGCGGCTGGTTCAGCGGCGCGTTCGCCTGCAGGCGCTTCGGCAGGTCCGGGTTGGCGATGAACCACACGCCGAACGCCACCGCATCGGCTTCGCCCGATGCGATCAGGTGCTCCGCGCTTTCCCTGGTCAGCTTTTCGTTGGCGATGTACACGCCGCCGAATTCCTTCTTGAGGTGCGCGCGCAGGCTGTCGTCGCCGATCGCCTCGCGGGCGCAGATGAAGGCGATGCCGCGCTTGCCGAGTTCGCGCGCCACGTAGCCGAAGGTATCAACCGGGTTCGAGTCGCCCATCGTGTGCTGGTCGCCGCGCGGCGCCAGGTGCATGCCGACGCGATCGGCGCCCCAGACCTCGATGCAGGCGTCCGTCACTTCCAGCATCAGGCGGGCGCGGTTCTCGAGCGAGCCGCCATACTGGTCGGTACGCTGGTTGGTCGAGTCCTGCAGGAACTGGTCGAGCAGGTAGCCGTTGGCGCCGTGGATCTCCACGCCGTCGAAGCCGGCCTTCTTCGCGTTCTCGGCGCCCTTGCGGTAGGCGGCCACGATGGCCGGGATTTCATCGGTCTCGAGCGCGCGCGGGGTGACGTGGTCGCGCTTCGGGCGCAGCAGGCTGACGTGGCCGCCAGCCGGGATGGCGGAGGGCGCCACCGGCAGTTGGCCGTCCAGGAAGTACGGGTCCGAGATGCGGCCCACGTGCCACAGCTGCAGCACGATGCGCCCGCCCGCCTTGTGCACGGCGTCGGTGACGATCTTCCAGCCTTCGACCTGCTCGTCCGACCAGATGCCCGGGGTGTCGGCGTAGCCCACGCCCATCGGCGTGACGGCGGTCGCTTCCGACAGGATCAGTCCGCTCGATGCGCGCTGCACGTAGTACTCGGCCATCATCGCGTTCGGCACCCGGCCGCCGCCCACGGCGCGCGAACGGGTCAGGGGGGCCATGATGATGCGGTTCGGCAGTTCCAGTGCGCCTACCTTGATCGGGTCAAACATGCTTGTCATGCGTGGTACTCCTATAATCCGTCGTTCAGTTGGTCGAGGAAAGCCCGGATGACTTCCTCGTTACGCTGGAAGTAGATGAACTGGCCGACGCGCCGCGTGCTCACCAGCCCCGCCTTGTGCAGGGTCGCGAGGTGGGCCGAAACCGTGGATTGCGACAGGCCGGTGCGCTGGTCGATCAGCTTGCAGCACACGCCCAGGTCGAGCGGGTGTTCCTGCTCGGCGAAGTGCTGGTGCGGATCCTTCAGCCAATGCAGGATCTGGCGCCGTACCGGGTTTGCCAGGGCCTTGTGGATCGCGTCGATGTCCATGAGCTCTTCCTTATATCGGTTTCTCTCGATCCGAATATCGTCATTTTACGATATGCGAAAAAATCCTGCCGGCGGCGGGTCTGTTCGTACGCTGCTGAACGCGGAGCGGGCGCGATGGCCGCTGGGGGCAGCCTCGCACCCGGGATGGCGGCGCCGGCCTGGCTGCGGCGGGCGCGTTTCTTGTTTTACCGGTTTTGCTCGCGCCCGAACGACGGATTCGGGCGCGTCAGGTAGTACCACTCCGAGTTGGCGTTCGCTTTGGCATCCGGGAACAGGATGCGGCCGCTGAACTCGGCTACGACCTTCGTGCCGTCGGCGCGCACGCCGATCTCCTCGCCCTCGCTCACCGGGTCGAAGCTCGCCCAGGCGCGGGTGAAGCGGTCCTCCGGGTGCAGCTTGTCGTGCACCGCGACCATCGACAGCGCTTCCATCTCCTCGAACGGGACCGGTGCCGGGTCCGGCGCGTCGATCAACCCGAGGTGGGCGAGGGTGTTCATGATGGCCTGGTAGGCGACGTCGGGGGCGGCCGGATCCACGTGCTGGCCACATTCCAGGGTCAGCGCGTAGCCGCCGGTGCTGCGCATGTATTCGGTGGTGCCGACGCCATAGCGCAGCACGGTTTCCAGTTCATCGGCATTGCGGCTGCGGCGCTTGACGCCGTCGCCGTAGGTTGCCAGCCAGCCGTCCACGAAGCGTTTCACGCCCAGGCGGCGCGCCCAGGCGCGTTCCTTTTCCGCGTGCTTGAAGGGCTGCAGCGGGCCGTCGTTGTCCAGCGGGCCGACCATCACGAAAGGCAGGCCCCCGGTCGCGTTGAAGGAGTGCAGGTCGAGCAGCACGTCGTGCCGGGCGAGCAGGGGGCACAGCCAGTTGGCGATGTGGTCCTCGAAGTCCTGCGGATCGTCTTTCGGGAACAGGTTGCGGTTCAGGTTGCGGTCGCCGTTGCGGGTGTTCTGTTCGTAGGCCTTCGAGTTCACCACCGGCACGAAGGTCACGCTGCCGGCCGCGATGTGCAGGCGCCCGGCGTCGATTTCTTCCATCACGCGGCGGATGCCGATGGTGCCGCAGACTTCGTTGCCGTGGGTCGCGCCCATGATGATGACGCGCGGGCCGGGCCCGATGCCGGTGTAGTTGACGGATTTGAACTGGTACTTGCTTGGGGAAGTCATTGCGGTGCGGATCCGGAGGAAATATTGGGTGGCGACATTCTATCGGGAAAATGGCGGGGTGCGCTGGCGCGAGGTGGCGTAACTTCGGCCGGCATGGCATGATCGCCAACTTCCCACGCACCCAGACAAGCATGCAGTCCACCACCTCCACCGTCCGCGTCCACGGCCTCGATACCCTGCGCGCGCTCGCCGTCACGCTCGTCGTGCTGCACCATTACGTGCTGTTCGTGAGCCATGCGCCGACCTTCGGCTGGATAGGGGAGGTGGGATGGGTCGGCGTGGACCTGTTCTTCGCGCTGTCGGGCTACCTGATCGGCAACCAGATCTTCGCGGCATTGAGAAGCCCCGGCGGCTTCTCGCTGAAGCACTTCTATGCGCGGCGCCTGCTGCGCACGCTGCCCAACTACTGGGTGGTGCTGGCGCTGTACTTCCTGTGGCCGGCCTTCCGCGGCGAATCGCCCCTGCTGCCCTTGTGGGAATACCTGGCCTTCGTGCAGAACATCGGGCTGGAACCGGGCAGCGCGTTCTCGCACAGCTGGTCGCTGGCGATCGAGGAACAGTTCTACGTGCTGTTGCCGGCAGTGGCCTTGCTGGGTGCGGCCTTCGGGCGCTCGCTGCGCCTGGCCTGGTGCGTGATCGCGCTGGCCTTCGTGGCCGGGATGCTGGTGCGCGCCGACCTGTGGCAGGAGATGGCGGGGCAGGACCATAAGCTTTACTTCTATTTCAAGCACATTTATTACTCGAGCTTATGCCGCTACGACGAACTGCTGGCCGGGGTGGCGCTGGCGCTGCTGCGCAACCACCATCCGGGTGCGTGGGGGCGGCTGACGCGGCACGGCAACCTGGCGGGCCTGGCCGGGCTGGCGGTGTGCGGGGTGGCGTTCCGGCTGTTCGTCGACGACCGCTATGGCTTCGGCATCACCGTGTTCGGCTTCCCGCTGCTGGCGCTGGGGTTCTCGCTGCTGATCGTCTCCAGCGTGGCGGAGGGTTCGCTGCTGCGCAGCGTGCGCGTGCCCGGCGCCGGGGCGCTGGCCTTGTGGTCGTACGCGATCTACCTGCTGCACAAGCCGGTGTGCGTGATGGCGGCGAAGTGGATGCAAGCCTGGGGCTTCGGCCCCGGGCACCCGCTGACGATCGGTGCGCTGCTGGTGCTGTCGGTGGCCACCGGGTGGCTGCTCTACAAGTTGGTGGAGACGCCATTCATGGTGCTGCGCGAACGCTATGTGCCGAGCAATGCGATTCGTCCAGCGTCGCTGGTGCGCGCCGTGTAGTCGGACGCGCGTTCAGGCAGCGCCGGCAGCTTCTATCACGGTCGCGCTTCGATGACACCGAACGCCGCCGGCGCATCGGCCAGGAAGGCCAGGATCGCATTGGCCTGCACGTGCTGCTCGTAGCCCGAGGTATCGAGGATCGCCTGGCGCAGCCCCGGCACGGTCTCGACCGTATGCGGGCTGCGGTAGGCCGCCACCAGCATCGCGGCCAGATCGGTCGGGGCGCCGTGTGCGCGGCGCAGGCGTTGCTCGATCACGGCCAGCAGGGCGCGCTGCATGCGCGGCGTCGGGTTCAGGATCTCGCCGAAGACGTGCGGCGTGTTGGCGATGGCCTCGCACAGCCTGTTCTCGATGGCCTCGGGTTTCATGTTCGACGGGATGTCGAAATAGGCCTTGTTCCAGCGCGTGCGCGCGTAGGGATGGTGTTGGGGGAAGCGGTCGATCGTCTCGAAACCGAGCGCGTGGCTGGCGCGTGCAAGCAGGTCGGAAACGGTGTCGATCAGCGGCATGGCAGTGAAAAGTGCGAATACGTCATGCCGGAAGTGTAGCGCAAGCGGGCAGGGGGCGTACATGCCGCCCTGCCCGCATGGACTTCAGGCGAAGCGTCCGGCGCGGAAGTCGTCGAAGGCCTGGTACAGCTCTTCGGTCGTGTTCATCACGAACGGCCCGTGCTGCGCGATCGGCTCGTTCAGCGGCCGGCCCGCCAGCAGGATCAGGCGCGTCGGTTCCACCGCCTTGATGCGCACGCCGTCGGCCCCGGCGGCATTGTCGAGGATCGCCATGCGCGTCCTGGCCACGCCCTTGCCCTCCACGACCCCCTCGCCGCGATAGACGTAGAAGAAGGCGTTATGGCCCTGCGGGACCGGCTGCTCCCAGGTGACGCCGGCGGGAATCTCCAGGTCGAGGTAGAGCGGCAGCGTGTGTTCGCGCTGCACCGCGCCCGCCACGCCGTGGGTCTGGCCGGCGATCACCTGCACGACCACGCCATCCCCGCTGGTAAAGCGCGGCACTTCCTCGCTCGGGATGTCGCGGTACCAGGGGGCCGACATCTTGTCCTTGCCCGGCAGGTTCAGCCACAGCTGGAAGCCTTCCATCAGGCCTTCCGTCTGCTCCGGCATCTCGGAATGGATCACGCCACGGCCGGCCGTCATCCATTGCACGCCGCCGCTGGTGACCAAGCCCTCGTTGCCGGCGCTGTCGCGGTGGCGCATGCGGCCGTCGATCATGTAGGTCACGGTCTCGAAGCCCCGGTGCGGGTGCTCCGGGAAGCCGGCGATGTAGTCGCCCGCCTTGTCGCTGCCGAAGGCATCGAGCATCAGGAAGGGATCGAGGCGGCGCTGCAGGGTGCCGGTCAGCACGCGGTTGATCTTCACGCCCGCGCCGTCCATCACGAACTGGCCGGCGACCACGCGTTCGACGCCGCGCGACTTCTGCACCTGCAGCGTCGGGATCGTATCGGAAATGGCTTGCTCGGTCATGTTGTCCTCCTGTTGTGGTGATGCGCCGCGCCTGCGGTTATCCGCGCTTAGCCACGGTTTCCCAGGGGTTCCCGCAGCGCGCGGTCAATTCGCTTCGGTAATTCAGGCCGCCAGTGCCGCCTCGACGGCCGCATCGGCTTCCTGCTGGCCCTTGCTCGCCGCTTCCGGGCCCATGCTCAGGCCCGACGAGTAGATGAAGGTGTGGTCGGTCAGGCCGAGGAAGTTCAGCAGCATGCGGATGTGCGGCACCTGCGGGTCGGCTTCCACCGGATAGATGCCGCCGCGCGCGGTGGCCACGTACACCTTCTTGTTCTTCAGCAGGCCTTCCGGACCGGTCTCGGTATAGCGGAAGGTCACGCCGGAACGGGCGATCGCGTCGAACCAGTTCTTCAGCTGCGCCGGCATGCCGAAGTTGTACATCGGGGCGCCGATCACGATCACGTCCGCAGCCTGCGCCTCCGCGATCAGGGCGTCGTCCAGGGCCACCCGGGCCGCCTGTTCGGGGCTGCGCTGCTCGGCCGGGGTGAACAGGGCGCCGACAGCGGCGCCGTCCAGCAGCGGGTGCGGCTGGGCGCCGAAGTCGCGGCGGACGACGGTGGCATCCGGATTGGCGGCGGTCAGCTTGTCGACGATCAGGTTGGTGACGCGGGTCGATTCCGAATCGTTGCCGCGCACGCTCGAGGTGATCTGCAGGATATTCATGTTGGATGTCCCTTCGTTTCCAAGAAAGTGTTGATGGACACACTGTAAAGGTTCCAAAAACGAAGTGGAAGACCGTAGAATGGATAACATTATTCAGCCAGTGGAACAATCACGATCATGGATGTGGAGCCGAATGACCTGCTGCTGTTCGCCCGGATCGTCGAGGCTGGCAGCTTCAGCCGCGCGGCCGAGCGCGTGCAACTGCCGAAATCGACCGTCTCGCGCAGGATGGCGCTGCTCGAGCAGCGCCTGGGCGAGCGTCTCCTGCAGCGCACTACCCGCAAGCTGATGGTGACGGAATTCGGCGCCAGCCTGCTCGAGCATGCGCGCCAGGTGGTGGAACAGGTGGAGGCGGCCGGCGCGCTGGCCCAGCACCGCCAGCAGGCGCCGAGCGGCAAGCTGCGCATGTCGGTGCCGGGCGACTTCGCCAACAGCAGCCTGCACGAGGTGGTGGCGCGCTTCATCGCGCGCTACCCGAACGTATCGCTCGAGATGGACCTGTCGCCGCGCAGGGTCGACCTGATCGCCGAGAATTTCGACATCGCGATCCGCATGGGGGACCTGCCGGACGATGCTTCGCTGAATGCGCGGCCGATCAACCTCGAGTACTTCGGCCTGTATGCCTCGCCGGGCTACCTGGCCCGGCACGGCCTGCCCGAACACCCCGACGACCTGCTGCGGCACGACCTGCTCTGCCTGCTGGGCCGGCACGGCGGCGCCACGCCCTGGGTGCTCACGCGCGGCAAAGTGCGGTGGGAGCGCCCGCTCGGCGCGCGCCTGACGGCGAATTCGCCCGACCTGCTGGCGCGGATCGCCTCGCGCGGCGCCGGCATCGCGGGCAGCTCGCAGACCTTTGCGGCGCCTTACCTGAAGACGGGAGAACTGGTGCGGGTGCTGCCGGAATGGGACCTGCCCACGGCCAGCGGCTGGGCGGTGTTTCCTGGGCGCCGGCTGATGCCGGCCAAGACCCGGGCCTTCCTGGACCTGATGGAGGAGGTATGCCGCGAGCGTGGACAAGACCACGCCCGCGCGGGGATCAGCGGGGACGATTCCCCATCGTCTCGCCCAGGCGCACCGGACGCTCCGGCGCCCAGTCGCGGTTGAACGAGATCGCGCCCTTCCTGAAGAGCATGACGACGGTGGAGCCGAGCAGGAAGCGGCCCATCTCTTCGCCCTTCTTCAGCACCACCGGGTGCGAGTCGTAGCGCCACTCGCAGATGCGCGCCATGCGCGGCGGGTTGACCACGCCATGCCAGGCGGTGGCCATGCTGCCGACGATGGTGGCGCCGACCAGGGTCATCACGAAGGGGCCGTGTTCCTCGGACTCGAACACGCAGACCACGCGCTCGTTGCGGGCGAACAGGCCCGGCACGCCGCGCGCCGTGGTCGGGTTCACCGAGAACAGCTTGCCCGGCACGTAGATCATGCGGGTCAGGCGGCCGTCGCAGGGCATGTGGATGCGGTGGTAGTCCTTCGGGCTCAGGTACAGGTTGGCGAAGTGGCCATGCTGGAAGTGCGCCGCCAGGTCCGCGTCGCCGCCCACCAGCTCGGCGGAGGTAAACTTGTGGCCCTTGGCCTGGAAGATGTGGTGGTCGTCGATGTCGCCGAACTGGCTGATGGCGCCGTCCACCGGGCAGACGAAGTCGGCCTGGGCGAGCGGACGCACGCCGTCGCGCAGCGGGCGGGTGAAGAATTCGTTGAAGCTGGCGTAGCTGGCGATGTCCGGGTTCGCCGCTTCTTCCATGTTGACACCGTACTTGCCCACGAACCAGCGGATCAGCCGCGTCGTCATGGCGCCACCCTTGGCGCCGGCAACGCGGCCGGCGAAGTTGGTCAGCGCCGTCTTCGGCATCACGTATTGGGGCAAGACTTTTATGCGGGACACTTTGATGGGCCTCTAGATTTGCAATCGATGGCGAATTATAGCGGCGATGGCGTAGTGCAATGCATGTTAACCGCTGCCGCAACCACAGCGTACCCGAGCAGTGTACCCCAGCACGAGGCGGTAAAAGGGCCAAAATCTATGCGCCAGCCATGGAACACGGATACATATCCGATTGTTGAAGACATACGGAATTGCTTCTGAGACAATCTTGGCTCCTATCACTTTCGACGCATCCATGTCCTCCGTTTTCCAACCGTTTCGCCTGACCGCGCTGGCCGCCGCGGTCGCCATGAGTCTCCCCGCAATCGACGCCGCCGCGCAGGATGCGCGCAGTGCCCAGCCGGCGCCGGCCGCGCCCAAGGCGGATGAGGCCAAGGCGGATGCGGCCAGGAAGATCCAGCAAGTGGAGGTGAAAGGCACGGCCGACACCTACGACCCGCGCCGCGACGACACCGCCACCAAGATCGTGGTCGGCAGCGAAGAAATCGCCAAGTACGGCGATACAAGCGTGCTCGACGTGCTCAAGCGGGTGCCCGGCATCACCGTCAACACCGGCTCCGGCGGGCGCGGCGGCGAGATCCGCATGCGCGGCCTGGGCGCCGGCTACACGCAGATCCTGGTCAACGGCGAGCGTGCGCCGGCCGGCTTCTCGATGGAGTCGCTGGCGCCGGATTCGATCGAACGCATCGAGGTGTTGCGCGCGGCCAGCGCCGAGTTCTCGACGCAGTCGGTGGCCGGCACCATCAACATCATCCTCAAGCGCTCTGTCAAGAACCGCATGCGGGAAGTGAAGCTCGCGGCGCAGGGATCGAGCAACGGCTACGGCCCGAACGCCAACCTGCAGATGTCGGACCGCGACGGCGCCTTCTCGTATTCGGTGTCGGCCAACGCAGTGCATGACCGCTTCGAGTTCGAATCGTCTGGCGTGGAAAGGGGCGTGTCGCCGGGCGGCGAGACCACCATGTTGCGCACGATCCGTTTGCCCCAGAAGGGCCAGGTCACGTTCGCCAACCTCAGCCCGCGCCTGAACTGGACCCTCGGCCAGGACAACACGCTGACCTCGCAGAGCTTCATCAACGTGCACCGCTTCAGGAACCGCTTCAACCAGCCGACCACGACCCTGATCGGCAGCCCGCCGCCGTACCCGGACCTGATGAACGCGTTTCGGGGCGACAACGACTCCCTGCGTTCCGACCTGAGCTGGTCGCGCAAGTTCGAGTCGGGCGCCAAGCTCGACCTGAAGGTCGGCGTCGTCGCGGGCCGCAACGAGAGCACGTCGCACCGCACCGCCTCGACAGCGGCCGCAGGTTCCGCTCCCGTGCCGCTGCTCGATACCACCAGTCTGCTCGACACCCGCGACCGCGGCCTGAACTCCACCGGCAAGTACAGCCGGACGATCCAGAAGGGCCATACTTTTGCTTTCGGCTGGGATGGAGGCATCGACACGCGCGACGACGAACGCAACGAGCGCACCCTGTTCCGGGCGCCAGGCAACCTGCCGCTCTACGAGGTTTCCGAGGCGCGCGTCAAGCGCCTCGCCGTGTTCGCGCAGGACGAGTGGAATATTACGCCGGCCTGGTCGATGTACCTCGGCGCGCGTTGGGAAGGCATCCGCACCGACGTCACCGGCAACACCTTCGAGCCCGCCGAGGCCAGCTCCAGCGTCTGGAGCCCGATCATGCAGACGCTGTACAAGATCCCGGGTAAAAAAGGTGACCAGGTCCGCCTGGCGCTGACCCGCACCTACAAGGCGCCCGGCGTGGGCAGCCTGACGCCGCGCCGCCAGGTCAGCGAGAACAACAGCTCGACCGAGCCGGATTACCGCGGCAACCCGAACCTGAAGCCGGAACTGGCCCTCGGCATCGATGCCGCCTACGAGCACTACTGGGCAGAAGGCGCGCTGCTGTCGGTGAGCGTGTCGCAGCGGCGCATCAGCGATTTCACCCGCAACCTGATCTTCTTCGATGGCGAGCGCTGGATCCAGACCCCGAGCAACCAGGACAGCGCCGTGACGCGTTCGATGGAAATCGAAACCAAGTTCCCGCTCAAGGCCGTGATGACCGATGCCCCGGCGGTCGACCTGCGCGCCAGCGTCAACCGCAACTGGTCGCGGGTGGAATCGGTGCCGGGGCCGTACAACCGCCTCGACCAGCAGACGCCGCTGACCGTCAACCTGGGCGCGGACTACAAGGCCGGCGCACTCACTACCGGCGGCAGCTTCGTCTTCCGCCGCGGCGGTCCGGTGCGGGTCTCGGTGAACCAGCGTGCCTACACCTGGCCGCGCCGCGAGCTCGACGTGTACGCGCTGTGGAAATTCGACCAGAAGCGCCAGTTGCGCCTGGCGGTGGGCAATGCGCTGAGCCAGGACTTCCAGATGGAAAACACCTACGAAGATTTGCGCTTCGGCAGCCAGACCCGCAGCTTCAACTTCCCGCAAGGCGTGCGTTACCGTGCGACGTACGAGCTGAAGTTCTGACGACACTTCTGACGACTATCGAGCCCGGCCATGTGCCGGGCTTTTTCTTTACCGTGGAACTATAAATTGCTATTTGATAGCAATAAAGATGTCATTAAGATGTTTACACGTTGCTATTAACTGGCATATAGTTATTACCAGAAAGCCGAACAACATTTCTGGAGACTGGAACATGACATTGCTTCGCCCGCGCCACATGGTTGTCCTCCTCGCCGGGCTCAGTGCCCCCGCCCTTGCCCAGCAGTCCGCTACGGACGCTGCCATCCAGCGGGTCGAAGTGAAAGGAACGGCGGCCGGCTACGACCCGCGGCGCGACGACACGGCTACGCGCATCGTCGTCGGACGCGAGGAAATCGGCCGCTATGGCGACACCAGCCTCACCGAGATCTTCAAGCGCATCCCCGGTGTGAGCGTCGTGACCGGTTCCGGACGCAGCACGCAAGTGCAGATGCGCGGCCTGGGCGCCGGCTATACGCAGGTCCTGGTCGATGGCGAGCGTACGCCGCCGGGTTTTTCCCTCGAATCGCTGTCGCCCGACGTGATCGAGCGGATCGAGGTCCTGCGCGCGGCCACCGCCGACATGTCGACCGAATCGGTGGCGGGCACCATCAACATCGTGCTGCGCAAGACCGTGCGCAAGCGCGAGCGCGGTGTCAAGCTGGGGCACCAGCTCTCCAGCGACTTCCGCGGGCCGACCGTCAGCTTCGAGCTGGCCGACCGCGCCGACAAGTCCTCGTACGCGATCTCGGGCAGCGTCAACCACGACAGCTTCCGGCGCGAGGCACTGGGCGTCGAGGAGAACACCCGGCCGGACGGCCGCGTCGACCTGTTCCGTACCACCACGGTGCCGGAGACGGGGCACATGAACGGCTTCAGCCTCGGCCCGCGCGTCAACTGGACACTGGACAACGGCGACACCCTGGCGTGGCAGGCCCTCCTGAACGGCAACCGGTTCCGCAACAACGCGCACGGGCAGGTACTGACCTTCATCGGCCGGCCGCCACCGACGCCCGACTTGCACACCCGCTCGATCATCGACTACACCGCCCTGAGTTCGGACCTGTCCTGGACCCATGCGATGGCCTCCGGCGCCAAGCTGGAAGCGAAGTTCGGCGTCGAGGGCACCTGGAACAAGCGCTTCCTGCGCCGCATGGGCAACGACGCTGCCGGCCTGCCGGAGACCGACGGCAGCATACGCAACGACGCGCGCGCCAAGGGCGCGAACTCCACGGGCAAGCTGACGCGCGAGCTGGCGGGTGGCCACGTGCTGGCGGCGGGCTGGGACGTGCGCATCAATACGAGCGACGACATCCGCGTCGAACAGGACACCGTGCGCGCATTTGCCCCAGGCCAGGTGCTCGACGAGGATTTCGGCGCCAACGTGCGCCGCGCCGCCTTCTACGCCCAGGACGAATGGACCATCACGCCGGCGTGGTCGCTGTACGCCGGGGCGCGCTGGGAAGGCGTGCACACCCGCGTCACCGGCAATACGGTGGAGCCGACCAGCGTACGCTCGAGCGTCTGGAGCCCGGTGCTGCAGACCCTGTGGAAGCTGCCCGGCAAGGACGGCAAGCACGGCGACCAGCTGCGGCTGGCGCTGTCGCGCACCTACAAGGCGCCCGAGATGCGGAACCTGGTGCCCGACCGCTCGGCGTGGGAGAACAACAGCGCCACCGAAGCCGATTTCGTGGGCAACCCCAGGCTGCGCCCGGAGCTGGCATGGGGCGTGGACGCGGCCTGGGAGCACTACTGGGCGGAAGGGGCGATGTTCTCGATCGGCGCTTCAATGCGCCGGATCGACGACTACACCAGCAACGAAATCTTCTTCGACGGTCTTCGCTGGATTTTCCGGCCCGTGAACGACGGCCGTGCGAGGGTGAGGACGATCGATCTCGAGACGAAATTCCCGCTCAAGACGCTGGTGGAAGGGGCGCCGGCGATCGAGCTGCGCGCCAGCCTCAGCCGAAATTGGTCGCGTGTCGCGTCGGTGCCCGGCCCGAACAACCGGATGGAAATGCAGACGCCGCTGACCGCCAAGCTCGGTCTCGACTGGCAGGCCGGCTCCCTGAGCGCCGGCGCCAGCCTGTCGCACCGTCGCGGCGGGCCGATACGCGTGACCGCCAACCGCGGTTTCTACGAGATGGCACGCACCGACCTGGATACCTACGCGCTGTGGAAGTTCAACGCCAAGGCCCAGCTGCGGGTGGCGCTGTCGAACCTGCTGGGCGAGGATGGCGCCTGGGGCGTCAGCTACGCCGACCCGGTCACCGGACTGGAAAAACGCAGCTGGCGCTATCCGGGCGGAATCAAGCTGCGCAGCACGCTGGAATTGAAGTTCTGAGTCCCGACGCCGCAGGAGGAACGCCTGCTGCGCGGCGAGCCGGGAACATGCCGGCGCTCAGGCTTCGACGGCCTGGTTGTCGTGGACGCGGTGGGTGCGAAAATACCGCCAGGCCACCACGACCGCGACCGCCTGCATCGCCGCGCACAGCAGGAAGTGGCTGCCGATGCGCCAGTCGCCAGGGGGCAGGTGGCTCACGCCGGCCAGGATCGCCGTGCCGAGCAGCGGCGTGACGATGACCCCGAGGCTGCTGATCGATTGCAGCGAGCCCATGAGCTCGCCCTGCTGGCCGGCCGGCGTCGCCTTCGACACGATCGCCTGCAGCGCCGGCGTGGCGGCGAAGGCCAGCACGTTGCACAGGATGATGGCGTACATCATCCAGCCCTGCGTCGCCAGGGCGTAGCCGAGGAAGGCCAGGGAGCCGGACGTGATCCCCATCAGCGACAGGCGCACCTCGCCGAAGCGCCGGATCAGCACCGCCAGCAGGCCGGCCTGCACCACGGCGGACACCAGCCCGACGCAGAACAGGGCGATGCCGTTGTCGCGCGGCGTCCAGTCGAAGCGGAAGGTGGTGTACAGGACCCAGGTGGACTGCAGCATCATCTGGCCGAAGGTCACCAGGGTGATGACGAGCACCAGGCCGCGGATGTCGGTGCGCCGCACCAGGCGCAGCAGCGCGGCGAGTGGATTGAGCCGCTTCCAGTCGAAGGGGGGGCGCTGGCCCGGCGCCAGCGACTCGGGCACGAAGAAGTATCCGTAGACCAGGTTGGCAAACCCCAGCAGGGCTGCCACGTAGAAGGGCAGGTGCAGGTCGTTGTTTCCCAGCAGGCCACCCAGCATCGGGCCGCAGATGAAGCCCAGGCCGAAGGCGGCGCCGATCTTGCCGAAGCTCCTGGCGCGGTTGTCCTTGGTCGAGATGTCCGACGCGTAGGCCGAGGCCACCGACATGCTGGCCGAAGACATGCCGCCGATCATGCGCCCGACGAACAGCCAGAACAAGGATGGCGCCCAGGCCGTGATCAGGAAATTCAGGCACATCCCGCCCATGGAATAGAGCAGCACGGGCCGGCGGCCGATGCGGTCGCTGAGCGCGCCGAGCGCCGGCATGAACAGGAATTGCAACAGGCCGAAGGTGGCGGCCAGGACGCCGAACCACAGGGCGTGGTCCTCGCGCGCCGGGACGAACTGCCCGACCAGCAGCGGCATCACCGGCACGATCAGGCCGATCCCGAGCATGTCGATGAAGATGCAGACCAGGACGAAATTCAAGTTGCCGGGAGTGGACTTCGGAAGCGCGGTCGTGCTGGTCATGCGGGCCTCGAGCGTGAATCGACCAGCCTATCTTAGCACCGCCGGCACCGATATTATTGGCATTCAGGAACTTTTTCCAGCACCCCATTCCTCGGCAAATGCGCTACGGAAGGACTCCAGCATGGCCATGCGTTCGCGGGCCAGCGCGCGCCCGCCCTCGGTCTGCATCCTGCCCGGCAGCGTGGCCAGCTTGGCCTGGATGTGGTCGAGCGAATAGGCGCGGTCGTCGAGCGGGCGGCCGGTGGCGAGCGGGTCGCTTGGATGGGCCAGCCCGCTTCCCATGCGGCCCGCGGTATAGAACATGCGCGCCAGCCCGACCGCGCCGAGCGCGTCGAGCCGGTCTGCATCCTGCACGATCTTCGCTTCCAGCGTCTCGGCGGGAATATCGGCCGAAAAGCTGTGTGCCTCGATCGCATGGGCCACGGCGTCGAGCCGTTCCGGCGGAAAGTTCATGACCGCGAGCTGGTGCCGCGCCAGCCTGGCCGAGCGGCGGGAGGCCTGGGCGCGGTCCGGGTCGTCCTTCGGCAGGTTGACCAGGTCGTGCAGGTAGCAGGCGGCCATCACGACCAGGGCATCGGCTTGCGGGTGGCGCGCGAGCAGCGCCTGCGCGTTGCGCCAGACGCGCTCCAGGTGGTTGGCGTCGTGGGCGCCGTCGCCGCCGCCGGCGCCGCCGGCCAGCGCGGCCAGGCGTGGACGCCAGCTGGCCAGGTCGGTGCTGGGGGTGTCGCGCGAGTCGTGCGGATCGTGCAGGGGGCCGGCCTGTGGCCTATTGCGCGGCTGGTTCGGTTCGGTCATGCGCTTCTTCGTCGTGGAGGGGTGGTACGGCGCGTTGCGACAGGGCGTCGGCGCGGGCGTTCTTGTGGCGCGGGATCCAGCGCAGCGTGGTGCCCGGCAGGCGGGCGAGCAGGGCGCGCGCCTGGGTACGGCATGCGCGCAGGGCCGGGGCGCTGGCGCAATCGGGGGCGTTGACGTCGTCGATCACGACCTGGCTGTCGCCGTGGATCGCAAGCATGGTGGCGCCATGCTCGACGGCCGCCTCCAGCACGGCGATCAGGGCGCGGTACTCCGCTTCGCTGCTGTTGCCATAGCCGGCATCGAGGGACAGTTCGACGCGTACCGCCCCCGGGCCTTCGAGCACGGCGCCGATGCCGCAACGGCCCGGATTGGGGCGTGCGGAGCCGTCGAACCAGGCGCGCCATGGCGGCGCCGCGGCCGGCGCCGCCTGGCGCCGGGCCAGGGCCGCGTCGGCCAGGGCGCGGCGCGCGGCCACGTTCTGCTCTCCGCGCAGGCGCTCGGCTGCGCGCATGGCCAGCAGGTGTTCGAGTCCGGCGACACCGGCGCGCCGCGTCAGGGTGGCGCGCAGGGCGTCGGCTTGCGGCATGCCGGTGCGTTCGGCGAGCTTGCGGCTGGCGGCAAGTTCTCCCTTGGAGGCGGCGGTCATCAAAGCGGCGTGGTCGGTCATGGAACGAAGCATAGCAAAAAGGCGCCCTGAGGCGCCTGTTCCGTTCCGGACCGCGGACTGTCGAATCAGCGGCGGTAGGGATTGTTCGGACGCTCGTCCCAGCGGTTCGGGACGCCGTCGCCGTCGCGGTCGCGGTCGTAGCGATTCGGCACGCCGTCGCGGTCGCTGTCGCGGTATCCGCGGCGCTCGTAGCGGTCCGGGATGCCGTCGCGGTTGCGGTCGTAGCGGTAGCCGTCGTAGCGGTAACCGTCGCGATAGCCGTCACGGTAGTAGCCATCGCGGTAGTAGCCGCCGGCATACACCGGGTCGTGGCCGCGGCGCTCGAAGCGGTCGGGCACGCCGTTGCGGTTGCGGTCGCGGCCATGCGGGGTCCAGCGGGCCGGTTCCATGTACCAGCCGCCATGGCGCTGGTACCAGCGCGGCGGCGCATACACGTAGCCCGGGCGGGCCGCGACGTAGTGACCCGGCACCCAGGCATGGCGGTGGCCACGCCATTCCCAGTAGCCTGGCGCCCAGACGTAACCGTGGCGCGGGCCGGGCACGCGCTCGTACACCGGCGCCGGCGGGCCCGAGCTGATGACGAGTTGGAAATCGGTTTGCGCCATTGCCGGGAGTGGCGCGAACGCCGCGCCGAAAACGATGCCGGCGGCGGTCAAGGCAAGGGAAAGAGTGCGTTTCATGTCGGTCTCCAGATCCAGAACGGATGACCCACTATATCGCTGTACGTACTTGATTTGGATCTTTGAAGCAGTTGCTTACAACTGAAACAGATCGCGCCGCGGACGGCAGGGGAGCTTGATACAGTTGGCGCTGCGGCGCGCCGCCCGCTGTCGCGCCGAGGCGACGCGGGCGGCAGCGGCGGGGCGTTCCGGCCGGCCTGCGCTACTCATCCGCGGCTCCCGGCAGCCTGCTTTTCCTCGCCCGACAGGCGCTTGGCGGTCACGGTGACGACGGCCATCTTGTCGCCGCTCGCGACCAGTGCCGGGTCCGCATTGTACGTGCGGGCATGGGCTTCGGGAACGGCATCGAGCAGGTAGCTGCCGCCGAGCGTGAGGCTCAACGCGACGACGAAGACGGCTTCCATGTGCTTCATGATGTTCATGGTGTTTCTCCTTGCGGGTGGGTTGTCGATGTGTGCACTGTAGGCCAAGCCTTTTCGTGCGGCGAGCCGATTGCGACGAGACGCGCAAAACGCGGGATGGCCTGTCGAAAAGCCTGTCCGAATGCGCGCGCGCCACCCCTGGAATGGCCGGGTTTTCCGCATCCCCCCGCTAGGCGCCTGCGAGCGGCCGCGTGCTGGCCGCGCAACGGTGGGAACAGGATGACAGCTACCTTCAACGCACTGCTCGGTCACATCGCGGCGCACCGCACGGCCCGGCGGCGCGCACGCAACCTGCGTGCCGGCGCGCGTCCGGCGACGCCGCGCCGGCGGGGTGTGGCGCCGTGGACCGTGCTGGCGGCGGCGGTGGTGCTGCTGGGTGCGGCCGTGCTGGCCTTGTCGGCGCGCTCGCTCTCCAGCTCCGCCGGCCGGGCTGCGCCTCTTGATGCGTCCGTGCTGGCCGCGCTCCAGCCGCTGCTGGGCGGCGTGACGATCCGGGTGCCGCATGCGCCGGGCGTCGCCGTGCGCCAGCATGGCGCCGCGGCGCTGGTGATCGCCTCCGGCATGGTGGCGGCAGCGCCGGTCCGGATCGACCTGTGCACGCAGGCGCTCGATCCGCAGCGTCCGCTGTTGCTGCCGCTGCGGATCGGCTATCCCTTCGCCGAAGCGGCTGCGCTGGCCCCCGGTACGCCGCCGCGCAACGTCCTGCTGGCCGGGCCCGGGTCGACCATGCCGCGCGTGGACCTGCGCGGCGATGCGCGCGGCCCGCTGCGCCTGGCATGGAACGCCGGTGCGGCGAGCGCGTCGTGGGCGGGGGACGCGGGCAATGGCGTCGTCACGCGCGGCGCACGCGGTGAAGCCGCGCTCGGGCGCTCGGGCTGGCTGGTCTGGAAGGAAGGCGCCCTGCGCTTCACGCGGCGCACGAGCGCGGCCTGCCCGCAGGCCGGCGAGCTGCTGTTGCAGCATTACCTGCCGGGCCCGGCCGGCGCCGGCCTGGTCCAGGCCTACGGCAGCGGCATGGCGCCGGCCGCGCTGCGGCTGGCCCCGGGCGAGTACCTGGTGCCGGCCGCCGCGCCGCCCGGCCTGGAGGATGCGCAGCTGTTCGCGCGCCTGCAGGCGCGCGGGTTGTTGCGCCTCGGCAGGAGCGGACTGGTCGAGCTCGCGCCGCGCGACCTGGCCCTGTGGCAGGCGGCGGCGCCGGGCGTGCGCGCCCCGCTGCGGGGCTGGGAGGGTGTCCGGATCGACGACGAAAGCCGCAGGCTGCTCGAGCGCCTGTACTACCGTGCCGACGGCGCCTTCGTGCGCGAGCAGGTCCGGGTGTTCAACAGCGAACGCCGGCTGGTGGCCTGGCGTGTCCGCCCGGGCGACCGGGCGCAATGGCTGGCCAGCGTGGACGGCGTGCCGGCGGCCCGCAGCGATGGGCTGCCGGTGGCGGCGATGCGGCTGTTCGCTCGGCTGCCGCAAGGGTGGACGCCGTGGCAGCGCGTCGGCGCCTGGGACGCCGGTGCGTGGAACGGCGGCACGGCCGCGACCGTGGTGCTGGCCGCCGACGCACGGGGGCCGGCCGAGCTGCTGGTGGCGGGCAGGGTGCGCAGGGCGAGCGGCGCGGCGTTGACGGTGAGCGGCGCCTGCGACGGCCGGGCCTGCCCGGACCGCGACGCCGTCCAGCGCGTGACCCTGGTTCCCCGGCCGGGCGCGCAGCGTATCGTGCTCGAGATCGAAGCGCTCGACCTGGGGGCGCTGGCGGACGGCGCCGACGCCGCCTACCGCCACTTGCGACTGGACGGCGGACAACTGGCTTGGCACGCCCTGCCGGGGACCGGCGGCGCCGGCCCTGGCCCCGTCCGTCCTGCGCAGGCCGAGGTGCGCCTGCTCGACCGCAACGGCCAGCCCTTGTGGTCGGGCGGACGGCCGAGCGCAGCCGCGCTGGCCGCGGGCCTGGGCCCGCTGCTGGGCGTGCACCGGGACCACGGTTCCAGCGTCGCCGGCATGCTGGCGCGGCTGCCGGGGCCGGCGCACAGCGGCCGCCTCACGCTCGACCTGGGCCTGCAGGCCGCCGCGCAGGCGGCGCTCGACTGCATCGGCCTGCGCCAGGGCGCCTGGGACGGCAAGGACTGCCATGGCGCCAGGACGGTACAGCCGGGCCGGCAGGCGGGCCTGGTCCTGCTCGATGCCGCCAGCGGCGAGGTGCTGGCCGCTGCCGGCGCCGGAACGGGGGCGGTCGACCCGGCTGCCTGGCCGGAGGTGCGCGACTTCGACCGGGCCGATCCTGCGCGCAGCCCGCTGCGCCTGCCGGCCTTCCAGCATGACGGCGGGGCGGAGCGCGCACCGGGGTCGACCTTCAAGGTCGTCAGCGCGCTCGGCCTGGAGCAGGCGGCGCGGGACGACGCCGGCCTCGACGCCCTGCTGCAGGGCATGCCGCTGGAGGCCATCGACGCGGCGGCGCGCGCCCGGGCCTACGGCTTCCGGACCGGAGCGCCCGCCTATCCGGCCGCCGAAGCCGGCGGACGCGGGGTGCGGATCGGGGGCGCACGCATCACCAATTTCCGCGAGCAGGAAGCCGGGCGCCGCGCCGTGGAAGGCCGCCTCGGCCTGGAGCAGGCCATGGCGCACAGCATCAATACCTGGTTTGCCTGGACGGCGGAATCGGGCGACCGCAGCCTGCTCGGCCAGCCGCAGGGCGGCATGCCCGGCGTGCGCGAGATCGAGAGCGGCGCACTGGACGGCGTGCGTCCGGTGGCCGGCATGGCGCGCATGCTGGGCTTCGGCACTCCGGTCCGCCTGGACGGCGGCCTGCTGCCGCCCGACTACCGCTGGTCCGGCTGGGATGCGCTGCAGGCCAGTGCGTCCTCGCTCGACCCCATCCAGACGCGGCACGAGGTGCGCCAGATGGCCATCGGCTTGCGCATGCAGGCTACCCCGCTGCAGATGGCGTCGGTGGCCGCGGCGGTCGGCCAGGGCCGGATCGTGGCGCCGCGCCTGCTGGCGGAACTGGACGGGCGCGAAGCCTCGGTATCGCCGGGGCCGGCGCTCGGGGTGCGCCTGGACCGTATCCGCGCCGGGATGAAGGGTGTGGTCGACGGCGGCACCGCGGCCGGGGCGTTCCGGGGCAGGGAGTTCGACCGCCTGCGTGCCGGCCTGTACGGCAAGACCGGCACCGCGCCGGTGGGCGGGGACGGCCTGGGGACCGTCTGGTTCATGGGGTGGCTGGAGCCAGGCAGCCTGCCCGGGCAGACCCGGCGCCTGGCCTTCGCCAGCTTCGTGAGCCGGTCCGAACTGACGGGCGGCGCCCATGCGGCGCCGGTCGTCGCGGCGCTGCTCCGTGCCTTGCACGCCGCGCCGCAGGGGCGGTCCGATGAAAAGAACGGGAATTGAGCCTCTCCTGCGCGCCTCGAAATTGTGTTTGTATGGCATCATCTGTTGAAAATCCGCCCCTGTGCGGAGGGCCATCGAGGACGAGGAAGGTATGCGTTTGCCGGGAACCCGGTACCAGGAGCATGGTTGGGAGCAGGTCCGCAAGTTGCTGGGGCGGTGCTCGTTGCAGGCGCTCGCCCGTAGCGGCCCGGCCGTGCTGCTCGACCTTTCCCCGGAGGAGTCGCTGGCCAGCTACGTCGATGCGGCCGCGCAGTCCCTGTACGCGCACGCCGGGCGCGCCAGGGGCAGCGATGCGCGTGCGGATGCGGCCGGTAACAGCTATGGCGATACCGTCCTCGAGTTGGCACTGGGCCTGGTGGCCGAACTGCAGGCCCGTCCCGCCGACTGGAACGCCCTGTGCGCCGCCGTGGCCGGCGAGCATGCGCGTTTGCCGTCGTTCTGGACGGCGCCCGGCGGCGAGGCGCTGCTGCGCAAGAAATTCAACGACCTGTACGCGGTCCTGCGCGACAAGGTGGACAGCGACAACTACCAGGTGGCCTGCGGCCGGCCCTGCAGCCCGAACCGGATGTACGCCTACCGCATGCTCGATACCGCGTACGGCGAAGTGGCGCGGCTGTTCGCCGGCTGGCGCGAGCATCGCGAGCAGGTCGGCGCCATCCTCGGCCGCGCCGTCGAGGCCGAACCGATCGAGGCACGCCAGCTGCGCGCCATCAAGGACTGCCGTCCGGAGTGGATCATGCGCTGGAGCGAAACCCTGCAACGCTTCACGGGCGCCGCCGGCCCGCTGCATACCCGCTCCAAGCGCTTCGCCAGCCTGAAGAACAGCCCCGGGAAGATCGGCGCCATGCTGCGCGAGATCGGCGAATACGAAGCGCTGTCCGCGAACCAGGACCGCGACTGGCTGCAGGATGCCGGCGCGGCCACCGCCTGGCTGGACGACTACTGGCGCGTGCTGGGCGAGTCCGGGCAAGCCTGCACGCCGGGCCCGGACCAGGTCCTGGAAGCGCGGCAGGAGGAACTGGATGGACCGGATGAGCTGGACGAGCCGGACGGTGCGCCGCCCGGCGCGGATGGGCTTGCGGAGGCGGCCACGCCGTTCCCTGTGCTGGCGGCCGATTTGGCGCAGCAGCTTGCACTGCCCCCCCGCTACCTGGAGATGGCGGACGCGGCGCAGGAACGCGGCAGCTGGGCGCTGCGCATGATGGCGGACGATTCGCTGCCGGTGCGGCTGGCGGTGTACCTGAAGCTGCTCGGGCCGTACGACGACAGCTATCCCCCGGACTGGCTCGACCCGGCCACGGGAGAACTGCCGACGATGCAGCAGCTGGCGCTGCTGGACGGGGTCTCGCTGCCGACCCTGCGCAAGCGGCGCGACGCCGCCATCGCCCGGCTCGGTGCGCCGGCGCAAACGAAGGAGGAATCGTGATGGGCATGACGGAACTGGACCGCAAGCTGCAGGCGCGGCTGCTGGTGGGGCGCCGGGTCGAAGGCGACCGCCTGGTGCTGGCCGACGCGGTGCTGCTGGCGGCGCTCGACGGCAGCCGGCCGCTCACTGCCGGCGAACGCGCGGCGCTGCAGGCCTCGCCGCTGACGACGCGCCGGCTGCGGGCGCTGGCCGAAGCGCGCAAGGCGCAGGCGAGGCGGACGGAAGCGCCCGGGGCGGACACGCCGTGGCGCGGCAGCAGCGGCATGCTGCGCGCCGCCGACAGCGGCGCCGCGCCGGATGCGCGGATGGCGCTGGTCACCGACGACGGCGCATGGCGCCTGCATGTCGTGGGCGGGCGCGTCATCGTGCAGCTCGACCCGCATTCCCGGCTGGCCGAACGCCTGCTGCGCAGCGCCCGGGCGGTGCACGTTCGCGTGCTCGACGGCGCCGGCAACCCGGTGCTGGAAGGGCCGCTCGACAGCGACGGCGAGCTCGAAGCCGGCTGGCCGTTCGCCGAGCCGCCCGCACAGCACTTCCAGCGCCACGGTGGGCGCTTTCGCGTGGAACCGAGTGCGGGGCCGGACCCGGATCCGGGCGGGGGCGCGGCATGCTGAACTTGTTCACACGGCCTTTCCGCCAGCAGAACGCCGACCTGGCCGGGCTCGGCACCGGGTTCGTCGCGCTTCCGATCCTCAAGGGCTCCACGGTGCCGGCCGGATGCTTTGCCGTGCTGGCCACCGGCGAAGGCCGCCGTACCCGGCGCCTGAGCGAAGGCGCGCGCGTGTCGCCGGTCGAGGGGGAGACGGCGTGGTGCGTCCATCCGGGACCCTACACCTGCGACCTGGCGCCGTTCGCGGCCGCGCCCGAGATCGGACTGCGCGTGGGTTTTGCCATCGACGGCCCCGACCCGCGCGAGACGCAGCAGCGCTTCGACCTTTACCTCGCCAGCGAAGGGGGCGAGCGGGTTGCGCTCGACGTCCTGGTGGCGCAGGTGGAGGCGGCGCTGCAGCGCGAACTGGCCCAGGGCAACCTCGACCTGCCGCCCTGCACCACGCTCGAAGAGTGGAATGCCTTCCGTTCCGGCTTCAACCAGTTGCTCTACACGCGTTTCGGCGTCACGGTGGACGATTGCGTGCCGGTCGACCTCGGCGCCACGCGCGACCTGGCGGCCTTGCTGGCGGCGCGCCTGGCGGACCAGCCGGCGGCCGATTTGCCTGCCGGGCTCGTGACCCCTGGTGTCCCGGAAGAGCCGCAGGCCTTCGATCCCGCCCGTGCGGACGGGCAGGCCCTGCGCCGCCTGTTCCTGGAGCTGCCTTGCGTGATGTGCAGCCTGCGCCTGGCCGTGCTGCCGCAGGACTGCGCGGATTTCCGCCGCCACCAGGACCTGCTACGCCGGCTCGACCTGGTGAGCCTGTCGGTGGGCACGATGCCGGCATTGGAACTGGCGGCTCCCGGCCAGGCGCTGCCGGGAGCGCAGCGGCTGCGGCGCGCGCGCCACAGCCGGCGTGCCGTGGCGGCGCTGGACGAAGCCTGGGCGCTGCTGGCGCGGATGAAGACCTGCGACGCCACCCTCAGTCCGGCGCGGATCCCGGCGCTGCTAGAGGAGGCCGACCGCATCGTCGCCAACCTCGAATCCGAGTGCGCGGCGCGCCGTGCCGTGGACCCGGGCGAGGTGGCGCAATGAGCGCGCCCGCGGTCACCTGCCGCAGCATCGCGCCGGACGGCTCCATCCTGACCGTGACGGCGACCGTGCGCGCGCGCGACGGCCGCGCCGACGTCAAATGCAGCGTGCCGGGGGCGCCCGAGATGGCGCTGCGGATGCAGCAGGTGGTGCGCCTGGCGCGCCATACCGAGCCGCGTTTCGACAGCCGCAACCAGGTGGTGCTGAGCCTCGACCGCGCGCCGGTGACGGGTCCGGCAGAGCGCGACTGGGAACTGGCCTGCGTGCTGGCTGACCGCATGGTGCGCGGTGTATGGCAACCGCGGCAACCGCCGCAGGCGCCGCAGCCGCTGGTGGCGAACGGCTGGTCCGACGCCTGGCACCTGGGGCGCGTGGATGGCCACGGCCTGCGCCAGGTACCGCCCGGCGTGCTGGCCGGCGGCGCGGACGGCCTGCCGCACCTGGGCGCGCTGACCGGGCATCCGGACCCGGCGGCGGGCGTGTCGAGCGCCCGCGCCTGGTTCCCGCTGGTGAGCGGCGGCGGCGACAGCCTGTGCTGGGTCGAGGTCAGCGTCCGGCCGGCCGTACACGAGGGGGACGAAGCCGAGGGAGAAGAAGCGAGCATCGCCGCGCCCGGCGTGGACGCGGTCCTGCAGGCCCGGGTCCGCGCGGTGCTGGCCGGCGCGCGCCACTACGACGGCCGCGGCGCCGGGCAGTGGCGCACCACGGTGCGCTTCGGCGAAGCGCGCTTCCAGGGCGGCTCGTACGAGCTGGCGCTGGTCATGGCCGACCGCATGGCGCGCGGCCGCGAATTCCTGGCGCGCGGCAGGGTGCTGGCGACCGGCCAGTCGTCCGGCTGGCATGCCGGGCAGGTCGAAGCGGTCGAGGGCGTGGCGCCGAAGTGCGCGCTGATCGCGCGCGAAGCCGCGCCGGGCGACCGCATCCTGCTGCCGCGCGCGTGGGAAGCCGTCTTGCCGCCCGGGTGGCGCGAACGGATCGTATCGACCGGGGCCAGCGTGGCGTGCGTGGACAGGATCGGGATCATTTGAATCCTGCGCGGCCCTGATAGAATCGGGCAGGGATGTTGCATGAAATGAAACGGAGTCGGATATGTTCCAGATGTTCGGATTGGGTGGTGCCGCGGGCGCTCCTTGCCCACGCTGCGAGCGCAAGGGAAGCGGGGATGCGCGCTACTGCGCGGGCTGCGGCCTGGTCCTCGGCGCCCCGCGAGGCGCCAAGGCGGCGCCGGTGCTGCGCGAGAACCGCTGGGTGGCCGGCCCCGACGAGCTGGCCGTGTTCTTCGGCATGCGCGAGCTGTCCGGGCTGTTCGTGAAAACCCTGCGCGTGCCCGCCACCGCGCGCGCCTACATCCTGCAGGGCGACAAGGCCACCGAGGTGCCGCAGGGCGAGTACGAGATCGAAGGCTTCTTCACGCGCCTGAACCACCTGCTGCGCGACCAGCATGCCGAGATCCTCGTCACCCGCACCGCCGCGCTGCCGGTGGCGCTCCGGTTCGACGACCTGCCCACCAGCGAACACCTGGCGGTCAGCGCGCATTTCACCGTGAGCGTGCGGATCGAGAACGTCCCGGCCTTTGCGCGCCATTTCATGACGATGCCGGGCACGATCGGCACCGGCGAGCTGTGCGAACTGCTGGCGCAACCGGTGCGCCAGCTGGCGGTGGAGTTCGTCGGCGCGCGCTCGATCCGCGAGCTGGCCGGCAATCGCGACCTGCGCGAACAGCTCGACGAACGCCTGCACGGCGGCCTGAAGCTGCTGCTGGCCGAGTACGGGCTGGCGGCGGTCAAGGTCGATACGGTGGAGCTGCGCCACGACAAGTACGACGCCAACCGCGCCAGGATCGGCAGCCTGTGGCTGGCGGCGGACGAGCGCCACGTGCAGATCGAGCACGCGAAGCACCTCGACGAGCTGTACGACGCGCAAGAGTGGCAGCGCCTGCGCCGCGCCGAGCAGGCGGCGCGCGTGCGCCAGCGCGAGGCCGAGCTACGCCAGACCGATGCGATCGCCCGGGCCGAATTGTCGCTGCAGGGCGCCGACCGCGCCCACGCCGTGCGTGCGCGCCAGATCGAACTGTATGCCCGGATCCTGGACGCGCAGTCGCGCAAGCAGGCGCTGGAACGCGGCGCCGGCGACGTGCTGGCCGAGCTGGAGCACGAACTGGCGAAGAAGGGCGCGCGGCGCGCCGGCGAAGCCCATGAGTGGCGGCACCTGCGGGCGCTGGCCGGGGTGCGCATGCGCAGCGAACTCGAGGTGGCGCAGCAGGATGCCCGGCAGGCGCTGGCCATCGCGCGCCAGCGCTTTTCGCAGCAACTGCTGCAGCAGCAGATCCGCTACAAGGTCGAGCAGGCCGAGCTGATCGAGGACGCCGCGCGCCGGCGCGCCGAACTGGCCCGCCTGCGCGCAAGCGAAGAGGATGCCGCGCGCCGCGCCCGCGAGATCGACGAGGAAGAGCACACCGCGCGCCACCAGGTGCTGCTGCTGGCCAATGCCGCGCGCCGGCGCGAAGCCGAGCGCCTGCAGGAATGGGAAGACGAGCAGGCGAGGCTGCGGATCGACGCGCACCGCAGCGCGGCCCAGCAGGACAAGCTGCAACGCACGATCGAACTGGACGCGCTGCAGGCGCGCGCCGCCCAGGACGTCACGCTCGACGGCGAGGCGCGCCGCCATGCGCTGCGCCTGGCCGAGCTGGAGGCATTCGCGGCCATGGAAGACAGCGCCAAGCTGGCCCTGGCCGCCGCGCCGAATGCCGCGTTACTGAACGACTTCATGAAGACCCGCGTGCATGCGGCGATGGATGCCGGTCAGCTGTCCGCGCTGGCCGGCGTCGTCGGCGCCGGCCGGCCAGGTGCCGGAGACGCAGGTCGCCCAGCTCCAGCGCCCGCGGCGCGCCAGTGCGCGCACGGCCACCCGGCGCGCGAGGGCGAGCGCTTCTGCGGGGCCTGCGGCGCGGTGCTGCCCGCCTGATGAAAGCAATGCAAAGCGCCATCGACAAGATCCGCGAATTGCGCGCGTTGCACGAGGATGGCCTGCTGAGCCGCCACGAGTTCGACCAGCGCAAGAACGCGATCCTCGACGCCGTGTATGCACCGGCGGCGGCCGTGGCCGCCGGCGACGCCGATGCGGGCGCCGAACCCGTGGCCGTCGAGGAAGCGCCGCGCGGCCGGCCCGGCACCGAGATCGGCCTGATGGCGGGCCAGGAAATCGGTCCCCGGAACCGCCGCTACCGGCTCGAGCGCCTCATCGCGCACGGGGGCATGGGGCAGGTGTGGCAGGCAACCGACCTTGCCACCCACGCGGAGCTGGGCCACAGCGCACAGGTGGCGCTCAAGATCCTGCCGCCACAGCTGACCCAGTCGGCCAGCCACGCCAAGCTGCTGATCCAGGAAGCCACGCGCGCGCGCCGGCTCGCCCACGAGCACATCGTGCGGGTGTACGAGTGGGCGCAGGATCCGGCCACGTCGAGCTACTTCATCATCATGGAATGCCTGGAGGGCGAAGACCTCGACAGCCTGCTGGCGCGCGAAGGCCGGCTGCCGTTCGAGCGTGTGCTGGCACTGCTCGAACCGGTGGCCGCGGCCCTCGACTACGCCTGGGACAGGCACGGGCTGGTCCATCGCGACATCAAGCCGGGCAATGTATTCGTCACCCGGCGCGGCGAGGTCAAGCTGCTCGATTTCGGCATTGCGGCGCGCGCGCGCGCGAGCGGATCGGCGTCGCCGCTGGACGCCCCGCCCAGCTCCGGCACGGCAGGCTATCGTGCGCCGGAAGCGGGCCAGCCCGGTTGCCAGCCTGCGCCGGCGCTGGACGTCTACGCGGTAGCGATGATGATCTGGCAGATGCTGCAGGGTGCCTTGTCGCCTGCGCCGTCGCCCGGCGCGCCGGAGGCGCCCGAAGGGATGGCGCCATGGCGCTGGGAAGCGCTGCGCAGCGGCTTTGCCCACGACCCGGCGGCGCGTCCGGCCACCGTACGCGCACTGCTGGAGGCGCTGCGCGCCGCCCCCGGCCCATCGCCGGAAGAACGCGCGGCCAGCGAGGCGGCGGCACGCGCAGAGCAGGAGCGGCAGGCGCGGGAACTGGCCGCGCGGCGCCAGGCAGAAGAACAGGCGCTGGAACAGGCAAGGGAGGCGGCCCGTGCGCTGGTCGAGCGCCAGCGGCGCGAGCAGCAACGCCTGGAGCGCGCGGCCGCCGAGGAGGCGCGGGCGGCGCGCAAGGAAGCCCTGCGCCGGCAGTTGCTGGCCAGGCGCGAGGAAGAAGTCGCCAAGGCGCGCCTGGCGCAGGAGGAGGCGCAGCGCAAGGCGGCGCAGGCGCGAGCCGCCGCCGCCTACCTGGCCGAGCAGAAGCGGACGCGCGAACTGCAGGCGGCGCGCACGGCGGCCGACCTGGAAAAGCGCATGCCGGCACCGGCCAGCCCGATGTCCGATGGCGACGGGGTCCTGCGCGACCCGTTCCTCGACGGCGCCGGCAGTGGGCCGTCGCTGGTCCCGATCCCCACCGGGCGCTTCCAGATGGGTTCCCACGAGCACGAGCGCAGGATCGCCATGGCCGCCGGGGCGCAGCAGCGCTGGCTGGAGCGCGAGACACCGCAGCGCTGGGTCGGCATCGAGCGGCCGTTCGCGATGGGGCGCTGTCCGGTCACGGTCGGCGAGTGGCGCGTGTTCGTGGCAGCGACCGGCTGGGAGCCGCACGGCGAAGTGGACTGGGCCGATCCCGGCTTCCCGCAGACCGATGCGCATCCCGTGGTCGGGGTGACCTGGCACGACGCGCAGCACTACCTGCGCTGGCTGACCGAGGCCACCGGCAAGCCGTATCGCCTGCCGAGCGAGGCGGAGTGGGAGTACGCCTGCCGCGCCGGCACCAAAACGGCCTTCAGCTTCGGCGACACCATCGGCCCCGAGCAGGCCAACTACGACGCCACCTTCACCTACAACGGCGGGCCGCGCGGCCCCTGCCGGCGCGGCACCACCCCCGGCGGGATGTTCCCGCCCAACCCGTGGGGGCTGTACGACATGCACGGCAACGTATGGGAATGGGTGCAGGACGTGGTTCACGACAACTACGAAGGCGCGCCGCTCGACGGCAGCGCCTGGGAGACCGGCGGCGACGCGGCGCGGCGCATCCTGCGCGGCGGGTCGTGGCTGTACAACCCGCGCTACCTTCGTTCGGCGCTGCGCAACGGTTTTTCCAGCGTACTGTCGAACGACATCGTGGGCTTTCGCGTGGTGCGCGAGCTGACGTGAGGCTTGCGGCGGGCCCGCACGCCGCCCGGGTTGGTGTAAAGTAGAAGGATTACTCAAGCACAGGAGGATCGCCATGCCCATCGCGCACCTGCTCAAATCGCATGACAAGGACCTCGGCGGAGGCTTCACGGTGCGGCGCATCCTGCCGGCTGCCGCGCGCCAGTCGATCGGCCCCTTCCTGTTCTTCGACCACATGGGGCCGGTGGAAGCCCAGCCGGGCTCACGCCACGACGTGCGCCCGCACCCGCACATCGGGCTGGCGACGGTGACTTACCTGTTCGAGGGCGCCATCATGCACCGCGACAGCCTGGGCACCGAGCAGCGCATCGAACCGGGCGCCATCAACTGGATGACCGGCGGCAGCGGCATCGTGCATTCCGAACGTACTCCCGAAGACCTGCTGGACCGGGTGCGGCGTACCCACGGCCTGCAGTTGTGGGCGGCGCTGCCGCGCGAGCACGAGGAAGCGCCGGCGGCATTTTCCCACACACCGGCCGACCGGATCCCGGAAGTCGAATTCGAAGGCGCCACGGTGCGGGTGCTGGTCGGCACGGCCTTCGGGCGCACGTCGCCGGTGCCGACCTTCAGCCGGACCCTGTACCTGGACGTGCAGCTGGCGCCGGGCGCGTCGATCGACCTGGGCGGGCTGCCGCCGGAGAGCGCCGTCTATGCCCCGATCGGCGCCATCGAGGTCGATGGCGAGACGATTCCCGCCAACACGATGGCGATGGTCGAGGCCGGCCTGCCGGTACGCGTCAGCTCGGAGGGCGGCGCGCGCTTCGTGCTGATCGGCGGCGAGCCGCTGGACGGACGCCGCTACATTTTCTGGAACTTCGTCTCCAGCAGCCGCGAGCGCATCGAGCAGGCCGCGCGCGACTGGGAAGAGGGGCGCTTCGTGCCGGTGCCGGGCGACGACGAGCGCATTCCGCTGCCGGCCTGGCCGGCAGCGTGGAAGCACAGCGAAAACCGCGACGAACGGCGCGATTGAACGCTGGCGTGGTCAGCGCTTGGTCGGCTGCAGGTCGCCCTCGCCGCGGCCGGTCTTGCTGTCGCTGGCGCCGCCCTGGCCCTGGGCCCCTGCCGCCGTCCCCGGCGAGGCGAGGGCCTGGCGCAGGCTGGCCAGGCGCGGGTTCGGGACCTTCCCGGACACCACGTCGCGCGGCGTGACGGGACGCTGGTAGTAGGCCGTCGTTTCGGCCGCGTCGAAGTTGATGTCCATGACGCTGATGGTGGCGCCGCCGAACAGGCCTTCGGTATCGGACCAGGCCGTGATGTTGCCCCAGCCGATCGACCCCTCTCCCTTCTTCGACCAATCCACCAGGGTCAGGCCGGCATCGGCGTTGAGCCCGAACTTGCTCTCCTGCGCAAAGCTGTTGAGGGCCTTGTCGTCGTTCAGGATGAAGGCCATGCCGCCGCCTTCGGCGCCGAGCTGGGCGCCGAGCGTGACGCCTGCCATGTTGTAGAACGCGGGTGTGCCCCAGCCGTCGGCACGGCGCACCAGCAGCACGCCGGCGCCGCCGCGCCCGCCGATGCCGACGGCGACGCGCACCGAATCGGGCACGATGAACACGCCCTTGGACTGGGCCAGCCGCGCCGCGACGTCGCGGTTGCGCTGCATCTGGTGCAGCACGGCGATGGCCCGGTTGAGGTGGCCGATGGCGTCGGCGGTGTCGCCGCTTTCCTGGACGGCAGGCGCGCCGCCGGCGGGCGGGGCCGTGCGCGCCGGGGCTGTGGCCTGTGCGGCGGCGGTGGCGCTTGCAGCGGCCAGCAATACGCCAAGGGCAGCCTTGCGCACTGCGAAATCGGAATTCTTGCTGTTCATTGATACGCTCGCATGTTGATTTGTTGCGATAAGCCTAATCCGATCCCGCAAGCGGCGGCGCATGCTTGCGTACGCGGAAGGTGCTTGGCGTGATTCGGCCTGAAAAGCAGCCTGAAAAGCGGCGGCTTGACGCGAGGCTACAGGGCGCAGCGTCATCAAAGACCGGCGTAAACTGGTTTTCCCCGAACGGGTTTTTATGACACGCAAACGAAAGGAGGCGCCATGAAAATTCCAGACCATCTCCGGATTCCGGTCATCGTGTTCGCCCTGCAGGCGGCACTGCTGGCCGGCACCTCGCTGATCTTCCTGGTCCTGCGTCCGCCGGGAGGGTAGGGCGAGCTAGCGCCAGGACGACAGGGCACGCGGCTGCGCGCCGGCGCAGGGCACCGGCACCGGCACGCGCGCTTCCAGGGACGCGCGGTTGCGCGCCTCCGGATAGGCCTGCGCGGCGAAACGCCCCCGTTGGCCGCACCCGCGCAGGCGGTCCAGGCCCGTGCCGGGCGCGAGCGGCGTGTCCGCGCCCGTCACCGGGTCGCGGTGCCAGAACCCGCCATCGCGGTGGAACAGCGGCGGCATGGCGGCGCCGCACCTGCCTGCCACATCGGTTCCCAACGCGCGCCCCGGGTCGCGCTCCGGCACCAGGATCATGAAGGCCTCGGCCTGCGCCCCCGCATCGACGCGGTGCAGGACGACGCCGTGCGGCAGCAGGGCGGTGACTTCCAGTTCGGCCACCCCGCGTATGCTGGCCGTCAGCGCGATGCGCATGCCGAGCCGCAGCGGCACGGGCGTGTGCTTGCCGGGCCAGGCGCCGTCGAGCAGCATGCCATAGCGCGACACGTCTTCGATCTCGAAGCCCTGGCGGCCTTGCCGGATCAGGGCGTGGCGGCCGGACAGGCGGCGCGTCAGGCCGCTGCGGTCTTCGCCGTGCTCGCCGTAGTGCGCCAGCAGCAGGTCGGCTTCAGGGGCGAACTCTTCGAAGCGCCCGAGCACGCATTCGTCGAGCGCGAACACGCGCAGGTGGCGTTGGCGCGCCGAATCCGGCTCGCCGTGCACCAGGCAGGCCGTGCTGGCCGGGCAGGGATGGGCTTGCGTCGCCGGCGGGACGTCGATTTCGATCAGGTCTTCGTCCCAGGCGATGGTGGAAAAGCCGAGGTCGATCTTGCCGCCAGCCTCGCCCAGGTTGAGTTGCGCGATCGAGGCATTGCGCGCGCTGACGTCGATGTCGACGCGGCCGCCACCCGGCGCCTGGACCCGCGCGATGCCGGCGTCGTCCGCGCTCACCCGCACGTTCTTGTGGGTGGCGAGGAAAGTCTGGTGGATGTCGCCCAGGGTGGCGTCGGGGCGCGGCACCAGGATCACCGGCGAGCAGGTCCAGGTGCGGGACGCTCCCGGCCACTGCGGCAACTGCGGCCGTTGCGGGTGACGGCTGTGCAGTTCGATCTCGATGCGGTACTGGCCGTGTTCGAGGCCGCGCGACGAAAACTCGAGGAAGACCGGGCGCCAGTCGCCGCGCGCGGTGCGCCGGAAAACGTGGCTGTCGCCGTCCTGCAGGCGCAGGCCGGAACGCACCAGCATCCTTACCTCGGGCGCGCAGTCCATCGGCATGCCGCGCAGTTCCAGCTTGATGGCCTGGCGGCCACCGGCGGCACGCGGGTCGAAGCCGCTGATGTGCAGTTGCGGACGTTGCAGCGATACCGCGTCGCCTACCGCCGCCGGCGTAGCCGGACCGGATGGATGCGGCGCCGGCGGAACGGGCAGTGCAGGTGCCGGTGCCGCAGCAGAATGGGCATCAGCCGGCTGCGCATGCCCGTGCGCACAGGCGGTCTCGCCGGGCATGACCCAGACGGTGCAGTGCGGATGGTCGGGATGGCGGCAGCGGTTCATGGATCGCATGGGGTCGACGACATGGCAAGCTTACGCGTTTTTCCAGCTCGGCGGCGCGCCGCATTCATTGATTAACAACATTATTTTCTATTTGTAACTTTTCAATCGCGGCCCGCATGCGGCAATGCCGTCTCGTCGGCATGATCGCCGGGCCGTGCTTGCAAGGGACGCAGCACCAGTGCAGTCAGGTTGTCGGCTTGCAGTCCCGTGGGTGGCGTGTCGTCGATGGCGGCGAACAGGCGCCCGACCATGGCGGCGGCATCCGGCGCGCCGGCCAGCAGACCGGGCCAGCGGCCGACGAAGCGCTCGGGCGCCGCGCACGACCAGAAGCCGTCGGTCGCCAGCAGGTAGGCGGCCTCGGGACGCAGCTCCAGCACGCGGCGGTCCGCCAGGCGGCTCAGCCAGTGCGGCAGGTTCAGCGGGCTCAAGGCGTACAGCGGGTCCGATAGGCGGGCCGGATCGCTGAATGCGTTGCCCAGGATGAAAGCCTGGGCGATCTGCGGCGAATGGCCGCCGTGCACCTGCTGCCACCAGCCGTGCTCGTCGAGGTGGCCGCGCATGGCTGCCGAGGTGGCAGGCACGTGGTCCACGCTCAAGGGCAGCGCGTGCGCCGGCCCGATCTCGTACAGGCGCGAATCGCCCACGTGGTAGAGCAGGGGCTGGCCGCCGGCCGGCAGTTCGAGCAGGGTCAGGGTCGTGCCCGGACGGGCGCCGAGCGGGCCCGCCAGCCCGGCGAAATGGCGTTGCAGCGTGGCGTGCAGGACGTCGAGGTGGTGCGCCAGCTCGTCGGGCGCATGGCAGGCAGGAATGGCCAGCAGCCCCGCGGCCACCGCTTCGGCCGCTTCGCGCCCATGGCCATGCCCGCCCATCCCGTCCAGCACCGCTACGCGGCCGTGCCCGGCCGGCCAGCCACGCACGACGCTCCGGCTGACGGCCTGCTCCTGCAGGTGGCAGGCGCTGCCGGCAAAGTCGATGACGACGAAGTTGTCCTGGTTCTCCGGGCGCTGGACGAAGCCGGTCCCGCGCCGGCTGGCGACCGCCACGTCGTAGCGTGGTGCGAACAGGAAGTCGGACAAGATGGCGATTGGATCGGACGGCATGGTCGGGCAGTGTGGGGCACGATGGCAATGCCGACACTTTACACCTTCGCAACCCCTGGCGAAGTCCCAATCAGAGCGGATTCTTCCGGTTTCCGGCGAGGAGGAGCGCCGCGTTGGCCAGTACGCAGGCGCTGGCCCCGCCGAGCGCGGCGCGCACGCCCCACCGGTCCGCCACCTGTCCCCAGAACAGGCTGCCGGCCGCATAGCCGCCGGACATGACGAACAGGTAGATCGACAGGGTGCGCGCCCGGACCGCGTCCGGGAAGGACAGCTGGGCTGCGGCATTCAGGGTCGACACGGTGGCCGACCATGCCATGCCGCCGCACAGGACCAGGGGCACGAGCAGCAGGAGCGAACGGCTGCTGGCCATCGCTGCCAGCATGAGGCCGTAGACGGCCATGGCGCCGGCCAGCAGGCCCGCCTTGTCGACGCGCGCGCGCAGCTGAGGCAGGAAGAATGCCGCAAGCACGGCGCCGCCGCCCAGGCAGCCCATCAGCATGCCGTAGGTGCCGGACTGCATGCGCAGCACGTCGCGCACGAAGACCGGCAGCAGGCCGGCGAAGGCGATGGTCGAGAAGAACACCCAGCAGACGTTGCGCAGGATGCGGCAGTAACGCGCACAGCCGAAGGCGGTGCGGATGCCGACGCGGAAGCGCTCGGCGAAGCCGGCCTGCGGTCCGGTTTGCAGCCCGGTTTGCAACTTGTTCGCGCGCCACCAGGCCCGGTACACGCCGAGCAGGCCGGCGAAGGAGAGGGCGTTGGCGAGGAACAGTGCGCCGGGTCCGATCAAGCCGAACAGGATGCCGCCCAGCGCCGGCCCGATGATGGCCGACAGGTTGTAGGACAGGGTATTGAGGGTGGCGGCGGCCTCCACTTCGTTCGGTTCAACCAACCCGGACATGGCCGCCTGCCAGGCCGGCCAGGTAAAGGCGGTGCCGATGCCCAGGCAGAAGGTAATCGCCAGCACCGCCTCGCTCGCGACCTTCCCGGTGGACGCCAGCAGCGCCATCACGGCCGCGCACAGTGCCATGAACAGGTTGCAGAAGAACAGGAACCTGGGACGGTCGACGGCATCCGCGACCACGCCGGCGAGCAGGGCGAACAGGAACACCGGCAGATAGGTGGCGGTCTGGACCAGCGAGGTGATCGACGGCGACTGCGACAGCGATGCCACCAGCCAGGCCGATGCGAAGGCCTGGATCCAGGTGCCGAGGTTAGATACCATGTTCGCGAGCCAGAGCTGGCGGTAGCGGGCGTGCCGCAGCGGCCGGGACAGCGGCACCTTGTGGCGGATGGCGGAACCAGCGGCGTGACCGGTAGCGCCCGCGGGGAGGGCGGAAGACTCGGGGACGCTGGCGCTCGGGGTCGGCATGGTCTGGCCAGTGTAGGTTGGGCACCTGCGGCCGGTCAATAAAATTGCCGTACGGCAAATGTTTTCTGTGTTATTGTGGCGTTCCCCAAACACCTTTGCCATGACTGACATGTTGATCCGACCGCTGGCGGCCACGGACATCCCGGCCGTGGCTGCCCTGCTGCGCGAGCTGGCGCGCGAATTCATCGTGCACGAATCGCCGCCGGAGGGCGCTTCGACCTTCCTTGCGGAAAATGGCGAAATGGGCGTGCGCGGCTTTCTCGCGCGCGGGCATGTCTATCACGTGGCCATCATCGACGGCCAGCTCGCGGGCTTCGTCGCGGTGCGCGACCACAGCCACCTGTTCCACCTGTTCGTCGGCAAGCGCTGGCACCGCTGCGGCGTGGCGCGCGCCTTGTGGGAAACGGCGCGTGATGCGGCGCTGGCCGCGGGCGGTGACGGCGCCTTTACCGTCAACTCCTCCAACTACGCGGTGCCGGTGTACGAGGCCTTCGGCTTCGTGCGGGTCGGCCCGACCCAGTGCGCCAAGGGGCTGTACTTCAACCCGATGCGCTTCGCCGGGCACGAGGACGCCTGAACGCCGGGCCTTCCTGCCGATTCCATTGGACGACAGACTGGCAGCGCAGCGATGCATCGTGCGGTACCCGAAGGGGAAGGCTGTCTGGACGTGAAACCGCCTGCTCAAGAGCGCGTGACCGAACTTTCCGATCAAGCCGCTCGATGCTGCGCCGCGTTCCTCCGCCTCGTCATTCCAGCTTCGCGCCTTGGGCGCAGGCGTACTTCGGACGCGGCGCCGGAGCGAGGAAGGTATCGATGGCGGATGTGATTCTGGCCTTGAGTTGTTCACTGCCGCCATCCTGCATATCGTTGTGGCGCGCGCCTTCGATGTGGACCACGCAGGTACCGTAGCGCCTGCGTTCGTCCTCGTCCGGCAGGACACCGGGATCGGCCGTGGTGTCGCCGGCACGGATCGTCAGGACGCGGATACCGGCTGCGCGAGGCAAGGCGACCCGCCGGCTGTCGAGGCTGATCAGTCCGGACACGCGCTGCGGGTCGTCAGCGGCGAACTGGGCCGAACTGTCCCCGCCAAGGGAGTGCCCGACGAGAAGCAGCCGTTGCCAGTCGAACTGCGGATAGCGGAGCGCGGTTTCACCGACCAGGGCGGCGATCGACTGCGACGCAACCCGGGCCATTGCTTGTACTTGCGGCGTCACGGGGGCGTTCCGGTCGATTATGACGCCGCCGGCACTGTCGTGAAGGGCGACAACCAGGTAACCCATCCCGTTGAGATGCCTGGTGATGAATGTGTAGTCCGAACCAGAAAGTCCATATCCCGGACTCACGATTGCTACTAAGCACGGTTTTGCACGCGTACAAGCTTGCATGCTGGGAGGGGCGTGAAGATCTGCCGGGACGGCGGCTATGGCTACGGGCGTGCCGAATAGCAGGGGCAATAGGGCAAAGCGAGGGCGCATGAGATACGTTCTGAGAGCTGGCATTCGTACTGGATCTATGGAGCTAGTTGTAGAGAAGGGTTCCGGCGATACCTTAGTTCCTACAGGTTACTTGGGCCGCGCGTACTGTCCCTAACTTTAGACGTATTCACTGCTTCGAACGAATTCCGGTTGCGCTCAACAAATTCCGCTAATTTTTTATACACAACTTTATCACCGCAGGCCTTATTACTTAGGAGCACAAACTCGTGGGCCTCGTTATCTTTGATTGAATCGATCCACTGTTGCCGCTGTGCTTCATGCAGGTGGGGGTGAGCGAACGGAAACATATCGGCGCAACGCTCGATACATGTAGATACCCCATCAGCACCGATCCGGCGGAATGCCTCGACAAACAAGGAATACGGCGGATTGTGTGGAAAGTCGCTTTCGAAGAAGTATTCAAGGCCACCGTTATCAATGATGCCTTGGGCTGTACTGACGATGACAACGGTCCGCATTGGTTCAGGCAAGAGCGCGGCGTTCCCGTCAACTGCAGAAAGGAACGTGTAGGCGTGCTCAATTGCGTCGTTGAGGAAGGGTTGAGTCATCCGTGAACTCCTTGCTATCTGGACGCACTTTGGAGCCGGCGAAAACAAAATATGCTGTGGCTGGCCAACTTATCGGCGCGGTTACCTATTAGGACGGCTTTTAGCCGCGATCTCGGCCCTTGATCTCAGTTTAGCAGGTCGCCACAGCCGAAAAAATGTGGACTGTTACGAAGGGACCGGATCCGACCTATTTCGTTGAAAAAGTCGGACGGCAACTTTTATTGCGAATTTTCGGTCGTGTCGAAAGTCCAACTGACTCGCGTTCGTGCCGTGGCGGCCGCTTTGGGAATCGAGTTACTGATCTTTCGTTTCCGGCCAACTCTAGAACCGGGTTTTTCAACAGAATAGGCCCGATAGCGGACGGTCGGCACGGCTCAGTGTACTCGGCTGTTGCCTTCTGAGCAACTAGTGGGTTTTGTTAGGCGCTCAAAACCGCCGCGTTTCTCCTTCCTTGGTCAACGCTTCAAGCGCCGGCACGGTAGCCCGGAGCCGGTCGCGGCCAACGCTTGGCCCCCGTCGCGCCATAGTGTCAGCCCGGAGGAGCCAACGGTCAGGAGCATGCGGCTAATCTCAGCTTCCACCGTGTCGTCGCATCAGTCGATGGAGTAGGCGGTCCTCGCGCGCTCGTCGCCCCGCCGCAGCCACAGGCTGCTGGCCCATCCTTCCAGCCGGCGCCCCTGCACTTCCACGCTGACCTGCCACCAGTCGCCCTGGTGGCGGCCGGTCGCGGCCACCAGGGCGCCGGCCGGCACCACCGCCAGGCGCGGCGCGCCGATGCCGGCGGCCGCGCGCAGGTTCAGGGCGTCGTGGGTACGGTAGCGCGCCCCGGCGACCGGGACGTCGGCCGGCGCCAGGGCGGTGGGCGGTACCGTTGCCTGAACCGGCGTGGACGGCGCCAGCAAGGCATGCAGCAGCCAGCCCAGGACCAGCGTGCCGCCGGCCAGCACCGCGAGTGCGCGGGCGTTGGCGCGCCGCCACCAGCCGCGTGGCGTCAGCCGCGCGGCCAGGCAGAGCGTCAGCAGCAGGGCGCCGGCATAGGCCGCGAGCATCGCCAGGGAAGGCATGGACTGCATGGCCTGGCTCAGGCGTCGAAGCGCAGCACGTAGTGGCCGGCGACCAGGTGGTGGCCCGGCGGGATGAGGTAAGGGCTGTCCGCGCTCGCCCCCTCGACCTGCGCTACCAGCCGCAGCCCGGCATCCAGGTGGAACAGGGCCTGGGTCTCGGACAGGCGCACGATGCGCATGCCTTCGGCACAGGCTTCCCAGCTGAAGGCGTTGCGCGACAGGCCGAGGCGGTCGGCGCTCGCGGCCGCGCTGCCGTCGGCATGGCGCAGGAAGTGCGGGGCGTCGAGCACCCGCAGCGTGTCCAAGGACGGCATGCCGCGCCCGAACACCAGGCGGGTGCCGGCGGCGGCCGGCTGTTGCGGCCCTTGCGGCAGGGCCAGCAAGGCGCAGTAGCGGTCGGCCATCTGGGGCGGCACCGCATGCAGCTGCACGCTGCCGCCGTCGATCGGCGCGAAGCGCGAGGGCACGGCTACCCGCTGGCGGCCCGCGGGGGTGATCGCATGCACTTCGTCGGCCTCGTCCACCGCGAAGCGGATCACGTTGTCCTTGTCGGGTGCGGACGGCCCCAGCGTGGGGCCGAGGCCCACTTCGAGCGCCTGGGCGCCGGTGTCGCGGTAGCGGCTCAGGCGCGGCAGCGCTAGGGCGGCGAGCGTGATGCGGTGGCGGGCCACCGGCGCATAGGTGGCGTCGCTCTCCGCTTGCGGCGGCTGCAGCGGCGCCGCTTCCGGGGCTGCTGTGCCGGCCAGCGGCATCGCCGTCAGCTCCGGTTCGGGCGCCGCGACGCGCGGCTTCCACACCGCCGGGGGGCGTGCCGGCGCCGGCGGCGCGGACAGCGAAGCGACGGCGGACTTGGGGGTGCCAGGGCGCAGCGAGGCATCGGCCCGGCTGATCCGCAGCAGCAGGCGCTGGCCGGTGGCGTCGCTAGCGCCGTTGCCGTTGTTCCGCTTGCCGCGCACCACGTAATAGCCATTGGCCGCGTCGAACCGGCAGTCGAGGGCATCTTTCGGACGCACCTGCACCTCGAGCGGGGCATCCGCGCCGTCGTTCACCAGGAGGATGCCGCCTTCCGCGCCGAAGGGCCAGCCCGGCACCGTGAAGGTGGCGCTGGCCTCGTCCTGGCCCACCAGGGTCAGGCGTTGGTTGGGGTACACCACGCACACCGGCTGCCAGATGGCGCTGTCGCGCGAGGCAGTCACGGTATACAGGATTTGCTCGCCGGGGGCCGGCAGGTAGATGGCGTGGCCGAATTTCACCTTCACTTCGCCCGGCAGCACCGCCTCGTTGCCGACGACGTGGTAGCGCACTTCCTCTCCCGCCAGCAGGTCGCCGAAGTCCTTCTGGTGCAGCGCCGCCAGCGACTGGGCCAGGTCGCGCACGCGCGCGCCGCGGGTCAGGTGGCGGTCGTCGTCGACCTCGTCCTGCGGCAGCATCAGGGTCACGTGCGAAAAGCAGCGGGTGGCGGCGCGGCCGCGCTGCTCGCGCGGGGCGCGTTCCAGCAGGTCGCGCAGCAGCGGCCTGCGCGAGAACAGCGACAGGCCCGGCGCCTGCCACAGCGCTTCGGCATTGAACACATCGTCGACCCTGGCTAGGACTTCGTGTTGGACGTAGACCGGCATGATGGAATCTCCTCGAAAGATTGAATGCTCGCGACGCCAAACGCTAGCAGGGGGCAGATGAAAAACAGCAGGTGCGAGCCGCCGGACGACAGGAAACTCATCGGCTGGCCCATGATCGGGAACAGCGCCAGGTTGGTGCCCCAGGAGAGCAGGAAGTGCCCGGCAAGGAAGGCTGCGCCGCCGCACAGGGCGAAGCACTGGAAGCGCCCGAGCCAGGCGCGCCGGAAGTCGCCCGCGAGGGCCGCTGCCCGCCAGGCCCGGATCGCCGTATGCAGCAGGGCGGCCACCAGCGCCGCCTGCAGCGCCCACAGCAGCAGGCCGGCGGCCAGGCCGTGGCGGTTGAGCAGGAAGGACGCTGCAAAGTCGTCCTGTACCGCCGGGATGCGCAGCACCTCGCCGGCGGCCTGGCCCAGCGTGGCAATGCCGAGCAGGCCGTCGGCCCCCAGCCAGCCCCCGTCGGCGATGGCGCGCGCGCCCCGCAGCATCTGCTGGCCGGTATGCGGATGGGCGGTGGGGTCTGCCCATATCTGGAAGCGTTCGGCATAGAAGTCCAGCGTGCCGAGGCTGGGGCCGGCGTGCTGCAGGGCGATGGCGCCGGCCAGCCCGGCGCAGCAGAGCATGCCCAGCACCCCGGCGCCGAGGCGCCGGCCGGTGGCCAGTAGCCACGCCAGAAGGGTCACGGCCGCCCATGCCAGCAGCAGGACCAGCGGCGAGTAATCGTCCACCTGGATCAGGGCCACGGCAAGCAGCAGCACGAACAGCAGGACGGGGGCGATGAGGCGCAGCCAGGTGCGCCAATCGCGTGCGCCGGGCGCCGTGGCGGCCGTGGCGCCGGTGGCCAGCGCGAGGCAGTGGGCGCTCAACGCGGCCAGCGCCAGCTTGGCGAATTCCACCGGCTGGATATCGAAGACACCGGTTTCGTCACCGAAGGCCACCTGCAGCAGCAGGCCGGCCAGCGCGGCCAGCGCGAGCGCCACCAGCAGCGCCTCGGTGAAGGGCCGCGATACCTGGTTGCGGGCGACCCCTTGCAGGCACAGCAGGGCGGCCGGCAGGCCGATTGCCAGCAGCACGCAGCTGTTCTCGACGTGGCGCAGCCAGGCCGTGTCGCCCGCGCCCAGGCCGAGTTCCAGCTGCACCAGCAGGCCAGCGGTAAGCAGCAGCACGGCGATGGCGCCCAGTGCCGGCACCCGCCGCGCCCAGAGCAGCGCGTGCCAGAGCGCGGCCCAGGCCAGCACCAACGCCCATCCGGCGCCGGGCGCGGCGCCGGTGCGCTGCATGACCAGCACCAGCGCCGCCGCCGCGATGATGACGGTGGCGGCCACCACCCGGGCCGGCGCGGGGAAGCCGGACCGAGGACCCGCAGCAGGCGGGCCGGCAAGACCGGCGCCGACGCCGCCGGCGAGCAGGGCCGCGCACAACATGGCGGCCCAAGCAGGCGGCGATGGCATCGGGAAGCCCCACAAGGAGCGCTCCGCCCAGCTCCAGCGCACGGCGGGCGCCAGCTCGCCCCTGGGCTCGCCAAACAGCGCGACCTGCGCTCCAGGTTCCAGGCGCAGGGCGCCGCCATCGGGAGAGAGCGCATAGCGGGTGCGGCCGACCGCAAGGCCGGACGCCCCGTCGAGGGCATGTTCGCGCTGCGCGACGTCGAGCCAGGCGCCCGGGGCGTACGGTTCCCGGAGCAGCACTGGCTGGGCACCACGCACGTGCAGCGCGATCTGCCCGCCAAGGTCGGGGTCGCTTACAAGCGCGGCGCTGCCGGTGTCCAGGCCGGGCACCGGCAGGCGGTTGCCGCAGTACAGGTGGCCGCCAAAGGCGAGCGGGCGTTCGAGCGCGAGGAAGCGGGGGACGACCAGGTTCCAGTATCCGGACAGGCGCGAGGCGGCGCCGGCGCCGGGGCAGGCGGCCTGGGGCGCGCCATCGCGCAGCAGGCGTGCGCCGTCGTAGTCCCAGCGGTGGCGGCTGTCGCGCAGCGCCACGCGCCCCTCGCCGGCCTGCGCGATGTCGAAGATCGCTGCGCCGACCTGCACGCGCTGGCCGGCCGCCAGCGCGGCGCTGCCGGTGCGGATCCGCTGCTCGTCCTTCCTGATGGCCGTGGGCTGCGCCGGGTGGAGGTTCTGGAGGAACCAGCGTCCGCTCGCATCGCGCCGCACGACGAACTGGCGCGCGGCGGCGCGGGGCGCGGCCAGTTCGGCGCGCCCGAGCACCAGCGATTCGCCCGGCGCCAGCCCGAGCGTGATCGCAGACGGCAGGTGCAGCTGCGGCGCCCTCGCCAGCGCGAGTACATGGAGCATGCAGGCCAGCCCCAGGGCCAGCATGGCCAGCAGGGTGGGCAGGGCAAGCCGGCGTGCCTTCATGCGGCCCTCCGCAGCGCGGGGCCGCTCACCCGGGCGCAGACCGTGCCCAGCATCCGGCTGATGTCCAGGACGTGGCGCGGCCGCTGCGCCGGATCGGCGGCGAGCAGGGTACGCAGCAGGGCCGCAGCCTGGGCTTCGGCGCCCTCGAAGCGCTGCCCGAAAGCGGCAACTTCCTCGGCCTGCAGGACCGGCGGGATGCCGCCATGCTGCCGGCGCAACAGAAGCGCCGCGTCGCGACCATGCGCGCGGTAAGCCTGGCCGCAGGCCGCGCCGTAGCGCAGCAGCCGGCCGCACACGAGGTAATAGAAGAGGGCGCCCAGCGCGAAGTAGTCGCTGCGCGGGTCGGTGGCGTACAGGCCGTCGGGTTGCGGGAAGAACTGTTCCGGCGCCTGCCAGTTGGCGGTGCCGCCGTAGGCATGCGCGCGCTCGCCCTGCAGCGGTAGGCTGGTGCCGAAATCGGCGAGTTTGAGGGTGCGGGTGCGCCGGTCCACGAGCAGGTTGCCGGGCTTGAGGTCAAGGTACCGGAAACCGGCCGCATGGACCTTGGCCAGGGCCTGGTTGACCTGGGCCACCCAGTCGAGAACCAGCGCGACGGGCGTGGCGCGCCCGAGCGCGCGTTCGGCCGCCAGCCATGCCGCCAGGTCGCCGTCGAGCAGTTCGAGCGCCATGGCCGGCAGCCCGTCGTGGATGCCGTGGTCGAGCAGGCGGACGATGTGGCGGCCATCCCAGGGCGCAAGGCCGGCGAGGAACGCGGCCTCCAGTCTGGCGCTGTCGCGCCAGTGGCTGCGCAGCGGCGCCGGCGCCCGGGCCATCTGACTGGTGTTGACGAGCTTGACGGCGCAGGCGCCGCCCCCGGGCGCCTCGGCGCGCCAGACCACGCCGTAGGCGGAGCCGCCGAGCGGCGCACACAGCCGGTATTGGCCGTGCGCGAGTACGACGATCGTGCCTTGCTGCACCATGCTTGCCTCCGTTTCCGCTTCCATGCCTGGCGCAGCGCGCCGTTACCGTGGCAAAGCGGGGGGAGGGGGAAACTGCGCAAACAAAAAAGCCGCGCGGTGCGCGGCTTCGTCATTGGCCGGTCGTCCTGGCGGCGATCAGCGGCCGTGGCGGTCCCAGCGGTCGCCGCGATCCCAGTCCCGGCGGGCGTGGCGATCATGGCGGTCCCAGTCGCGGCGGTCATGGCGATCCCAGTCGCGGCCGCGGCGCTCGACGTAGACAGGGCGCGGCTGTACGTACACCGGGCGCGGTTCGACGTAGACCGGACGTGGCTGGACATAGACGGGACGCGGCTGCACATAGACCGGGCGCGGCTGGACATAGCCGCCATGGGCATATCCACGGTTGTCGTAGTAGCGGTTGTCATGGTAGCGGCGGTCATCGCGGGTCGAGATCGAATTGCCCACGGCGGCGCCCAGCACGCCGCCCACCAGGGCGCCGCCCGAACCGCCGGCGCTGTGGCCGATTGCCGCGCCGACCACGGCGCCGATTGCAGTATTCACACCACGGTCACCCGCCATTGCCGCAGGCGAGACGGCAACCGCGGCCAGGACCACCGCACCAACAATGTTAGATTTCCACATGGCTATTCCTTTTTGCCCCAGCGGAGATCGGCATGATCAGAACGGCGCCGGGTATGGATGCACTATAGGCCTGCCGTTCGATGCTGCCACTTGTTAATACAGTTTTTTACAAGTGGCACGGGCGCGATACATCCGGGTTACAGCCCTTGCAGCGGTGCCGGCATGCCCCATCTAGGCATTCTTACCGTTGCCGCCGCCTGAGCCCATCCGTGAACCGATCCTTCGCCACCATCCTTTCGCTGCTCGTCCTGTTACAAGTCTATATCGGCATCCGCCTGCTGCCGGACCTGGCCATGGGCCTGGCTGCCAACGTGGCCGGCGTGCTCTTCCTGGTACTGTTGACCGTGCTGGTGCCGGTCGGGCTGATGTCGGCCTCGCTGCGCCGGCGCCGCTGGTCGGATCTGGTGTCGTGGGCCGGACTGCTGTCGATGGGCCTGTTTTCCTCGCTGCTGGTCACGACCCTGGTGCGCGACCTGGTGCTGCTGGTGCTGCGCATTGCCGGCATGCTGACGCCTGAAATCATCCGCGGCAGCGCCATGGCCGTGCCGCTGGCAGCGCTGGCGGTCACGCTGCTCGGCTTCATCAACGCGCGCCGGCTGGCCCGCGTGAAAAAGGTGGATGTCCCGATCGCCAACCTGCCGCCGGCCCTGCACGGCTATGCCATCGCCCAGGTGTCCGACATCCACGTGGGCCCGACCATCAAGCGTCCCTACCTGAACGCCATCGTCAACCGTGTCAACAAGCTGGGCGCGGACGCGATCGCTGTCACCGGCGACCTGGTGGACGGCAGCGTGCACCGGCTGGCGCTGCACACCCAGCCGCTGTCGCGGCTGGCGGCGCCGGACGGCGTGTTCTTTGTGACCGGCAACCACGAATACTACTCGGGGGCGGAAGAGTGGATCGCGGAAGTGCGGCGCCTGGGCCTGACCGTGCTGCTGAACGAGCACGTGATCCGGCGCCGCGGCGGCGCCGGCCTGATGATCGCGGGCGTGGCGGACTACACGGCGCATTACTTCAACCCGGATCACAAGAGCGACCCGCGCAGGGCGGCCGCCGGCGCCCCGTCCGACGTGCAGGTGCGGGTGCTGCTGGCGCACCAGCCGCGCAGCGCCCCGGAAGCCGAGGAAGCGGGATATCACCTGCAGTTGTCCGGCCACACGCACGGCGGCCAGTTCTTCCCGTGGAACCTGTTCGTTCCGTTGCAGCAGCCTTTCGTGGCCGGCCTGCACCGGGTACGCGACATGTGGGTGTACATCAGCCGCGGCACCGGCTACTGGGGGCCGCCGAAGCGTTTTGGGGCACCCTCGGAAATCACGCTGGTGCGGCTGGTTCCGGCGTGAGCGGTTCGGCCCGCCGCGCCGGCAGCAGGCGCCGGCGGATACCTGTGTAAATACGACAATTTTTCACTGCAAAGTCTTGTCGGATGCGCTATCGTTCGGTTCTTTGAACCGAAGAAGGATTCCACGCATGAACCGCGCCCGCCTCCCTGTCCTGACCGTTCTCGCCGCTGCGCTGCTGAGCGCGCCGGCTTTTGCAGCCAGCCCCGGCAACGATCCGGCAGCACTCGCCAAGATCCGCGACACGGCGATGCAGAGCGACTATGCGTGGGAACGGATGGCGGACATGACCGACCTGATCGGCCCACGCCTGTCGGGCTCCCGGGGAGCGGCGGCCGCGGTCACGCAGGTCGCCGATGCCATGCGCAAGCTCGGCGCCAAGGTGACCCTGCAGCCGGTGAAGGTGCCGCACTGGGTACGCGGCATCGAGACCGGCGAACTGGTCGAATACAAGGGGCGGCCGGACGGCATCACCCAGCGCGTCGTGCTGACCGCGCTCGGCGGTTCCGGCGCGACGCCGGCCAAAGGGCTGACCGCCCCGGTCCTGGTGGTCAAGAGCTTCGACGAACTGAAGGCACGTGGCGCCGAGGTGAAGGGCAAGATCGTCCTGTTCGACGTGGCCTTCGACACGCATATGGCCGACCGCGGCCTGGCCGGTCCGGCCTACGGCCAGGCCTCGGCCTTCCGCCGCGACGGCCCGCGCCTTGCCGCCGAACTCGGCGCTGTCGCGGCGCTGGTGCGCTCGGTGGGCGGTGCGGCATACCGCCTGCCGCACACGGGCTCGACCGCCCTGCAGGACAACGCGCGCATCCCGGCCGCTGCCGTCACCGCCGAAGATGCCATGCTGATGGACCGCCTGTCCAGGCGCGGCCCGCTCAGCATGCGCCTGGTACTGACGCCCCAGAACCTGCCCGACGCCGACAGTTACAACGTGATCGCCGACCTGCCGGGAACCGACAAGCCGGACGAGATCGTCATCGTCTCGGGCCACCTCGATTCCTGGGATCTGGCCACCGGCGCCCACGACGATGCCGCCGGCGTCGCCAGCGCGATGGCGGTGCTCGATGTCCTGAAGAAGCTCGACTACCGTCCGCGCCGCACCATTCGCATGATCGCCTGGATGAACGAAGAGAACGGCACCCGCGGTGCGCGTGGTTATCTCGCGGCCGAGCAGGCCAATGCCGAAAAGCACATTGGCGCGATCGAAAGCGACAACGGCGCAGGCCGTCCGTTCGGCCTGCGCGCGAGCGTACCGGCCGCCTCGAGCAAGCTGTTCGCGCCGCTGCAGGCGGCGCTGCAGCCGATCGGCGCAGGCGTGTTCCAGCGCCAGGACGCGCTGTCGACCGGCGATTTGTCGGGGCTGGAGCGCGCGGGCGTGCCGAGCTTCGCACCGCTCATCGACACCTCGAGCTACTTCAACTATCACCATACCCCCGCCGATACCCTCGACAAGGTCGACCCCGACAACCTGCGCCGCCATGTGGCGGTGATGGCTGCGACGAGCTGGTACCTGGCGAACATCGAGCAGCCGATCGGCCGCGCGAACGTGCCCGAGCGTTAATGTGCCGCGCCTGCGCCCCGTTGGCGCCGGCCGGCGGCGCACGATCTGCCCGCCATCTACTATCTATATAGAAGGGCGGAGAGTGCGCGGCCGGTGCCACCCGTGCGTCAGGGGATGGGAATTCGCCTGATCGCACGGGCGTGGCCCCGGTAGGGGCGGCCGTAGATGGTCTGGATGCCGCTGGCGAAATTCTGCCCCCAGACCAGCTGGGTACGGGTCTCGTGCGGCTCGCTCGACCAGTACCAGTTGCGCTCGAAGGCTTCGCGCAGGTTCGCGAACAGCAGTGCCAGCTCGCGGCGCGTCGGCAGGACGCCGCCGTGGGCTGCCGCCCATTCGGTGGCGGTTGGCCAGCTGACGTCGGCAGCATCGCCGGGCAGCAGGATCAGGTGGTAGTCGGGCTCATCTTTCCCTAGGATCAGGCCCGCGTATGCCTCGCCGTCTTGCAGCGTGGCTCGAACTTGCATGTACTCGCCCATTTAACATTTCCCTTTGGTTGGTAGCAGTCTGTTAAGACAGTACAGACAGGGCTTTAGTTGCGTCGATTGTTCGATCTAGCTCATGCAAGTGTTTGATTTCCCTCTAGAAATTATTCTTAAAGCTTTGTTACTCTCCGAAAATTTTTTGAAAAAAGATTGAACTAAGGAAGTTTCCACCGCTCAAAGGTTACGTATTCACTTTTGATCCTTGGAATCTTCCTCATGAAAAAACTCGTTACTTTTGCTTCGGACGTCCGTGTCAACGCAATGCTGTGCTGCAGCGCTGCAGTACTGCTGACCGCATGCGGTGGCGGCATGACCGACACCACCGGCAGCCAACAGTCCTCCACTGCAGCCCAGGTCACCAGCGACACCGGCGCCGCGGCAACGGTTGAGGCTGCAGCCGCTCCGGTGGCAGCAAGCCCAGCGGCGGACGCCGACCAGGCCGCCACCGCAACGACCCAGGAATTCGAGCTGGCCGGCTACGAAAGCCACCCGCTGGAGCCGCAGGCCGAGCAGTCCGCCGAGACCGCCCCGATCTCGACCGCCGACGGCGCGACGCGCTCGCTGGCCTCGGTCGTCGCGACCCCGGCCACCACCTACAACTACTACGTGTCGCCGAACGGCTCGGACACCGCCGCCGGCACCAAGGCAGCACCGTTCAAGACCCTGGCGCGCGCAGCGAAGGCCGCGACCAAGCCGAGCACCACCGTGTGGGTTGCCCCGGGCACCTACGCCGGCGGAGTCCGTACCACCGCCAACGGCACCGCGGCTGGCCGCATCTATTACGTCTCGACCACCAAGTGGGGCGCCAAGATCGTTCCGCCGGCGAACTCGACCATCAAGAGCGCCTGGGACAACCGCGGCCACTACGTGAGCATCATCGGCTTCGACGTCGACGGCAGCAAGCTCGGCAGCGGCACCAAGTGGACCCTGGGCATCTACACCGGCGGTTCGTACAACGTGATCAAGGCCAACCGCGTGCATCACCTGGCCACCACCATCCCGTGCAACAGCGCAGGCGGCTCGGCGATCGGCGTGGACAGCTACTACAAGGGCGTCAAGGGTGACGTCATCGGCAACACCGTGCACGACATCGGCCCGGCCGGCTGCACCTACGTCCAGGGCATCTACCACTCGACCTCGGGCACCATCATGAACAACGTGGTGTACCGCGTGGGTTCGGCGGCGATCCACCTGTGGCACGATGCGACCGACCTGAAGATCATCAACAACACGGTCAGCTCGTCGGTGTTCGGCATCATCGTCGGCGGCGGCAACTACTACTTCACCTCGGCCGGCGCGAACAACGTCCACGTGCACAACAACATCGTGTTCGACAACAAGTACGGCATTTCGGAGCAGGGCAAGACCGGGACCAGCAACACCTACAAGAACAACCTGATCTTCCAGAACACGACCTACAACATCTCGCTGCGCAACGGCCTGAAGGCCACCAACACCGTCGCCTCGAACCCGCTGTTCGTCGGCTACTCGCGTACCGCGGCAACGCCGAACTTCAAGCTGAGCACCAGCTCGCCGGCAATCGGCCGCGGCCTCGCGACCTACGCGCCGAAGGAAGACATCGACGGCCGCGTACGCAGCACCACCACCGGTTTCGACCTGGGCGCTTACCAGCACTAAGCACCAGGCCGCACCCAGCAGTACCAGGCAGTACCCGTAGTTCTCAAGGCAGTTCCCCCACGCGCATGCGGCCCGGCCGCATGCGCCACCCGAGGGCCACGCACCGAGCGTGCGCCTGATCGAGCAACCCGGAGAACGCCACCGTTGCGGTGGCCTGCTGTACCGGACATCCGGTGCACGGGGCAGTTTTTTGCCGTCGCTCCGACGCCCACTCAAGTTTCGGGCAAACAGGAAAAGATTAGATGAACAAGACCTTCGCTTTCGCTTCGCACATCCGCCACCACGCCGTCCTCTGCAGCAGCGCCGCCATCCTGCTGGGCGCCCTGGGCGCAGGCAACGCCGTTGCCGCCACCTCGGCCCCCGCTCCGACCCTCGAGAGCGCGACCGCAGCACAGAAGGAGCAGATCCGCCAGCTGTACCTGACGCTGCTCGGCCGTGAACCGGATGCCGCGGGCTGGGCATGGTGGGCCGACTCGCTCGACAAGGGCGTGAGCATCGACTACATCGCCGCCCAGATCAAGGCCAGCCCGGAATACGCGAACCGCAAGCCGACCGTCACCCCGAGCGACACCTCGACCGGCGGCATGCCGAAGATCCCGGCCACCACCTATAACTACTACGTGTCGCCGACCGGCTCGGATACCGCCGCCGGCACCAAGGCAGCACCGTTCAAGACCCTGGCGCGCGCCGCCAAGGCCGCGACCAAGCCGAGCACCACCGTGTGGGTTGCCCCGGGCACCTACGCCGGCGGCATCCGCACCACCGCCAACGGCACCGCGGCCGGCCGCATCTATTACGTCTCGACCACCAAGTGGGGCGCCAAGATCGTCCCGCCGGCCAACTCGACCATCAAGAGCGCATGGGACAACCGCGGCCACTACGTGAGCATCATCGGCTTCGACGTCGACGGCAGCAAGCTCGGCAACGGCACCAAGTGGACCCTGGGCATCTACACCGGCGGTTCGTACAACGTGATCCAGGCCAACCGCGTGCATCACCTGGCCACCACCATCCCGTGCAACAGCGCAGGCGGCTCGGCGATCGGCGTGGACAGCTACTACAAGGGCGTCAAGGGTGACGTGATCGGCAACGTGGTGCATGACATCGGCCCGAAGGGCTGCACCTACGTCCAGGGCATCTACCACTCGACCTCGGGCACCATCATGAACAACGTGGTGTACCGCGTGGGTTCGGCGGCGATCCACCTGTGGCACGATGCGACCGACCTGAAGATCATCAACAACACGGTCAGCTCGTCGGTGTTCGGCATCATCGTCGGCGGCGGCAACTACTACTTCACCTCGGCCGGCGCGAACAACGTCCACGTGCACAACAACATTGTGTTCGACAACGAGTACGGCATCTCGGAACAGGGCAAGACCGGCAAGAACAACACCTACCGCAACAACCTGGTGTTCCAGAACCCGAAGTACAACTTCCGCCTGCTCAATGGCCTGACCCACACCAACACGATCAGCTCGAACCCGCTGTTCGTCGGCTACTCGCGTACCGCCGCGACGCCGAACTTCAAGCTGAGTACCAGCTCGCCGGCGATCGGCCGCGGCATCTCGACCTACGCACCGGCAACTGACATCGACGGCCGTGCGCGCAACACGAGCACCGGCTTCGACCTGGGCGCATACCAGCACTGATCAGCACTGATCAGCACTGATCGGTCCGATGCGGGGCGGGCACCATCGCCGCCCCGCCTGCGGACACCCGACGACAAACCCGCACGTGCGAACGTGCGGGTTTTTTACCATCCGGTCAAATCATTCGCCCAGGGGCAGGGCCATCTGCGGGTCCTGGGCGCCGGCGCGGTTCACCGCGGTGCTCACCTTGTACCATTCGAAGGCGTCCGAGGGCAGGGCGGCGCGGCGCGCCAGGTCGAGGGCTTCCTCGGCCGACAGCGCCGGGTCGAGCCAGAGTTCGGCGTCGGGCGCTTCCAGCACCACCGGCCGGCGGTCGTGGATGTCGAGCATGCCCTTGTCGGCCTCGTCGGTCACCAGCACGAAGCCGGCTTCGGCCCGGTTCTCGGTGAAGCTGCCGAAGTTCGCCAGCGCCAGCATGAACAGCGGCTTGCGCTCCTTGCGGTGGATGTGCCAGGGCTGCTTGTGGCCCTTCTCGCCGGTCCATTCGTACCAGCCCTCGGCCGGCACGATGGCGCGCCCGTTCTTGAGCAGCGGCTTCCAGTAGCGGTTGGTGAGCTTGTCCATGCGCGCATTGACCACGATCGGCACCTTGCCCTCGGCCCAGCGGGGGCGGTAGCTCCAGAACACGTCGTCCACGCGGCGCTCGCCGTCCTGCACGTGCATCACGGGGCGGTAGCTGCCGGGCGAGACGTTCCAGGCGGGCCCGGATTCGCTGTCGTAGACCGCGTCCGTCCAGCCGAACACGCCGGCGTAGTAGCGAGCCGTCTGGCTCTGGTCAAATCGTCCACACATGGGGGCATGGTACGCCAGCCGCAGGCAAGGCGTTGCACGGTAGCGTTCCAAGCCGGGCCACCGGGCGCGCGCGCAGTGGTATGCTCGCGGGTGATTCGATCGACAGGAGAAACAAACATGGCATCTGGCTGGTGGAGCGTCCTCAGGACCGTCCCGTGGAGTGAAGTGATCAATGCCGCGCCGCAGGTGGCGACCGGCGCGCGCCGCTTGTGGGACACGGTGGCGCGCAAGTCCGGGGGCACGCCGGGCATGGCGCCGGACCCGATGATGGCCGAGGCCGAAGCGCACGACGACGTGTTCGGCACGCTCGTCATGCGCGTCGAGAAGAACGAGGCGACGCTGGCCGACCTGCGCAACCAGATGCTGCAGGCCTCCGAGATCATCGCCAACCTGGCCGACCAGAACGCACAGCTGATCGCCAAGATGGAAGCGGCGCGCACCCGCATGCTGTGGCTGGGCGTGGCGACCGGCGTGTCCGGCGTGCTGGCGCTGGCGGCGCTGGCGCTGGTCGTGGCGCGCACCTAAAGGAACGGCATGAAAGCGGTACTGATCTTTGCGACGCTGTTCATCTTCATCTCGATGCTGCTGAATGCGTTTCGCAACCGCGGCAAGCTGGACGACAAGGCGAACCGCGCCGTCGCCGGCCTGGCGGGCTCGATGCGGTTCTTCGTGTACGGATTGCTGTTTTTCGTGGGCGTGGTCTGCCTGGCGGTGGCCTACCAGAGCTGGCGGGCGGCGCCATAGCCGCCAGCGGTGCTGGACCCTAGAAAGTTTCAAGAAGGATGTACGAACACGCTGACACGCGGACGGGATGAAGTGGCGCTTGAGAGCCGGGAGGGCAACCCTATCTCGGTATTGTTCTCTGGTGGATAGTTCCACCTTTCTCCGCGTGTCTCCAGCTCAGTGCCAACTGAGTTCTTGACCGCTGCCCGGTGGGCAGCGGTTTTTTTTCGGCTCGCTCTTTCAGTTTGCGGTCTTGCGGCGCATGCCTGCCAGGCCCAGCGCGCCCAGCGCCAGCAGCGCTAGGCTGCCGGGCTCGGGTACCGGGGCGGGGGCCGGACCCGGATTCACGTAGGTCGGGACGGCCGGCGCGATGCCGTCGTAATAGCCGCCGACAAAGTCGAGATAGCTCGCAAGCTGCGGGTCGACGACGCCCCTGGAAGCCGAGCCGGAGAGCGTTCCGGAAAAGCTTTCGAAGCCGCAGCCATTGTCTCCGCACAGGTAGATGGAATTGGCATGGTTCGCGGTGTAGCTGAAACTTCCCTGCGCGCCGCGCGAAAAAGCGATGTCGAGCCAGGTTGTCTGGTCGGCGCCGAAATCGCTGGAGATGGAGAAGTTGGTCGGACCATCGTTGCGGAAATACGTGGTCGTGGCGCGAATGACGGTGGCGCCTTCCCCCTGCTGCACCGGCGTCAGCGACTGGATGAAAGGATAGGGCGTGCCGGTCACCAGTTGGTCGATCCAGAAGTAGGCGATCGACTGGTCGGATTCATGCTGGACGATGTGGCCGGATACGGGGCCGCTCAGGTCATACTGGATGTAGCCCGCAAAGGCGTTCAGGGACAGCAGGGAGCCGGCTGCCAGGGCGAGGAGTCGTTTGATCATGGTAGAGGGGAGGTCGCTGTGGGAACTGCGCCGTACCGTGAGCAATTCTCATGCCACTTAGAAATAAGCTTTTATTATCATCTGCTTGGCTGATTGTTGGTTACTTTTGTTGGGTTCCCTGTAAAACTTTTCGACGGAGTTGCCGAGCCATGTCGGTTGCGCTCCGGTTGCCGCCGCACACGCGCAAGGCCGGAGAGCGTTGCTTACAACGATAGGACAATTGATGACATTTGTACAAATGGCAGGTCCTATAATTTAGTTGCGCAACGGCACGCTACGATGCCGGAACTGAGGTGGAAATGAAAAAGATTGTTTTTGGTGCGGCGATTGCTGTCCTGTTGAGTGCGTGTGCGAGTAGTTCGGTAATTTTGGTTGGCCATGCACGCCCCGCGATTCAGCCGAGTGCGGTGAAGCTGTATCTCGAGCCGCCGGCATCCTATGAGCGCATTGCGCTGCTGGAGACGTCCAGCGAAGCGTCGTGGGCCGTGACCAACCAGGGCAAGACCGACAAGATGGTCGAGCGCCTCAAGGAAGAGGCAGCGAAGCTGGGCGCCAACGGTGTCCTCCTGACGGCTACCGGCAACAAGCAGGAGCCGGGCGCAGTATTCGTCCCGGTGACAACCGGCGGGGCTGTGATCCTGCCGGCCAATGCCGAACACAAGAGCGGCACCGGCATCGCCATTTTCGTTTCTCGAGAATAGACGTGCCTGAGCCGGAGCCCTGTTCTCGTCAGCATGGCCGGTGTTCAGCGGGTTTTTTCGTTTTCCGCACATGGATTCACGGCCAGCTGAGCGCAGCATCCGCCACGCATGGATACCCTGACCACCACCATGGCCGGCACACGTAGCTCAACTACTAACACTGTGGCTGCTGCACGTAGTACAATCCCCGCCGACGCGGGCATGGCGAAATTGGTAGACGCATCAGACTTAAAATCTGCCGCCGTGAGGCGTGCCGGTTCGATTCCGGCTGCCCGCACCACGATCCTCCTGCGCCCAAGCCGTTTGTCACAATGCTTCCCGCTCCCCCGAACATTTCCGACATGGCGGCGAGGATAGTTGCCCTATCGCAGCAATCTCCAACCCCATACAATTTCCTCCTGCGCTTGACTTCGCAATGAACTGTTGAGGTGTCATAAACGCAGCTTCGCCGACACGTCATGTCGTGCGGCGCAAGACAGGCGCTCGAACCTGTTCGCCCTTGGTCGACTATGGATCAGGAGTGGAGGGACAGAAATTCAACTTTACCGCTCGTAACCAGGTTTTTCTCTCATCCATTGGTCCTCCCGCCGGGATGGTGTAGCATGCCGGACGGCGCCCCGACCCTGGCGGCGCAGTAGCAAGAGGACAAGAATTGAACATCACCATCAACGACGAACTGCGTGCCTTCGTCGACCCGCTGACCGACATCGAATATGCCGCGCTCGAGCGCAGCCTCCTTGCCGAGGGCTGCCGCGACGCGCTGGTGCTGTGGCGCGACACGCTCATCGACGGCCACAACCGCTACGAGATCTGCCAGAAGCACGGCATTCCCTTCCGCACCGTCCATAACAACAACTTCGCGTCGATCGACGACGTGATGCTGTGGATGATCGACAACCACCTGGCCCGCCGCAGCGTGTCGGACTTCCAGCGCGGCGTGCTGGCCCTGAAGAAGAAGGAAATCGTCACCGCCCGCCTGGCCGAGCAGATGGCCCAGGAGCCGCCCAAGCCCGAGGCTGACGACCTGGATTCGCGCCCGCCGCCGCCGTGGAACACCCGCGAAGAGGTGGCCAAGGCGGCGCGCGTGTCGGCCAACACCATCAGCCAGATCGAGCGCATCCAGAAAGCCGCGACGCCGGAACTGCGCGAGGCCGTGCGCACCGGCGCCATCTCGATCAATGCCGCCGCCAACGTCGCCCAGCTGCCCGAAGAAGTGCAGAAGGCGGCCGTCGCGGGCGGGCGTAAGGAGCTGCAGCAGGCCGCGCGCCAGGTGCGCGAACAGAAGATGGCCAGCCGCCCGAAGAAGGAGACGCCGCCAGCCGACCCGGCCGACGAGCTGGCCGCCGCGCGCGCCGAGATCGCCTCGCTGAAGGACCGCGTCGCCACGCTGCTGAACGAGAACGAAGTGCTCAAGCAGCGCCTGGTCCACGCCGGCGCCGCCTAGGCGCCATCGCCCATAACAACAAGGAACAACAAGGAGACCACGCATGTTCATCCCCCGCCACATCCTGCCGTTCGCGCTTGCCGGCGCGTTCGGCGCCGCCTTTCCCATGGCCGCCGTTGCGCGCGATGCGGCGCCCGAGGCGGTGCCCGAGGCTGCGCCCGCGGTAAATCAGGCCGCAAGGCAGGCCCCCGGCGCCGCCGAACTGGCGCGCTGGAAGAAGACGGCGGCGCGGGTGACGATCATGCGCGACAAGTGGGGCATTCCGCACGTGTTCGGCAAGACCGATGCGGACGCCGTGTTCGGCCTGCTGTACGCCCAGGCCGAGGACGACTTCAACCGCGTCGAGCTCAACTACATCAACGCGATGGGCCGCCTGGCCGAGGTCGAAGGCGAGAAGGAGATCTGGCGCGACCTGCGCATGAAGATGTACATCCAGCCTTCCGACATGCAGGCCAAGTACGCGGCCAGCCCGGCCTGGCTCAAGGCATTGATGAACGCCTTCGCCGACGGCCTGAACTACTACCTGCATACGCACCCGGAAGTGAAGCCGAAGCTGATCACCCGCTTCGAGCCCTGGATGGCGCTCTCGTTCAGCGAGGGCAGCATCGGCGGCGACATCGAATCGATCGACCTGAAGGAACTGGAGCGCTTCTACGGCAAGCGCCCGCAGGCGACGCCACGGGACACGGCGGCGCTGGCCAACGGCCACGATGCCGAGCCGCGCGGCTCGAACGGCTTCGCCATCGCCCCCAAGCTGTCCGCTTCCGGCAATGCGCTGCTCCTGATTAACCCCCATACCTCGTTCTACTTCCGTCCGGAAGTGCACATGGTCAGCGAAGAGGGCTTGAACGCCTATGGCGCCGTCACCTGGGGCCAGTTCTTCATCTACCAGGGCTTCAACGACAAGACCGGCTGGATGCACACCTCGGGCGGCGGCGACGTGATCGACGAGTACCTCGAAACGGTGGTCGAGAAGGGCGGCAAGTTCTTCTACAAGTACGGCAAGCAGGAGCGGCAGGTAAAGGCGGTGCCGGTCACGCTGCCCTACAAGACCCCGTCCGGCGCCATGGCCAGCAAGACCATCACCGCTTATTTCACCCACCACGGCCCGATCGTGCGCGAGGAAGCGGGCAAGTGGGTGTCCGTCAAGATGATGGACGAGCCGCTCAAGGCCCTCACGCAGTCGTACACCCGCACCAAGGCGCGCGACTACGACGCCTTCTACAAGGCGATGGAACTGCGCACGAATTCCTCGAACAACACCGTGTACGCCGATGCGAAGGGCAACATCGCCTACTTCCACGGCAACTTCATCCCGAAGCGCGACCCGCGCTTCGACTGGACCAAGCCTGTGGACGGCAGCAACCCGGCCACGGAATGGCAGGGTCTGCACCAGATCAAAGAAACGATCACGCTGTTCAATCCGGCCAGCGGCTACATTTCGAACACCAACAACTGGCCGTTCAGCGCCTCGGGTGCGAGCAGCCCGAAGCGCCAGGACTACCCTGACTACATGTGGTCGCTGCCCGAAAACGCGCGCGGACGTCACGCCGAGCGCGTGCTCAAGGATGCCAAGGGCTTCACCCTCGACAGCCTGATCGCGGCTGCCTACGACAGCCACCTGACCGCCTTCGAGCCGCTGCTGCCGCAGCTGCTGGCCGACTACGACGCACTGCCCGCAAGCGACGCGCGCAAGGCCGCGCTGGCAGGGCAGGTCGCGGCGCTGCGCGCCTGGGACCTGCGCTATGGCGTGGCCTCGGTGCCGACTTCGCTGGCGATCTACTGGGGCCAGGACATGGTCGCCCAGCACGCGCAGCGCGCCCGTGCGGCGAACGTGCCAACCGTCGACTTCATCACGAACAGCCTGAACCCGCAGGAGCGCCTGGCGTCGCTGCAGCGCGCCTCCGACAAGCTGGTCGCCGACTTCGGCACCTGGCAGACGCCGTGGGGCGAGATCAACCGCTTCCAGCGCATCAGCGGCGACATCGACCAGCAGTACGACGACAGCAAGCCGAGCTGGCCGGTGGCCTTTGCCTCGGCCAACTGGGGTTCGCTGGCCTCGTTCGGCATGGTGGCCAAGCAGAAGACCAAGCGCATCTACGGCGATCGCGGCAACAGCTTCGTCGCCGTGGTCGAGTTCGGTCCAAAGGTGCGGGCCAAGAGCATCCTGGCCGGCGGCAACAGCAGCAACCCGGCCTCGAAGCACTTCGCCGACCAGGCCGAGATGTACAGCCGCGGCGAGTTCAAGGATGTCCTGTTCTACAAGGAAGACATCGAGCAGCACCTGGAGCGCAAGTACCATCCGGGCGAGTAGGGTGTGCGGCTGCGTCACGCCCACGGGAGAACCAGAATGCGGATGAGCGAGCGAGACAAGATGCTGGCGGGCCAACCCTACCATGCCGGCGACCCGGAACTGGTGGCCGAGCAGGCCGCCACCGCCGCCTGGCTCGCGCGCTACAATGCCGCGCTGGGCCAGCCGGCGGCGGTCTGGCGCACCCTGCTGGCCGAACGCCTGGCGGGCCTGGGCGAGGGCAGCATCGTGCGCCCGCCGTTCCACTGCGACTACGGCTGGAACATCCGCATCGGCAGCAGGGTCTTCGTCAACTTCAACTGCATCATCCTCGACGTCGCCGCGGTGCGCATCGGCGACGACACCCGCATCGGCCCGGCGGTGCAAATCTATACCGCCGAGCATCCGATGGACGCGGCCGTGCGCCGCGGCGGCCTGGAGTCGGGGCGGCCGGTGACGATCGGCAGCAACGTCTGGATCGGCGGCGGCGCCATCATCCTGCCCGGGATCACGATCGGCGACGATGCCGTGATCGGGGCTGGGAGCGTGGTCACGCACGACGTGCCGGCAGGCGTTTGCGTGGCCGGTAATCCGGCCCGTCCGCACGGTGCCTGAGGCGGCTTCCCCACTGGTGCCGCCGCGACCCCGCTTGTTATAATTCCAAAATTCTCCCGCACTTCGACGTCGGCAGCATCTGTACGCAACCCCGCACGCAAACTCCGCACGCAAAAACAAGGCCGTGGCAAAACTCTATTTCAGGTATTCGGCGATGAACGCCGGCAAATCGACCTCGCTGCTGCAGGTGGCGCACAACTATGAAGAGCAGGGCCAGCAGGTCAAGCTCTACACGGCGGCGATCGACGACCGCTACGGCGTCGGCGTGATCACGTCGCGCCTGGGACCGCAGCGCCAGGTCGACCTGTTCGACCGCGACACCGATTTCCTGGCCACGGCGCCGGCGGTGGCCTGCATCCTGGTGGACGAAGCCCAGTTCCTCACCACCGCGCAGGTGCAGCAACTGCACCAGGTGGCCCAGGTGCGCGGCGTTCCCGTCATCTGCTACGGCCTGCGCAGCGACTTCCGCGGCGAACCCTTCCCCGGTTCGGCCTACCTGCTGGCGCTGGCCGACGACATCGAGGAAATCAAGAACATCTGTACCTGCGGCAAGAAGGCGACCATGAACATCCGCGTCGATGCCGAGGGACGGCGCATCCGCGAAGGCGAGCAGGTGAGCATTGGCGGCAACGAAAGCTACCGCCAGGCCTGCGGCCGCTGCTTCTACAGTTCCAACTGACCCGGACCGGACCATGGCGCTGCAGGACTGCGCGGCCTGGCTGCCGTCCACGGCGTGTGGCGGCGCCGGCGTGTTCGCCGACATGCTGCTGTACCTGGTGCCGTCGGGCGCCCTGGCCCTGCTGCTGTGGATCGCATCGCGCGCCCATCCGGCCTTCTTCGTGTTCACGGCGGCCGGCACCCTGTGCCACGAACTGGCGCATTTCTCGGTCGGCCTGCTGACCAATGCCGAGCCGGTCGGCATGAGCGTGATCCCGCGCCGTATCAAGCGCCCCCGCGGCGCAGCGGGGAAGGGTCATAACTGGGAACTCGGTTCGGTGACCTTCGCCAACCTGCGCTGGTATAACGCGGCCCCGAGCGCCCTGGCGCCGCTGCTGGTGCTGGGCCTGCCGTTCGCCGTGGCCTGGTGGCGCACCCGGCACGGCTGGGTGTTCGAACCGCTCGACCTGCTGCTGGCGCTGTTGCTCGCACCCCAGTTCCTGTCCTTCTGGCCGTCGCCGGTCGACTGGCGGCTGGCCGCGCGCTCCTGGCCCTGGATCCCCTTGATCCTTGCCGTACTGGCCATCATCTGGCACGTCGAACTGCTCCAGCTTGTCAAAGGGTGAATGCTTGGCTTATGCCAGCCTTAAGTCCTTCGCCTTTGCCGCCTTAAAAGCATGCAAGCTGGCTCTGCCCGCATACGGCTTCCTGTAGAATGGGCCGCATCGTGCGGTCAGTGCCGCCAGCCCCGGCGCCAGCGCCGGGGGCGCAAGAATTCCGATTCGGAGAGCAACGAATGAAGAAGCACCATCTGTTCATGGCCGCAATGGCCTTCGCCATGTCCGCCCACGTGGTGACCGCCCAGCCGGAAAAGGAAAAGGCCGCGCCCGCGCCCGCGCAGCCGGTGAAGGTCGCGTCCGTCAAGGCCGCCGCCGCCGGCTCTGCCGCGGGAACGCTGCAGATGAAACCGCTTGCCGAGCAGACCCAGGCGGCGCTGTGGGCCTCGCGGGTGCTGGGCCGCTACCACTACAAGGTGGTGCCGCTCGACGACGCGATGTCGGTCAAGATCTTCGACAATTACTTCCAGTCGCTCGACAGCGAGAAGCTCTACTTCACGCAGGTCGACATGGACGGCTTCGCGCCGCTGCGCACCAAGATGGACGATGCGATCAACCAGGAGGACCTGACCGGTCCGTTCGCCATCTACAACCTGTACCAGAAGCGTTTCACCGAGCGCATGACCTACGCGCGCGAGCTGCTCAAGACCACGCCCGATTTCACCCTCGACGAGACGCTCGAGCTCGACCGCGAAAAGGCGCCGTGGGCCAAGTCCGAGGCCGAGATCCGCGAGCTGTGGCGCAAGCGCGTCAAGAACGACTGGCTGCGCCTGAAGCTTGCAGGCAAGGACGATAAGGCAATCCGCGCGACGCTCGACAAGCGCTACGACAACTATGTCGGCCGCATCCGCAAGCTGAACAACGAGGACGTGTTCCAGATGTTCATGAACGCGTACGCCACTGCCATCGAGCCGCATACCAACTACCTGGGTCCGCGCTCGGCCGACAACTTCGACATCGCCATGCGCCTGTCTCTGGAAGGCATCGGCGCGGTGCTGCAGTCGCGCGACGAATACACGGTGATCCGCGAGATCGTCCCGGGCAGCCCGGCGGCGCTGTCGGGCAAGCTGAAGGTCGGCGACCGTATCGTCGGGGTGGCGCAGGGCAATGGCCCGTTCACCGACGTGCTCGGCTGGCGCATCGACGACGTCGTGCAGCTGGTGCGCGGCGAGAAGGGCTCGGTCGTGCGCCTGGACGTGCTGCCGGGCGATGCCGGTCCGGACGCCAAGCACGTGACCGTGTCGATGGTGCGCAAGAAGATCAGCATGGAAGAGCAGGCGGCCAAGAAGTCGATCATCGAAGTCAAGGACGGCGCCGTCAAACGCCGCATCGGCGTCATCTCGCTGCCGACCTTCTATCTCGATTTCGAAGGGCGCCGCCGCGGCGACAAGGATTATCGCAGCGCGACGCGCGACGTGGCCCGCATCCTTGGCGAACTCAAGAAGGAGAAGGTCGACAATGTCCTGATCGACCTGCGCAACAACGGCGGCGGTTCCCTCACCGAGGCCGTCGAGCTGACCGGCCTGTTCATCGACAAGGGGCCGGTGGTGCAGCAGCGTGACGCGAGCGGCCGGGTCGAAGTGGAATACGACACGGTCCCGGGCCTGGCCTGGGATGGCCCGGTGGGCGTCCTGATCAACCGCGGCTCGGCCTCGGCATCCGAGATCTTCGCCGCCGCGATCCAGGACTACGGCCGCGGTCTCGTCATCGGCGAGCCGAGCTTCGGCAAGGGCACGGTCCAGACCCTGATCAACCTCGACCGCTTCTCGCCTGGTGAAAAGGTGCGCTACGGCGAGCTCAAGATGACCATCGCCCAGTTCTTCCGCATCAATGGCGGCACGACGCAGCTGCGCGGCGTGACGCCGGACATCAAGCTGCCGGTGCTGTCGGACGTCGAGAACTTCGGCGAATCGTCCTACCAGAACGCGTTGCCGTGGGTGGCGATCAAGCCGGCCTCGTACACGGCAGCAGGCGACATCAAGGAGCTGATCGCTCCGCTGCAGAAGCGCCACGAGACGCGCATCGCCAAGGACAAGGAGTTCCAGTTCCTGCAGGAAGACATTGCCGAGGTCATGCGGGTGCGCAAGGAAAATGCGATTTCGCTGAACGAGGCCGTGCGCCGGAAGGAGCGTGACGCCCAGGAAGCGCGCGCCAAGCTGCGCGAGGCGCGCCTGGCAGGGGCCAGCGGCACGGCGAGCGACGAGCCGGCTGCCGGGCCGGGCGGCAAGGAAGCCCGTGGCAAGGTCCCGGCGTCGACCAAACCGGCCAAGGCGGTAGTGGCGGTGCGCGGTGCGCCGCGCCAGGACGATGGCCTCCAGTTCGACGAGCGCGACCTGCAGGCGGAACTGGCGGCCGAGAAGGCGGCCAAGGACGCCAAGGACATCCTGCTGCAGGAAGCCGCTCATATCCTCGCGGATACCGTCGGCATGCTGCGCACCGACACCCGCATGGCCGCGCGCGCCATGCCTTACATGAACCAGCCACGCAGCGGCAATTGACGAGCTTGCGGCGCCCGTATGGGCCGCTGCACGCAAGCCAGCCTCGATCACGAGGCTGGCTTTTTTTTTGCCCGTACATACCCCGCGCACTGTTGAGCTAGCTCTAATGTTGAGTTTTTTTTATTTATGTTAGGATAACTTTACAGTTGCAATAACAATAATTGAACGTCATCTAAGGAGTTAATATCATGGCAATTCGTCACCTCGTTGTTGCTGCGCTGCTCGTCGGCGCAGGTGCTGCCCAGGCTGATACGGTTTCGAGCACGTCCGCACCACCGACCTTCCTGTCCAACTGGACGGCTGGCAACGGGGTTGACGTCCTGGGCTCGGGTGTCCTGCAAGGCAATCTCAAGCTGATCGGCGGAGTTGCTCACTCGGCAGGCTCGGACGCGCGTCTGGAAGACATCCTGAGCGGTGCTGCTGCCGGGACCGTCGGCCAGGACGGCGGACAGGCCACCGTCTTCTTCGCTCGCGGGATCGAAGCGAACTACGCAATCGGACAAAACCTGGCGATCATGGCTGCATCGATGGGCGCCAGCACCTCGCTGGTGAACTCGGCCGAGGGCGCCAAGATCCAGACCGGCGCGCCGGCTACCTCCGGCGGGGGCGCTGCCACGGGCGGCGGCAACGCCGGCGGCAATGGCGCTGGCAATGGTAACGGTGCCGGCAACGGCAACGGTGCTGGCAATGGCAACGGCGCCGGCGCCGGCAATGGCAATGGCAACGGGAACGGCGCCGGCAACGGCAATGGAAACGGTCTCGGCAACGGCAATGTGCCGAATGACAGCGGCCTGATCCCAGCGCCTGGCAATTCCGAAAACGCCAACCTGGGCAACAGCGGCCAGCAGCGTCCGGGCCAGGGCCAGCAGAATTCGACCGCCATCCCTGAGCCGTCGAGCGTCGCACTGATGCTCGCAGGCCTGCTGGGTGCCGGTGCGCTGACCCGCCGCCGCGCACGCTGATCGGTCGCGCCGCAGGGCTGGCCGCCGGCCCTGCAGCTAGCGCAGCAATCCCCCTCGGCGGCAAGTTTGTCATGTACAATCCTTGTGAACGATCGTGCTTTTCCGGGCGACGATAACAAGGAGACGACATGGACCTGCATTACACGGACGAGGACCTGGCCTTTCGCGACCAGGTCCGCGCCTTTCTCGATTCCCACCTTCCCAAAGACCTGCAAGCCAAGGTGCTGGGCCACCGGCGGCTGAGCAAGGACGACTTCGTCCGCTGGCACAAGATCCTGGCGCAACAGGGCTGGGTCGCACCCGGCTGGCCGGTCGAATTCGGCGGCCCGGGCTGGACGCCGGTACAGCGCCACATCTTCGAGGAAGAGTGCGCGCGCGCCGGCACGCCACGCGTCATGCCTTTCGGGATCGACATGGTGGCGCCCGTGATCATGGCCTTCGGTTCCCAGCAGCAGAAGGACTACTACCTGCCACGGATCCTGTCGTGCGAGGATTGGTGGTGCCAGGGCTATTCGGAGCCCGGATCGGGTTCCGACCTTGCCTCGCTCAAGACCACGGCCGTGCGCGGCGTGGACGAGGAGGGCGAGCACTACATTGTCAACGGCCAGAAGACCTGGACCACGCTGGCGCAGCATGCCGACATGATCTTCTGCCTGGTGCGCACCGATCCTTCCGTGCGCAAGCAGGAAGGCATCTCGTTCCTGTTGATCGACATGCATTCGCCGGGTGTCACCGTGCGCCCGATCATCATGCTCGACGAAGACCACGAAGTGAACGAAGTTTTCTTCGACAACGTGCGGGTGCCTACGGCGAACCTGGTAGGGCAGGAGAACCGCGGCTGGACCTACGCCAAGTACCTGCTGGGCCACGAGCGCACCGGTATCGCGGCGGTCGGCCGCAGCAAGCGCGAACTGGCCTTCCTCAAGCGGCTGGCGCGCCGCGAGCAGAAGAACGGCCGGTCGCTGCTGGAGGACCCGCTGTTCGCGGCGAAGGTCGCGGAGCTCGAGATCGAACTGATCGCGCTCGAGATGACCGTGCTGCGCGTGCTGGCCCAGGAAAGCCGGGCGCCAGGGCCGGAAGCCTCGGTGCTGAAGGTGCGCGGCACCGATATCCAGCAGATGCTGACGGAACTGATGCTGGAGGCGGCCGGCCCGATGGCGCTGCCGTTCGACGCGGCCTATCTCGAAGGCCAGGCCGAGCACAGCGTCGCCGGCGACGACGACGCCGCGCCGCTGGCCTCGTACTACTTCAATTATCGCAAGACCTCCATCTACGGAGGCTCGAACGAAATCCAGCGCAACATCATTTCCCAGATGATCCTGGGGCTGTGAGGAGAGACGCATGAACTTCAATTTCAAGGAAGAGCAGCTCCAGTTCGCCGATGCGCTCAAGCGCTGGATCGGGCGCGACTACGGGTTCGAGCAGCGCCGCGCCATCGTGGCCTCGCCCCAGGGTACGTCCGCCCAGGCCTGGGCCACGCTGGTGGAGCTGGGCATGACGGCCTTGCCGGTGCCGGAGGAGCAGGGCGGGTTCAGCGGCAGTGCCGTGGACATGTTCGTCGTCATGCGCGAGCTGGGACGCGGCCTGGTGGTCGAGCCGTATTTCGCGACCGTGCTGGGCGCGCAGTTCCTGAAGCTGGGCGGCGCGCATGCGCCCTTGCTGGAGCAGGTCGCCGCCGGCGACCTGAAACTGGCCTGCGCGCTCGGCGAGCGCCAGTCGCGCCACGACCTGCGCGATATCGCCACCCATGCCACCCGTGTGGAGGGCGCGGATAGCCGCTGGCGCCTGTCGGGCGAAAAGAAGGCGGTGCTCCATGGGGCCGAGGCGGACGTCCTGGTGGTGTCCGCGCGCAGCACGGGCGGGCAGCGCGACGAGGCAGGCATCACGCTGTTCGCCGTGCCGTGCGACACCCCCGGCGTGCAGGTGACCGGCTACCGCACCCTCGACGGCCTGCGCGCCGCCGACGTGCGCTTCGATGGCGTGGAGCTGCCGGCCGGCGCCCTCGTCGGCCAGCCGGGCGCCGGCTGGGACATCCTGGACGCGGCTTCCGACTACGGCGCCGGCCTGCTGTGCGCCGAAGCCCTCGGCGCGATGGAAGCGCTGTTCGACGCCACGCTGGACTACCTCAAGACGCGCCAGCAGTTCGGCGTTCCGATCGGCAAGTTCCAGGCGCTGCAGCACCGCATGGCGGACATGTATATGCACCTGGAGCAGGCGCGCTCGATGGCGCTGCTGGCCGCGGTCACGCTCGCGTCCCCTGACGCGGGCGAGCGCCGCCGCGTGGTGTCGGCGGCCAAATACCGCGTCGGCCAGGCCGCACGCTTCATCGGCCAGCAGGCGGTGCAGCTGCATGGCGGCATGGGCGTGACCGATGAACTGGCGGCGGCGCACTACTTCAAGCGCCTGACCATGATCGACCTGACGCTGGGCGACCGCGACCACCACCTGGCCCGCTTCGTCGCGCAGCCCGGTTTCCGGGAGGCCGCATGAGCGGGGCGGCCGTCAGGGAGCTGCCGGCCAGGCAGTGGTACTTCGAGGACTTCCATCCGGGGCAGGAGATCGACCTGGGCGAGCGCACCGTGACCGAGGAAGAAATCGTCGCCTTCGCGCGCGAATTCGACCCGCAGCCCTTCCACGTCGACCGCGAGGCGGCCAGCGCCTCGATCTACGGCGGCGTGATCGCCAGCGGCTGGCATACCTGCAGCATGATGATGCGGATGGTGGTGGACGGCCTGATGTGCTCCGCGTCGAGCATGGGCTCGCCGGGGCTGGACGGCGTGCGCTGGCTGCGGCCGCTGCGCGCCGGCGACACCTTGCGGGTGCGCTACCTCACCACCCGGGTCAAGGCCTCGGACTCGAAGCCGGACCGCGGCGTGGTGTGGTCGAAGTGGGTCGCAAGCAACCAGCACGGCGAGGAAATCTGCACCATCGAGGGGATGGGCATGTTCGGACGGCGGCCCGCTACCGAGCCGGGCAGCGGAGGAAGCGACCATGCCTGAACGCCTGAGCTTTGCCGGCCTGCCCGGCCTGGTCGGCGCCGAGGTGGCGGTGTCCGGCTGGTTCACCGTCGGCCAGGACCGCGTCGACGCCTTCGCCGAGGCCACCGAGGACCGCCAGTGGATCCATACGGACCCGGCGCGCTGCGCGCGCGAGTCCCCGTTTCGCGCGCCGGTGGCGCACGGCTTCCTGACCCTGTCGCTGCTGCCTGCGATGCTGGAAAGCGCGCTGGTCATCGAGGGCATGCGCATGGGACTGAATTATGGGCTCAACAAGGTGCGCTTCCCGGCGCCACTGCCGGCGGGTAGCCGGGTGCGCGGGCGCTGGACGCTGGGGGCGGCGGAGCCGATCGAGGGCGGGCTGCAGCTCACCTGGGACGTGACGGTCGACAGCGAGGGCGGCACACGGCCGGTCTGCGCCGCCGAGTTCCTGGTGCGCGCCTACGCTTGAATCTGTAGGGTGGGCGGCTCCACCTGGGCGCGCGAACAACCCGTTGCACGGATGCCGCCCACGCGTTCATCTCTCCTTCGAGCAGAGCGAACGCTATTCAAGTTCCGCTTGGACGCGTGGGCGGCGCACACGACACTCGCCGTTTACATTGCAGGGTGGAGCCGCCCACCCTACGAATCGACGACCCCGGAGGCGCGGCTGGAGCTCACGCTTCCCGCCTGGCGTACTTCGCCAGTTCCAGCTTCGCAATCGCATTGCGGTGTACCTCGTCCGGCCCGTCGGCCAGGCGCAGCGCGCGGTTCCCGGCCCACTGCCAGGCCAGCGGGAACTCCTCCGATACGCCGGCCGCGCCGTGCGCCTGGATCGCCCAGTCCAGCACGTCCTGCGCCACGGTCGGCGCCAGTACCTTGATCATCGCGATCTCGGCCTGCGCGTGCTTGTTGCCCACTGTATCCATCATCCAGGCGGCCTTGAGCGTCAGCAGGCGTGCGGTGTCGATGCGGATGCGCGACTCGGCGATGCGCTCGCGCCAGACGCCCTGCTCGGAGATCTTGCGCCCGAACGCGACCCGGCTGTCCAGCCGCCTGCACATCAGTTCCAGTGCACGTTCGGCCACGCCGATGGCGCGCATGCAGTGGTGGATGCGGCCCGGCCCCAGGCGGCCCTGGGCAATCTCGAAGCCGCGGCCTTCGCCCAGCAGCATGTTCGAGGCCGGCACGCGCACGTTCTCGAACAGGATTTCGCAGTGCCCGTGCGGGGCGTCGTCGTAGCCGAACACCGGCAGCGGACGCACGATGGTGATGCCCGGCGCGTCGGCCGGCACCACGATCATCGACTGCTGCTGGTGGCGGGCCGCCTGCGGGTCGGTCTTGCCCATCACGATGAAGACCTTGCAGCGCGGATCGCCGGCACCGGAGATCCACCATTTGTGGCCGTTGATCACGTAGTCGCCTCCCACGCGCTCGATACGGGTGGCGATGTTGGTCGCATCGGACGACGCGACATCCGGCTCGGTCATGGCGAATGCCGAGCGGATCTCGCCGCGCAGCAGCGGCTCCAGCCATTGGCGCTTGATGTCCTCCGATGCGTAGCGCTCCAGCGTTTCCATGTTCCCGGTGTCCGGCGCCGAACAGTTGAAGACTTCGGGCGCCCAGGGCACGCGGCCCATGATCTCGCACAGCGGGGCGTAGTCGAGGTTCGACAGGCCTTCCGGCGCGCGCGCCGATCTCGGCAGGAACAGGTTCCAGAGGCCGGCTTCGCGCGCGAGCGGCTTGAGCCGTTCGATGAGCGCCAGCGGCAGCCAGCGCGTGCCCTTGTCGCGCGCATTGGCGGCGATCTCCTCGCCGTAGGCGCGTTCGTTGGGGTAGATGTGTTCATCCATGAAGGCGAGCAGGCGCGCCTGCAGCTCCTTGCAGCGCTCCGAATAGGCGAAATCCATGTGGTGTCCTTGTCCTCGTTGATGCTTCAGCCGCGGCTGCGCGAAGCGAAAGCCCAGGCCATCTCGGCCATTGGCCGTGCCGCCTTGCCGTTCTCCAGGGCCTGTGCACTGGAAGCGGTGCCGTCCACGTAGCGCTTCATGATGCCCTGCATGATCCCGGCCAGGCGGAACATGTTGTAGGCCAGGTAGAAGTCGAAGTCCTCGGTACGGATGGTTTTTCCGGTGCGCTCGCAGTAGCGCGCCACGTACTGTTCCATCGTCGGGATGCCGAGGGCTTGCAGGTCCAGGCCCGCGATGCCGCGGAAACGTCCCGGCGGGATGTGCCAGCTCATGCAGTGATAGGAGAAGTCGGCGAAGGGGTGGCCCAGCGTCGACAGTTCCCAGTCGAGCACGGCCAGGATGCGCGGCTCGGTGGGGTGGAAGATCATGTTGTCGAGACGGTAGTCGCCATGCACGATGGCGGTGTCGTCGCCCGGCGGGATGTGCTGCGGCAGCCAGTCGATCAGGCGGTCCATGGCTTCGATCGGCTCGGTGCTCGATGCCTGGTACTGCTTCGTCCAGCGCTCGATCTGGCGCGCGAAATAATTGCCGGGCTTGCCGTAGTCGCCCAGCCCGAGGGCGGCGTAGTCCGCCGTGTGGAGCTGGGCGATGACGCGGTTCTGCTCGTCGTAGATGGCGGCGCGCTCGTCGACGCTCATGCCGGGCAGCGACTGGTCCCACAGCACCCGGCCTTCGACGAACTCCATCAGGAAGAAGGCGCGGCCGATCACCGCTTCGTCCAGGCACAGGGCCAGCTGGCGCGGCACCGGGAAGCCGGCCCCGTGCAGCGCGTTCATCACGCGGTACTCGCGGTCGATGGCGTGGGCCGAGGGCAACAGCCTGGCGGCGGGGCCGGGCTTGGTGCGCAGCACGTAGTGCCTGCCGTCGGCGCTGACCTTGAAAGTGGGGTTCGACTGGCCGCCCCTGAACTGCTCGACCAGCAGGGGGCCTGCGGGAAAGCCATCCACGTTCGCCGCCAGCCAGGCGCCCAGGGCCTCGACGTCGAATTTCTGGCGTTCGGACACCGGCTTGGTGCCCATCATCTCCTCGTACATCGCGTCTCCATGATTGTCGGTTGTTCTTCATTCTAGCCTGAACCGCCAGGTAAATGTACGGGCGTGCTATTTCTGGCCGAAAGTTCAGCGGCCCTTGCGGTATTGCTCGAACAACTGCTCCATCGTCGTGGTGCGCGCGCCCGGCTGCAATGGCTGTGGCGGCACATGGTTGACGAAGCGGACCACCCAGTCGGCCGGGTCCTCGCCGACGTCGAGCGCGTTGATGCAGCCGGCCGCCTGGGCCAGGCCGCCCAGGAACAGGCGCTGGCCGGTGAGGGCAAGCGACAGGATCGCGCAGTTCACGCCGCCGTGCAGGACCAGCAGCACCGTGTCCCACTCCGGCTGGGCGCGCAGCCGGTCGATGGCCGGGTGGACCCTGTCCATCATCTCGCCGACCGATTCGCCGCCCAGGAAGCGCTGCTCCTCGTCCACCAGGCCTTCGAAGGCGCCGGTGAAGGCGCGCCGCAATGCGTGGGTGGGAATGGCGGACAGGCGCCCGCCGCGGATTTCGTGCAGTTCCGGCCAGGTTTCGGGAACGAGCGCGGGTTCGGACGCCTGGCCGCTGGCAGCCAATACCCGTAGCGCCGTCTCGACGGTGCGCGGCAGGCCGGACACGATGACGCGGTCGAAGCGTACGCCGGCATCGTAAAAGGCGCGGCCCGCGGCGTCGGCCTGCGCCTGCCCGGCCTCGTTGAGGGGCACGGTCTCGGGCAGGTAGGGCCTGCCGCTGTCGTCGAAGTAGGTCACGCTGCCATGGCGCATCAGGTAGATGCGACGGCGCCGGGGGCGGGTGTCGGGTTCGGGCATGCGGTCTCCTTGTGTCGTGTTGGCGATCTTACACGCGAAGCTCGCGCGCGAGGCGAAACGGCCACAGTTGTCTCTCGCCATGTAATTCCACAGATCAATTTTCTTTGGTTCTGACATAAAATGTTCGTTGCAAGATATAACTACAAGGGATGTTCATGGCAAGGCCGGAAAAAATTCGCCTCGGCGAAGTGCTGATCCAGCAAAAGCTGCTGTCGGAAGACCAGCTGAACCAGGCGCTGGCGGACCAGAAGCGCACCGGGCGCAAGCTGGGCCGCGTGTTCGTCGAAAGCGGATTCGTCACCGAGGAGCAGATCTCGGGCGCACTGGCACGCCAGCTCAACATCCCCTACATCAACCTCAAGTTCTACAACATCAACGCCGAGCTGGTGCGCCTGTTGCCGGAAACGGCGGCGCGGCGCTTCCGCGCGCTGGTGCTGGAAGACCGCCGCGAAACCATGCTGGTGGGCGTGTCCGACCCGACCGACCTGTTCGCCTATGACGAGATCGCGCGCCTGTTGAGAAAGGGCGTGGAGCTGGCGGTCGTCAACGAGACCGAAGTGCTGGCCGCGATCGACCGCATCTACCGCCGCACCGACCAGATCACCGACTTCGCGCGCGAGGTCGAACAGGACCTGGGCGACACCTCGATCGACTTCGGCGCCCTGGCCGCCAATCCGGGCCTGGAAGAGGCGCCGATCGTCAAGCTGCTGCAGTCGGTGTTCGACGACGCGGCCCAGGTGCGCGCCTCCGACATCCACATCGAACCGCAGGACGGCCGCCTGCAGATCCGCTTCCGCATCGACGGCGTGCTGCACCTGCAGACCGAAGCCGACATCAAGGTGGCCACGCCGCTGGCGCTGCGCCTGAAGCTCATGGCCGACCTCGACATCTCGGAAAAACGCCTGCCGCAGGACGGCCGCTTCGCGGTGAAGGTGCGCAACCAGCGCATCGACGTGCGTATCTCGACCATGCCGACGCAATATGGCGAGTCGGTGGTCATGCGTCTGCTGAACCAGGGCGGCACCACGCTGCGGCTGGACGCGATCGGCATGCCGGCGCGCTTGGTGGAGCGCTTCCGCGCGCTGGTGCAGCGCCCCAACGGCCTGGTGCTGGTGACCGGGCCGACCGGCAGCGGCAAGACCACCACCCTGTACAGCGCCCTGGCCGAACTGAATTCGGTGGAGAAGAAGCTGATCACGGTGGAAGACCCGGTCGAATACCGACTCAAGGGCGTGAACCAGGTGCAGGTCAACGACAAGATCGACCTGTCGTTCGCCCGCGTGCTGCGCTCGGCGCTGCGCCAGGACCCGGACATCGTGCTGGTGGGCGAGATGCGCGACCAGGAAACCGCCCAGATCGGCCTGCGCGCCGCCATGACCGGCCACCTGGTGCTGTCGACCCTGCACACCAATTCCGCCGCCTCGACCCCGCTGCGCCTGATGGACATGGGCGTGCCGCGCTACATGGTAGGCGGCTCGCTGCAGGCCGTGCTGGCCCAGCGCCTGGTGCGCGTGATCTGCGAGAGCTGCACCACGCCCTACCGGCCGACACCGGCCGAGCTGACCTGGGTGCTCCAGGAGCTGGGCGAGCGCGCCGTGTCGACCCAGTTCTTCCACGGGAAAGGCTGCTCGCACTGCAACGGCACGGGGTTCCGCGGCCGTACCGGCGTCTACGAACTGCTGGAGATGACGCGCGCCGTGACCGAAGCCGTCAACCACCCGGACCCGGGCCATTTCCTCAAGGTGGCGCATGCCGAGATGGAAGGCGAGACGCTGCGCCGCCATGGCGTGAGCCTGGCGGTGCAGGGCCGCACGACCATCGCCGAAGCGATGCGCATCAGTAACCAGCTCGACGACTGATGCCGTACTTCGCCTACAAGGCCAGGAACGCCCGCGGCGAACTGCTGCAGGGCATCCTCGAAGGCGCCGACAGCGGCGCCGTCGCCGACCAGCTGTTCGGCAGCGGGGCCACGCCGATCGAAATCCACCCCAGCCGCAAGGGCCCCGGCTCGAACGAGGGCGGGGAAGGGCTGTGGGCGCGCCTGACCGAGAAGAAGATCACGTCGATGGACGTGCAGCTGTTCAGCCGCCAGCTCTACACCCTGCTCAAGTCGGGCGTGCCGATCATGCGCGGGCTGGCGGGCCTGCAGGAATCCGCCATCAACAAGTCGTTCGGCAAGGTGGTCAAGGACTTGCGCGAGTCGCTCGACTCGGGCCGCGAGCTGTCGGTGGCGATGGCGCGCCACCCGGCCGTGTTCACGCCGTTCTACCTGTCGATGGTGCGGGTGGGGGAGATGACGGGCCGCCTGGAGGAAGTGTTCCTGCGCCTGTTCGACCACCTCGAATTCGACCGCGACATGCGCGAGCGCGTCAAGACCGCGCTGCGCTACCCGACCTTCGTCGTGATCGCGATGGTGATCGCGATGGTGATCGTGAACATGTTCGTGATTCCGCAGTTCGCGTCGGTGTTCAAGTCCTTCAATGCCGAGCTGCCGCTGATGACGCGGATCCTGCTTGCGACCTCGGATTTCACGGTCGCCTACTGGCCGGCCCTGGCGGCCATGATGGCGGGCGCCGTGTTCGGCTTGCGCTCCTGGGTCGCCACGCCCAAGGGACGGATGGCCTGGGACAAGCACAAGCTGCGCCTGCCGATCGCGGGCAAGATCATCCACAAGGCGACCATGGCGCGCTTCGCCCGCAGTTTCGCGCTCTCGACCCGCAGCGGGGTGCCGATCGTGCAGGCCCTGACGGTGGTTGCGCAGACGGCCGACAACGCCTACCTGAGCGCGCGCATCGAGCAGATGCGCGACGGCGTCGAGCGCGGCGAGAGCATCCTGCGCACGTCCACGGCCGCCAACGTGTTCACCCCGATCGTGCTGCAGATGATCGCGGTGGGCGAGGAGTCCGGTTCGCTCGACGACCTGATGGACGAGATCGCGCAGATGTACGAGCGCGAGGTCGACTACGAACTCAAGACCCTGTCGAGCCAGATCGAGCCGATCCTGATCACCTTCCTGGGCGTGATGGTGCTGATCCTGGCGCTGGGCATCTTCCTGCCGATCTGGGACCTGGGCCGGGCGGCCCTGCACGGAGGCAAATGATGAGGCCGGGCCGTCAGCGCGGGGCAAGCCGCTTCGAGTTCGCGGTCTGCGCCGCCATCGTGGCGCTGCTGGCGGGCGCGCTGCTGGGCCACCTGCTTGCCTGGCGCGCGCAGTCCGAGCGCACCGCCGCCTACCACGTGGTCGGGGCCCTGCGCACGGCGCTGGTGGCGCGCGCGGTGCAGCTCGGCACGCTGGGCAGCCACGATGCCGTGCTCGCGTTGACGGAAGAGAACCCGATGACCTGGCTCGGCAGGCTGCCGCCGAACTACCTCGGCGAATACTATTCGCCGGACATGGCGAGCCTGCGCCGGGGCGCGTGGTTCTTCGACCGGACCGACAGGACGGTCAACTATTTGCTAAGTAACGACAGTTTTGCTTCTGGGACATCAAACTTGCTCAAATTCAAGGTAAAATTGTCCAGTTCATCTCATCCGGTCGGCGGTAGCGGTCGGAGCGGGATCCACGGCGCACTGGTCATCGACGAAGTCGAGGCCACGGGCCATCAACATTAAGACCGCGGCACGATCCGCACCACTTCCACGGAGAGAACCATATGAACAAATTTTCCAACAAGGGCGCGCAGGGCGGCTTTACCCTGATCGAGCTGATCGTCGTGATCGTCATCCTGGGCATCCTGGCTGCGACCGCGCTGCCGAAGTTTGCGGACCTCGGCGGCGATGCACGCGCCGCCAGCCTGAAGGCCGCGAAGGGCGCGATCGCATCCGCTTCCGCGATGACGCATGCGAAATCCTTGATCACCAACAAGCCGGATGCTGCCATCGACATGGAAGGTCTGCCCGTGACGATGGTTCACGGTTATCCGCAAGCAAACACCAAAGCAACTGCTGACCAGTTCGCCGCAGTGGCCGGCCTCGGCGCGAATGACTACGATTTCAGCTATGACGACGCTTCGCTGACGGTTCGTCCGAAAGGCGTTTCGGAAAGCAACAAAGGCGTATGCTTCGTGACCTACAAGGCCCCGACCGAGGCCAACAAAGCGCCGTCGATCACCGACAAGTCGGAGAACTGCAACTAAGTATCGTTGAGGCCAGACTGGCGCCGCCTCCATCTTGGCAGTCATCGCACATTCCATGTCCGGTCAAATGAAGAAGGGCCGCCAGGGTGGCTTCACGATGGTCGAACTGATCATCGTGATCGTCCTCGTCGGCATCCTCTCGGCCTTCGCCGCCAGCCGCTTCTTCGACCGCCGCGGCTTCGACGCCGCGGCCTTCGCCGACCAAACCAGTGCGCTGCTGCGCTACGCCCAGAAGACGGCCATCGCGCGCAATGCCCCGGTATACGTCATGCTCGACGACAAGCGCATCGCCCTGTGCTATGACGCGCCGCGGGTCGATTGCGCGCCGGTCAGCCTGGTGCCTACCCCCGGCAACAGCATCGGCGGGCCATCTTCCGATACCCATTGCCGGTTCGGCGGCTGGTACTGCATCGCCCGGCCCGAGGGCGTGCAACTGTCCCGCTCGGTCCCGATGAGCGCATTCAGCTTCGACGGCCTCGGGCGTCCTGCCACGACAGGCGGCAGTTTCGACGGCCTCGTGCTGACCATCGCCAGCGCGGGCGAATCGCGCACCGTGTCGGTGACGCCGGAGACCGGCTATGTCCGCTAAGCCGGCCTTCAGCCGGGGCCAGGCCGGCCTGACCCTGATCGAGATGATCATGTTTATCATGATCGTCGGCGTGGCCCTGGCCGCCGTCATCGGGGTGCTGAACCTCACCACCAAGGGCAGTGCCGATCCGCTGCGCCACAAGCAGGCACTGATGATCGCCGAAGGCCTGCTCGAGGAAGTCCAGCTGGCCAAGTTCACCTTCTGCGATCCGAGCGCGGCCCGGGCCGGCGACGAGGACGTGACGGGCAGCGCAGACTGCGACGTCCCGGAGAACTGGGGTCCCGAACCGGGCGGTTCCCGTCCCTTCGACAACATCAACGACTACGTCAGCGCCGCGGGCAGGGCCGAGAGCCGCTTCAACGGCGCCGACGGGCAGCTGCTGGACGCCAATGGGGAACCCATGAATGTCGCGGGCTATGCCGCCACCGTGACGGTCACGCCCGAGTCGATCGGCGGCATCCCGCTTGCGGACGCCACGTCGGCCGACGTCGACGTGCTGCGCATCCGGGTCGAAGTGCGCTACGGGAGCGAGGCGATCGTGCTCGACGGCTACCGCACGCGCTACGCGCCGAACTTCCTGTGAGTGCGCCGCTGATGAATTCCCCGCAACCCCTGAGCGCCCGCGCACGCGGCTTCACGCTGATCGAGGCGATCCTGGTGATCGTCATCGTCGGCATCATCGGCGCGATCGTCGCCGTGTTCATCCGCGCGCCGGTGCAGGGCTATGCCGACACGGCTGCGCGCGCGGCCGCCAGCGACGAGGCCGACCTGGCGCTGCGCCGCATGGCGCGCGACCTGCGCCTGGCGCTGCCCAACAGCGTGCGCGTGAGCGACGACGGCAGCGCGGTCGAGTTCCTGCTGACCAGGACCGGCGGACGCTACCTGACCCTCGACGACGACGTCGAGGGCTTTCCGGTCCTCGATTTCGACAACGAGAACGAACATCGATTCACCGCGGTCGGCGGCACCATGCGCCGCATCGAACGGGGCGACTTCATCGTCGTCTACAACCTCGGCGGCGGGGCTTCGCCCTCGGATGCCTACGAATACAGGCGCAATGGCATCGACAACAACATCGCCATGGTCGTCGACGTCGACGAGAGTTCCGCCGACAACCCGGTCATCACGATGGAGAGCAACCCGTTCGCCCGGCAAACCACGACGATGCGTTCGCCCAGCAACCGCTTCCAGGTCGTGACCGGCCCCGTTAGCTATGCCTGCGAGACGGCGCCCGACGGCAGCAACGTGCTGGCGCGCTACTGGGATTATCCGATCGCCGCCGGCCAGAACCTGCCGCCGCAAGGTGCGCCGCGGCGCGCCGTCATCGCCACGCATGTCGCCGCGTGCGGCCAGATCTTCCGTTACGGCAGCGACATCACCCGCCGCAGCGCGCTGGTGATCATGAACCTTGCGCTGCAGCTGGCCAACGACCGCGATTCCCGGATCCGCCTGGTCAACCAGGTCCACGTGGACAACACGCCATGAAGCGCATCGCCCGTCCTGCGCCCCTTGCAAGCCGTGCGCGCCAGGCCGGCGTCGGCCTGGTCACCGCGATCTTTCTGCTGGTCGTGCTGGCCGGCCTCGGCGTCGCCTCCGTGACCCTGTTCACCTCGCAGCAGGCCAGCTCCAGCCTGGATGTCGAGGGCGCCAAGGCCTACCAGGCGGCGCGGGCCGGAATCGAATGGGGCCTGTACGAACAGCTGCGCCAGGGGCGCTGCGCGGCGACCAATTCCTTCGGCTTTCCGGACACCAGCGTGCTGGGAAGCTTTCGCGTGACCGTGAGCTGCAGGCCGATCGACTCGTTGAAAGATGCCGACGGCGATCCGCTGATGCGCTGGCGGATCGCCGCGGTGGCCTGTAACCAGCCGGTCAACGGCGCATGCGACGGCAAGGCCACCAACCGTCCCGATTATGTACAACGCAGGCTCGAGGTAGAGATATGAACACCGTGCTGAACTTCACCCGCGCGGCCCTGTGCGCCGGCGTCCTCGCCGCTGCCTCGGCTACCCCGGCGGCGGCCCAGTCGCTGGCCCTGGCCAAGTCCTTCGAGGGCAACATCAATTTCGCGGGTACCCAGGCCAGCCTGCAGAGCAAAAGCGGCGGGTCCAAGGCCTGCGACCTCGATGCCAGCGCGCAGGCCGGCATCAAGCTGCCCGCCGGCGCCAACGTCCTGTCCGCGATTCTGTACTGGGCCGGCACCGGCGCAATCGACCCCTCGGTACTGCTCAACAATACGACGGTCACGGCGCCGCCCGAGCGCCGTTATAGCTCGTCGATCGACGGCCTGACGTATTTCGCCGCCGCCGCGGACGTCACATCCCTGGTCCAGGGCAAGACCGCGTTCACCTTCGGCGGCCTGAGCGTGTCGACCGCCGACATCTACTGCTCGAACAAGCAGAAGGAAAACGCGATGGTGGCCGGGTTCGCGCTGGTGGTGGTGTACTCCCACGCGTCCGAGCGCTACCGTACCGTCAACGTGTATGAAGGCCTGCAGGCCATCAAGAACAGTTCCGTGACGGTGGATATGTCGCACTACACGCCGCCTGCGAACAACACCGGCGCCGGCCGGTTCGGCTACATCGTCTGGGAAGGCGACAAGACCGGCCAGCAGAAGGGCGACCATGTCAGCTTTGGCGGCGAGCTGCTGCGCGACGAGCCCTTCATCCAGAAGGACAACGCGTTCAACTCCAAGAGCGGCGCCAATTCGGACGAGAACTCGGCCGGCATCGACTTCGATATCGTCAACCTGGCCCGTCCGCCGGCGTCCCCCGCGCAGGCCAGGGCGGTCTTCACCACCGCCAACGACCGTGTGCTGCTCGGGACGGCGATCGCGGCGCTGCCGTCCAAGCCTGCCGACCTGGGCATCAAGAAAACCCAATCGGGAGAGTTCAAGCCCGGCAACGAGATCACCTATACCCTGGCCGTGACCAACTACGGCGCGCGCGGCGACAGCAAGGTCGTGGTCAAGGACGAACTGCCGGCCGCCCTGACCTATGTGTCGGCGGGCGGCACCGACTGGACCTGCAAGCTGGCCGAGCGCACCGTCTCCTGCAGCTACGACAAGGAACTGGCGGCCGGGGCCACGGCCAGCGTGCAGGTCAAGGCGCGGATCACGGGCGAAGGGAAGATCACGAACACGGCCGTGGTAACCGGCACCGCCGACGGCAATCCGGACAACAACAGCTCGACGGTCGAAAGCGACGCCGGCAAACCGCTGCCGAGCCTGGAACCCTTCGCGCTGACGGTCGGTCCGTGCCTGGCCGACACCGTCATCAAGTCTTCCGGGACCGGTTGCGCACTGTTTACGGGTCCGGTCATCGCCGGCAGCAAACCCACGATCTACGTCACCCATGCGGTGGCCGGCGTGGCCAAGCCGGTCAGCACCACGCAGGCGACGAGCCACACGGTGCGCTTCAGCCTCGAGTGCAATAACCCGGGCCGGACGGCCGGAACCAGAGCCAGCTATGCCGGCGCGGCGCTCGATACCTGCGTGCCGAACGACACCGCGGCCAGTGCGACCGGGGGCGCGGAGGCAAAGCTGGATTTCGCCGCCAACCAGGTTTCCAGGGCGGCCGAGTTCTACTATCCGGATGCCGGCATCGTCACCCTGCGCATGCGCGACAGCGCCGGCAACGTCTCCAAGGCGAGCTTCGCCTCGATTCCCAAGTCGCTGCGGGCGCGCTACCTGCGCCCCGATCCGGGCAATGTGTTCACGCCGAATCCCGGCTCGATCGCCCTGACGGACCCGGCCTTTGCCGAGGCGGGCGAGCCCTTCCTCGCGGTCGTCTCCGCCTATGGGGTCGACCCGAGCGTTGCGCTGCCGAACTTCGGCAGGGAGACCGGCGCCCATGCACTGTCCGGCCGGCTCGGCCTGCTCGTGCGCGGCAGCGAGCTGGACCAGGAGTTGCTGCAACAGCTGGGCGAGTGGGACGCGGCCGGACCGGGGGAAGTCGCCCGGACCTATGCCTGGAACGAGGCCGGCATCGCCAGCCTCGCACCGGTCGTGAAGGGCTACCTGGGCGCCATCGATCCCGAGACCGGAAAAGCGACCCAGATCGGCGGCACGGACAGCCATTATGTCGACGTCGGCCGCTTCTATCCGGCTTACTTCAAGACCGACGCGGCGCAGAACTTCGCCTGCCTGAAACGCATGAACTGCCCGGCACAGGCGCCGCACCCGATCTCGAGGGCGACTTTCTCCGGCCAGGCATTCGACGTCACGGTCGTCCCCTACGGCCGTAATGGCAGCCCGCTGAAACGCTACCGGTTCCCCTTCGTGCGCGACATCGCCCTGAGCGCCGTCAGTGCTCCCGGCGAAGCCGGGAACGTGCTTGGCCCACTGGTCGACAAGCAGCCCGCGCAGGCCACCCAGCAGGTTCCCGACCAGGCGACCGACCGCCTGGTCGCGTTCCAGCTGCCGGTCCCCTGGGATGCCAGGGCGGGCACGCGTGGCTGGACGGCGCCGACGGCCGTGCATGTGCGCGCCGTTGCGAAAGAGCTGCGCAGGACGGCAGGCGGCCAGGAGGCGCGCGAGATCAGTTCCCGCAACGGCGCCGAGGGCGGCATCATGGTCGTCAACGGCCGCCTGATGGTGGGGAACGTGATCGGCGGCGCCTTGTCGAAAACGCCGGTGCCGCTGCACGCGCAGTTCTGGAGCGGCCTGGCCTGGGAGAACAACCACCTGGCGGCGGTGACCGAGGCGCCCGTGGGGGGGGTGGAGTTCTCAGGCTGCCGCCGGGGCTTGCGCGTGTCCGCCACCGATTCCAGCTGTTATCCCGGCATCAAGCTTGCCGGCGCCGCGACGAATACCGGCACGGTCAGGTTACCGGCGCTGGCGGCCGGCCGGGCAAGCCTCGTGCTGGCGCCGGTGGACCGGAACGGCAGCGTCGACCTGTTCGTCAATGGGTACGAATACCTGCCGAGCACCATCGGACGCGCCAGCTTCGGCCAGTTCAACAGCCCGGTCATCTACATCCGCGAGATGTATTGACAACGGAATCGTGGCAAAGGAGCCTAAAAGCGCATTGTTTTCGGGGAAAAGCGACTTTTTGTGATCGGTTTTGGCGCGGCTTGAATATAATCAAGTCTTTGCCGTACTGAAATCATTTCCGCGATCACCGCTTGCATGCGTTTTTTTAAGAGAGTCAAGAAAAAAGATGGCTGGCTGGCCATCGCCGTCCAGAAGGATGGGATGGCGGCCACCAGCATCAAGCGCGTCGCCGACGGGATGCCGATGGTGCGCTTCGCCCACTTCCTGCCGGGCCAGCCAGGCGCCGCCCTGCTGGAAAAGGCCGCGCGCGAAGCGAACGCCGGCGCCTACCGCTGCGCGACCCTGCTAGCGGCGGGCGATTACCAGTTGATCAACCTCGAGGCGCCGAACGTGCCGCGCGAGGAGATGAAGACCGCGGTGCGCTGGCGCCTGAAGGACATCCTGGATTTCCCGGTCACCGAAGCGACCGTCGACGTGCTCGACATTCCAGTCGACGCCACCGTCCAGATGCGCGCCCAGCAGTCGGTGTTCGTGGTGGCCGCGCGCAACAGCGTCATCCAGCCGCGCCAGCAACTGTTCCTCGATGCGAAGGTCGGGCTCAGCGTCATCGATATTCCTGAAATGGCCCAACGGAACATCTCGGCCCTGGTCGCCCCCGAGAGCCGCGGCGTGGCCATGCTCTCGTTCGGCCAGGAAGGCGGCCTGCTGACCGTCACCTACCGCGGCGAGCTGTACCTCTCGCGCCGCATCGACCTTCCCCTCGACCAGCTGCTCGACCCGGACCACGAGCGCAGGCATGCCAGCTTCGACCGCATCACCCTGGAACTCCAGCGCTCGCTCGACAACTTCGAACGCCAGTATTCCTTCATCAGCATCGCCAAGCTGGTCCTCGGTCCGTCGCCCGTGAGCGGCCTGGACGACTACCTGTCGAGCAACCTGTATACGCCGGTCGAAACCCTCGACCTGGGCGCGCTGTTCGACCTGAGCCGCGTACCGGGACTGCTCGACGCGGCCATGCAGCAGCGCTTCTTCATCGCGCTCGGCGCCGCCCTGCGCGAGGAGGAGGAGGCATGAGCCAGCAGATCAACCTGTTCAACCCGCTGTTCCAGCCGCAAAAAAAAGTCCTGTCCGCGGGGACCATGGCATTGTCGCTAGCCGTGCTGGTGGGCGGCCTGGCCGCGCTGGCCAGCTACGGCAAGGTGCAGACCGCGCACCTGGAGGCCGAAGCCAGGGCCGGCGCGGCGCGCCTGGAGCAGAAGCAGGCGCGGCTTGCCGGCGTCAATGCGGAGTTCGCGCCGCGCCAGAAGGACCTGGGGCTTGACGCCGAGATCGCCGAGGCGCAAGCCCAGCAGGCGGCGCTGCGCAACATCGCGCGCGTGATCGAGCGCGGCGAGCTGGGCGATACCAGCGGCTACGCGGGCTACTTCAAGGCCCTGGCGCGCCAGAGCGCGCCCGGCCTGTGGCTGACCGGCGTGTCCGTGTCCGGCGCCGGCAAGGACATCGGCATCCGCGGCCGCACCACCGACCCGGCCACGGTACCCGGCTACCTGCGCCGCCTGACCCAGGAGCCCCTGATGCAGGGTAAGTCCTTTGCCAGCCTGTCGATCAGCCAGGCCGCGGCGCCGGCCGGGAGCGGCAGCGGCGCGCAGGCGAGCGCCCCGTACGTCGAATTCAGCCTGCAGTCCGTGCCCGAGGAGGCGCGCAAATGAAGGGGCGCATCCTGGCCCTGGCGGCGCGCGTCGACGCGCTCACCCTGCGCGAGCGCGGCCTGCTGTTCGCCGCTGCCGCCGCGGTGATCGTGTTCGTCGGCCACAGCATGGTGCTGGGCCCGATCTACCGCGAGCAGGACCTGCTGCGCGAGCAGATCAGCCAGCAGCGCAACAACCTGATGGGACTGGACGGCGAGATCACCGCCAAGGTCCAGGCCTACCAGGTCGACCCGGACGCGCCGGCGCGCCAGAAACTGGAAGCCATCAGGCAGGAAACAGCCGCCCTGGGCGAGGCGCTGCTGGCGATGGAGCACGGCCTGGTCCCGCCCGAACAGATGGCCCCGCTCATCGACACCATCCTGCGCGCGAACGCGCGCCTGAAGCTGGTGTCGATGCGCACGCTGCCGGTCGAGGCCCTGAGCTCGCCGGGCACGCCGCCGGCGCCTGTCGCCGCGGCTGTCACCCCTGCCGGGCCGCTGCGGGAAGACGCGGCCGGCGCGGCGCGGCTGGTCGATGCGGCGCAGGAAGGCACGGCCGGCGCGCTCAAGGCCGGCACCGGGCTGCTGTACCGCCACGGCGTCGAAGTGACGGTGCGCGGGAATTATCTCGACATGGTCGATTACATGAGCGCGCTCGAGTCGATGCCGACCCGGCTGTTCTGGGGCCGGGCCCAGCTCGAGGTGGAGGAGTATCCGGCCTCCCGGTTGACGCTGACGCTGCATACCCTGAGTCTGGACCGGAAATGGATGAAGCTGTGAAAACCCTGAATTTGCCCTTGAGATTGCCCCTGACCTTGCCCCTGACCTTGCCCCTGACAATGCTGGCCGGCCCGCTGTTTGCGGTCATGCTGGCCGGCCTCCTGGCAACCCTTCCGGCCCGGGCCCAGGCCCTGGCGGACCCGACCCGTCCACCGGCCGCGCTCGACGCCAGCCGCGCCGAGGGCGCCGCCGACGGCCTGCCGCGGCTGCAGTCGGTCCTGGTCTCGCCGCGCGCCGGCGGGCGCCACATCGCCGTGATCGACGGCGAAACCGTGCGCCTGGGCGGGAGCTTCCGTGGTGCGCGGGTTGCACGCATGACCGAGACCGAAGTCGAGCTGGTGCGCGGACGCGAACGCCAGGTGCTGCGCCTGGACGCGCAGGCGGCCACCGTTGCCGGCATGACGCGCGCGGCCCAATGACGAATCGCCTGATGCCCCTGACCATGATGAACAAGCTCTCCCTGATGTCGGGCGCCGTTGCCGGCGCGCTCCTGCTGTCCGGTTGCCAGACCGCGCCGCAGCACGAAACCTACGACGCGATCGGCAAGGAGATGGCCAAGGCCCAGGCCAGGCCGGTGGCCGCCCCGGCGGTGGACGAGGCGGTCGCCAACGCCTTGCTGCCCTCGGCCAGCGCGCTCGCCACCCAGCTGCCGAAGGCGCGGCCCGCGCTCGAGGAACGCTTCAACGTCTCCTTCAACAACGTGCCCGCGCAGCAGTTCTTCCGCTCGATCGTGGCCGGCACCCGCTACAACATGCTGGTCCATCCCGACGTCTCGGGCAGCATCAGCGCCAACCTGAAGGACGTGACCATCGCCGAGACGCTCGAGGCGATCCGCGAGATGTACGGCTACGACTACAAGATCGACGGCACCCGCATCACGATCCGCCCGCTCACCATCCAGACCCGCATGTTTCAGGTGAACTACCTGACCGCCAAGCGGCGCGGCATGTCGAACGTGCGCGTGAGCTCGACCTCGGTGGCCGACGCCGGCAACAACCTCAACCGCAACGGCACCAGCCTGGCCAGCGGCCAGAACACCGGGAACAACGACCGCGGCCTGGACCCGAACGGCAGCGGCAACGTGCAACTGGACAGCACCGACATCCGGACCACCTCCGAGAACGACTTCTGGGGCGAGCTGAGGGCCGCGCTGGAAGCCATCGTCGGCTCGAAGGAGGGCGGCCGCAGCGTCGTGATCAGCCCGCAGTCGGGCGTGCTGGTGATCCGCGCCATGCCGGACGAACTGCGCAGCGTCGACGCCTACCTCAAGGCGACCCAGCTGGCGGTGGACCGCCAGGTGATCCTGGAAGCGAAGATCCTCGAGGTGGAGCTGAACGACAGCTTCCAGAGCGGCATCAACTGGGCCTCGTTCGCCTCGATCAGGAGCTCGCACCCGAACCGGGTCTCGGGCGGCATGATCGCCCCGGGCGCCAATTTGGCGCCGCTGCCCTGGCAGGGCGGCCAGCCGGCCCCGATCGACAACGGGAGCGGCTTGAGCGCGAGCACCGGCTTCTCGCTGTCCAACGCGGCGACGGCGGCCGGCTCGCTGTTCGGTTTCGCGTTCCAGACCAATAACTTCGCGGCCCTGATTTCCTTCCTGGAGTCGCAGGGCCAGGTGCACGTGCTCTCCAGCCCGCGCGTGGCGGCGATGAACAACCAGAAGGCCGTGCTCAAGATCGGCACCGACGAGTTCTTCGTCACCGGCGTGACCAACACCATCAACACCAACGACAGCGGCAGCACCGTCACCCCGAGCGTGACCCTGCAGCCGTTCTTCTCGGGCGTGGTGCTGGATGTCACGCCGCAGATCGACGACAAGGGCAACATCCTGCTGCACGTGCATCCATCGGTGAGCCAGGTCTCCACCATCAACAAGAACGTCGATCTCGGTTCGGCGGGCACCCTGACCCTGCCGCTGGCGGCATCCGCGACCTCGGAACTGGACAGCATCGTGCGCGGCCAGAGCGGGCAGGTGGTCGCGATCGGCGGCCTGATGCGCCAGGTCTCGTCGGGCGACGTCGACCAATTGCCGGGGGCGGACCGGGTGCCGGTGCTGGGCGCGCTGCTGCGCAACAAGAAGCGCGTCAGCCAGAAGCGCGAGCTGGTGGTCTTGATCAAGCCGACCATCGTCGAAGGCGCCAACGACTGGAGCCAGGACCTGCTCGACGCCGGCCGGCGCATCGAGCAGCTCGACCCGCGGGGGCGCAGGTAATGTACGCAGCCCACTTCGGCCTGCGCGAGCTGCCGTTCGGGATCACGCCGGACACCAGCTTCTTCTTCGGCAGCGCCCGCTCGCAGGAAGCGTTGAACACGCTGCTGGTGGCCGCGCGCAGCGGCGAGGGCTTCATCAAGATCACCGGCGAAGTCGGCACCGGCAAAACCCTGTTGTGCCGCAAGTTCATGTCCACGCTGGGCGAGGGCTTCGTCACGGCCTACATCCCGAATCCCTACCTGGAGCCGCGCACCCTGATGCTGGCGCTGGCCGACGAGCTGGAAATCGCGCTGGACCGGGATGTCGACCAGCACCGGCTGCTCAAGGCGATCAACCTGCGCCTGCTGGAGCTGGCCGGCCAGGGCCTGCGCGTCGTGCTGTGCCTGGACGAGGCCCAGGCCATCCCCGTGGAGAGCCTGGAGGCGCTGCGCCTGCTGACCAACCTGGAAACCGAGAAGCGCAAGCTGCTGCAGATCGTGCTGTTCGGCCAGCCGGAACTGAACCGCAAGCTGGAACTGGAATCGATCCGCCAGCTGGCCCAGCGCATCACTTTCCACTACCACCTGGGCGCGCTCAGCCGCGACGACCTGGATTACTACGTAGCGCACCGCCTGCGCGTGGCAGGCTTCACCGGCGCGCGCCTGTTCACGCGGGCAGCCATCCGCGGCCTGTACAAGGCCAGCGGCGGCGTGCCGCGCCTGGTCAACATCATGGCGCACAAGGCCATGATGCTCAGCTACGGCCAGGGCAGGCACGAGGTCGCGGGCAGCCATGTGGCCACCGCGGCGCTCGATACCATCGGCGCGCAGCGCAGGATCCGGACCTGGCTCGCAGGCGGCGCCGCGGCGGCATCGATGGCCGCCGGGCTGGCATGGGTGTTCGCACGATGAGCCTCATCAACCGGATGCTGCAGGACCTGGACGCCCGCGCCGGCCAGCCGGGCGCGGACCCGCTACCGTCCGACATCAGGCCGGTGCCGCCGCCCGAGCGCAGCCTGCCGTCGCGGCGCGTGGCCGTGGTCGCCGGCGCGGTCGCGACGGTCGCGCTGCTGGGCGCCGCCGGCTGGCACCTGCTCGGCAAGGCCCCGGCCGGGGTGGCGGCTTCCGTGCCGGCAGGTGGGGCGGCCATCGCCTCGCCAGTCGTCCCGGCCGCCGTGCAGCCGGCGCCCTCGATACCCGCACCGGTCGTGGCGATCGAGATCCCGGTGCCGCCACGCGAGGATATAGCCCAGGTTGCGGCGCTTCCCTCAGCTGCAATGCAGGAGGGCCCGCTGTTCGAAGCCGAGGCCGTAGCCGCACCGAAGCCTGCGGCGAAACAGGCGGCAAGGGCCGACCGGCCTGGCGCGCCGACGGCGTCCCGTGCGCCGGCAGCGCCGCGCGCCGAACGCGCGCCTGCTCCCGCGAAGGCGTTTCCCGTGAAGGAAGGCCGGGTGGAAACCCCGGCGCAGCGCGCCGAGAATGCGTATCGCCGCGCCCTGGCCAGCCTGGAAGACGGCCGCGTCACCGAGGCCATGGCCACCCTGCAGGCGGCCCTGAAGTCCGACCCGCGCCACGAGGCCTCGCGCCAAACCCTGGTGTCGCTGCTGATGGAGGCGAAGCGTCCGGAGGAAGCGATACGCCAGCTCGGCGCCGCGCTGGCGCTCGACCCGCGTCAGCCGGCAATGGCGATGCTGCTGGCGCGCCTGCAGCTCGAGCGCGGCAGCCCGGGGATCGATACGCTGCTGCGCACCTTGCCGTACGCGGCCGGGAACGGGGAGTACCACGCCTTCCTGGCCGGGGCGCTGCAGCACGAGGGGCGCCACCGCGAGGCGGTCGAACATTACCAGGCGGCGCTGCGGACGGCGCCGCAGAACGGGGTGTGGTGGATGGGCCTGGGCATTTCGCTGCAGGCCGAGAAGCGCGGCCCGGAAGCGGCCGGCGCGCTGCAGAAGGCGCTGGACAGCGGGACGTTGTCGCCGGAACTGCAGGGCTTCGTCGAGCGCAAGCTCAAGCAACTGGTGCGTTGAAAGTACGCGGGCTGCCCGCGCCGGGTTATCGCACGCTCGATCCGAGAGCGTGGGCGGGAGGACCCGCCCGCGCCACGGGTCACAGGCGCTGCAGGCTCTCCAGTGCCGCCAGCAGCGTCTCATCCTTCTTCGCAAAGCAGAAGCGCACGATGCCCGACTCGGTCGGCCGGCTGTAGAAGGCCGATACCGGGATCGCCGCCACCTTCGCCTCGCGCGTCAGCCACTTCGCGAACTCCGCCTCCGGCAGGTCCGAGATGGCGCTGTAGCGCACGCACTGGAAGTAGGTTCCGTCCGCCGGCAGCAGCTCGAAGCGCGAGCCGGCCAGGCCGGCGCGGAACAGGTCGCGCTTCTTTTGGTAGAAGGCGGGAAGCTCCAGGTATGGCGCCGGGTCGGCCATGTAGCCGGCAATCCCGTGCTGCATCGGTGTGTTCACGGTGAACACGTTGTACTGGTGGACCTTGCGGAATTCCACGCTCATGGCGGCGGGGGCCGCCACGTAGCCGACTTTCCAGCCGGTGACGTGGTAGGTCTTGCCGAAGCTCGAGACCACGAAGGCGCGCTCGGCCAGCACCGGGTGTCGCGCCACCGAGGCATGCTGCTCGCCGTCGAACACCATGTGCTCGTAGACCTCGTCCGACAAGATCAGGATATCGGTGCCGGCGACGATGGCGGCGAGCTGCTCCAGGTCGGCGGCGCGCAGGATGCTGCCGGTCGGGTTGTGCGGCGAATTCACGATGATCATGCGCGTGCGCGGCGTGACGGCGGCGCCCACCCGGTTCCATGGCACGCTGTAGCCGCGCTCGCCGACGTGCATCGCTACCGGTACCGGCACGCCGCCGGCCAGTGCGATCGCGGGCAGGTAGCAATCGTAAGCCGGCTCGATGACGATCACCTCGTCGCCCGGATGCACGCTGCAGAGGATGGCCGACTGGATCGCCTGCGACGCGCCGCTGGTAACCGTGATCTCGGCCGCCGCGTCATAGCGGCGGCCGTACAGCGCCGCGATCTTGGCGGCGATCGCCTCGCGCAGGGCCGGCACGCCGGTCATGGGCGGGTACTGGTTGTGGCCTGCGCGCATGGCCTCGTCCACCAGGCCGACCAGCCTGGGGTCGCAGCCGAAGTCGGGGAAGCCCTGGCCCAGGTTGACGGCGCCGTGTTCGACGGCCAACTGGGACATCTGGGTGAAGACGGTGGTGCCGACGTGGGGCAGGCGGGTGCGCAATTCGGGAGTGGTCATGATGGTACGAAGTAAAACGGTGTGGTCATTCTAGCGCGGCGGCGGCGCGGGCCTTGAGCCAGGCCTCGGGCAACATGATCTTGAACAGGCCTTCGCGCATGCAGCGCCGGTTCAGCTTGAGCAGGGCCTTGTCCTTGGTGACGAGGACGGCGGCGCCGGCGTCGCGGGCAATCTCGAGGAACTTCTGGTCGTCGCGGTCGGTGCACACCGGCAGGCGCACGTGCCGGGCATCGGGCGCCACCACCTGGAGCAGGGCATCGAAACGCGCCTGCGCTTCCAGGCGGCCGGCCTCGTCGAGCGGCAGGTGCGGGTAGCGCAGCACCGCTAGGTATTCGTCCCGGCAATCGGCGCGGGTCACCGCCACGGTCTCGCCGGATTCCAGCGCCGCCACCAGTTCGGCCCAGCGCGGGTCGCGGAACACGAACAGGTCGAGGCAGACATTGGTGTCGATGACGATGGGATTGTTTGAAACGGGTATCATGTAGGAAATTTTTCTAGTAAAGCTGTTGCAACCGATGCTGATTGTCCTCTCGCCCGCCAAATCCCTCGACCTCGAATCCCCCAGCACCACCAGCCACCACAGCACACCGGAGTTCATCGGCCATGCCGCCGAGCTGATCGCCGTGCTGCGCCAATATTCTCCCGGCCAGATCGCCGAGCTGATGGACCTTTCGGACGCACTGTCGGTGCTCAACGTCTCGCGCTATGCCCACTGGAGCGAAGACCATCTTGAGGCGCGCCAGGCCCTCATGTCCTTCAACGGCGACGTCTATGCCGGCCTGGATGCGCGTTCGCTCGACCCGCAGGCGCTCGACTACGCGCAGCGCCACGTGCGCATCCTGTCGGGCCTATATGGCCTGCTGCGTCCGCTCGACCGTATGCACCCGTACCGCCTGGAGATGGGCACGCGCCTGGCCAATCCGCGCGGCAGCAACCTGTATGCGTTCTGGGACAGGACGATCACCGATGCGCTGAACCGCCAGCTCGACGAGACCGGAGCGTCGGCACTGGTGAACCTGGCGTCGGAAGAATACTTCAAGTCGGTCAAGCCGAAGCTCCTGGCCGCGCCGGTGATCACGCCGGTGTTCGAGGACTGGAAGGGCGGCAAGTACAAGATCATCTCGTTCTTCGCCAAGCGCGCCCGCGGCCTGATGGCACGCTACGCGGCACAGCATGGACTCACGGATCCGGAGCAGCTCAAGGCATTCGACGTCGACGGCTATGCCTTCGACCCCGCCGTATCGGGAGAGCGCAACTGGGTGTTCCGTCGCCGCCAGGAGGCCTGAGCGCTTCCTGCGCCGGCGCAGCACGCTGCGCCGGCAGGCGGGCTTCTTACTGGATGGCGTCTTTCGGCGCCGGCTTCGGACCGCTCTTCGACCAGAAGCGCCACCATGGGGCGTCGCCCGCGGCGTTCGGGTTCAGGAAGCGGCTGTTCGGGTAGTTCAGCGTGAACACGCGCTGGGTATCGTCGCGCAGCACCGGCATGCCGAGCTTGTCGTAGGAACGCATCATGATGAACAGCGCTTCCTCGCGCGCCGGCGCGTCGCTGTATTCCTGCACTGCGGCCTGGGCGCGGTTCAGCGCGGCCAGGTAGGCGCCGCGGCGGTAGTAGTAGTTCGCCACGTGGACTTCGTACTGCGCCATGGCGTTGATCAGGTAGCTCATGCGCTGGATCGAGTCCGGCGCGTACTTACTGTTCGGGAACTTATCGACCAGCACCTTGAAGGCGGCGAAGGCTTCACGCGTGGCTCTCGGGTCGCGTTCGGTCGGGTCCTGTTCGTAGATGAAGCTCAGGAAGCCCAGTTGGTCGTTGAAGTTGATCAGGCCGCGCAGGTAGTACATGTAGTCGACCTGCGGATGGTTCGGGTGCAGCTTGATGAAGCGCTCGACGGCGGCCAGCGCCTCGGCCTGGTCCTGGGCCTTGTAATGGGCGTACGCAATTTCCATCTGCGCCTGCGCGGCATAGGTGCCGAACGGGTAGTTCGATTCCAGGCGCTGGAACAGCCGGATGGCCGCTTCGTAGTGGCCGCCGGCCATCTCGTCGCGCGCCTCAGCGTATAATTTCTCCGCTGACCAATTTTTGGTTTCGTCGGACCGTTCCGGCAGGATGCTGCAGGCAGACAAACCGACGAGGGCGCAAGCGGCGACCAACACAGACAATTTTTTTTGCATAGCTCTTTGCAAGAAAGTTTTACCTAGATTCAACGAACGGCTGATTATAGCCGATGGGACTCACGTGATATTAACTCCTGCGCCGAATTCGGCGGAAATGCCCTTTGACCCTGACCTGGATGCGAACCTCGACGATGATCTCGAGGCCGGGCTCGAACTCGCCGCGCCCGGCGCCGACACGTCGCCGATCACCCTGCACCTGACGCCCGATGCCTGCGGCCAGCGCCTCGACAAGGTGGTCGCGGGCCTGGTGCCCCAGTTCTCGCGCGCCAGGCTGCAGCTGTGGTTCGAGGAAGGCTTCGTCAAGGTCGACGGCAAGGCGGCGCGCGGCAAGGATACCGCCTACGGCGACGAGACCGTGGTCATCGAACCGCAGGCCGCGCCGGAAGACACGGCCTTCACGCCGGAGGCAATCGCCCTCGACATCGTGTACGAGGACGAGGACATCCTCGTCATCAACAAACCGGCCGGGCTGGTGGTGCACCCGGGCGCCGGCAACTGGTCCGGCACGCTGCTCAACGGCCTGCTGCACCATTGCCCTCAGCTGGTGGGCGTGCCGCGCGCCGGTATCGTGCACCGCCTCGACAAGGACACCAGCGGCCTGATGGTGGTCGGCAAGACCCTGGCCGCGCAGACCGACCTGGTGCGCCAGTTGCAGGCGCGCAGCGTCAAGCGCGAATACTTCGCACTGGTGTGGGGCACGCCGCACCTGTCCGGCACGATCGACGCGCCGATGGGCCGCCACCCGAAGGACCGGGTCAAGATGGCGGTATCGCCGAGCCCCTTTGCCAAGCCGGCCATCACGCACTACAAGCGAATCGCCACCGGCAACCTCGACCGCCGTCCGGTGTCGCTGGTGCGCTGCAGCCTCGAAACCGGCCGCACCCACCAGATCCGCGTGCACATGCAGCACCTGGGCTTCGCCCTGGTGGGCGATTCGGTCTACGGCAAGCAGCACCTGGTGCCGGTATTCCACCGCCAGGCGCTGCAGGCGCGCCGCCTCGGCCTGGTGCATCCGGGCAGCGGCGAGCAGCTCGAATGGACCGTGCCGCTGGCCGCCGACTTCGCGGAGCTCATCGCCAGGGCCGGCATCGCCGAGCCGCTGCTGGACAACGACAGCGACGACGTCGAGGCATGATGGAGCGCAGTGCCCTGGTGTGGCCGGACTGGCCCGACCTGCCGGCGCGCGTCGGCGCGCTGTCGACCACCCGTGACGGCGGCGTCAGCCAGGGCGCGTACGGCGACGGCAAGGGCGGCGGGGGCCTCAACCTCGGCCTGCATTGCGGCGACGATCCACAGGCCGTGCGCGCCAACCGGGAACGCCTGCAGGCTTTCCTCCCGGGCCAGCCGGCGTGGATCGCGCAGGTGCACGGCGCCGAGGTGGTCGATGCGGCGATGGTCGGCCCGTACCAGCCGGTGCGCACGGGCGATGCCAGCTTCGCCACGCGCGCCGGCGTGGTATGCGCGATCATGACGGCCGACTGCCTGCCCGTACTCTTCGCCGACCTCGACGGCAAGGTGGTGGGTGCGGCCCACGCCGGCTGGCGCGGCCTGGCCGGCGGCGTGCTCGGCGCGACCGTGCGGGCGATGCGGGACGCCGGCGCCGGCGAGATCACGGCCTGGATGGGGCCGGCCATCGGCCCGGACGCGTTCGAAGTCGGCACGGACGTGCGCGACGCCTTCCTGGCCGCGATGCCGGACCAGGCGACCCTGGCCGCCTTTCGCCCGCTTCTTGACCAACCGGTAAAATTCTTGGCCGACATGCCGGCTCTGGCGCGCCTGATGCTGGCGCGCGACGGCGTCACCCGGGTGCACGGTGGCGACCTGTGCACGCTGGCTGCGCCGCAACGCTTCTATTCGTACCGGCGCGACCGGGTCACCGGCCGGCAAGCTAGTCTGATCTGGATCAAGTGACGGTGGTGGTGCTGGGCGAGAATGTTCAGCCTCCGGTGCCGCCGCCGCTGCCAGCACTCCCATCGGGTCCGCGGTGGCCGCCCTTGGCGGGGACCGGGACAGCGGCAGGAACAGCGACAGCAACAGCGGCTGCGCCTGCTTCAGGATCCGTTCCCGGCGCCGCTCCCGTGCCGACTGCCGCGTTGCGTGCCTGCGCCGCGCGCCGCGCACGCCGCCGTTTTGACCCTGTGAGATAAAAAACAATGGATAATGGCAGGGCGCAATAGAACAGGAAGGTCATGAGCCCATGGACGATGCTCGGTTCGGTCGCCGCCATCAGGGCGACGACATAAATCCAGGCTACGGCGACAATCCACATGCGTTTTCTCCCTGAACGACGATTTACCAAGCTGTAATACGCTGATTCTAAACAACGGACGCTCACATGAACATGCCTGATCCCCAAGCTATCGCTGCCACCTGGATGTCCCAGTTCACCGACCCGACGGTGTGGCAGGGCTGGACGACGTTTCCACCGATGATGCCGAACATGGTGTCGCCGATGGTGCCACAGATGATGCCCGCGGCCGGCGGCGCCAATCCGCTGGCCGGCCTCTTCAAGGATGTCGGGGTCGGCATTGCGCCGGCGAAGCTGGAGACGATCCGTGACGACTATCTCAAGAAGGCCGGCCAGCTGTGGCAGGACTTTGTTACCGGCAAGACGCCGGCCCTGCACGACAAGCGCTTCTCCGGTTCGGCCTGGAGCGGGAACCCGATGTCGGCGTTCTCGGCAGCCTCCTACCTGCTGAACTCGGAATTCCTGCTGGCGCTGGCCGACGCGGTCGAGGCCGGCCCGAAGGAGCGCCAGAAGATCCGTTTCGCGGTGCAGCAGATGGTCGACGCCATGTCGCCGGCCAACTTCTTCGCCACCAACCCGGAAGCGCAGCATCACATGCTCGAGACCAAGGGCGAAAGCCTGACCAAGGGCCTGGCCAACATGCTGGCGGACCTCCAGAAGGGCCGCATCTCTCAGACCGACGAGTCCGCCTTCGAGGTCGGCCGCAACGTCGGCACGGCCCCGGGCCAGGTCGTGTTCGAGAACGAGCTGTTCCAGCTGATCCAGTACAGCCCGGCCACGCCGACCGTCAAGGCCGTGCCGCTCCTGATGATCCCGCCCTGCATCAACAAGTTCTACATCCTCGACCTGCAGCCGGAAAATTCCCTGGTGCGCTACGTGGTGGAGCAGGGCAATACCGTGTTCATGGTCTCGTGGCGCAACCCGGACCGCACGCTCGGCAACCTGTCCTGGGACGATTACGTGGAAACCGGCGCCATCAAGGCGATCGAAGTCGTGCGCGACATTACCAGGCAGGACAAGACCCACGTGTTCGGCTTCTGCGTCGGCGGCACCATCGCGGCAAGCGCACTGGCGGTGCTGGCGGCGCGCGGCCAGCAGCCGGCGGCCAGCCTGTCGCTGCTCACCACGCTGCTCGACTTCGACAACACCGGGATCCTCGAAGTGTTCGTCGACGAAGCCCAGGTGGCCCTGCGCGAGCAATCGCTCGGCAACGGCGGCTTGATGCCGGGCCGCGACCTGGCCACCACCTTCTCGGCCCTGCGTCCGAACGACCTGGTGTGGAACTACGTCCAGCAGAACTACCTGAAGGGCAAGGAGCCGCCGGCCTTCGACCTGCTGTACTGGAATGCGGACAGCACCAACCTGCCGGGCCCGATGTTCTGCTGGTACCTGCGCAACACTTACCTGGAAAACAAGCTCAAGGTGCCGGGCGCGCTCACCGTCTGCGGCGTGCCGGTGGACCTCGGTGCGATCGATGCGCCGGTCTTCATCTACGGCTCGAAGGAAGACCACATCGTGCCGTGGGAAGCGGCGTTCGCCTCGATGAACCTGCTCAATCCGAAGAACCCGAAGGCCAACCGCTACGTGCTGGGTGCATCCGGCCACATCGCCGGCGTGATCAACCCGGCCTCGAAGAACAAGCGCAGCTACTGGGTGAATGACAAGAACGGCAAGTCGCGCCCGAAGACGGCGGCCGACTGGTTCGCCGGCGCCACCGAAAACAAGGGCAGCTGGTGGCCTGAATGGGCGAAGTTCCTGGCGCAGAACGGCGGCGCCGACGTGCCGGCGCCGAGCGCGTTCGGCAACGAGCGTTACCAAGCGACCGAGCCGGCGCCCGGGCGTTACGTGAAGGCGCGCGCCGACTAAGACGTGGCGTGGCCGGCGGAGCCGGCCACGCTGCCAATGCTATTCGCTGTACATATCAAAATCATCACGTAAGTGAGCAGTCTAATAATTGCTGCACCTGCGCGCAGGTCGTGGTATGGTGTGCCTTGTCCGTCCCGTTGGGCAATATCCTTGTTAAACGGAACGGCCCCGGGGCCGGTTTTTTTGGTAAGCAATCAAAAAATGGCGCGCGATTGACCCTGCCGCAGCGCACAACGATGAGACAAGAGATGAGTAGTGTGAAGAAGAGTGCCGAACGCCTGATCAAGAAGTATCCGAACCGTCGCCTGTACGACACCCAGACCAGTTCCTACATCACCTTGACCGACGTGAAGCAATTGGTGCTCGACGCCGACGAGTTCACCGTCGTCGACGCCAAGACCAACGAAGACCTGACCCGCAGCATCCTGCTCCAGATCATCCTGGAAGAGGAGGCCAACGGCATCCCCATGTTCTCGAGCTCGGTGCTGTCCCAGATCATCCGCTACTACGGCCACGCCATGCAGGGCATGATGGGTTCTTACCTGGAAAAGAACGTGCAGGCGTTCACCGACATCCAGAACAAGTTCACCAGTAACGCCGCCGGCGCGCTGGAAGGCAAGCCCTTCAGCCCGGAAATGTGGACCCAGTTCATGAACGTCCAGGGCCCGATGATGCAGGGCATGATGAACAACTACATCGACCAGTCGAAGAACCTGTTCCTGCAGATGCAGGAGCAGATGCAGAACCAGAGCAAGGCCATGTTCGGCGCCTTTCCGTTCCCCGGCATGACGCCGCCGACCGACAAGAAGTAAGCGGCCGCAGCAAGCCTGGTCGCGCTTTTGCGACATCCCCCGCCCCGCGCATCCGGGCGCGGCAGCCGGCATGCCTCCCTGCCGGCTCCACCGGCTTACTCACCCTCGCCGCTTCGGGTACAATCGCGGATTGCCCAGATTTCTTGTGTCGTCCGCCCATGACTGAACTCCGTCGTATCCCCGCTGTTGCCACCGACCCTGCCGCTGCCGTCGCCGCGCCTGCCGCCCCCTCGCTCGTGATCCCGAGCCCGGCGCCCGGCGTCGCCGCGCCGAAGGTGGGCTTCGTGTCGCTCGGCTGCCCCAAGGCGCTGGTCGATTCCGAGCAGATCCTGACCCAACTGCGCGCCGAGGGTTACCAGACCGCCAAGTCCTACGACGGCGCCGACCTCGTCATCGTCAACACCTGCGGCTTCATCGACGCCGCGGTGCAGGAGTCGCTCGATGCGATCGGCGAGGCGCTGGCCGAGAACGGCAAGGTCATCGTCACCGGTTGCCTGGGCGCGAAGAAGGACGCCGCGGGCGACGACATCATCACCAAGGTGCATCCGAAGGTGCTGGCCGTGACCGGCCCGCACGCGGTTGCCGAAGTCATGGAGTCGGTGCACCTGCACCTGCCCAAGCCGCACGACCCGTTCATCGACCTGGTGCCGGACCATGGCGTCAAGCTCACGCCCAAGCATTACGCCTACCTGAAGATCTCGGAAGGCTGCAACCACCGCTGCAGCTTCTGCATCATCCCGTCGATGCGCGGCGACCTGGTGTCGCGCCCGATCCACGAAGTGCTGCAGGAAGCCGAGAACCTGTTCAAGGCCGGCGTCAAGGAACTGCTGGTGATCTCGCAGGACACCAGCGCCTACGGCGTGGACGTCAAGTTCCGCACCGGCTTCTGGAACGGCCGCCCGGTCAAGACCCACATGACCCAGCTGACCGAAGAGCTGGGCAAACTGGCGAAGCAGTACGGCGCCTGGGTGCGCATGCACTACGTCTACCCGTACCCGCACGTCGACCAGGTGATCCCCTTGATGAGCGACGGCCACGTGCTGCCTTACCTCGACATCCCGATGCAGCACGCGCATCCGGATGTCCTCAAGCGCATGAAGCGCCCGGCCAGCGGCGAGAAGAACCTCGAGCGCATCCAGGCCTGGCGCCGGATGAACCCTCAGCTCACCATCCGTTCCACCTTCATCGCCGGCTTCCCGGGCGAGACCGAGGCCGAATTCGAATACCTGCTGGACTTCCTGCGCGAGGCGCAGATCGACCGCCTGGGCTGCTTCGCCTACTCGCCGGTCGAAGGCGCGACCGCCAACCTGCTTGACAATCCGGTGCCGGAAGAAGTGCGCGAGGAGCGCCGTGCCCGCGTGATGCTGCTGCAGGAAGAAATCTCGCTCCAGCGCATGCAGGCCAAGGTCGGCAAGACGATGCGCGTGCTGGTCGACGAAGTCGGTCCGCGCGAGGCTGTGGGGCGCACCGCCGCCGACGCGCCGGAAATCGACGGCGTGGTCCATATCAAGCGCGCGCTTGCCCCGGGCAAGGCCAAGCCGGCCGTGGGCCAGTTCATCGACGTGGTGATCACCAAGGCCGATGCCCACGACCTGTGGGCCACGGTGGCCTGAGGCCGGACAGAACCAGCCTCGCGCAGCGGGAGCACACGATGAACAAGAAGACGATCCAGACTTCCCTGATCCACAGCGACTACGAAGCGCCCGGCGGCTTCGACGCTTTCCCGCCGGGCATTCACCGCGCCTCGACCGTCCTGTTCGAGAACGTGGCCGCGATGCGCGCGGGGCAATGGAAGGACAAGAGCGCCTACACCTACGGCCTGCACGGCACGCCCACCACCTTCACGCTGGAGGCGCGCCTGGCCGGGATCGAGGGCGGCAGCCACTGCCTGCTCGCCCCTTCCGGCCTGTCGGCGATCGCGATGATCAACTTCGCGTTCCTGGCAAGCGGCGACGATGTGCTGCTGCCGGAGAACGTCTACAACCCGAACCGCGAACTGGGCCGCTGGCTGTCGCAGGATTTCGGCGTGACGGCGCGCTTCTACGATCCGATGATCGGCGCCGGCATCGCGGCGCTGATCCAGCCCAACACAAGGCTCATCTGGACCGAGGCGCCGGGTTCGGTGTCGATGGAAGTGCCGGACCTGCCCGCCATCTGCGGCGCGGCGAAGGAGAAGGGCGTGCCGGTCGCGCTCGACAACACCTGGTCGGCCGGGCTGGCGCTGCGCGGCTTCGATGCGGGCGCCGACATCGTCATGCATGCCTTGACCAAGTACCAGTCGGGCGGAGCGGACCTCTTGATGGGCGCCGTCATCACGCGCGAACGCGCGCTCAACGAGCGCCTGGCGCAGGCGCACATGCGGCTCGGCCTGGGTGTCGGCGCCGACGACGCCTACCTGGTGATGCGCGGCCTGCCGACCATGAAGCTGCGCTTCGAAGCGCACGACCTCGGTGCGCGCAAGGTCGCGGCCTGGCTGAAAGGCCGGCCGGAAATCGCAAAGGTGCTGCACCCGGCATTCGAGGACTGCCCCGGACACGCGCATTGGAAGCGCGACTTCAGCGGCGCGGGCGGGCTGTTCTCGGTGCTGTTCGACCCGCGCCACACCGAAGATCAGACCGACCGCTTCGTCGATTCCCTGGAACTGTTCGGTCTCGGCTACAGCTGGGGTGGTCCGAACAGCCTGGTCATGCCGTACCGGATGGGGGCGATCCGCAGCCGGTGGATGGAAGAGGGCGTGCTGGTGCGCTTCAACATCGGGTTGGAAAGCCCCGACGACCTTATCGCCGACATCGAACAGGCGATCGCCAGGCTCTGACCGGCATCCGGGACCGTACCGGGCGGTGCTGGTCGGGGTGCAGGATGCGGCCGGGACGGGCCAGTTGATGGGCTTAACGGAAGCAGGCGCCGGGAGGCGCCGCTTGCCGATGCACAGAGAAGGGAGGCTCGCGTTCGGGCGAACCTCCCTTTCACATCACGCCGGACCGGGTCAGACCGGCATCGGCTTGTTGCTGTTCAGGTCGAGGAAGCCGCGGATGATGCGGTAGGCCATCCACAGCCAGGCCACGCCCCAGATCACCATGGCGATCGGGATCCCGATCAGGGTCACCCATATCACCCCGCCCAGGATCATCCAGAACAGGTACCACCAGAACGAGCGGATCATCCAGGTGTGGTGCGAATAAACGATCGTTCCGTGCGTGTCCGGACGCTTCACGTAGTTCACGATCAGCACCAGGATCGACAGCGTGCCGACCGAGAAGAAGAAGGTGAGCGCGTGCACCACGTACAGGATGCGCGCGAACTGCTTGGCACCCTCGACGTTCTGGTCTAAAACGAGTTGCTGGGACATGACGTCCTCCTGGTCGTTGTTCAGTTGCTTGAATGGTAACCTATCCGCGCTGCGCCTGGCGCGCATGGGACTGCGCCCAGGCTACGATGTCGCTGGCCCCCATCGCGCCGGCCTGGCGCGCGATTTCGCTGCCGCCCTGGAACAGGGCGATGGTCGGGATGCTGCGAATGCCGAACCGTGCCGATAAATCCTGGCTGCGCTCGGTGTCCACCTTCAGCAGGCGCACCGCGGGCTCCAGTTGCATGGCGGCCTGCGCGAAATGCGGCGCCATCATCTTGCAGGGGCCGCACCAGTCGGCCCAGAAATCGACCAGCACCGGAATGTCGTTGCGCGCGACGTGCCTCGTGAACCGCGCGCTGTCGACGTCGAGCGGCCGGCCTGAGAACAGGGCCTGCGCACACTTGCCGCACACCGGGGCGTCGCGCAGGCGGGCCGGGGCCAGCCGGTTGACGGCGTCGCATTGCGGGCAGACGACATGGATCGCTTCGCTCATCGGGTCCTCCTTCTACGAAATGCCATGATTGTAAGCCCTTCATTGTAAGCACTCCACCGGACGGATGCAGAAGCCGGTGCCAGCCATGCGCCGCCGGCCGCGGGCATTCCGTAGAATCAGGGCATTGCCAGATTGACCATTCCTGCGAAACGATGACCGACAACGCGATGTCCCCCGGCCGGCTGCTGGTCGGGTGTGCGGGCTGGAGCGTCCCGAAAGCCGATGCCGCTGCCTTTCCAGTCGAGGGCAGCCACCTCGAGCGTTATGCCGCCGTCTTCCCGGCGGTGGAAATCAACTCGTCCTTCTACCGGCCGCACCGCCCGGCCACCTATGCCAAGTGGGCCGCCAGCGTGCCCGAGGGCTTTCGCTTCGCGGTCAAGGTGCCGCGCGCGATCACCCACGATGCCCGCATGGAATCGGTCGATACCCTGGTGGCCCAGTTCGCGGCCGAAGCGGGCCAGCTTGGCGACAAGCTCGGCGCGCTGCTGGTGCAGTTGCCGCCCAAGTTCGGTTTCGTCGACGAGCCCGCGCGGCGCCTGTTCGGCCAGCTGCACGAACTGTTCGGCTGCGTGGTGGCGTTCGAGGCGCGCCACCCGAGCTGGTTCTCGGACGCCGCCACCGAATTGCTGCGCGAGAGCAGCGTGGTGCGCGTCATCGCCGATCCGGCCGCCGGCCAGCCGGGTCCGCACGTGCCGACCAGCGAGCAGTCCGTGTACGTGCGCCTGCACGGCAGCCCCCGCATCTACTATTCGCGCTACTCGCCCGCGTACGTGGAATCGGTGCGGCGCGTGCTTGCACGCCAGGTGGCCGCCGGCCGCACGTGCTGGTGCATTTTCGATAATACCGCAGGGTTCGAGGCGGTGCCGAACGCACTGGAGTTGATGCACGGACAATATGCGCAGCCGCCCGACGAAACTGCAATACTGTCTGCACCATGGTAACCGCTACCTTCCGCTTCTACGATGGGCTGAACGAATTCCTGCCGCGCGGGCGGCGCGGGCGCGATTTCACCACGTCCTGCGCCCGCGACGCGACCACCAAGCACATGATCGAAGCGCTCGGCGTACCCCACACCGAGGTCGAGCTGGTACTGGTCAACGGTGAATCCAGCGGTTTCGGCCGCCTGCTGGCGCAGGGCGACCGCGTGGCCGTGTATCCGGCCTTCGGTACGCTGGACGTGCAGGCCGTGCAGCGCCTGCGCAGCTGGCCGCAGGGGCGCCTGCGCTTCGTGGCCGATGCCCACCTCGGGGGGCTGGCGCGGCTGCTGCGCATGGCCGGCTACGACACGCTGTACGACAACCACTACCATGACGACGACATCGAGCGGGTGGCGCGCGAAGAAGGGCGCGTGCTGCTCACGCGCGACCGCGACCTGCTCAAGCGCAGGACGGTCGAGTTCGGCTGCTACCTCCACGCGCTCGACCCGGCTGCCCAGTTGCGCGAGCTGTTCGCCCGACTCGGCCTGGCGCCCGGCGTGCAGGCCTTCACCCTGTGCCTGCACTGCAACCTGACGTTGCGGGCCGTTCCCAAGGAAGCGGTGCTCGACCGGCTGCCACCGATGGTCGCGGCCACGCACGAGACATTCACGACCTGCGACGGCTGCCGCCGGGTGTACTGGAAGGGTTCGCATCACGAACGCATGCGCGGCCTGCTGGAGGGCGTGGCGGCGCGGGCCGCTGATGTAGAATTGCCCCGGACCCCAGACACCACATCATGACAGCGTGAGCGAACACCTTCCGCCGTTTTCCTTCCCCATCCGCACCGAGTGCCCGCCGGGCGCCTGCGTGTGCGAGCGTGACCGCGTGCTGGGCGACCCGCAGGCCGACCATCGCCCGCTCGCCCTGACGCGCCTGCAGGAACAGAAGCTCATCGAGCGGATCGAACGCGTCGACAGTTACGAGGACCTGCGCCACGTGCAGGCCCTGGTGCGCAAGAACCTGGGCGCCGAACTGCGCATCGAACCGGGCCCGAACGAAGTGCGCACGGTGCGGGGCATCATCGTGGTGCTGGAAGAAAAGCCGGGGCTGTGCAAGAAAGTGCGGCAGTCGGTGCCCGCGGCGGTACGGCGCCGCCTGGGCGAACGTCCCGAAATCGCCTACGCGCTGCTCGACGCGCATGACCTGTTCGGTTCGGGACCGGCGGGATGACGGGCAGGCCGGATCGCGGGCGCACGGCGGGCAGGCGTGTTGCACGTGTTTCTCTTGGCTCTTATACAATGCATTCAAGGCGGCAGCAGCCGTTTGCCATTTGCACACCAGGAGAACAAACAATGTCGGGCTACAGCATCAACATCGAAGAAAAAACCCTTGCCGGTAATAACTTTCGCGAAGTCCTTTACACCACCCAGCGCAGCCAGCTCGTCATCATGACGCTGCAGCCGGGCGAGGAGATCGGCGTCGAGCGCCACGAAGGCCATGACCAGTTCATCCGGGTCGAAGCGGGCGAAGGCGTGGCCCTGCTGGACGGCGAAGAGCACAAGCTGGAAGACGGCGTCGCCGTCGTGATCCCTGCCGGGGCCGAGCACAACGTGATCAATACCTCGAAGACCGAACCGATGCGCCTGTACACCCTGTACACCCCGCCGGAGCACCCGGACGGCACCGTCCACGCCGACAAGGCCGAAGCGGACGAGTACGAGCGCCAGCACGGTCACTGATCGTCCAGCGTCAGCGACCGCATGAAAAAGGCCGGCATTTGCCGGCCTCGTCATATCAGCGGTAGTGGAACGGGAAACGCGTCCCGATGTGCCCGCCCCATCCACGGTGGTGCCCCCAGCCGCGGCCGAAGTTGAAGCCGAGACCGATGGAGACCGGCGGATAGTAGTAGCGCGGCTGGTACACCGGCTGCGGGACGTAGACAGGATGCGGCACGGGTTGCGGCACGTATACGGGCTGCGGCACATAGACCGGCTGCTGCTGCACGACCACCGGCGCCGTGCTGTAGGTGGTGGTGCCGGTTTCGCCGTTGGCGGCGGCGCGGGCGCCGGTGCCCACCGGCACCGGCGTCACCGACACCACTTGCCACTGGCCCGGGTCGGCCGGCTGGCCATAGCTACGGCTGCCGTAGTAGTCCTGGCCGGGTGTGGCGCAACCGGTCAGGGCGGCCAGCGCGGTCAGCGACGCGGTAACAATGATGAGTTTTTTCATGGCGGTCCTCCTGATGCTGCCATGATAAAAAATCCCACATACAGTTGCCGTTGCTATTACAGCTGGTTACATCCTCGTCGCAGGTGACCGCAATGCGGTGCCGGTCAGGTCATCATCGAGACCAGCCTCGACAAGGGCACAGCCGCGGCCAAGGCCTGGTAACCGGCATCGTTCGGATGCAGATAGTCTCCAAGTCGTCCGTCGGGCTTGCGGTTGTAGTCCGGATGCAGGCGTCCGGGATTCGCCGGATCGCGCAGCACTCTGTCCCAGTCGATCAGCATGTCGAATTCGTTCGAGGACCGCAACCAGCCGTTCGTGGCCTGCCGCACCGCTTCGCGCTGCGCCGTGTAGTAGACGAATCCTTCCATCGGCGGCAGGGTCGCCCCCACTATCCTGACGCCGCGCGCCCGCGCCCGGGAGATCAGCTGGCGGTAGCCGGCGATCAGGTCCTGCTGCATTCGCGACAGCGCGGTACCGGATGCGTACACGATGTCGTTGATGCCGATGGCCACAATGACTGCACGCACCCCCGGTGTGGCCAGCACGTCGCGGTCGAAGCGCTCCACGACGCGACGCCCGGCCAAAAGGGCATTCGGGTCGTCCAGCAGCAAGCGGTTGCCTGCGATGCCGCGGTTCACCACGCCGATGCGTCCCACCGTGCCGAGTTCCGACGGCAGGCGACGCGCCAGGTAATCGGGCCAGCGCCGGTTCGCGTTCGCCGTGCTGCCCAAGCCGTCCGTGAGTGAATCGCCGATGGCGACGATGCACCGCGTGCTGCCGTCGACGTCTACCTCGGTGAGGAAGGGCCAGGAGCCGAACGAGCGCGACACGGGAAACGAGGTATGTGCCGCGAAATTGCCCGCGCTGGAGACATAGTTCGTCTGCCACGAATCCCTGTGAATCGTGGTCGCCATGACGGTGCCGGGGAAAAACAGGCTGATTGCCAGGTCGGCGAATGGGGCGACCTGCAGGTACACCGGATCGGACAGGATTGCCACACCGGCTGGAATGGTGATCGACGTGCGGCCGCCGAAGGTCAGCGGATGATTCGAGCCAGCCACGACAGCGACGCCACTGCTGCGCAGGCCGACCTGCGCTGCGCCGATGGCCAGGGACGTGTTGCCCATTTCGTTGGACAGCCGCACACGCACCCGGTTACCGCCGGTACTGGCATGCGCGATCATGCGCAGCGTCTGCCCGCTGAAACTCATCGTGCTGGCGGAGGGCGGGGGGCCTGCCGGCGCGCAGCCCCAGGTCGCGGACCAGCCGGACGACGACTGCGCCAGCACCGGCTGCGCGATCCCCCCGAGGGTGCCGGCCAATGCTGGAGCAGCAAGCAACAATCGTCGCCGCTGCCGGTTGATATCCAGGTGTTCGGTAGTTGGAGTGTCGGGTAGCTGGGCGTCGTCGGCTTGCATTTTGCTCTCCCTTGCGGCACTGGATTGGCCGCAGAACGCCATTACGATAGCCCAGCAATTCGCGCACAACAAAGACTAGTACGCGAAAGCTTGCGCTAGATCGTGGCTTGCCCGCAGTAATTATGGTGGAGAATTACTCCAGGATACGGAGAACCCCATCAAGACCGGAGAAGTTGAGCGCCACCGACGCCTGGGCACGCACCACCGGCTTGGCCCGGAAGGCCACCGACAGGCCGGCAATACCCATCATCTTCAGGTCGTTGGCGCCGTCGCCCATGACGATGGCCCGGCGCGGATCGATGCCGAGTTCGCCGCACACGCGCTGCACGGTACGCATCTTTTCCTCGGCATCGACGATGCCGCCGAGCACGCGGCCGGTGAGCTTGCCATCAAGCACCTCGAGCACGTTGGCGTGCGTGAAGTCCAGCCCGAGGCGTTCCTTCAGGCGGTCGGTGAAGAAGGTGAAGCCGCCGGATACCAGCAGCGTCTTCAGGCCGGCAGCCTGCACCGCGCGCAGCATCGTTTCGCCGCCCATCGAGATGCGCAGGCGCTCGTCGTAGACGCGTTGCAGGCTTGCCGCGTCCAGCCCCTCGAGCAGGGCCACGCGGCGCGTGAGGCTGGCGGCAAAATCGAGCTCGCCGCGCATCGCCGCTTCGGTGATCTCGGCCACCTGGGGCTTGAGGCCCTGCATGTCCGCGATCTCGTCGATGCATTCGATGGTGATCAGTGTCGAATCCATGTCCATCGCCACCAGGCCGAAATCGGCCAGCGTGCGGCCGGCCTCGATGAAGCAGGCGTCCACCCCGGCCTCGAAGGCGGCGGCGTCGATGCGCTCTTTCAGCCCGGCGGAAAAGGGTACGCCTTCGCAGCGCAGCGCGTGGTCGCCGAGCGCAGCGGTGCGCGCCGGCTGCGCCAGTTGCGCGATGCGTTCGAGCGTGTCGAGGGAGGCTTGCGGCCCCTGGAGCACCAGGTTCATGGTCATAAAAGGATGGGCTCTAGGCGAGCAGTTGTTTGATGGTCTGTTTTACCTGCGTCACGCGCGCCGCGAGGTCGGGCATGCTGGCGGTGATGCGCAGCTTGTCCTGGCCGGCGAGCTTGATGTGGCGGTTCTTCTGGATCAGGGTGATGATCCTGATCGGGTCGATCGGCGGCTTCTCGATGAACTGCAGGTTGGCCGCTTCGCCGTGGGCGTCGATCTTGACGATGCCGACCGACTTCGCCGCGATGCGCAGGCGGTGGGTCTCGATCAGCGCCTTCACCGGGTCCGGCAGCTTGCCGAAGCGGTCGATCAGCTCTTCCTGCATGGCGTCGATCTTGTCCTGGCTCTCGCAGTTGGCCAGGCGCTTGTAGATCGACAGGCGCTCGTGCACGTCGCCGCAGTAGTCCGAGGGCAGCAGGGCCGGCACGTGCAGGTTGATCTCGGTGGTGCTCGACAAGGGCGCCGCCAGGTCGGGCTCCTTGCCCGCCTTGAGCGAGCGCACCGCCTCGTTGAGCATGTCGGAATACAGCTGGAAGCCCACTTCCAGCATCTCGCCGGACTGGTTTTCGCCCAGCACCTCGCCGGCGCCGCGGATCTCGAGGTCGTGCATGGCCAGGTAGAAGCCGCTGCCCAGTTCCTCCATCGCCTGGATCGCGTCGAGCCGGCGCTGCGCCTGTTTCGTCAGCCCGGTCACGTCGTTCACCAGGAGGTAGGCATAGGCCTGGTGGTGCGAACGGCCGACGCGGCCGCGCAGCTGGTGCAGCTGGGCCAGGCCGAAGCGGTCGGCGCGGTGCATGATGATGGTGTTCGCGGTCGGCACGTCGATGCCGGTCTCGATGATGGTCGTGCACAGCAGGATGTTGAAGCGCTGCTGGACGAAGTCGCGCATGACCTTTTCCAGGTCGCGCTCGTGCATCTGGCCGTGGGCCACGCCGATGCGCGCTTCCGGCAGGAGCGCCGAGAGCATCGCGCGGCGGTTCTCGATGGTCTCGACCTCGTTGTGCAGGAAGTAGATCTGGCCGCCGCGCTTCAGTTCGCGCAGGCAGGCTTCGCGAATGATGGAACCGTCCTCGCTGCGGACAAAGGTCTTGATCGCCAGGCGCTTCTGCGGCGCGGTGGCGATGATCGAGAAGTCGCGCAGGCCCTCCAGCGCCATGCCGAGGGTGCGCGGGATCGGCGTCGCGGTCAGCGTCAGCACGTCGACCTCGGCGCGCAGGGCCTTCAGCGCTTCCTTCTGGCGCACGCCGAAGCGGTGTTCCTCGTCGATGATGACCAGGCCCAGGCGGGTGAACTTCACGTCCGGCGAGAGCAGCTTATGGGTGCCGATCACGATGTCGAGCGTGCCGTCGGCCATGCCCTTGATCGCATTGTTTATTTCTTTTCCTGTCCTGAAGCGCGACAGCTCGGCGATTCTGACCGGCCAGTCGGCGAAACGGTCGGCGAAGGTCTGCGCATGCTGCTCGGCCAGCAGGGTGGTCGGCGCCAGGATCGCCACCTGCTTGCCGCCCATGACGGCGATGAAGGCGGCGCGCAGCGCCACCTCGGTCTTGCCGAAGCCGACGTCGCCGCACACCAGGCGGTCCATCGGACGGCCCGAGGTCATGTCCTTGATGACGTTGTTGATCGCTTCCGCCTGGTCCGGGGTCTCGTCGAAGCCGAAGCTGGCGGCGAAGTTCTCGTAGTCGGTTGCGGAATACTCGAAGGCGTGGCCCTGGCGCGCGGCGCGGCGCGCGTACAGGTTGAGCAGCTCGGCCGCGGTGTCGCGCACCTGCTCGGCGGCCTTGCGCTTGGCCTTGTCCCACTGGCCCGAGCCGAGGGCGTGCAGCGGCGCGTCCTCGGGGGAGGCGCCGGAGTAGCGCGAGATGACGTGCAGCTGCGAGACCGGCACATACAGCTTCGTCTCTTTCGCGTATTCCAGGTGCAGGAACTCGGTCTCGCCTTCGCCCAGGTCCATGCTCATCAGGCCCATGTAGCGCCCGATGCCGTGGTTGATGTGGACCACCGGGTCGCCGACCTTCAATTCCGACAGGTCGCGCACCATCGACTCGACCTGGCTGGTCGCTTCCTGCTTCTTCTTGCCGGCACGCCTGCCCGAACCCGCATACAGCTCGGTCTCGGTGATGAAGACCAGGCGGTTGACCCCTTCCTCGGTCAGTTCGCTCAGTTCGAACCCTGCCTGCAGCGGCGCCACGCCCAGCGCCAGTTTCGCACTGGTCGCGCGCAGGCCCTCGAAGCCCTCGACCGGGGCCGGTTCGAGGCGGTACTCGTGGAAGTATTGCTGGAGCGTCTCGCGCCGGCCGGCCGAATCGGCGCAGATCATGACGCGCGCGTCCTGGCGCAGGAGGTAGGCGCGCAGGTTGGCGAGCGGGTCGTCCAGGCGGCGGTTGACCGAGATGTCGGGAATCGGCGCGCTCAGTTCGGATGCGGGCGCGCCCGGGTCGCGCGCGATGGTCCAGCGTCCGTGCGGCTTGGCGCAGGTGAAGAATTGCTCGGCGCTCAGGAACAGTTCACGGGGCTCGAGGATGGGGCGCTCGCGGTCGCTCTTGAGGAACTTGTAACGCGACTCGGTATCGAGCCAGAAGCGCTGGATGGCCGCTTCGATGTCGCCCACCAGCGCCAGCGGCGTTCCTTGCGGCAGGTAGTCGAACAGGTTGGCCGTGTCTTCGAAGAACAGCGGCAGGTAGTATTCGATGCCGGCCGAGGCGATGCCGTTGCCGATGTCGCGGTAGATCGGCGAGCGCGAGGGGTCGCCCTCGAAGCGCTCGCGCCAACGGCCGCGGAAGGCGGTGCGCGCCGCCTCGTCCATCGGGAATTCTCGGCCCGGCAGCAGGCGCACCTCCTTGACCGGGTACAGCGAACGCTGGGTGTCGGCGTCGAACGTGCGGATCGATTCGATCTCGTCGCCGAACAGGTCGAGGCGATAAGGCAGGGCCGAACCCATCGGGAACAGGTCGATCAGGCCGCCGCGCACCGAATATTCGCCCGGCGACATCACCTGCGAAACATGCGAGTAACCGGCCAGGGTCAACTGGGCCTTGAGCTTGCCTTCGTCCAGGCGTTCGCCCTGGCGGAAGAAGAAGGTGTAGGCCGCCAGGAAGGACGGCGGCGCCAGGCGCAGCAGCGCGGTGGTGGCCGGCACGACCAGCACGTCGCACTGGCCGTTGCGGATTTCGTGCAGCGTGGCCAGCCGTTCCGACACCAGGTCCTGGTGCGGCGAGAACGCGTCGTAGGGCAGGGTTTCCCAGTCCGGCAGCAGGTGGCACGACAGTTTGTTGTCCGCGAACCAGGGAATCTCGTCGAGCAGGCGCTGGCCGTCGCTGGCGTTGGCCACGACGACGGTGAGCATCTGCTGGTTCGCCTTGAGCGTCAGTGCGGCCGTGGCCAGTGCATAGGCGTCGGACGAGCCGTGCAGGCTCGGCAGGGCAAATCGGGTACCTGGCTTAGGAAGGTTTTTCTTGAGATCGAAGGGCATGCAGCGTTGGATGACATTCGCGGGATGGGTTGTTCATTATAGACGAACGGCGCGCCAGGCTGCTGCCGGCCAAACTTCGGACGCGTTGGCGACGGCCCTGTGCTCTGCCAGAAGGTGGAAGATGTGGTGTGTTTACAATTTATCTACTTTCTGTAACGATAAGATTGTTTTTCAATAATCTCGATATAACGATTCCAACAGGGAGACGAGAATGAACGCGAACAGGCTTGGCACAATCAAGTTGGCAGTGAGCGCGACAGCGCTGCTGCTCGGCGCTTGCTCCAACATGTCCGGCCTGGCCGGCGGCGAACAGGCCGGACGGAATGTGCTGGTCGTTGCGGATCCTCAACTGCACAATGTGCACGGCCTGAGTCTCAAGCAGATGGCGCCGTGGGCAGACTTTGTCAGCGGCGTCGCGATCCGGCCTCCAGAATTGAACCTTCTCGCACCGCTCGTGCTGGACCATGCGCTCACCGACGGCTTGAAGAGTAATCCGGACGTTCTGCTGGTGTTGGGGGATCTCGGCAACATCGGCTGTAGCGGCGAAATCGAGCAGTTCCAGAAGATCCTGCACGAACGGCCGGGCCCGCTCCCGCCGGTGATCATGGCCCATGGTAACCACGATACTTATCTGATGGGCACGCTCAATTCGTACGTTCCGGCCGACGAGGCCCCCAACTGGAAACCGGCGCGCATGGAAAAATCGCCCACGCCCACCGACGAAAGCTGGTGGGATCTTCCAACCGTCGATACACCGATGCAAAAGACCGGCTGGCGCGACGGCTGCTACCAGCCCGGCACGACAAGTGCCCCGATGAACAAGTCGCGCTGGCTGGCGAAGTACCTCGCGTCGCTGGCGCAGTGGGGAGCCGTTGTCGAGACGCCGGCTGCAGGCGCCACGGACGGGCCGTCGACGCCGATCCGGGTGCAGGCGACGCCGGGCACTGCGTTGGGCAAGATGGGCTATGTCGCCGAAGGCGTATGGCATCGCCCTGCGTTTGGCGACAAGGCGCCAAGCAAAGCCAGTTTCACGCCGACCTACAGCTCATACATCGTGCAGCGCTTCGACCTGGACAAGACCTCGACACTGGTCATTGATACCTCGGTCTGCCTGAATGCCGGTGCCAACGCGGCTTTCCCGATTACCAATGCAGGCATGTGGGGCTGCATCGGCCTCGAGCAGTTCGGCACGATCGAACGCATGGTGGCCCAGGTGCCGGCCGATCACAAGCTGGTCGTAGCGAGCCATTTTCCGATTAAATGGCTGGGCCCGTTGGAGACCCTGAGGCTTGTCCGTTTCCTTGGAAAACGCGGGAACTGGACTTATCTGTCCGCGCACTCCCATGATGCGCATTCCGACAAGCGCATCGCCCGCGGCCGCGAGATTAACATGGGCTCGACAACGGACTGGCCGATGGAATGGAACATCGTGCACTATCCGGGCGGCGCCGGAGTCCCCGCGGCGGCACCGGTGCGGCTCGGGCGGGTGCAGGAAATCGGCTATATCCACCCCGTGGATTTCGATGACCGCTTCGAGGTGTGCCGCCACCTGGCGGCGGCCGAGAAGCTCGCGAAGCTCGACCCCGCTGTCCCGATCAAGGAGTGGATGTCGCCTTCGACGCCGGCCGATTGCAGGATTGCCACGCGCGCGGACTGGCACACCCACAGCAGCCGCCTCGCGGAGCACGTCGCGAGAATCCATGCGCGCTACCGCGAGAACAAGGATGGCTACCGGGACCGGGTACTTGCGATCGCGGCGGCTGCCAGTGAAGCCGAGTCCCATGAATTCAGCCTGATCAAATAAGGCGAGGAGTGTCATGGACAAAGACATGAAGCGCCGCGTGTTATTGAAAGCCGGGATGCTTGCCGGCGCAGCCTCGCTGGGAGGCTGTTGCTGGCTGAAGCCGCGCGATCCGGTTCCGTACTGCCCCACCGGCAGCATGGTCAGCGCGCCGGACGGCCGGCTGACGATCGACGCCCATGCGCACGTGTTCAACGGTACCGACCTGCCGGTCGAGCCGTTCTTTCGACTCGTACTGGCGCGCGAGGCCGGCCTGCCGGGCGCAATTGCAGGCCTCATCGGCGAGCTGCTGCAGGCGGTTGCGTGGAATGTGGCCCCGGGCGCGCAACGGGAACTGGCGATGCTCGACAAGCTTCGGCCGGAGCTGGCGGCATGCGGCGATGGCCGCGGGACAACGGCTGCAGAAACCGTTCGCAACCTGGCCGATACCGCGCATCGGCAGGGAGTGGCCCAACTGCGGCAGGCGCTGGACAGCGCCAGGGGTGCCCAGTTGCGCGACAAGGCAGAGCGCAAGGCCGCGGCGGCGCTGACGATCGACATGCTCGCCGCGATGGCTGTGGTCGGCGAAATCGAACTGCTCGACGAGGACGAGAGCTACGAAGCGTATCGCCGGCGCATGCTGGCGGAGGAAAAGGCTGCGCTGATGGTCGATGAGGCGCGGCGCAGCGCGCGGGGCATGATCGCGTTCGTCCTGCAGAATTTCCAGTACCGCTATGTGACGATCCACGATTACCTTCAGCTCTACAACAAGCCCGGCGAACGCGTGGTAGACCTGATGATGCCGATGATGGTCGACTACGACTGGTGGCTGTCTTCCGGGGAAACCACGGCGACGGCGCTACGGGATCAGGTGGTGGTCATGGAGGCCCTGGCGATCGCGACTGGCGGAAGAGTGCATGGCTTCGTGCCCTTCGATCCGCTGCGCGAGGTGATGCATCAGGTCACGCTCCGGACGGGCAGACCCGTCCCCGGCTCGTTCGACCTGGTCAAGGAGGCGCTCGCGCGCGGGTGCATCGGCGTGAAGCTGTATCCGCCAATGGGCTTTGCCCCCTTGGGGAATGCCGGGATCCAGGAGAAGAACCCGGGCTTCTGGGATCGCCCATGGCTTCCGGAGCAAGTCAGGAAGGCGCCCGGACTCGGGCAACAACTCGACGCAGCGCTATGCCGGCTCTACGAATACTGCGTCGCGGAAGACGTCCCAATCATGGCCCATACCGGTCTGTCGAACGGTCCTGCGAAAGATTTCGAAGGGCTGGCAGGAGCGGAACACTGGAACACGGCCCTCCAGGCATATCGGGGACTGCGCATCAATTTCGGACACTTCGGCGACACGGCGCCGGTCGCTCATCAAGGGGACGTGGCGGCGCGTGCGCTTGCCTTCACAAAACTAATGCAGGCATCGGGGGCCGGTGCGCATGCCTATGCCGATTCGGGCTACTTCGTCGAAGCCATGGATGACGAAGACAAGATGCTGTCCTTGCTGCAGCAACTGTACACCCGCACCCACGACAAAGGGCCGGCAGCGCTGGAGAACCGCTTCCTCTACGGGTCCGACTGGGAAATGACGATCACGCACGGTCGCGTCGAGCCCTATCTGGCCTCATTCGAACGCTTGTTCGACCGTATGGCAGGTGACTCGCGGCTTGCAGGGGAACGCGCCAAAACGCTTGTCCGCAAGTTCTTCGGTGCGAATGCTGCGGACTACGCGGGCCTCAGGGCCGGCGAGAAAACGCGCGCGCGCCTGCAGGAGTTCTACAAGCGCAAGGGCATACCCGATGCGGACTGGATGCGCAAGGTGGATGCGTTGCCGTCGCCAACTCGCACCGCCAGTTAGGTCCACTCGCGCCGCTTGGCGCTGCCGAACCTCACACGCGCCATCGGGATCGTCCCGCCGGACGCCGGGCGCAGCTGGGTTAACTGATCATTGAAGAAGACGTGGGGCGTGCACCGACAATGCGCGTGATTTGTCCAAAACAGCTTCGGCTCGATCTGGGATCCCATCACTCCTCATCCCGGCACAGTTTGTCGAAAATCCGCCGGCGGGCGCCATCGAGCGCAGCCGCTGTCCCCTGCGCACCGGCGGCACCGACGTCGAGCAGCAGGCGCAGCTTGGCCAGCCGGTCGCCTTCGTGCAGCGCCTGGGCCAGCGGCGGCGCATCCGGCCGGCCAGCCTCCAGGATCGCTTTCGCGACCGGCGGTGGGAATTCCCACTGTGTTGCGATGCGCGCGGAGAGCGTGCGGGCGCTGTCCTGCAGCGCCGCCGCGAACGCATCGGATTGCGGCAGCGCCGCCGCGCCCGACACCTGGTCGACGAGGCGGAACGCGACGATCAGGCCCACGTTCTGCATCAAGCCGGCAAGACAGGCCTCGAACGGGTCGGCGCCGAGCACGGGCGCCGCGCTGCTGGCCGCAAGGGCGCACTTCTCGGACTGGCTCCAGACCTGCGGCGCAACCTGGCGCGCCAGGCGTCCGCCCTGGGTGCTGATCAGGGGACGGAAGGCCACCCGCGCCAGCAGCATGCGCAGGCCGTTCTGCCCCAGCAGCATGAGCGCCCCTTCGATGGTGCGCACCGGCGCGGTCGGGCGGTAGTACGGGCTGTTGACTTCACGGATGACTTCGGCGACGAGCGTGACGTCCTGCGCCACCTGGCGCGCAAGGTCGGCCGCCGACATGTTCTCGTCGCGCAGGCTGCGCAGCAGTTGCGGGACGACGCTGGGCACCCGCGGCACGAGGTCGGCGGCGGCGCCGGGATCGCGCGCCAGCCGGGCCAGCTCGTCCAGGATCAATTGCTCCGGCGCGTCACCCGCATGCGCCGTCGCACCCGCAAGCAAGCGATAAAAAGCGAGGTCGATATCGAGCGCTGGTGGCGGATTTACAACAATTTCCTGCGCGGGAGCGGTCTGGGCAGTGGGTGCGGCCTGGCCCGGACGGGTTGACCCGCCGAACCAGCGCGCAAGCCAATTTTTTATCATGGGGAGGAAATCAGGGCAGCAGGCAGGGCAATTCTACCCCAGCAGCGTGCGCGGCTGAGGGGAATAATGCGGGGAATAATGCAGGAATCAATGACGGGAAATAACGGACCTGCAGAAAGGAATACGCCCGGTCGCTGCCGCATGGCGGTGCGCAGCCGGGCTGCACGGCCGGCTGTGCCGGCCGGGAATAACGTGGCAGGGCCGCCATGCGGCCCTGCCAGGGTGTGGCTCAGCGGCCGGTGCCGGTCGTCGACGAGTTGGTGGTCGTCGAGTCGGTCATGTGGGTGTTGGTCGGGGTCGAGGCATTGCCCGTGTTCAGGTCATTGGTGGTGCCGGTGTTGGTGCCGCTCTGGCCCGAGGTGCCGGTGGTACCCGAGGCGCCGGTGGTGCCGGTGCTGCCCGAGCTCATCGACGAGCCGGAGGTCGAGCTGCCGGTGGAGTCGGTGCCGGTGCCGGTGGTGTTGCAGGCGGCAAGAGCGAAGGCCATGATGCCGCCCAGCAGGGCGCCTTGGAATTTGTTGGTCATTCGTTTTCTCCTTGGGGTTGGATAGGTATCGCCATCATGCGAGTACGGCCGGGCGTGTGAAATAGGAACACGGCGTTATCGCATGTAGGAGCGGGCGTACGTATTGACGGGTATCTTTCCGCTTGGCATATAAAACCACCGGGAGACGTGTGGACGTGCGCTGCCGTACCGTACCGTACCGTACCGGTCGGCCCGGCCGGCGGCACGGCGCGCTGCACGCGGCTCAGCGGCCGGTGCCCGAGGTCGAGGAGTTGGTGCTGTCCGAGCCGCTGGTGCCGCCGGTGCCCGACGCACCCACGTTGCCGGAAGCGCTGGAGCTGCCGGCGCCGCTCGTGCCCGCGCCGGTCGGGCTCATGGTGGAACCCGCGTCATAGGAGCCGGTGGTGCTGGTGTCGGTCGAGGTGCCGGTCGAGCTGCACGCTGCCAGTGCGAAGGCCATGATGCCGCCAGCAGGGCGCCTTGGAAGTTGGTTTTCATCCGTTCTCTCCTTGGGTTGGTGGTAACGCCATCATGCGAGGGCGGCCGTGCACACCCAATAGGAACACCGCCTTGGCGGATGTAGGAGGAGACGGACGTTCCCGTCAGGCCGTCGGCGCCGCATGGCTTGCCAGCCAGTCGAGCAGGGCATCCGGCGCCAGCGGACGGCTGTAGAAATAGCCCTGGCCCTTGGCGCAGAACTGGGCGCGCACCACGTCGGCCTGCGACTGCGTCTCGATGCCTTCGGCCACCGTCAGCATGCCGAGGCTTTGCGCCACCTTCACGGTGGCCTCGATCAGGACGCGGTGGTGGTTGCTGGTGTCGGCCTGGCTCACGAACGAGCGGTCGATCTTCACCGTGTCCACCGGCAGCAGGTGCAGGCTCGAGAGCGACGAGTAACCGGTGCCGAAATCGTCCAGCGCGAGCTTGACGCCGAGCGCCTTCAGTTCGTGCAGGCGCTGCTGGATGTCCAGGTCCTGCGCGGCCAGGCTTTCGGTCACTTCCAGCTGCAGCTGCCCGGGCGGCATGCCGGTGGCGCACAGGATGGCGTGGACCGTGTCGACCCAGCCCGGCTGGCCGAGCTGGGCGCGCGACAGGTTGACGGCGACCAGCCGCGGGGCTGCCGGGCCCAGGCGCGCCTGCCAGTCCATGAAGTCGCGGCACGAGCGCTCCAGCACGAAGTCGCCCACGGGCCCGATCAGGCCGCACTCTTCGGCCACCGTGATGAAGTCGACCGGGGGGACGATGCCGCGCGTCGGGTGGCGCCAGCGCACCAGCGCCTCGACCCCGGCCCCGTGGTCGGTGCGGCCGTCGGACAGCAGGCCGACCACCGGCTGGTACACGACGAACAGCTGCTCCTGCTCGATGGCCAGGCGCAGCTCGGCTTCGATATCGGCGCGGCGTGCCGCGCGCTCGCGCATCGCGGTCTCGAACACCAGGTGGCGCGCGCCGCCGGCGCGCTTGGCCTCGACCATGGCGATGCCTGCGTCGCGCAGCACCTCGTCGGCGTCGCGCGCGCTGTCGTAGCTCCATGCCAGCCCCAGGCTGGCGCTGCAGACCACATGGTGGCCCTGCACGCGGTAGGGTCGCGACAGTGCATCGAGCAGGCGCGCGGCGACACGTTCGGCGTCCTCGCGCGTGCGCATGCCGTCCAGCACCACCGCGAACTCGTCGCCGCCCACGCGCGCTGCCAGTTGGCCGCTTCCGCTCGCGGCGTCGATGCGGTCGCTGGGCGGGCGCAGCGCGCCGCGGATACGGTCCGCGATCTGCACCAGCAAGTCGTCGCCCGCGGCCTGGCCGAGGGTGTCGTTGATGCGCCGGAAACGGTCGCAGTTCATGAGCAGTACGGCGAAATTGTTCGGCGACTGCGCACCAGCCGGCAGCGGCCGTGCGACCAGGCGCTGCAACTGCTCGCGCACCGCTTCCCGGTTCGGCATGCGCGTGAGCGCATCGGTACGCGCCGCGTTGCGCAGGCGGCGCGCCAGCACTTCCTGCTCGCGCTGCACCTCGAGCGTGGCGTCGGCCACCACCGCCATCAGGCGCTCGCCATCGAGCTTCATGAGGCTGATCGCCAGCACTTGCGGGCTGCCCGGGCCGCTCAGCTCGGGCGGCAGGGTGGCGCGCAGCCCTTCGCAGATCACACCCGAGGGGGCGGTGAAGTCGCGTACCAGTTGCGGAAGTTGCGGGGCGAGCGGCGCGAGCGCCTCGAACAGGTTGTCCAGGCCGGCGCTGCGCGCGATCGGCATCAGGAGATTCGATGCCATCGGATTGAGCATGTCGACCGTGCCGTCGAAGCCGATCTGGGCCAGGCCGATCGGCGCGCGGTACAGGAACTGCACCAGGGCCTCGTAGGCATCGCTTGGGTCAGGCTGCATTTTTTCCTCCTTCCTCTCCGGGTGGCGCAGGGTCTGTCGATTCTGGGCGCCAGCACATCACACGGTTGCGTCCCGCGCGCTTGGCGGCGTACAAGGCCTGGTCCGCGCGCTTGAGCAGCAGGTCGATGCCGCCATCCGGCCCCTCGGCCGGCTCGAGGCAGGCCACCCCGGCGCTGAGCGTGTAGCGGATGCCTGCGTCGTCGAACTGGACGACCTGCGACGCAACGACGCCGCGCAGCCGCCGTGCGACCATCTCCGCGCGCGCCAGGTCGGTGGAAGGCAGGAGCACGGCGAATTCCTCGCCACCGATGCGCGCCACCGTGTCCACTTCGCGGAAGGTCTCGGCCAGGATCGCCGCCAGGTGTTGCAGCACGGCGTCGCCGCCCGGATGCCCGTAACGGTCGTTGATAGCCTTGAAGTGGTCGGCATCGACCACGATCACGGCGGTGGAGCGCGGCACGAACCTGCTGCGCGCCAGTTCCTGCTCGGCGGCCTCGAAGAAGGCGCGGCGGTTGGCCAGGCCGGTGAGGTAGTCGCCGTAGGCTTCGCGACGGCGACATTCGCTCGCCTCGCGCTTGTCGGTAATGTCGCGCAGGATCAGGCAGTAGGCCGGCCCGTCGGGCTCGCCGGCCCGGCCGTCCCCATCGGCGCGGTCGGGCAGCGGGGCGATCATCGCGCTGCCCCAGAAGCTGCTGCCGTCGGCGCGCGCACGCGTGCCTTCGTCCAGGCTCCAGCCATCCTTGTCGGCGTCGTGCAGGCGGTCGAGCACGCGCTCGGGCGTCATCGCGTCCCGAGGGTAGAAGACGGAGTACGGCCGGCCCACGATCTCGGCGCCGAAGCCGGTGACGCGGCCGATGCTCGGATTCCAGTCGGTCACGGCGCCCTGCGCGTCGAGGCCGACGAGCGCATAATCGGTGATGCCGGTCAGGATGGCGTTGAGCCAGGCGTCGTTCTGGCGCAACTGGCGCTCGCGCCGCACCTGCAAGGTGACGTCGTCGATCACCGCCATCATGCGCCGCCCATCGAGCTTGAGCAGCGTGATTGCCAGGATCTGCGGAATCTTCTTGCCGGTGCCGCCGGCATTCAGGTGCACGTGCAGGCCATCGCAGATTTTTCCGGAAGGCTTGTCGAAACGGCTGCTCAGGTGGCGCAGTTCCGGCGCCACGCCTTCCAGTGCGGTGAACAGGTTGTCGAGGCTGCCATCGTGCGACAGCGGCATGAGCAGCTGGGCGGCGATCGGGTTCATCATCACGATGGCGCCATCGAGGTCGGCCTGTGCCAGGCCCACCGGCGCCAGGTACAGGAACTGGATCAGCGCCTCGTGTTCCGCGCGCAGCTGCTCGAGATCGCTCACCGGCGTTACCGCGGCTGGCGCTGGACCAGCACGTAGCGGTGCCTGCCCGCCGGGCTGGCCAGCAGGCGCAGGGCGACCTTCACCGGGCGCATGCGCAGGGTCAGGACGTAGTCGATGGTGGCATCGAGCGCGCTGCCTTCTTCCTGCGCATCCTCGAAGCGCTGGGCCACCATGAAGTTGTTCAGGCAGGGGGCGACGTTGGTGAACAGCGGCTCGCCCAGCACGCGTTGCGTGGACAGGCCGGCTGCCTGCGATTCGAAGGCGTTGTAGCGCTGGACCTTGGTGTCGGCGTCGAAGGCGATCACGCCGAAATCGAGCTGGTCGAGTTGTTCGGTGGTGCAGTCGTCGAGCTGCGCGGCCAGGTCGGCCGAGGCGAACGACAGGGGGCGGTGTGCATCGTTGGTGTCCGCGGATGGCGGATATTTAGTTGATTTGAGGAAATTGATGTTGACACGCGAGCAGGAGCTTGTCAATTGTGCGCGCCCTGTTTTGACATTTTGCGTTGTCAATTCTCCTTTCCGGTGCAAAAACAGCCGCGTTCATTGACAGCCGCGCGCGCCGTCGGCACCATCTGCCGGTTTCCGCTGCCGCTTGTCATGACCAAACCCGTTCCCGCCGACCGCCGCTGGTGTTCACACCGATCCACCTTGTTGCGCGTGCTGTCCGACCTGCTTGCGGGCGAGCTGGCGCTCATGCGTCCCGGCATCGCGCGCCGCCCCTTGCCGTGGCCGCCCGAACTGGACCTGGCGGCGGACCTCGGCGCCGATTCGCTGGAGTTGCTGGGCCTGGCCAGCGCGATGGAAGAGGTACTGGCCATCGGCTGCATCGGCCAGGAGCGGGTGCTGGCCGATCCCCGGCTCGGCGCATGGCTTGACGCTGCGGCGGCGGGCCTGGACAGCGGCGCCGATCTCATCCGATTCCGCACTTCCGGTAGTTCCGGCGCCCCCAAGTCCTGCAGCCATACCCTGGACACCCTGTGGCAGGAAACTGCCGAGCTGGCGCAACTGTTCCCGTCCACCCGGCGGATCGTGACGCTGGTGCCTGCGCACCACATCTACGGATTCCTGTTCACGGTGCTGCTGCCGCGGGCGCTGGGGCTGCCCCCGGACGCGCTGCGCGACCTGCGCGGAGCCTCGCCGGGTGGAGTGGCGCGCCAGTTGCAGCCGGGTGACCTGGTGGTCGGGTTCCCCGACTTCTGGGGCGCATTCGCGCCGGTGGCGGGCCCGCTTGCGCCTGGCATCGTGGGCGTGAGTTCGACCGCACCCTGCCCGGACGTCGTGGCGCGCGCCGTCGTCGCTGCCGGGCTGGCGCGCCTGGTGCAGGTATACGGCAGTTCCGAAACGGCCGGCGTGGGCTGGCGCGAAGACGCGGACGGCGATTACCGCCTGTTTCCTTTTTGGGAAGCAGGGGAGGACGCGGCAAGCCTGGTGCGGCTTGGCGCGGACGGACGGCGCAGCACCTACCCGCTGCAGGACCGGCTGGCCTGGTCGGCCCCGGGGTACTTCCGCCCGGTGGGACGGATCGACCACGCGGTGCAGGTCGGCGGGACGAACGTGTTCCCGGCCTACGTGGCCGACGTGCTGCGCATGCACCCGGCGGTCGGGCAGGCCGCGGTGCGCCTCATGCGGCCTGACGAAGGGCAGCGCCTGAAAGCGTTCGTGGTGCCGCGCGCGGGCGTGCCCGGCGATGCGTCCGGCCTGCGTGCGGAATTGACGGCGTGGATCGGCCAGCGCCTGTCGGCGCCGGAGTGTCCCGCCGCCTACTCGTTCGGTCCGGCGCTGCCGCGCAACGCCGGCGGCAAGCTCACCGACTGGATCATCGACGCCTGGGCCTGAACACCCGGGTACAGGCCGCTACAGGTCGACCAGCACCTCGAAGCCGCCCCAGAACATGCGCTTGCCGTCGAAGGGCATGGTCCCGGGCTGCATCATGTCGGCCATGCGCGGATCCTTCATGACCTTGTCGTTGACCTCGTCGCGCTGCTGGCGCGATTCGTAGACGATCCAGGAAAAGATCACGGTTTCGCCTTCTTCCAGCTTGACGCTCTGGGGAAAGGACGTGACCAGGCCCGGCTTGACGTCATCGCCGACGCATTCGACGAACTTCAACGCGCCATGCTCGCGCCAGATCTGGCCGGCACGGGTGGCGATATCGCGGTACTTCTCGATGTTGGACAGGGGAACGGGAAGCACGAAACCGTCGACGTAGGCCATGGTGATCTCCTCGGGATAGGCGGGTTGCCTCGGGAACGGGAACCGCCTGGTAACAGACCCGTGGAAGGCCGCGAGGTTCCCGCATCGCGGGAACCAGGCCGGCATCGCGTCAGAAGATCGTGGTGGGAGGAGGAGGTGGAGGCGGCGGTGGGGCGGGCGCTGCCGGCGCTTCCAGCGGATCTTCGCCGTACTCCTCCTCTTCCGGCAACGCGATGCCGCTGTCGAGCGCAGGCGCGACGTCGATCGCACGCCGGTCGTCACGCTCCACGTTCTCGGCGTAGATCCAGTCGTCGTTCTCGCGCAACACGCCTTCCGGTTCGATCCTCTCTTCCTGCGGCGGCACCTTGGCCAGCGCCACGCGCATGTAGTCGATCCAGATCGGCAGCGCCAGGGTGGAGCCGAACTCGCGCCCGCCCAGCGAGCGCGGCTCGTCGTAGCCCATCCAGGCCACCGCGACCACGTTGCCGCCGTAGCCGGCGAACCACCCGTCGATGGCGTCGTTCGTGGTGCCGGTCTTGCCGGCGATATCCTGGCGTCCCAGTCTCTGGCTGGCCGCGGCGCCGGTGCCGTAGCGCGTGACGTCGCGCAGCATGCTGTCGGTAATGAACGCGTTGCGCGGGTCGAGCACGCGGTTGGCCTCCTGCGCGGCGGCCGGCGGCCTGTTGTCCACCAGGATGGTGCCGTCGCCGTCCCGGATCTGCGCGATCAGGTAGGGCTTGACCCGGTAGCCGCCGTTGGCGAGCACCGCATACGCGCCGGCCAGCTGCAGCGGCGTGACGGCGCCGGTGCCCAGGCCGAGCGTGAGGTTGCGCGGGTGCCGCGCCGGGTCGAAGCCGAAGCGGCCGAGGTAGGCGTGGGTATAGTCCACGTCGAGCGCGCGCAGCAGCCGTACCGTGGCGACGTTCTTCGAGCGCGTGAGGGCGCGGCGCAGGGTGATCGCCCCGTCGTAGGCGCCGTCGTCGTTCTGCGGCGACCAGGTCGCCCCCGCGTTCTCGCCCGGCAGGTCGAGCGGCGCGTCGAGGATGAGCGTGGAGGGCGCGTAGCCGAGTTCGATGGCCGCCGAATACACGAAGGGCTTGATGACCGACCCCGGCTGGCGCCACGCCTGCGTGACGTGATTGAACTTCTGCAAGTTGAAGTCGAAGCCTCCGACCAGCGCATGGTAGGCGCCGGTACCGGCGTCGATCGCGACGAACGCCGCGGCGACCTCGGGCAACTGCGTGATTGCCCAGCCGTCCTTGCCCAGCTTGCTGATGCGCACGACCGCGCCCGGCGCGATCCGGACCTTGTCGCCGGCGTTCGGCGCCAGGCCCCGTGCGGCGAACTTCAATCCGGCGCCTTCGATGGTGATGTCGTCGCCGCCCAGGGTCTCGACCGTCACGCGCCTGGCGGATGCGGCGGTGACCATGGCCGGCAGCAGGCCGTCGCTCACCGGCCGCTTCTGCAGCGCCTCGATGATGGCTTCCTCGCGCTCGAGGCGGTCCTGCGGCAGCGTGATGCGCGCTTCCGGGCCGCGGTAGCCGTGGCGCTGGTCGTAGTCCAGTACGTTGCGCCGCACCGATTCGTAGGCCGCGTCCTGTTCGGCCTTGAGGATGGTCGTGGTGACCACGATGCCACGCTCGTAGGCTTGCTCTCCGAACTGCGTGTAGACGGCCTGGCGCGCCAGTTCGGCCACGTAGTCGGCCCTGGTCTCGAACACCTGGCCGCCACGTTTGAGGCGCAGCGGCTCCGCCAGCGCCTGGCGGTATTCGGGTTCGGTGATCTGGCCGAGCTCATACAGGCGCTTGAGCACGGCATGCTGGCGCTGCTGCGCGCGCTTCGGGTTGGCCACCGGGTTGTGGCGCGAAGGGTTCTGCGGCAGGCCGGCCAGCATGGCGGTCTCCGCCAGCGTCAATTCTTCCAGCGACTTGCCGAAGTAGCCACGCGCGGCGCTGGAGAACCCGTAGGAGCGGTTGCCGAGGAAGATCTGGTTCATGTACAGCTCGAGGATCTGGTCCTTGCTGAGGGCATCCTCGATCCGGTAGGCGAGGGCGACTTCGGTCAGCTTGCGCGAGATGACCTTTTCCTTCGAGAGGAAGAAGTTGCGCGCCACCTGCATCGTGATGGTCGAGGCGCCGCCGGATCCGAAGCCGTCGCGCAGGTTGGTGGCGACGGCGCGCGCGGCGCCGCGCCAGTCGATGCCCTGGTGCTGGTAGAAGTGGGCGTCCTCGATGGCGAGCAGGGCCTGTTTCATCCGGGCCGGAATCCTGTCGATCGGGACGAAGTCGCGCCGCTCGACGCCGAACTCGCCGATCAGGTGATTGTCGGCGGTGTACACCCGCAGCGGAATCTTGGGCTGGTAGTCCAGGACGGCGTCGATCTTCGGCACGTTCGGCAGGATCGCCGTCATCATGTAGATCGCGGCGCCCGCAATTGCCATGACGACGGCGGCAAGGCTGAAGAGGATGAAGGCGCGCAGGAGGCCGAAACGCCGCACGGGCGGCTGGGGGGATGTGGTCACGAAGTTGCTACCTAAGTTTTGCTACCAGAATTTGCTGCCTGAATTTGCTGCTCGAGTTGCTACGCGATTAGTCGCAGGGCAGGGCCGGTGCTGCATGAAGGCCGTCACCGGCCGATTATAAACCGCTTTCATTCCATTTCGGCATGTGCCATAGTCACGCCTTCAGCTCTACCTAAGTCTGCATTCCGAAGGAACCCTCCATGCCTTACGATTCCGCATCCGGCCAACCCCCGGCCGGCTTCAAGCCCTACATCCCGGCCGGCGCGCACCTGCCCGAAATGACGCTGCGCGCGCTTGTCATGGGCGTGGTGCTGGGCATGGTGTTCGGCGCTTCCTCGCTCTACCTCGTGCTCAAGGTCGGCCTCACCGTCAGCGCCTCGATCCCGGTGGCGGTCATCGCGATCACCCTGTTCGGCATGGCGCGCAAGATGGGCGCGCGCGAATCGACCATCCTCGAGAACAGCATCACCCAGACCGCCGGTTCGGCCGGCGAATCGCTGGCCTTCGGCCTGGGCGCGACCATGCCGGCCATCCTGATCCTGGGTTTCGACCTCGAGATCACCCGCGTCATGCTGGTGGGCGTGCTGGGCGGCCTGCTGGGCATCCTGATGATGATCCCGATGCGCCGCACGATGATCGTCGACGCGCATGGCCAGCTGAAGTACCCGGAAGGTACCGCCTGCGCCGAGGTGCTCAAGGCCGCCGCCACCGACGTCTCGCGCGAAGCCGCGGGCGAGGAGCGCGACCCGGCCTCGGACGCCGTCAAGGACGCGAAGCGCCGCGCCGCGATCATCTTCGGCGGCTTCGGCATCGGCCTGCTGTACAAGACCCTGAGCGTCTCGTTCAAGGGCTGGAGGGACACCGTCAACTTCGAGTTCGGCGCGCCGCTCAAGGGCGGCTCCGCCGGCGCCGAGGTGTCGCCCGAACTGCTGGGGGTGGGTTACATCATCGGCCCGCGCATCGCCCTCACCATGGCGGCGGGCGGCGTGCTGTCCTACCTGATGCTGATCCCGATGATCAAGTTCTTCGGCGATGCCCTGAGCGCACCGCTGGCGCCGGCGACCACCTTGATACGCGACATGTCGCCGGACGAGATCCGCAACGCCTACGTGCTCTACATCGGCGCCGGCGCGGTGGCCGCCGCGGGCCTGATCTCGCTGGTGCGCGCGATGCCGATGATCTGGAAGAGCCTGAGCGCGGGGCTGTCCGGGATGGGCAAATCCAGTTCGGCCGACGCCACGCTGCGCACCGACCGCGACATCCCGATGAAGTGGGTGATGATCGGCTGCCTTGCCATCATCGCCATCATCACCGTGGCCACCCCCCTGCACATGAACCTGCTGGGCGCGCTCCTGATCCTGGTGTTCGGCTTCCTGTTCTCCACCGTGTCCTCGCGCCTGACCGGCGAAATCGGCTCGTCCTCGAACCCGATCTCGGGCATGGCGGTGGCGACGCTGCTGTTCACCTGCCTGATCTTCCTGGTGATGGGCTGGACCGGCGGCCAGTACTACGTGACCGCGCTGTCGGTCGGCGCCATCGTCTGCATCGCGGCCAGCAACGCCGGCACCACCTCGCAGGACCTGAAGACCGGTTTCCTGGTGGGCTCGACCCCGCGCATGCAGCAATACGCGATCCTGTGCGGCGCCTTCGCCTCGGCGCTGGTGCTGGGCCCGATCCTGCTCAAGCTGAACGAGGCGGGCACGGTCTACGTGCCGGCGGCCCAGGTGGCGCCCGGCCTGAGCGTGGATGCGTCGAAGCTGACCCAGACTGCCCGGCTGCAGGGCCCGCAGGCGGCCAGCGACGCCAATACCTACAAGGTCTGGCAGAAGAACGACAGCGTGGGCGGCCCGGCCGGCAAGTACCTGGTGGCCGACGACGGCAAGGTGGCGTACCTGGTCGACCCGGGCATCAACGGCGTCCACAAGACCCGCCCGGACGGTACCGAGGTCAAGAAGTACGACGCGCCGAAGGCCGTCCTGATGTCCTACATCATCAAGGGCATCCTCGACCAGGAACTGCCGTGGACCCTGGTGCTGTTCGGCGTGATGATCTCGGTGGTGCTGGAGATGGCGGGCATCGCCTCGCTGGCCTTCACCGTCGGCGTCTACCTGCCGCTGGTGGCGACGCTGCCGATCGCGGTGGGCGGCCTGCTGCGCTGGGGCGTGGACCGCCGCAACAACAAGCTGCCGCAGTACGAGAAGCTGACGCCGGAACAGTGCCAGGCCGCGGGTGACCGCAGTTCGGGCACGCTGCTGGCCTCGGGCTACATCGCGGGCGGCGCGCTGGCGGGCATCATCATCGCCATCACGGCCGGCGTGCTGACCGACTTCGACAGCACCATGGCCAAGTGGGCGGAAGCGGCAAATCCGTTCTACGCGGGCCCCGACGCCAATGTGCTGACCCTGGTTCCGTATGCGCTGATCATCGGGCTGCTGTACTGGGTGGCCCGCGAGAAGCCCGGAAAGCGGCAGCAGACATAAAACGAATGGCCCGGGGATCCGGGCCATTTTTCTTTGCGTGCGGCTTGTGCGCGCTTCGCGGGAGCTTGCCGGCCCCGGCTTCAGACGTGGGCCAGGTCGTGCTGGCGGATGGCGTCGTCCAGCCACTCGTCCACATGGCTGAAGCGGTAGCCGAGCGCACGGGCGCGCGATGTATCCAGTACCAGCGGCGCGGCGAGGTCGAAGGGCGACAGGCCCGGCCGGGCGGCTTTGCGCGCATGCGCGGTCCCGTCGAGTACCTGGGCCACGCGCGCATGCAGGTCGAAGGCCGACAGCGCGCCGTCCGCCGCCGCGTTTACCGCGCCGGTAAACGCCTGGGCGCCGGCCCAGGCCAGGAAATCCGCCGCCTCCTGCGCTTCCATGAACGACACCCTGGCTGCCGCGTTGGCGTAGTGCAGGACCCCATTGAGGCGCACCAGGTCGACGTAGTGCGCCAAGCGGCCGGTGAAATCCTCCGGGCCGCCCAGCACGTGGGCCAGGCGCACGGTGACGAGCGGCAGGCTGCCGTCGCGCACCAGGTAGGCTTCGGCCTGGACCTTGCCCGACACGTAGCTTTCGACGGCCAGCTTCGGATCGTGCCACGGGTACGCGGTGTCGATGCGCCGGGCCGCCACCTTCAGGTCGTCCTCGCGCAAGGGCCGCGCGGCGCAAGCCCGTTCCCCGAGGCGCACCTCGCGGTAGGTGTCGATCGTCGAGGTCATGACATAGCGGCCCACCTTGCCGGCGAATACGCGTACCGAGATCGCGGCGTCCAGGGGCGAATAGCACATCTGGTCGAAGACGATGTCGTAGCCGGCGTCGCGGAAGGCGTTGCGCATCGCGTGCTCGTTGCGGCGGTCGACGCGGATGCGTGCGAACTGGTCTCCATAGCGCTGGCCGAAAGGGTCGGGCGCATAGCCGCGCGTCGCGATGGTCACGCGGTGGCCCGCGCGCAGCAGGCGCTGGACCAGGAGCTTGCCGAAATAACGGGTCCCGCCGATCACCAATATATTCTTGGGCATGACTTTTCCTTGAAGGATCGAGTATATTTTCTGCAAAGCAGCAAAATTCATCAAACCAGAAAAAGTATCGATGTTGAATAAGAAAAACTTATGCAAGGAGGGGGCATGAAGCCCCTGCGCAGCCTTTCCGGCCTCATCGATTTCGACTGCGCCGCGCGCTGGGGCAGCTTCAAGCTGGCCGCACGCGAGCTGCACAAGACACCCGCCGCGGTCAGCCTGCAGGTCAAGCAGCTGGAGGAGAACGTCGGCTTTGCGCTGTTCGTGCGCCATCCGCGCCACATCGCGCTGACCGAGAAAGGGCAGGAACTGGCGATTGCGACGAGCCGCATGCTGGCCGACCTGCGGGCCAAGGTCGCTGCGCTGCAGCGCGGCGACGAGGAATCGGTTCTCCGGATCTCGACCACGCATTCGTTCGCGATCAAGTGGCTGGTGCCGCGCATGCACCGCTTCACGAAACTGTACCCGGAGCTCGACATCCGCATCGACTCCAACGATGCGCCGGTGGACCTGCAGGCCGACAGCACCGACGTGGCGATCCGCTACGGGCCGGTGCGCGAGGGCGACCCGGCGGTGCTGTTTCGCGAGCGCCTGGTGCCGGTGTACAGCCCCGAGCTGCTCTCGCCCGGCCAGGACCCGTTGACGCTGGCCGACCTGCCGCAGTACAAGCTGCTGGTGGAGCATTCGCCGGAACGCTGGCTGCAGCTGCTCAACGAGAACCGGGCGCTCAAGGGCAAGTACGACTTCTCGCGCGGCTACAGCCATTGGGGCGTGCTGGTGCAGGCGGCGGTGGCCGGGCTGGGCGTAGCGCTGGTTCCCTACGGGATCGCGTTCCAGGACATCGCCTCCGGCGCGCTGCGCCAGATCGCCTGCCGCAGCGCGCGCTTCGACAGCGGCTACAGGTTCCTGGCCAATCCGCACAAGGAGCACATGCTCAAGGTGCGGCGCTTCCGCGAGTGGATGGAGGGGGAGATGCGGGAGATGGAGGCGACGCTGGACCGGCGCTGAAGCGCCAGGCAAGGCAGACAAAAAACGGCGGCCGGTTTGAACCGGCCGCCGTTTTCATTGAAGCTGAAGGACGCTCAATGCAGAACGATCACTTCACGCCGTGCATCAGTTTCTGGATCACCGGTGCGAGCAGGAACAGCAGCACGCCGCCGCCCAGCAGCGACCAGAAGCCGAACTCGTAGCCGGTCAGTGCCGACTGCACCGACATGCCGGTTTCGCCCGAAACGTGCGAGGCGAAGATGCCCGACAGGTTGTTGCCGATACCGGTCGACAGGAACCAGCCGCCCATGCCCAGGCCCACCAGGCGGGTCGGAGCCAGCTTGGTGACCATCGACAGGCCGATCGGCGACAGGCACAGCTCACCGACCGACTGGATCACGTACACCATGAACAGGGTCCAGAACGGGATCTTGCCGTCCATGTCGATCAGTTGCGACAGCGCGTACACCAGCAGGCCGAAGGCCAGGGCGTTGAAGATGATGCCCAGGCCGAACTTGCGCGGGATCGACGGGTTGGCGTTGCGCTTGCCCAGCATGACCCAGATCGCGGCGATGATCGGCGCGCAGGCGATGATGGCCACCGAGTTCACGGACTGGAACCAGGCCACCGGGAACACCCAGCCGCCCAGGTTGCGGTCGACGATCTGGTCGGCCAGGAAGGTGAACGAGCTGCCGGCCTGCTCGAAGAAGCACCAGAACAGGATGTTGAAGAAGAAGATGATCATCATCGCGATGGTCTTGTCACGCGAGACCTTGCCTTCGCGGACGCCTTCGACGATCAGCATCAGGGCCAGGATGACGAACAGCACCGACAGCACGATCTGCAGGTTGGCCGCGCCGGCCTGCAGCAGCAGGTAGACACCCGGGATCACGACGATCGACCCGATCACCACGCCGATCAGGCGCTTCGGGCTGGCCAGTTCGCCGACCGGCGCGCCGATGCCCTGCAGTTGCTTGCGACCGAAGTAGAACCAGACGAGCGACAGCAGCATGCCGACGCCCGAGGCGTAGAACACGACCTTGTAGGCGGGCACGTCGCCGGTGTTGAACACGTGCTGGGCCAGCACCTGGGTCAGGATCGGCGACAGGAAGGCGCCGGCATTGATGCCCATGTAGAAGATGGTGAAGCCGGAATCGCGGCGGGTGTCGTGCAGCGAGTACAGCTGGCCGACCATCGCCGAGATGTTGGGCTTGAACATGCCGTTGCCGACGATGATCGTCGCCAGGCCGAGCTTGAACACGTCCTGGTCCGGGACCGCGATCATGAACAGGCCGGCGGCCATGAAGATCGCGCCGACCAGGATCGAACGCTGGTAGCCGATGACGCGGTCGGCGATGTAGCCGCCGAACACGGCGCCGGCATACACCAGCGCGAGGTAGGAACCGTAGGTCAGGTTGGCGTCTGCCTGCCCGACGCCGCTGCCGTCGTAGAACTGGGCGACGATATAGAGCACCAGGGCCCAACGAATGCCGTAGAAAGCGAAGCGCTCCCAGAATTCGGTCATGAACAACATCCACAGTGGTGCTGGATGGCCCATGATCTGCTTGAATTCCGGAAGGTCTCCCTTGGCTGAAGTAGCTGCACCGCTCATGCGGTTCCTCCCAAGTTAATTATTGAAGTAGCTGAATCGGTTGTTGTATATGGAGCGATCGGATGCCCGAAAATTCCAGTAGGCACGCATTTTAGTGTAATTCGCTCATCGCAAGCGAACTTTTTCTGGTTGTGGTATTGACGGTTCCGACCGGTGCGAGACGCCTCATGGCGCACCCTCAATCGGGGCGCAAAACCTTGCGCTTTGGCGTATATTGATAACCAGGCCAGTCCGTTTTACAGATCGAAAGGGATAATAAAACCATGACCCATGATGTAATCGATGTTCTCATTTCACCGGAAGGCCGCCTCGAAGTCCTGTCGAAAGCCGAAGTGGCCAAGCTGCTCGATACCAGCAAGGCAGGGCTGTACGATGTGTTCCGCAAATGCGCGCTTGCCGTGCTCAATTGCGGAAGCTCGATCGACGACGGCAAGGAACTGATGGAGCGTTACCGTCATTTCGACATCAACATCCTCCAGCGCGAACGCGGCATCAAGCTCGATATCCGCGGCGCGCCCGCCATCGCTTTCGTCGATGGCAAGATGATCCGCGGTATCCACGAGCACCTGTTTGCGGTGCTGCGCGATATCGTCTTCGTCCATTTCGATATCACCGAAAACCCGAAATTCGACCTGAACCGTCCGGAAGGCATCACGGACGCCGTGTTCCATATCCTGCGCAATGCGAACGTGCTGCAGCCGCAGCGTAGCCCCAACCTGGTCGTGTGCTGGGGCGGGCATTCGATCAGCCGCATCGAGTACAACTACACCAAGGAAGTCGGCTATGCGCTGGGGCTGCGCGAGCTCGATATCTGCACCGGTTGCGGCCCGGGCGCCATGAAGGGCCCGATGAAGGGCGCCGCGATCGGCCATTCCAAGCAGCGCATCGCCGGCGGGCGTTATCTCGGCATTTCCGAGCCCGGCATCATCGCGGCCGAGTCGCCGAACCCGATCGTCAACGACCTGGTCATCATGCCGGACATCGAAAAGCGCCTGGAAGCCTTCGTGCGGACCGGCCATGGCATCGTCGTGTTCCCGGGGGGCGCCGGCACCGCCGAGGAAATCCTGTATATCCTGGGCATCCTGCTGCATCCGGACAATGCCGAAATGCCGTTCCCGCTGATCTTCACCGGCCCGGCCACGGCGCGCGAGTATTTCGACCAGATCGACCATTTCATCGGCCTGACGCTCGGCGAGGCCGCCCAGCGCCGCTACAAGATCATCATCGACGATCCGGAAGCGGTGGCCAAGGAGATGTCCGCCGGGATCGCGGCGGTGCGCGCATTCCGCAAGGCGCACAGCGACGCTTATTACTTCAACTGGCGCCTGAAGATCGATCCGGAATTCCAGAAGCCGTTCCGGCCGACGCACGAGAACATGCGCAACCTGAAGCTGCATCGCAACCAGGACGCGCACGTGCTGGCGGCAAACCTGCGGCGCGCGTTTTCGGGCATCGTGGCCGGCAACGTGAAGGAAGAGGGGATCCGGGCGATCGAGCAGCACGGCAAGTACGAGATCCAGGGCGAGAGCGCGATCATGGGCCCGATGGATGCGCTGCTGGCGTCGTTCGTGGAACAGAGCAGGATGAAGTTGCCGGGCAAGGCGTACACGCCCTGCTATACGGTGGTGCAATAAGCGGCGCCGCGAGCACCTTTATCATGAGAGCCGTCGTTCCCGCGCAGGCGGGAATGACGGGCCGGAGGTCGAGGGAACGTGGCGCTGGTTGAAGGGCGCGCCAAAGACAAAGGCGGCCGTGCGAGAGCACGGCCGCCTTTCTACATATCGGGCCGCTTCGGCGACCCGATCGCTCAGTCTTCCTTGCGCAGGTGCGGGAACAGCAGCACGTCGCGGATGTTCGGCGAATCGGTGATGATCATCATCAGGCGGTCGATGCCGATGCCGCAGCCGCCGGCCGGCGGCATGCCGTATTCCAGCGCGCGGATGTAGTCGGCGTCGTAGAACATCGCCTCCTCGTCGCCGGCGTCCTTGGCTTCCACCTGGGCCTTGAAGCGCGCGGCCTGGTCTTCCGGATCGTTCAGCTCCGAGAAGCCGTTGGCGATCTCGCGGCCCACCATGAACAGCTCGAAGCGTTCGGTGATGCCTGCGCGGGTGTCCGATGCGCGCGCCAGCGGCGACACCTCGACCGGATAGTCGATGATGTAGGTCGGCTCCCAGAGCTGCGACTCGGCGGTCTCTTCGAACAGCGCCAGTTGCAGCGCGCCCAGGCCGGCGGTGGCGAAGGGCTTGACGCCGAACTTCAGCAGTTCCGTTTTCAGGAATGCCGGATCGTTCAGCTGTTCCATGGTGTAGCCCGGCGCGTACTTGTTGATCGCCTCGACGATGGTCAAGCGGTGGAAGGGCTTGGACAGGTCCAGCTCGCGGCCGCCGTAGGTCAGCTGGGCGTGGCCGTGCGCGTCGATCGCCGCCTGGCGGATGACGGCTTCCGTGAAGTCCATCAGCCACTTGTAGTCGGTGTAGGCCGCGTAGAACTCCATCATCGTGAATTCCGGGTTGTGGCGGATCGACACGCCTTCGTTGCGGAAGTTACGGTTGATCTCGAACACGCGGTCGAAGCCGCCGACCACCAGGCGCTTCAGGTACAGCTCGGGCGCGATGCGCAGGTACATCTGCATGTCGAGCGCGTTGTGGTGGGTGATGAAAGGCTTGGCCGCGGCGCCGCCCGGGATCGGGTGCAGCATCGGGGTCTCGACTTCCATGAAGCCGTTCTTTTCCATGAAGCGGCGGATCGACGACATCGCGGCGGTGCGCGCCTTGAAGGTGCGGCGCGTCTCTTCGTTCATGATCAGGTCGACGTAGCGCTGGCGGTACTTGGTCTCCTGGTCGGCCAGGCCGTGGAACTTGTCCGGCAGCGGGCGCAGCGACTTCGTGATCAGGCGCAGGTTCGTGACCTTGACGGTCAGTTCGTCGACCTTGGTCTTGAAGAGCAGGCCTTCCACGCCCAGGATGTCGCCCAGGTCGTAGTGGTGCAGCGCTTCCATGGTTTCAGGCGAGGTGTTGTCCAGCGTAACGTAGATCTGGATGCGGCCGTCGGCTTGCGGGCCGGAGGCGTCCTGCAGGGTCGCGAACGCGGCCTTCTTGCCGGCTTCGCGCTTGAGCATCATGCGGCCGGCCAGCACCACCGGCACCGGTTCGGCTTCGAGCTCTTCGCGGCTCTTGCCGCGGTAGGTTTCCTGCAGGTCGGCAGCCTTGTGCTGCGGGACGAAGTCGTTCGGGAAGGCGACGCCCTGCTGGCGGATCGCGGCCAGCTTGGCGCGGCGCTCGGCCATGATCTTGTTCTCGTCGGCCGCCAGCACTGGCGACTGTCCCTGGTCTTGGTTTTCCGTAGTCATGATTGGATAGCAGTTCTTATTGGCTTATTGGAACTCAGGCGAACAGCAGCCCGGCCTTGAGTTCGGAAAAGTCGCGCACGATGGCGATGACGTTGTCAAATTCGGCAAAGCTGGCGGCGGGCAGGGTCGTGGTGAGGACGATGCAGCGCATGCCTGCGCGGCGCGCCGCTTCCACGCCCAGCGGCGCGTCTTCGAACACGATGCAGTGTTCCGGCGCGACGCCGCAACGGCGCGCGGCTTCCAGGAACACGTCCGGATGCGGCTTGCCGCGCGCGACGTCCAGCGCCCCGACGATCGTGTCGAAGTGGCGGCGCAGGTCCAGGCCGTCGAGCGTGAACGCGACGTTGGCCGGTGGCGCGGCGGTGCCGACGGCCAGCTTCACGCCGTTCGCCTTCGCCTGCGCGACCAGGCAGTCGAAGCCGTGCACGGCTTGCAGATGCGGCGCGTACAGCTCGCGGTAGACCGATTCCTTCTCGTGGTTCAGCTCGGCGACGGCATCGTCATCGAGGTGTTCGCCGAGGTAGTGGCGGATGATCTCCTTGCCCTGGCGGCCGGCCGTCGTGCGGAAGAATGCGTCCGCGTCGATGGCCATGCCGCGGCGCTCGAAGAAGGTGATCCACGAGTCGGTGTGAAAGGCCATGTTGTCGACAATGGTGCCGTCCATGTCGAACACGAAGGCGCGCGGTGCGGTCGTCATCGCTGTCGTCATCGTTATTACACGCCCTGCTTGAGCGAGGCCGAGATGAAGTCGTCCAGGTCGCCGTCCAACACGTTCTTGGTGTTGCCGGTCTCGAAACCCGTGCGCAGGTCCTTGATGCGCGACTGGTCCAGCACGTACGAGCGGATCTGGTGGCCCCAGCCCACGTCGGTCTTGGAGTCTTCCAGTTTCTGTTGCTCGGCCAGGCGCTTGCGCATCTCCAGTTCGAACAGCTTGGCGCGCAGCATGTCGAAGGCCTCGGCCTTGTTGCGGTGCTGCGAGCGGTCGTTCTGGCACTGCACGACGATGCCCGACGGCGCGTGCGTCAGGCGCACCGCGGAGTCGGTCTTGTTGATGTGCTGGCCACCCGCGCCCGATGCACGGTAGGTGTCGATGCGCACGTCGGCCGGGTTGATCTCGATCTCGAACGATTCGTCGACTTCCGGATACACGAACAGCGAGGTGAACGAGGTGTGGCGGCCGTTGGCCGAGTCGAACGGCGACTTGCGCACCAGGCGGTGCACGCCGGTCTCGGTGCGCAGGTGGCCGTAGGCATACTCGCCCTCGACCTTGATGGTGGCGGTCTTGATGCCGGCGACTTCACCGTCGGACTGTTCGAGGATCTCGGCCTTGAAGCCCTTGCGTTCGCAGTAGCGCAGGTACTGGCGCAGCAGCATGGACGCCCAGTCCTGTGCCTCGGTGCCGCCGGCGCCGGCCTGGATGTCGATGAAGCAGTTGGCGTGGTCCATCGGGTTGCTGAACATGCGGCGGAATTCCATCGCCTCGATGGTCTTCTGGATCGCTTCGGCGTCGCTGCCGATCGACGCCAATGTGCCATGGTCGCCTTCTTCCCTTGCCATCTCGAACAGGTCGGATGCATCCGCCAGGTCGGCACGCGCCTTTTCGAGCGTCAGCACGACGGCCTCCAGGGCTTTCTTTTCCTTGCCGAGGTCCAGGGCCCGCTTCTGGTCGTTCCAGACGGTCGGGTCTTCCAGTTCCTGGTTGACCTGTTCTAGTTTCTCCGACTTGCGGTCGAAGTCAAAGATACCTCCGAAGTTCGGCTTCACGGCTGGTCAGGTCGTTCAGCAGGGCGGAGATGGCGTTGATGCGTTCAGCTTCCATGGTCTGGGCAGTATCGTAAGTTGGTTGAATCGAACCTTCGATTATACCCCAGGACGGCATGGAGACGGCAGCCATGGCGTCTTCGCTTGCCCCGCGGCATGGCGCTGCCGTATCATCGCGCGATTCCACTGCCGCTTCGCTACCCGTACACTCCATGGCCATTCATTTGCGTTACCAGATTTGCATCGCGCTCGCTCCCGTGCTCGTCAGCGCCTCGGCGCTCGGCGCCAAGCCTTCCGCCAAGGCGCCGCAGCCCGGCACGACCGCGACGCTGGCCGTGCTGGAAACCACCGACCTGCACGCGAACGTGGTCGGTTACGACTACTACAAGCTGGTGCCCGAACCCTCGCACGGGCTGGACCGCACCGCGACCCTCATTGCCCAGGCGCGCAAGGAATTCCCGAACACGCTCCTGCTCGACAACGGCGACACGATCCAGGGCAACGCGCTGGCCGACTACCAGGCGCAGGTCAAGCCGCTGCGCTGCGACCAGACCCTGGGCATCTACAAGATCATGAACCACCTGCGCTACGACGGCGCGGCGGTGGGCAACCACGAGTTCAACTACGGCCTGGCTTTCCTGAGCCAGGTGACCGGCAGCCGCTTGCAGGTGGCTGGCGTCGAGCAGCCCAGGCGCTGCGCCGGTCCGGCCTTCCCGCTGGTGCTGGCCAACGTGTACAGCGCGAAGACGAAGAAGCCGCTGTTCAACCCGTATACGATCATCGACAAGCAGGTGAGCGCGCTGGACGCCGCCGGCAAGCCGGTGACGGCCCTGGTACGGGTCGGCATCATCGGCTTTACCCCGCCGACGATCATGTCGTGGGACAAGCGCCACCTGGAAGGCCGCGTCTACACCGAGGGCGTGCGCGAGGCGGCGCTCAAGTACGTGCCGGAGATGCGCCGCAAGGGCGCCGACCTGGTTGTCGCGATCTCACACGGCGGCCTCGATACCAGTCCCTACACGCCTTCGATGGAAAACGCCAGCTGGCACCTGGCGCAGGTCCCGGGCATCGACGCGATGCTGCTGGGGCACTCGCACCAGTTGTTCCCGAATGCGGCCAGCACCGTCCCGCAATTCAACCTGCCGGGCGTGGACAAGGCGAAGGGCCTGGTGCACGGCGTGCCGACCGTGATGGCCAATTTGTGGGGCAAGCACCTGGGCGTCATCCAGCTGCACCTGAAACACGACGGCAAGCGCTGGATGGTCGAGCAGGACAAGACCGTCGTCCAGGCACGGGCGGCCCAGACGGGCGATAAGGCATTCGTCGACGCCGACCCGGCCGTGCTGGACCTGGTGCGGGAAGAGCACGAGGCGACGATCCGCTACGTGCAGACGCCGGTGGGTTCCACCGACTTTCGCATGTCGAGCTATTTCGCCGACGTGGGCGACGTGTCGGCGATCCAGGTGGTGAACCAGGCGCAGGCGGATTACGTGGCGAAATACGTTGCCGCCAACCTGCCGCAGTACCGGCACCTGCCGGTGCTGTCGGTATCGGCCCCGTTCAAGAGCGGCATGGCCGGCCCCGGCGACTTCACGGACGTGCAGCCGGGCGACCTGGCGCTGAACAATGCGGCCGACCTCTACCTGTACCCGAATGCGTTGCACGCGGTGAAGGTGGACGGCGCCCAGCTCAAGGCCTGGCTGGAGAAGGCGGCGCAGCGCTTCAATACGATCGATCCGCGCAAGACCGAAGCGCAGGCGCTGGTCAATCCGGCGGTGCCGAGCTATAACTTCGACACCATCACCTCGCCCGAGGTGTCGTACGAGATCGACGTGACGCGCGCACCGGGCGAGCGTATCCGCAACCTGGCGTGGCGCGGCAAGCCGGTGGCGGCGCAGCAGGAATTCCTGGTGGCGACCAACAACTACCGCGCCGGCGGCGGGGGCAACTTCCCGGCGCTGGACGGCAGCCGCACCGTCATCGCCTCGCCCGACAACAACCGCGACATCCTGATCGGCTACGTGCGCGGCGCCAGGCTCACCCGCGCGGCCAACGGGTCGGCGCGCAGCTGGCGCTTCGCAAGGGTGGCGACGGCCGGGCCGGTGGTGTTCCATTCGGCCCCTGGGCTAGCCGGACTGGCGCACGAGGCGGGCCTGTACAACGTCACCCAGCTGGCGGCCGACGACGGGCGCGGCAAGGGGACGGCGCTGTACGCGGTGGACCTGTCGAAATGAAGCGGGTCCTGGCAGCGGTCCTGGCCGCATTCATGCTCGCCCAGCCGGTCGCCGCCCAGCACGGGGACGAGGCCGATGTCGCGTACCGGCGCGGCCTGAGCCACAAGAACGGCGGCGACGCCGGCCTGGCGGCGCACTGGCTGGGCGTGGCGGCCGCGCGCGGCATGCCGGAAGCGATGTTCATGCTGGCGAACATGCTGCTGGACGGGGATGGCGTGCCGCGCGACGAGGCGGCCGCGCGCACCTGGCTGGAAGCGGCGGCCGAGCTGGATTATCCGGAGGCCTGGCAGCAGCTGGGCATGCTGGAAAAGGATCCGCAAAAGGCGGCGCAATACATGCGCCGTGCGGCGCATGCGTTGACGCACCGGGGGGAAGGCAAGCGTTAGCGGTACGCCTGCAGGAATTGGGCTCCCGCCTGCGCAGGAGCGACGGTCTTGGGCTACAGGCCGGGGCGACGCCGCAGCGGCTCGACGCATCGAATGATCATCAACGTCGTTCCGGCGAAGGCCGGAACCCAGGTTCGCCGAACAGACGCAGACGTGATCAATGCAGCCGCTTCTTTTCCGGCTGCACCAGCACGAACGGACTCACCACCGACGCCCACAGCGTCGCATCCGATGCAAGCCAGGTCTGCGCCTGCACGTCGCTGACCTTGGCCACCGTTCCCGCCGCCATCCACTTCGCCACGCTGGCCTTGTCGTCGTGCGCAATGCGCAGGGCGACGTCGATCAGGTCCAGTTCCTCGCTCACGTAGATCACCGAGCCGCTCGCGAAGTGGCGGTCCAGCTCGCTCCATTTGATGCGGCCGGTCTCGCGGTTGATCTTGTCGTGCAGTTCGGTGTCTTTTTCTGGATTCGTCTTCATACGCTTTGCTTCCGCTTTACATCTTCAAAGGATCTCGACCGCCGGTTGCGGCGAGCCCGCCCATGTTAACCGATAGGTCTTGTCCTTGCGCACATTGCCCACGAGTGCGGGGCGGAAGCAGGCGATGCAGGTGCCGCCGGGATGCCGCACGCTCGGGTAGATGATGCCCATCGAGTTACGTTCCAGGAGTTCGGCGGCCAGGGCCTGCGAAGCGACGTAGCTGTCCGGGTCGAGGCAGTCCTTGTACGCCTCGATGCCGCGCAGGTCGTGGAACGCGGCGCTGAAGTCCGCCAGCAGCGACTGGTAGGTGACGCTGTCGTCGAAGCGCTGGATTTCCGCATACTCGACGGTCTTGTGGAAGATCACTTCCGCCAGGGCCGTCTCGGGCGCGAAGGCGCAGTACCAGGCGCCGCGTTCGCCGTCGTTGAAGCGGCTGCCTTCCGGCCGGGCATAGGTGAAGGCGGCGTTGATGATGCGAAAGTTCGGCACGCCGAACACCAGTTCGTCCATCCCGATGCCGGGCAGCAGGCCGGACTCGCCACGCAGGCGCTCGTTGGTGGCGTTGTCGAGGTCGAACAGGTCGCGCAGGACGGCGTCGCTGTCTGCCAGCGGGGCGAGCACGGAATCCTCGACGTCGGCGAAGCGCGACGGGATCAGGCGGCAGGTGTCGTTCTGGCGCAACTGGGTGAGTTTATGAACTACGTGCAAGATCAGAGGCCTCCGCGGCGCGCATCGAGCAGCTTGCGGACCGTCTGCATGGCAATCAGGCCGCCGCCCAGCATGTAGGCGAGCGGTGTGCGGCCGCCGAAGATCAGGTTGGTGTTGGGCAGGTGCACCCATTCGTCGGCGAGCTTGTCGCCGTACAGGATGTGCAGGGCCTTGTAGATGCCGAGCAGGTAGGAGATGCGCGTGATGCGGTCCACCTCCAGTACCCGGTCCGGGTTTTTCTTCCAGTCGTAGTAGGACGACGACGACATGCCGCCGAGCAGTTCGCGCGCATCGTCGTCGCGTACCTGCCAGGCAGCCGCGAGCTTGAAGAAGCCCATCAGCGCCGAGCGCGACAGGCGCTCGCGCTCGGCGCGGGAATTCAGGTCGACCAGAACCGCGGGTTCGAATCGGCTCTTGGGGTAGGAGTAGGCTAGACTCATGGTGTCCTCCATCAATGGACTCTTTATACTCCAATTCCGGAGTCCCTGCAACTACCGGTTGTCAAGAGAAAGCGCCCATGACAGAATTATTATCATTGCCATTTAGAAAGGTCTAGGAGAGGTCTTCGATGCGCCTGCGTTCGCTTTCTCTTCTTTCTGCCTGCCTGTTGCTGGCGGCACTGGGCGGCACCGCCACCACGGGCGCCAGTGCGCGCGACGGCAACAGCGAGCTCAGGCGGCAGGTCATGGCATCCGAGCGGGCTTTCGCCGCAACCATGAAGGCACGGGATTTCGAGGGCTTCACCCGCTTCCTGGCGGAGGAGGCGATCTTCCTGTCCGACGGTGGCAAGCTGCGCGGCAAGGCGGCGATCGCCAGGGGCTGGCGCCAGTACTACGACAAGCCGCAGGCGCCGTGCTCGTGGGAGCCGGACGAGGTGGAGGTGGTGGCGTCGGGCACGCTGGCCTACAGCGGCGGGCCGATCTACAACGCCGCGGGACAGCGCATCGGCCGCTTCAATTCGGTCTGGCGCCTGAAGGCGCCGGGGCAGTGGGAAGTGGTGTTCGACCGCGGGTCGGATTTCGCCCCGCCGCAGCCGACGAAGTGAGCCAGGGAGCGGCCAGGCCTGCCGTATTCAACAACTCGTTCCACGAACCGGTCGCGTGCATTCATGTGCGATCTGAACGCGCGGTCGGCGCAGCCGACCACCCTTGTATCTACGCCGGCTCGGCGTGCTCGACCAGCAGCTGGACCTTGGTGACGCCGTTGTATTCGTTGGCATCGAGCCGGAACGCGACGCGCGCGCGCTCCGGCAGGCTGTCGGTATGCCCGAACCAGATCGCGTCGTAGCGCCGCCCGTTCTTCTCCAGCAGCAGCTTGAGGTGCCGCTCCTTCAGGATGCGCTGGCTTACCACGCGGAACTCGTCGCAGAACACCGGCGGGGCGAAGCCCTGGCCCCAGACCTGCTCGTCCATGGTTTCGATGAACTGGGTCGAGTAGAACTCGTCCTCGAGCGGCCCGTCGGTCTCGACGATGCGCTCCAGCTGCGCCTCGGTCAGCCAGGCGCGCCCCACGGCCTCGAAGGCCTCGCAGAAGGTGGTGAAATGGTCGGCGCGGATCGTCAGGCCGGCCGCCATCGCGTGGCCGCCGAACTTGTCGATCAGCCCCGGCACGCGCTTGGACACCAGGTCGAGCGCGTCGCGCAGGTGAAAGCCCGGAATCGAGCGGCCCGACCCCTTGATCCAGCCGTCGCCGGCAGGCGCGAAGGTGATCGTCGGCCGGAAGAACTTTTCCTTCAGGCGCGAGGCCACGATGCCGATCACGCCCTGGTGCCAGCCGTCGTCGAACACGGCGATCGTGCTGCTGCCCGAGGGTTCGAAGCTGTCCAGGTGCAGCAGGGCGGTGTCCTGCATCTCGGCCTCGATCTCGCGGCGCTTGAGGTTGATCTCGTTGAGCTGCTGGGCAATCGCCCAGGCCCGGCCCGGGTCGTCGGTGACAAGGCATTCGATCCCGAGCGACATGTCTTCCAGCCGGCCGGCGGCGTTCAGGCGCGGCCCGACCGCGAAGCCGAGGTCGAACGGCGACGCGCAGCGCGCTTCGCGGCCCGCCACCCGGAACAGCGCCGCCACCCCGGCATGCATGCGGCCCGCGCGCATGCGCTTGAGGCCCTGCGCCACCAGGATGCGGTTGTTGCAGTCCAGCCGCACCACGTCGGCCACGGTGCCCAGGGCGACCAGGTCGAGCAGGCTGTCCAGCTTGGGTTGCGACTGGGCGTCGAACACCCCGCGCTTGCGCAACTCGGCGCGCAGCGCCAGCAGCACGTAGAACACCACGCCCACCCCGGCCAGGTGCTTGCTCGGGAAGCCGCACTCGGGCTGGTTCGGGTTGACGATCACGCGCGCCGGCGGCAGCGCGTCGCCCGGCAGGTGGTGGTCGGTGACGACCACTTCGATGCCGCGGCGGTTCGCCTCGAGCACGCCGTCGATGCTGGCGATGCCGTTGTCGACCGTGATGATGATGTCCGGCGCTTTTTCCCGCGCCGTCAGTTCGACGATCTCGGGCGTCAGGCCGTAGCCGTACTCGAAGCGGTTCGGCACGATGTAGTCGACCCGGGCGCCCATCATGCGCAGGCCGCGCAGGGCGACCGCGCAGGCGGTGGCGCCGTCGCAGTCGTAGTCGGCGACGATGGTCATTTTCTTGCCGGCTGCGATGGCATCGGCCAGGAACACGGCGGCCGCGTCGATGTGGCGCAGGGCGCTCGGCGGCACCAGGGCGGCCAGTTCGCTCGAGAGCTCGCGCGGGTCGGTCAGGCCGCGCGCGGCGTAGATGCGCGCGAGCACAGGATGGACCCCGCCCTGGCGCAGCAGCTCGGAGGTGCGGAATGGGCAGGGGCGCGTGGTGATACGCGTCGTGGTGCGGGTAGTGATGCTCAAAGTGTTACTCACGTTGTGACTCAAGCGAGTCGTTCCAGGGTCGGCCGGCGCCAGAACTTGCGCTGCGCCATGGCGCTCGTGGTGAATTCGGCAAGGTCTTCGCGGCTGCTCAGGACCAGGCGCAGCTGTTTCACGCGGCCTTGCACCAGCGCCGCGTGCAGCGGCGCGAACAGTTGCTGTTCCAGGTGCTGCACGCGCATCATCCAGCTGCCCCAGTCGGCGGCGATCGCCGACTCGGCCAGGCTGCCGACGATGACGGTTCCGTCCTGGCCGAGCAGGCCATCCAGCCCGTCCAGTTCGTCGAGCGAAGCGTAGGTTTGGTCGGACAGGCCGGAAATCCAGCCCGGCACCTCGATGCCGGCGATGCGCCGGGTGGCGCGCTTGTCGGCGCCGGAGGCGGCGCCCCATAGCCAGAATGCATTCACGGCCGGCTGGCGGCGTGCTTCGCGCGCGGCGTTCACCGGGTGGGTATGCCACGCCATCTGCACCTCGTTCTGCAGCCTGCGGTAGGGCAGGGCCTGCTTCCCGCGCGGCACGAAGTCGGTCAGGTCCATCCCCACGACCGTGTCGGGGGTGGCGGTGTCGATGCCGGCCCAGTCGCCGGCGCGCAGGAACCAGGTCTGGGCGTCGCCATACAGGAGCGGATGGCCGATCTCGTCGCACAGTTGGCGGGCGGCCTCGTACAGGGCGCGGCTGTCTTCGCCGGACAGGTCCAGGTGGCGCAGGTCGGCCATCATCGAGTGGCTGCGCGCGATCTGGACATGCGACGGGTTGACGATGAACCAGGTGCCGTCCGCCGGGTCGAGGCCGAAACCGCGCATCGCGGCGGCGGCAAAGGCCGGCCGGCCGTCCGCGGCGAGGCCGAGTTCGCGCGCCAGCCATTGTTCATGTGGCAAGGCACGGCCGTTGTCGGGCGTCGGGGCGCGTTCGTGCGCGCCCGTGCGCGACAGCAGCGAGGCCAGTGCCGGGGTCTGCAGGGCGCGCACCAGGTCGGGCGCGAATTCGGGGAGCGGGAGCAGGTAGGGCAGGACGAGCGTAATGTGTGACATCCCATCATTTTAGGGCAAATACCGGGTGCGCGAACGGTCGTGCGCCACCACCGTCCCGCATCCGGCACATGCGGACGCAGGTTTTGCGACACAAAGCGCCGATGTCTGGCAAACTGTTGGGTTGGCAAACTAATAATAGCGATAGACAGCTATACACAGGAATTCATGAGCATCACCCACAAGCTGCCCTATGAATGGCAGGTCGGCCTGCGCTACACGCGCGCGGGCAAGCGCAGCGGACGCAACAGCTTCATTTCCTTCATTTCGATGGCGTCGGTGGCAGGGATCGCCCTCGGCGTGGCCGCCCTGATCGTGGTGCTGTCGGTGATGAACGGCTTCCAGAAGGAAGTCACGGCACGCATGCTGTCGGTGCTGGCCCATGTGGAGGTGTTCGACGTGCGCGGCGAGATGCCCGGCTGGCGCAGCGCGAGCGCGGAGGCCTTGCGGCATCCGGAAGTGCGCGCCGCCGCGCCGTTCGTGGAAACCCAGGCCATGCTGCTGAGCGACGGCGTGATGAAGCCGGTGCTGCTGCGCGGGGTCGCCCCGGAGCAGGAAGCGAAGGTATCGGATGTGGGCAAGCAGATGCGCGAAGGGCGCTTCGACGCGCTGCAGCCGGGCAGCTACAACATCGTGATCGGGCGCGCGCTGGCGAAGTCGCTCGACGTCGCCGTGGGCGACCGCATCACCCTGCTGATGGCCTCTGGCGGGGTGCCGGGCCAGGACGCCGCGGCGGGAGCGGATGCGGGCGCCGTCGCCAATACGATGCCGCGTACCCGTCCCCTGACCGTGGCCGGCATCTTCGAGGCGGGCCATTTCGAGTTCGACTCCTCGCTGGCGTTTACCAGCATTGACGACGCCCAGCAGCTGACCGGCATGCAGGCCCCGAGCGGCCTGCGCCTGCGCCTGGGCGACATGCACCAGGCCCCGCGCGTGGCGGCCGAGCTCCAGCAGGGCATGACGGGCGAGCTGTTCGTGCGCGACTGGTCGAAGGTCAACGCTGTGTGGTTCGCGGCCGTGCAGTCGCAGAAGCGGATGATGTTCATCATCCTGACCATGATCGTCGCGGTGGCCGCCTTCAACCTGGTCTCGACCCTGGTGATGACGGTGCGCGACAAGCAGGCCGACATCGCCATCCTGCGCACGATCGGCGCCTCGCCGCGCTCGATCATGAAGATCTTCATGGTGCAGGGCACCCTGGTGGGCCTGCTGGGGGCGGCGCTCGGGGTGCTGTTGGGCGTGCTGGTGGCCCTGAACATCGACGTCATCATCCCCTTCATGGAACGCAGCTTCGGCGTGCAGTTCCTGTCGGAGGAGGTGTACCTGATCAGCGAAATTCCTTCCGAGCTGCGCTGGGGCGACGTCGGCTGGATCGGCGGCGTGGCCGTGCTGCTATCCTTTGTCGCCACCCTCTACCCGAGCTGGTCGGCCTCGCGGGTGAAGCCGGCCGAGGCGCTGCGCTATGAATAAGCGGCACAATATGAAAATGGCACGGGTCGATTCAATTGTGACAATCCCCGCCACGGATGAGCTTTGTATGGCACACTGCGGCCCTGAATTCGCCCGACGGAGACCATGAGCATCATCCAGAATTTGCCGTATGAGTGGCTGGTTGGCCTGCGCTACACGCGCGCCGGCAAACGCAGCGGCCGCAACAGCTTCATTTCCTTCATTTCCCTGATCTCCGTGTCGGGCATCGCACTGGGCGTGGCGGCCCTGATCATCGTGCTGTCGGTGATGAACGGTTTCCAGAAGGAGGTCACCGACCGCATGCTGTCGGTGCTGGCCCACATCGAGGTGTTCGACCCGCGCGGCAGCATGCCGGACTGGCGCGACGCCGGGAAGGCGGCCGCGCGCAACCCGGCCGTGCGCGGCGCGGCTCCCTTCGTCGAGACCCAGGGCATGCTGGTCGGCCAGGGCGTCATGCGCCCCTCCGTCATCCGCGGCGTGCTGCCCGGCGAGGAGCACGAGGTGTCGGACGTCGCCCGGCAGGTCCGGCTGGGCAGTTTCGACGCCCTGCAGCCCGGCTCCTTCAACATCGTGCTCGGCTATGCCCTGGCGCGCTCGCTCAACGTCGGCATCGGCGACAAGGTCACGATGCTGCTGGCCCAAGGACAGGTGACGCCGGCGGGCCTGCTGCCGCGCTCGCGCAGCTTCAGGGTGGTGGGCATCTTCGAGGCCGGCCACTTCGATTTCGACGCGGCCCTGTCGTTCGTGCACATCGAGGATGCACAGCGCATGGAGCGGCTGGACGCGCCCATGGGCCTGCGCCTGCGCATCGCCGACATGTACGAGGCGCCGCAGGTGGCCGCCGAGCTGCAGAAGTCGATGCCGGGTAATCTCACCATGCGCGACTGGTCGAAGCTGAACGCGAACTGGTTCGCCGCCGTGCAGACCGAAAAGAAGATGATGTTCATCATCCTCACCCTGATCATCGCGGTGGCGGCCTTCAACCTGGTGTCCACGCTGGTGATGACCGTGACCGACAAGCAGGCCGACATCGCCATCCTGCGCACCCTGGGCGCGTCGCCGCCGTCGATCATGAAGATCTTCATGGTCCAGGGCGCGCTGGTGGGCGTGCTCGGCACGTTGCTGGGCGTGGGCGGCGGGGTGGCGGTGGCCCTGAACATCGATGTGATCGTCCCGTTTATCGAAGGTTTGTTGGGAGTGCAGTTGTTGTCGAAAGATATCTACCTGATCAGCGCCGTGCCGTCCGACCTGCGCTGGCCGGACGTGTTCAAGATCGGCGGCGTGTCCGTGCTGCTGGCGTTTGCGGCGACCCTCTACCCGAGCTGGGCGGCCTCGCGCGTGAAACCGGCGGAGGCCCTGCGGTATGAATGATGTAAAGCGGAATAATGCAATGAACCCAAGTGTGAACGACGGCGGCGCGCCGGTCCTGTCCTGCCGCGGCCTGGGCAAGACCTTCAAGCAGGGCGACTACACCGTGCAGGTCCTGGACGGCATCGATTTCGCCATCCACCGGGGCGAGCGCGTCGCCATCGTCGGCGCCTCGGGCTCCGGCAAGTCGACGCTGCTGCACCTGCTGGGCGGGCTGGACACGCCGTCCACCGGTTCCGTGACCCTGCTGGACGAAGACTTCGCCGCCCTGTCCGAGACGCGCCGCGGCGAGCTGCGCAACTCCTCGCTCGGCTTCGTGTACCAGTTCCACCACCTGCTGCCCGAATTCTCCGCCCTCGACAACGTCATGATGCCCCTGATGATCCGGCGCGAGAAGCGCGAGGCGGCGCTGCAGAAGGCCGAGGCGATCCTGGGGCGCGTGGGCCTGGGCAAGCGCGTCGTGCACCGTCCGGGCGAACTGTCCGGCGGCGAGCGCCAGCGCGTGGCCCTGGCGCGCGCGCTGGTGACCCAGCCGGCCTGCGTGCTGGCCGACGAGCCGACCGGGAACCTCGACCACAGCACGGCGCAGACCATCTTCGACCTGATGCTGGAGCTGTCGCGCACGCTGGGCACCGCCTTCGTCATCGTCACCCACGACATGGAGCTCGCGCGCCGCTGCGACCGCGTGCTGCGCCTCACCGAGCACGGCCTGCGGCCGGCGGAGGCCTGACCCATGTGGATCGACACCCACTGCCACCTCGACGCCCACGAATTCGGCGCCGGGTCGCTCGACGTGGCGGCCGAAGCCGCGCAGGCCGGGGTGTCGGCGATCGTGGCGATGGCGGTCGAACGGGGCAACTTCGGGGCTGTCGCCGAACTGGCGGCGGCCGCACCCAACGTCACCTATGCGCTCGGCATCCACCCGATCTGCATACCGCAGGCGCGGGACGAAGACCTGGCCGTGCTGCGCGCCGCCGTGGAAGCGGCGCTGGACGATCCGAACTTCGTGGGCATCGGCGAGATCGGGCTGGACTTCTTCATTCCCATGCTGTGCGAGCCGGACATGGTTGAGAAGCAGGAGCGCTTCCTGCGCGAGCAGCTGCGCATCGCGCGTGACTTCGGACTGCCGGTCATGCTGCACGTGCGGCGCTCGCAGGACCAGGTGCTCAAGCACCTGCGCCAGATCCGCCCGTCGGGCGGCATCGCCCACGCCTTCAACGGCAGCTTCCAGCAGGCGCAGAACTTCATCGACCTGGGCCTGCACCTGGGCTTCGGCGGCGCCATGACCTTCACGCGCGCGCTCCAGATCCGGCGCCTGGCCACCCAGCTGCCCCTCGAGGCGCTGGTCCTCGAGACCGATTCGCCGGACATCGCCCCGAGCTGGATCCACCCGGGCCGCAACACGCCCGACCAGCTTCCCGCGATCGGCGCCGCGCTGGCCGGGCTGCGCGGGATCGCGGTGGACGCGGTGCGCGACGCCGTCCTGCGCAACTCGCTGGCGGCGATTCCCCGGCTGGCGCGCCATCCGGCGTGCATGGCGGGACGCCCGCATCCCGCCGGCGGCACCGCTGGCTAGACACTGGCCAAACAGTCAAGTAGCAAAGTAGCGGCAGCCGAGCCGCAAGGTAGCATGCGTCCGGCATGCGGGTGCCCGCGACCGTGGCTATAAGGTTTAGTTCGTTTGTAGCGATGAGGCACGACAAGGCTTCTGCTCGGCTGTTCTGCCAATATGCACTCTTCGCTGCGGGCGCAGCCACGAGAAAAGGGAGAGGCACTTGGATAGCGCGAGCGAATTCCTGCGGATGCTGCGGCACGAGAAATCGCTGACGACCGCCCACCGGCCGATCAGGCTCCGGCTCGGCCATGCGGACCACCTCGCGGACGAACTGCTGCTGCCCCAGCGCGTCCAGGGACACGAATCGGTGTGCGGCGGCTTCGAGTACGTCGTCACCTGCGTGGCGGACACGCCGCGCCTGCCGCTCAAGGAACTCATCGCACTGCCGGCCGAACTGCAGATGGTCACCGACCGCGGCCACCTGCGCGCCATCTGCGGCATCGTCGCCGAAGCGCGCGCCGGCGACCACGACGGCGGCCTGGCCGTCTACCAACTGGTGCTGCGCGACGCGCTCGCCGTCATGGAAAAGCGCGTCAACAGCCGCGTCTTCCGCTACCAGAACGAGCTCGAGATCGTGCAGGTGCTGTTCGACGAGTGGCGCCACTCCAACAGCGTCATGGCCAGCGCCTTCGACTACGAGCTCGACCCGCTGTTCGACATGCGCCAGTTCCCGCCGCGCGAACAGACCATGCAGTACAACGAGTCCGACGCCGCTTTCGTTCGCCGCCTGCTCAAGCGGCGCGGCATCGCCTGGACCTTCCGCCCGGGACGCGCCCGTGCCGGGGCGGCCGAGGGCGAGCCGGACGACACCCCCAGCCACACCATCGTGCTGTTTTCCGACCCGGCCTCGCTGCCGGCCAGCGCCGCCGGCACCGTGCGCTACCACCGCGACCACGCCACCGAGGAGCGCGACACCATCGTGTCCTGGTGCGCCGCGCGCCGCCTGCAGCCGGGTAGCATCACGCGCCACAGCTGGGACTACCGCAATCCGCTGGGCGCCCAGTTCATGACCACCACCGCGCGCAGCATGGCCGACCAGGGCCGCAGCGGCAATGCGCTGGCGGCCACGCTGGACGACTACCTGGTCGAGATGCCGCACGCCGGCAACGACGTCGAGGACCACTGGCGCCTCGGCCAGGTACGCATGAACCGCCACGAATTCGACACCAAGTGCTTCCACGGCGAAGGCAGCGTGCGCGACCTGTGCGCCGGCGAATACTTCACCCTCGCCGGGCACCCCGAAATCGACAACCATCCCGCCGCCGAGCGCGATTTCGTCGTCACCGCGCTCTGGCTGGAAGCCGAGAACAACCTGCCGGCCGACCTGTCGGCCAGGGTCCGCCGCCTGATGGGGCCCTATGGCCCGGAGCGCGCCATGCTGGCGCCGAACGAGCATCCGGTGGGCGGCGACGGCGTGCGCGTGCGGATGCGCTTCGACGCCGTCCGCCGCGGTATCCCCCTGGTGCCCGCCTTCGACCCGCGCCTCGACCTGCCGCATCCGCAGCTGCAGAGTGCCATCGTCACCGGCCCGCCGGGCGAAGAGGTGCATTGCGACGCGCTGGGACGGGTGAAGATCCGCTTCCCGGGCATGCGGGGCGCCGACCACAAGCATGCGCACGGCGCCGGGGCGTCGGACACGCCGGCCGATTCGGCGTGGGTGCGGGTGTCGTCGAACTGGGCCGGCAACGGCCCGGGCAGCCGCCAGCAGTGCGGCACGCTCGGCCTGCCGCGCGTCGGCACCGAGGTCCTGGTGGCTTTCCTGGGCGGGGACCCGGACCGGCCGGTGATCCTCTCCCAGCTCTACAACCAGCAGGCGCAGCCGCCGGCACTCGGCGGAGAAGGCGAACTGCCAGGCAACCGCTACCTGTCGGGCCTGCGCAGCCGCGAAGTCGGCTCAGGCCGTGCAGGGCAGCTGATGTTCGACGACACGCCGCGCGAGATCGGGGTGCAGCTCGCCAGCGAGCACGGCGCTTCGGCACTGAACCTCGGCTGGCTCAGCCAGTCGCGCGTGAACGGCAAGGGTGCGCCGCGCGGCGAGGGCGCGGAACTGCGCAGCGACGAGGCGGTGGCGCTGCGCGGTGGGAAGGGCGTCCTGATCAGCGCAGGCGGCAAGGACAACGAAGCGGCGGGGCAGTTGGAGCGCGAAGGGCTGGTCGGGATTGCCGAGCTGATGCAGGGCGTGCTGGAGGAGCTGGGTCGGCTCGCGGCCGACCATGGCGAGGAGGAACAGGCCAAGCCGCGCCTGGCCGCCCTGAACGAAAAGCTGCGGCGCTGGCATGCCGGTTCCAACATGGAACCAGGCGCCGGCGACGGCGGCGCGCCGCTGGTCGCAGCGACGGGGCCGGCCGGCATCGTCCTCGGCAGCGAAGACAGCATCGCCATCGGCGCACAGCAGAAAGTCGATGTCGTGTCGGCCGGCGACGCCGAAGTGTCGGCAGGGCGCAGCCTGTTCCTGCGCGCGTCCCGCGCCCTGAGCCTGTTCGCCTACGAGCTCGGGCTGCGCCTGATCGCCGGACGCGGCAACGTGGTGGTCCAGACCCACCAGGGTGATGTCGAGATCAAGTCGTCCGGCCGCATCAGCCTGATCGCGGCTGGCGGTATCGAACTGGACGCGCCATCGGTCAAGGTGGTGGCGCAAGGCGCCCAGACCAACTGGGACGCGGGGACCATCACCCATCAGAGCAACCAGCGCCATATCGTCCGTGCCGCGACCATCGAGCACGTGCCGGGCGCCGCCGGAGCGCCGGTGGGGCTGGACCTTCCGAGTACCGAGCTGGAGACCGACGAGCGCATCGTCGTTCTCGACCGCCAGACCGGCATGCCCGCCAAAGGGCGCCGCTACATCGCGCGCCACGAGGACGGCACCACGATCCAGGGCGTGACCGACGAAGAGGGGCGCACCGAGATCCTCCATACCTACGCATTGGGCGATATCGAGATACGCCTGCTGCCCGACGACGACACCGATCCTCCTGGTGCGGGTCAGGCATGAGCGAGCCGACCCGCCCCATCCACCAGCCTACAGTCGATCGTGACGGCAGCCTGGTGGCGCATACGGTTGCCACGCCGACTTCGTTCAAGGTGCGCGCCCGCGTCACGGTCGGGTCGCGCAAGGTTATTCCGGTTATTTTCATCCCCGGTGTCATGGGCTCCAATTTGCGCGTCCGACCGGACCAGTCCGCCAAAGAAGGAGATGTGCTGAAACCCGGCGAAGCTGCGTGGCGCCCGCCAAACGGTATGTTGGAAGGTTACCGTGAAGCCCGCAAATGGGCGGCTCGCAAACCTCCTCAGCGACAGCTCATTCTCGACGCCCGGAAGCTTGAAGTCGATCCTGGCGGCGACATGGAATATCCTGCTTATGTCATTGACGAGGCAGTGGTGCGGGAGCGCGGCTGGGGAGAAGTGCATGCCGGATCCTATGGAAAACTGCTCAGTGAATTACAGCGTCACCTGGATAAGACCTACTGGCGCTCACCCCAGGGCGCACAAGAGATTCGACCGTATTGGCGCCGCGTCATGCATTTCGACCCTGCCCGTTGGGGCGTGCGGAGCATTGCGCGGATAACCGAAGCTGAGCTCGAAAAATTCGCTGGCTACCAGTATCCGGTCTATGCTTTCGGATACAACTGGCTGGAGTCCTGCGAAGAATCCGCCAAACGCCTTCGGCAGCGGATCGACCAGATCAAGGCATTCTGGACGGAGCGCAAGCATGTATGTCGCCATGTCATTCTGGTGACCCATTCGATGGGCGGATTGGTCGCGCGCGCCTGCGCGAAGCTCAGTCCGCCTGGAGACGGCAGTGCCCCCGATATTGCAGGCATCGTTCACGGCGTTATGCCGGCGCTTGGCGCGCCCGTAGCCTACCGCCGCATTGCTTGCGGGACCGAAGGCGGCAATTTCACCAACCACGTCGGTGACAATGTGAAGGCTCAAAAGTTTGCGGAGATCGCTGGTGATACCAGTGCCGAAACGACTCCCGTCATGGCATTGTCCAGTGGAGTCTTGCAGTTATTGCCCAATCATTTGTATCCACGGCCGTGGCTGACGATTAAAACCGTCAGGCAGGTGAATCGCCAGGACGAAGTCCGCGACCTGCTGGCGCTCCCGGACGGCAATCCTTACGACTTCTATCGCGATATGCAGTCGTGGTATCGCATGATCGACCCAAGCCTTGCCGATCCAGCGAAGCAATTCGTGAAACAAAAAGATGGCGTATATAAGCCTATTCTGAACGCTATTGATGAAGCAGAACGCTTTCATCGAGAAATATTGGCGGTAGGTGGTCATGGTGCCAATAAGGGGCAGCCGTATTATCACCCCAATACGTACTCGTACCATGGAACTGACCGATCATTGAAGACTTATGAAAAAATCCAATGGGTAGCCCGCGAAGATCGCCATAGTCCCGCCCCGCTCACGCGTGCGAATGTTCGCTCAGCAACGCTTTCTGCCGTCGGGGCTGACGGAGCACGTGAGGTCGATATTGAGAAAGGGTTGCGCCTGCGCTTCACGATATGGCCACAGGATGGGTATGGTGATGAAACTGTGCCAGTTCAATCGGGAGCAGGCCCTGAACCGCATGTCCGGCAAGTATTTTCGGCTGGAGGATTCCGCCATCAGGACAGCTATCAGCACCCTGACATGATCCTGCTGACACGGCATCTCATAGTCAAGATCGTTCAGGATATCCGATGAAGTGGCTTGGCGGCCGGCCAGTGCGATGGATTGCGGGGGTAATGGCGGTAGCGATGACGCTGGTGTCCCTGTTCGCCAATTCAGTACAGACCATCCAGGACAGGCAAAAGGTGGCGCAAATGACCGACAAGATGAAGACCGTGTGCGTAGGGCGCTTTCTTATCGACCTTCCTGTCGACGCGCAGGTGAATATCAAGCGTGGCTTCGTTGGCGGTTTCGATCTGTCGAGCAGTATTGACGAGACTGATGCCGAATTCTCTGCCCGCCTCAGCGAGACTGAAACGAAATTTGCACAAGGCCGTACCCGGGACGGGCGGCCGAATCTCGAGTCGGCGAAGGTCCTCGCCATCGGCGCTGCACGCGGAAAGACACTGGTCCACAACCGCAGGAAAACCAAAGTGCCGGACGGGGATCGCATGACCTTCAGCGAAGACGTCAGCGTCCGCAGCCTGCTTCGTTTTCCGGGACTGAGCATTACTGCCGATGTCGACTGGATCGCGCCTGAGCAGGTTGACGACATCGAGCGCATCTTGTCGCGTATCAGCCCGCTTGCCGCTGGCGAGGTGCCCCGGGAAAAAGGATTCTGCATCGGCCATGCAATGCTGCGTGATCCCTATGAGCACCTGGGAACGGAACATGTCGTTCTGTTCGCCGGCTTGCCCGGTCACCCGGATGTCAACATCGTTCTCTCGTCGATGGCCGGCACCATACCAGGACCGGGGCTGCTCGAGCGGCACGCGAGTGCGGCGGAGCGCGAACCGTTCTACATGAAGCTGGCCTTCACGACACTGCGGGAACGGCAACGCAGCATCAACGGCCTGCAGGGGGAAGAGTTGGCCTTGAGGGTGCGGGAGCCGAATCTTACTACTGGCTATTCCTTTCAGTGGGAAATGCCGGGGAAGCACGATGACGTGTACGCGCCACTGCTCACGCTCGAACTCGACGCGGGGACAAACCCGCAAAGTGGCGGCAAACCGGTTCAGTCCAGTCTTTCCGAAGAAGCGCTGATCGAACTCTGGGAGCGCATCGCCAACAGCGTTCGTCTCCGGCCTACCGCGGACGCTCCGGTTGTGGAACGGGAGGTCATCGCCGCTGCCCTGGGAACGAACGCGCTGGCGGGCGAAGTATGTCCCCATTCCGGTTGGTGGCAATGCGGGGACGGTGGCGATGGCGTCGGCGTCTTCGGCGGCCAACGGCAGTTCCTCAAGGCGGGCCAGCGTATGCCTCAAGCCTTGCTCATGCCGCCTCAAACTCTGTGGCAACGCCTGCGAGGCGTGCAGCCAAGCTACGAAAGCCGGAACCCGACCATCTGGAAGCTGGTCGACAAACGCAGCAGTGCGCGCCTGCCCCAGCCCCCCATGCTCGCCAATGCGGTGTCGCTGACGGAAAGTTCGAGCGTTCCAGCCGGCACAGTCCCTTATGGATTGTCGGAAGCGCCGCTTGGCAGCGTTGCGAAGACGGGTACCGCATGTCCCGCCAGCGGCTGGTGGCGATGCGAGGACAGTCATGCACTTGACGGCACTCGCTGGTTCGCCGCAGGCAGCTTGCTTCCGGCAGCAACGTTCCGGACCCCGATGTCGGGTCGCGGGAGCACGCACCCGGAATACATACACCGGCGCAGTGCTTGGCAACTGGTGCGGCATGCACCGGCCGGCGAACAGCCGGGCGGCCATGCCGCGGAGCCTCCGGGATATGGTTCCTCGAGCGCTTAGATGGGCTCATGAACCAGGACCGTATTGGACAGCGCGCAGGTTCGGGCACATTGCGCACCGGGCCTGCACACGAGGCTGGACCAGTGCTGGCTGCTATGCTTGATGCGTGATTTGCAGTCGCGCAGACCGCGGGCGTAGCGTGAAAAAAACACATGATGAAGGTACGCAAAATCTTGCTTTGAGGGAATTAGCCGGCTGTGCGATGATGCCGTTTTGGCTTTAATAAATACAGTGGCGACGAGATATGACTGGACAATGGTGGCCCAGATGACCGATCGGATGAAGACACTATGCGTCGGGCGATTCCTGATCGACCTTCCTGCCGACGCCGCCGTTACCCTGCACGGGGGCCTGGTCGCCGGCTTCGAGCTTGCGTGCATGCCGGAATCCGATGAGCAATTCGCGCTTCGCCTGGCCAGGATGGAGGCGCAGGTCGCCGCTGCCCAGGACGAGCAGGGCCGTCCCAGCCTGGAATGGGAAAAGGCCTTGTCGCTCGACTCGGCGCAAGGGAAAGTGCTGGTCTATAACCGCCAGCGTGGCAAGGCCTTCGTCGATGGCCGGCTCACCGAAGCCGAGGATGTCAGCGTGCGCGGCATGCTGCGCTTGCCCCATGTAAGCATTGCGGCGGAGGCGCACATGCAGGCGCCCGAACGCGGCGACGAACTGCTGCGTTTGTTCGGGCGCTTGCGCCCGCTCGACGAGGACGAAGTGCCCCGGGAATCCGGATGTTGCCTCGGCCGTGCCATCGTCCTGGACCCGTACGGCAACGCCACGACGGAAAGCGTGGCGATGGTTGCCGGCTTGCCGGCGCATCCCGACGTGCGCATCGTGCTGTCCTCCGTGGCGGGAATGCCATCCAGGCCTGGCCTGCTGGAACGCCACGCGCGCGCGGCCCAACGCGAGCCGCTTGCCGTGCGCCACGCATTCACGACCTTGCGCGAGCGCCGGCGCGCCGTGAACGGCTTGCCGGGAGAAGAGCTGGCCATGCGCGTGCAGGAGCCGAACGGGACGACCGGTTTTTCGTTCCACTGGCAAGCCGCGGGCACGCTGGACGACACCTGTGCGCCCTTGCTCACGCTGGCGCTGGAGGCCGGGGTCGGACCGGACGACGACGCCGATCCGGTGGAATCGAGCCTGTCCGAAAGCGGGATGACCGCGCTCTGGGAAGGTATCGTCGGAAGCATTCGCCTGCGCCCCGCGGACGTGACGGGAGCCGCCCTGGCAGCCGGCGCAGCCTGATGCCCGGGCCGGTCCGTGGACCATCTACCCGATACGCGATGGCCGCACATGTTCGAGTTGCGCCAGGCCGTGCTTGCGTTTCTTGCCGGCGTCTGCTGGCTCCAGACGCGCGGCGAACTGCCGGCATGGACCTGGCTGGGGCTGGCGGCCGCTGCGCCGCTTGGCCTGGTCCTGGGGGCCTACCTGCCGCAACTGCGCACGCTGCGCCATCCGTGCCATCGCCTGGCGCTGCTGTTCGCAGGCGCGGTCCTCGGCGCCGCCTGGGCGACGTTCGTGGCCCAGCTGTCGCTCGCGGACGCGCTGCCGCGCGAGCACGAAGGACGTGACCTTACCGTCGTCGGCACCGTCGCCAGCCTGCCGCATGCATTCGATGGCGGCGCGCGTTTTCACTTCCGTGTCGAGCGGGTGCTCACGCCTGGGGCATCGGTGCCGCCGCGCATCGCCCTGTCGTGGTATGGCCCGCCGGCGGCGCCGGGCGCCGACTCGCCGGTGGAACCGGGCGAGCGCTGGCAGCTCGTGGTACGCCTGCAGCGCCCGCACGGCAACGCCAACCCGTACGGGTTCGATTATGAAGCCTGGCTGCTGGAGCAGGGCGTGCGCGCCACCGGCTACGTGCGGCCCGCCGGCGCGCGCAACCAGCGCCTGGATGCGTTCGTGCCGCGCCCCGGGAATATCGTCGAGCGCGCCCGCGCTGCCTTGCGCCGCCACATCCTGCACGAGCTCGAGGGCAAGCCCTACGCCGGCGTGATCGTGGCACTGGTGATCGGCGACCAGCGCGGCATCGCGCAGTCCGACTGGGACGTGTTCAACCGCACCGGCATCGGCCACCTCGTGTCGATCTCCGGGCTGCACGTCACCATGGTCGCCAGCCTGGGTGCGTGGGCCATCTCGTGGCTGTGGCGGCGTTCGTTCTTCGTCGCCGGCGCGGCGCTGCCGCTGCACCTGCCGGCGCAGAAGGCGGCGGCGCTCGCGGGCGCGGGCGTCGCGCTGCTGTACGTGCTGCTGGCCGGCTTCGGCGTGCCCGCCCAGCGCACCTTCTACATGCTGGCCGCGGTGGCGCTCGGCCTGTGGTGCGGGCGGGTGGTGACGCTGTCGCACCTACTGTGCCTGGCCCTGATCGTCGTCGTCGTGCTCGATCCGTGGGCGGTGCTGGGGGCGGGCTTCTGGCTGTCGTTCGGCGCGGTGGCCGTGATCCTGTATGCGAACCTCGGCCGCGTCCAGGCGGGCCAGGGGTGGCGGCTCAACCTGGCGCTGGCGGCGCGCACCCAGTATGCCGTAACGATCGGCCTGGTGCCGCTGACGATGTTCCTGTTCGCCCAGGTCTCGCTGGTCAGTCCGCTCGCCAATGCGGTTGCGATCCCCGTCATCAGCCTGTTCGTCACGCCGCTGGCCCTGGTGGGCGCGCTGCTGCCGGCGCCGCTGGCGGGATGGGTGCTGGGGCTGGCGCACGTCGCCATCGACCTGCTGGCCGGCGCCCTGGCGTGGCTGGCGGCGGGACCGCTGGCGATCTGGCAGGCGCCGGCGCCGCAGGCCTGGGTCTTCGCACTGGCGCTGGCGGGTACCGCCTGGATGCTGGCACCGCGCGGCTGGCCGCACCGCTGGACCGGGCTCGCGGCCTGGGCGCCGATGCTGGCCCAGCTGCCGACCAATCCGGTGCACGGCGCCTTCACGGTGACCGCCTTCGACGTGGGGCAGGGGATGGCGCTGCTGGTCGAGACCCACCGCCACCGCCTGCTGTACGATGCCGGGCCGCAGTTCGGGCCGGGCGCGGATGCGGCGGGCAGGATCCTCCTGCCCTACTTGCGCGGCCGGGGCATCGGGAAGCTGGACACCCTGGTGGTTTCCCACAGCGACACCGACCATGCGGGCGGCGCCCGAACCCTGTTGGGCGGCGTCGGCGTCGCCGCGGTGCAGTCGTCGCTGGCGCCCGGCCATCCTGTGGTGCGCGCGGCCGCGCGGCACACCCGCTGCGCTGCGGGCCAGGCCTGGACCTGGGACGGCGTGCGCTTCGACATGCTCGGCCCGGCCGTGGAAAGCTATGCGGATCCGGGTCTGAAGGCGAATGCGCGCAGCTGCGTCCTGCGCGTAAGCGCGGCTGGCGGGGCGATCCTGCTGGCGGCCGACATCGAGGCGGCGCAGGAAAGCCAGCTCCTGCAGCGCGCGCCGCAGCAGTTGCGCGCGGACGTGCTGCTCGCGCCGCACCACGGCAGCGGGACGTCCTCGACCGCCGCCTTCCTGGCCGCCGTCGGGCCACGGGTCGGCATCTTCCAGGTGGGACACCGCAACCGCTACCGCCATCCGAAGGCGGAGGTGTACGAGCGCTACGGCGGGCTCGGCATCCGGCGCATCCGTACCGACGTCTCGGGCGCGGTCACGCTGCAGTTCGCGCAAGGTTCCGGCCACGATCTCGGCATCGGCGAATACCGCAGCCAGCGCCGCCGTTACTGGCACGACCGATGAGCGTCAAGCCTGTCAATGCTGCAGCGGCAGGCTGATCGTCACCCGCAGGCCGCCGTCCTCGCGGTTGGCCGCCTCGATCGCGCCGCCGTGCGCCAGCACGACCCGCTGCGCGATCGCCAGGCCCAGGCCGTGTCCGTCGACGCCGGCCTTGCACGGGGTGGCGCGGAAGAAGGGCTGGAACACGCAGGCCAGGTCCTGCGCCGCGATGCCGGGGCCGCGGTCCAGCACCTGGACCTGGGCCTGCCCGGCGTGGCGGCCCAGCGCGACCATGACGGTGCCGCCCTCGCCGCCGTGGCGGATCGCGTTGCGCACCACGTTCTCGAGGGCGCTCCACAGCAGGTCCGGGTCGCCCTGCACCACGATGGCGCCGGGCGCCTCCACGTCCAGGCGCGGCGCATCCGGCCCGGCCTCGAAGCGGGCGTCCGCCACGATCTCGTCCACCATTTCGGTCAGGTCGATCTGTTCGCGGCGGGCGATGCCCGGCGAGGCTTCCAGCCGCGACAGCGTCAGCAGGCCGCCGACCAGCTTGTCCATGCGCATGCTCTCGCGTTCGATGCGGTCGAGCGAAGAGGCTATTTTTTCCGGCTGCTGGTGCGCCAGGCCGACGGCGGCCTGCAGCCGCGCCAGCGGCGAGCGCAGCTCATGCGACACGTCGTGCAGCAGGCGGCGCTGGCCGTCCATCAGGGCGCGCAGCTGTGCGCTCATGCGGTCGAAGTCGCGCCCCAGGCCGCGCAGCTCGTCGCCGCCGCCGTCGCCAAAGCGCGGCGCCAGGTCGCCCGCCGCGGCGGCTTCGAAGGCGCTGCGCAGCGCCCGGATCGGGCGCGAGAAGTACCAGGCCAGCAGGGCGGCAAAGAGCAGGCTGGCCAGGGTGGCGGCGGCGATGGCCGCGGCCGGCTCGACACGGCGGCCACGGCCGGGCCCCGGACCGGGCGGCGCTTCTGCCCGGGCGCTCAAGCCGGGCAGGGCGCCCGGTGCGCCTCGCAGCCCGCGCGCGCTGCGCTGGACGAAGGCCACGTAGTGGGCGCCGTCCGGACCCGCGAGCCGGCGGATGCCGCGCTGCGGCGCGTCGCCGGCGAGCTGGCGCTCGACCTGCGCCAGCAGGTCGGAGGGGACGGCACGCCCCAGCAGCTCGCGCCGGCCGGCGTCGAGCACGAACACCTGCGGCCGCTGCATCTCGCCGAGCATGGCGCGCAGCGCCGGCATGCCGCCGTGTTTCAGCACGGCCGCCGTGGCGTCGAGGGCGATGAAGGCCGGTGCGCCGGTATCGAGTTCGGCCGCCTTGCTGCGCGCCTGGTCGCGCAGCCAGAAGGCGCCGCCGATGCCGATGGTGGCGGCGACCTGGGCCAGCAGGATGCACAGGAAGAACTTCCAGAACAGGCGGCCCATGCTAGTCCCGGATCAGCTGGTAGCCCTGCCGGTAGATCGTCTGCAGGCAGGAGCGGCCGTCCGCGAGCAGGCCGAGCTTGTGGCGCAGGCTGCTCAGGTGCACGTCGATGTTGCGGTCGAAGCGGGCGAGGGCGCGCCCCAGGCCCTGCTCCGACAGTTCGTTCTTGCTGACCGGGCGGCCGGCGTTGCGCGCCAGGACTTCGAGCAGGTTGAATTCGGTACTGGTCAGCTCGACCGGCCGGCCGTCCCAGGTCGCGCGGCGCTGTTCCGGATACATGGCGAGCTTGCCCACCGTGATGACGGTGGGGCCGGCCTCCAGCGGGGCTTGGGTGCGGCGCAGGATCGCGCGCACGCGCGCCGTCAGTTCGCGCGGGGTGCAGGGCTTGGCGACGTAGTCGTCGGCGCCCAGTTCGAGGCCGAGGATGCGGTCGGCGTCGTCGCCGCGCGCCGTCAGCATCAGGACCGGGATGCGGCTGCCGGCGCGGATCAGGCGCAGGGCCTCGATCCCGCTCGTGCCCGGCATCATGACGTCGAGGATGGCGATCGCATGTTCGCCGCTCAGGGCGGCGCGGGCGCCGTCCCGGCCGTTATGGACGCAGGTGACGCGAAAGCCTTCCCGTTCGAGGTATTCGGAAAACATGGCGACGAGCTCGACGTCGTCGTCAATCAAGAGGACATGGTTCATGCAGGCAGGATAGCAAACCGGCGCCGGAATAGTTGTTATAAAGGAAGAATATTTACCCGAATTTACGCCTGCGGCGGGCGAGGCGCCGCGCCGCCAGGGCGCACCGGCGCTGCCCCGGTGTAGGCGTTTCCCTCTAAACAAGGGCCGCGTTACAGTGTCCCGGCGGGGTCTTTCATTACAATGGTCCGCTGTTGTCAATGAAGCCAGTTCGCCCATGAGCAAACCCCTGCTGCATTTCTCCCACGGGAACAGTTATCCCGCCGGCACCTATAGCCGCCTGTTCCAGGCCCTCGGCACCCATTACGAGGTGCGCGCGCACGACATGTACGGGCACGATCCGCGCTTTCCGGTGGGGGACGGCTGGCACGGCCTGGTGGACGAGCTGATCCACCACCTCGAGCATTACGACCGGCCGCCGATCCTGGTCGGCCACTCGCTCGGCGGCATGCTGAGCATGATGGCCGCCAAGGAGCGGCCCGAACTGGCGCGCTGCGTGGTGATGCTCGATTCGCCGGTGGTGGCGGGCTGGCGCGCCTTTGCGTGGAAGCTGGCCAAGATGCGCGGCTGGGCCTCGCGCTTTTCGCCGGCCAGGTTCTCCGAGCGGCGACGCAACGTCTGGCCGGACCGCGCCGCGGCTTACCAGCATTTCATCTCGAAGCCGATGTTCCAGGCCTGGGCGCCCGGCGCGCTCGACGATTACCTCGACCACGGCTTGAAGCCGCATCCGGACGGCGTGCAGCTGCGCTTCGACCGCGATGTCGAAACCCGGATCTACAATACCTTGCCGCACCACATGGGCAGCATCCTGCGCGAGCCGTATCCGCTGCCGATCGGCTTCATTGCCGGGACGACCTCCGAAGAGCTGCGCCAGGCCGGACTCGACGCCACCCGCAAGCTGGTGGGCGGGAACCTGGTCATGATCGAAGGCGGGCACCTGTATCCGCTCGAGAAGCCCGAGACCACCGCCCACCTGACGCACCAGATGGTCCAGCGCCTCTTGCCGGAGACCGTCCGGGCGGTGCCGGAGGCCGCCATTTAGCGTAAAATCGCGGGATTGATTTTTTGGAATGGCGATAATGGCTATCAAGAGCGACAAATGGATCCGCCGCATGGCGGAAGAGACCGGGATGATCGAACCCTTCGAGCCGCGCCAGGTGCGCGAGTCGGACGGCCGCCGGGTCATTTCGTGGGGCACCTCGTCATACGGCTACGATATCCGCTGCGCCGACGAGTTCAAGGTGTTCACGAACATCAACAGCACCATCGTCGACCCGAAGAACTTCGACTCGAATTCCTTCGTGGACGTGAAAAGCGACGTCTGCATCATCCCGCCGAACTCGTTCGCGCTGGCCCGCACCATCGAATACTTCCGCATCCCGCGCAACGTGCTGACCGTTTGCCTGGGCAAGTCGACCTACGCGCGCTGCGGCATCATCGTCAACGTCACCCCGTTCGAACCGGAGTGGGAAGGCTACGTGACGCTGGAGTTCTCGAACACCACGCCGCTGCCGGCCAAGATCTACGCCGGCGAGGGCTGCGCCCAGGTGCTTTTCTTCGAATCCGACGAAGTCTGCGAGACGTCCTACAAGGATCGCGGCGGCAAGTACCAGGGCCAGCACGGCGTCACCTTGCCGAAGACCTGATTCATTTTTTCATGATAGCCTGTCGAAAATGAATCATATCGATGGGCTTTTCGACCATGTCTGATTGCTGCAGTGGCGGCTGCTCGCCAGCGAAGCCGCCGGTCGATCCCCGCTACCGGCGCATCCTCTGGATCGCGTTGTGGGTCAACGCGCTGATGTTTTTCGTGGAGATCGTCGGCGGCTGGGCCGCGGGTTCGGTCTCGCTGCTGGCCGACGCGGTCGACTTCCTCGGCGACGCGGCCAATTACGGCATTTCCCTGTTCGTGCTGGCCCTGGCGCCCGTGTGGCGTTCGCGCACCGCCCTGGTAAAAGGCGCGACCATGGGCGGCTACGGCATCTTCGTGCTCGGCACGGCCCTGTGGCACCTGCGCAGCGGCACGGTGCCGCAAGCGCACACCATGGGCCTCATCGGTTTCCTCGCACTGGCGGCCAACTGCCTGGTCGCCGTCCTGTTGTTCTCCTACCGTAACGGCGATGCCAACATGCGCTCGGTGTGGCTGTGCACCCGCAACGATGCGATCGGCAACGTGGCGGTGATGCTGGCGGCGTTCGGGGTGTTCCAGACGGGCAGTGGGCTGCCGGACCTGCTGGTGGCGACCGTGATGGGCTTGCTGGGTTTGTCGGCGGCGCATAGCGTGATCACGCATGCGCGGCGGGAGTTGCGGGAGGCGGAGGCGGCGCTTGCCGCGCCGGTGGAGTTGAAGCGCCGGTAGGGAGATGCTCCCGCTTCGGTCGGCTTGACAGGGTAGTGGCTGCGTAGGGAAATTGGGTTCCCGCCTTTGCGGGAACCCAAGTCTTACCTGGCTTTGCTTACCCGTCCTGCTTCACGCAGTCCACGAAGTAACCACGCTTGCCATCCACCTCGCGCTTGACCAGTCCGTGCACGTCCGTCTCGAAGCCCGGGAAGCGCTCGTTGAAGTCGCGTGCGAAGCGCAGGTAATCCACGATGGTCTTGTTGAAGCGCTCGCCCGGGATCAGGAGCGGGATGCCCGGCGGGTACGGCGTCAGCAGGATCGCGGTGATGCGGCCTTCCAGCTCGTCGATCGCCACGCGCTCGATCTGGCGGTGCGCCATCTTGGCAAACGCGTCCGACGGCTTCATCGCCGGCACCATGTCCGACAGGTACATCTCGGTGGTCAGGCGCGCCACGTCATATTGCTTATAGAAGCAATGGATGTCGGTGCACAGGTCGCGCAGGCCGCGGTTCTCGTAGCGCGGGTTGGCGTTGGCGAACTGCGGCATCACCTGCCACACCTGCTTGTTGCGGTCGTAGTCGTCCTTGAACTGCTGCAGCGCCGTCACCAGCGTGTTCCAGCGGCCCTTGGTGATGCCGATCGTGAACATGATGAAGAACGAGTACAGGCCGCACTTCTCGATGATCACGCCGTGCTCGGCCAGGTACTTGGTCACGATCGAGGCCGGGATACCGGTCTCGCCGAACTTGCCGTCCAGCGACAGGCCCGGGGTCACGATGGTCGACTTGATCGGGTCGAGCATGTTGAAGCCTTCGGCCAGGTTGCCGAAGCCGTGCCAGTCGTCCTCGGCGCGGATCATCCAGTCCTTCTGCACGCCGATGCCTTCCTCGCCCTCGACGTCCGGGCCCCAGACCTTGAACCACCAGTCGTCGCCGAACTCGGCGTCGACCTTCTTCATCGCGCGGCGGAAGTCCAGCGCTTCCAGGATCGATTCTTCCACCAGGGCGGTGCCGCCCGGCGCTTCCATCATCGCGGCCGCGACGTCGCACGAGGCGATGATCGAGTACTGGGGCGAAGTCGAGGTGTGCATCAGGTAGGCCTCGTTGAAGGCGTCCTGGTCCAGCTTGACCGTTTCCGACTCGCGTACCAGCACCTGCGAGGCCTGCGACAGGCCGGCCAGCAGCTTGTGCGTCGACTGGGTCGAGAAGATCATCGACTGCTTGGCGCGCGGACGGTCCTGGCCGATCGCGTGCATGTTCTTGTAGAAGTCGTGGAAGGCGGCGTGCGGCAACCAGGCTTCGTCGAAGTGCAGGGTGTCGATCTTCCCGTCCAGCATTTCGCGCAGGGTCTCGACGTTGTACACCACGCCGTCGTAGGTCGACTGGGTGATGGTCAGGATGCGCGGCTTCTTGTTCACGGCTTCGCGCGCGAACGGATTGGCCTCGATCTTGCGGGCGATCGACTCGGGGGTGAACTCTTCCAGCGGAATCGGACCGATGATGCCGAGGTGGTTACGGGTCGGCATCAGGAACACGGGAATCGCTCCGCACATGATGATCGAGTGCAGGATCGACTTGTGGCAGTTACGGTCCACCACCACGATGTCGCCCGGCGCAACGGTGCTGTGCCAGACCATCTTGTTCGAGGTCGAGGTGCCGTTGGTCACAAAATAGCAGTGGTCGGCGTTGTAGATGCGGGCGGCGTTGCGCTCGGACTTGGCCACCGGGCCGGTGTGGTCCAGCAGCTGGCCGAGTTCCTCGACCGCGTTGCAGACGTCGGCGCGCAGCATGTTCTCGCCGAAGAACTGGTGGAACATCTGGCCGATCGGGCTCTTCAGGAAGGCGACGCCGCCCGAGTGCCCCGGGCAGTGCCACGAGTAGGAGCCGTCATAGGCGTAGTTGACCAGCGCGCGGAAGAACGGCGGCGCCAGGCTGTCCAGGTAGGCCTTGGCCTCGCGGATGATGTGGCGTGCCACGAATTCCGGCGTGTCCTCGAACATGTGGATGAAGCCGTGCAGCTCCTTCAGGATGTCGTTCGGGATGTGGCGGCTGGTGCGGGTCTCGCCGTAGATGTAGATCGGGATGTTGGAGTTCTTGTGACGGATCTCCTTCACGAACGCGCGCAGGCCGGTCAGGGCGAAATCCGTCTCTTCCTGCGAGCCGCCGCCGAATTCCTCGTCGTCGATGGAAAGGACAAAAGCGGATGCGCGCGACTGCTGCTGGGCGAACTGGGACAGGTCGCCATAGCTGGTCAGGCCGAGCACCTCCATGCCTTCCTGCTCCATCGCGGCCGCAAGTGCGCGGATGCCGAGACCGGAGGTGTTCTCGGAACGGAAGTCCTCGTCAATGATGACGATGGGGAAACGAAATTTCATGGACAGCTCCAAAGCGAAGCGCCGTGGAAGCGGCAAACCCGGAAGGGTCCGTCCGCCGGCCACGGCACTGGAAAAAAGAGGAAACGGATTTTCGCAGAAATCGCGCGCGCCGGTGCAATTTTTTTTGCAAGTACACCAGCTAGACTAACCAGTGAACGCAATTGCTGGCGCACTCTAGCTGCCCAGGCGCCGGCCCAGCCGCCGGAAGCACTCGGTCAGGACTGCGGCGCCAAGCGCGGCCAGCACCGGAACGGCCGAAAACGGCATCGGATCGGCCCGCAACGCCGCAACGGCCGCCAGCGTGATGCCGAAGGCGGCGACCGCGCTGGTCAGCACCAGCAGCCAGGTGCGGCGCGACAGCAGGGTGATCGCCGCCAGCGAGATCGCGATCTGCTGGGCCACGGACGCCGCCGACCACTGGCGATGGCGGTGCAGCTCCTGGTCGGACAGCCGGTTCCACTCGGCGGACGAGGCCTCGAAGCCTTCGGCTTCCTTGCGGATCGTTTCCTTTTCCAGCCCGTAGCGCCGGATCTCGTCCTGGTAGTGCGCCCGGCTGGGGCCCGGCAGGTGGACGGCCACCTCGGCCAGGTGCTGGCGGTTGGTCTTGGCCTGGTAATGGGCCCAGGCATTGGCGGCGCTGGTCTTGTCGATCGCCGCGTTGCTCTTGTACAGGGCCGCGTTGTTGTGCGAAGCGCTGCCGATGAAGGCGAACATCGTGCCGAGCGTGGCCAGGATGGCGATCAGCACCGCCACCTTGCCGGCAAAGCCGTCGCCGCCGCGCGAGCCCGGGGTGCGCGCCGCCGCGTGCTTCACGCGCCGGTTTCCTTGCGGGTATAGGTGACGAAGGCGTAGCCGTAACCGTGCGCTTCCGAATGATGGGTCTCGCGCGCGGCTTCCTCCCACACGGCCCGGTCGATCGGCGGGAAGAAGGTGTCGCAGCGGAAGACATGGTCGATCTCGGTGACGATCATCCGGTCGGCCACGGCCATCGCCTCCGCGAAGACCTGGGCGCCACCGATGATGCTGGCCGGCTCTCCGCCCAGCAGGTCGATGGCGGCCTGCAGCGAACCGGCGACCTCGACGCCCTCGTGCGACCAGTCCGGATTGCGGGTGATGACGATGTTGCGGCGCTTCGGCAGGGGACGCCCGATCGAATCGAAGGTCTTGCGGCCCATGACGATGGGCTTGCCCAGCGTGACGCGCTTGAAGTGGGCCAGGTCTTCCGGCAGGTGCCAGGGCAGCTGGTTGTCGATCCCGATGCCGCGCTGGGCGTCGATGGCGACGACGAGGGTCAGGTGCGGCTTCACACGACCACCCGCGTCTGCCGTGCTTGAGTGGTGTGCATGCGCATCGTCGTTACCGTCCTTGAGTAGTTGCAGCGAAGTGATTCCAATTTCCAAATGTTGTCTCTTTGCAAGCAAACTGTCAAGCCAAACTGCATGCTCAGACCGCCACAGGCGCCTTGATGGCCGGTTCCGGATCGTAACCGACCACCTCGAAGTCCTCGAAGCGGTACTCGAACAGCGAGTCCGGCTTGCGTTTGATCACCAGTTGCGGCAGGGCCTTCGGGGTGCGCGACAGCTGCAGGTCGACCTGCTCCAGGTGGTTGCTGTACAGGTGGCAGTCGCCCCCGGTCCAGATGAATTCCCCCACGTCGAGGCCGGCCTGCTGGGCCATCATGTGGGTCAGGATGGCGTAGGAGGCGATGTTGAAGGGCACGCCCAGGAAGATGTCGGCGCTGCGCTGGTAGAGCTGGCAGGAAAGCTTGCCGTCGGCGACATAGAACTGGAACAGCGCATGGCAGGGCGGCAGCTTCATCTTCGGCACGTCGGCCACGTTCCAGCTTGATACGATCATGCGGCGCGAATCCGGCGTGTTGCGGATCTGGTCCAGTACCTGGGAGATCTGGTCGATGTGGCCGCCATTGGGCGTGGGCCAGCTGCGCCACTGGTAGCCGTAGATCGGGCCGAGTTCGCCGTTCTCGTCGGCCCATTCGTCCCAGATGCTGACGCCGTTTTCCTTCAGGTAGGCGATGTTGGTCGAGCCCTGCAGGAACCAGATCAGTTCGTGGATGATGGACTTCAGGTGAACTTTCTTCGTGGTCAGCAGGGGGAAACCCTGCTGCAGGTCGAAGCGCATCTGGTGGCCGAAGACCGACAGCGTACCGGTGCCGGTGCGGTCGGTCTTGACGGCGCCATGTTCTTTCACATGGCGCATGAATTCGAGGTATTGGCGCATGGGTTGAGCTTATTGAAACAGCCCGTCATTGTAACTGAGAGCGCCCGGGCGGGCGCAAGCTGCCGCCGGTTCCGGGAAAAGCGGCGGGCGCAGCGGGCACCGAGCCAATCAGGGCGGGTAGGACCACGTGGACCACCGTCGTTTGCAAACGTGGCCAGCTTCGGCCCCCGGTGTTCGTACCATCGGCTGCGGCTACCGAGCGAGTGCGGCAGCGAACAAGGCCAACGCCTCGCGCACTTCGTCGTCCGGCGCATCCAGCAGGTTATCCCCCACGTACAGCTCGAAAGAGCTGGTGCCGGGCAGGGCGGCGCTGGCGATGCGGTTGAACATCCAGATGCCGTGTTCTTCCGCCAGCTCGCGCCGGATCGCCAGCGCACGCTCGGGCGGCACGGGAATGTGCAGGTGGAGCATGTTGGCCTGGGGCGCGGCCGGGTTCACGCGGATGACCGGATGGGAGGCCAGCGCTTCGTACAGGAATTGCGTACGCTCGAAGTACGCGGGCATCGCCGCCAGGCGTCCGTCGAACTGCATCGTCGCCGCGACCACGTAGGGGGACCGGTGGATGACATTGCCCCCTTCGCGCCGGAACCACTCGGCCGCACGGTCCACCAACTCGCGCGTCCCCGCCAGCATGGCGCCACCCAGGCCGCCGATGCCCTTGTACAGCGAGACGTAGACGGAGTCGAAACCGGCCGCGACCTCGTGCAGCGGCTTGCCGTAGCCGGCCGCCGCCTCCCACAGCCGCGCGCCATCCATGTGCAGGTGCGCGCCGCGCTCCCGTACATGCCCCTTGATCGCCTGCAGTTCCTCCCACGGCGACAGCTGGCCGCCGATCTCGCGCAGCGGCAGCTCCATGCCGACCGCGCCCAGGCGGTCCGGGATCGCGGCCAGGTCGGACACGGTCCACGGGCGGTAGCGGTCGCCCGCCTGCAGGGCATTGAAGTGTCCCAGCAACTGGTAGTTCGAGCGTTCGTGCACGAAGATGTGCGAGGTCGGGTGCAGGGCGACCAGGTCGCGGCCGCGGTCCATGCTGGCCAGGCGCAGGGCCGTCACCTGGGCCATGGTGCCGCTGATGCAGAACACGGCCGCCTCCATGCCGAGCAGGCGCGCGACCTTGGCTTCGAATGCCTGGAGCAGGGCGCCCGTGCCGTAGACGTCGTGCTCGACGCCGTTGGCTTCGCACCATGCCGCCATGGCGGCGAACAGTTCGGCGGGAGGGCGGGCGCGGTGGCCGGGGAAGATGGTATGGCAGCGGCGTTGCAGTTCGGCGTCGTTCAAGGCAGGCTCCGTCAGAAGCCTGCCACTCTATCACCGAACCGGACGCGGCGAAAAGCGGTGCTCAGTGCCGCGCCAGGGCCAGGCGCTGCCGTGGTAGCGGTGCCGTGACGGCAGCGGCGCTTTCGTCCGCCTGTTCGCCGGTGCGGAACAGGCGCACCGCCCGCGCCAGCTCGGCAGCCTGGTCCTGCAGCGCCTGGGCCGCGGCGCTGGCCTGCTCGACCAGTGCTGCATTTTGCTGGGTTGTTTCGTCCATCGCATTGACGGCGCGGTTGACGTGCTCGATGCCGCTGCTCTGTTCCTGGCTGGCCGCGGTGATCTCGGCCATGATGTCGGTGACGCGCCCCACGCTCGCCAGCACGTCGTGCATGGTGCTGCCGGCTTCGGCCACCAGCCGGCTGCCTGCGTCGACTTCGCCGTTCGATGCCTCGATCAGCGTCTTGATTTCCTTGGCCGCGGCGGCCGAGCGATGCGCCAGGTTGCGCACTTCGCTGGCGACCACGGCGAAGCCGCGGCCCTGCTCGCCGGCGCGGGCCGCCTCCACCGCGGCGTTCAGCGCCAGGATGTTGGTCTGGAAGGCGATGCTGTCGATCACGCCGGTGATGTCCGATATCTTGCGCGAGGACTGGGTGATCGCCTCCATGCGCTCGATGACCTGGCTGACGGTGTCGCCGCCGCGCTGCGCCACGTTGGAGGCGCTCAGCGCCAGCTGGTTGGCCTGGCGCGCGTTGTCGGCGTTCTGGCGCACCGTGGCGGTCAGCTGGTCCATCGAGGACGCGGTGCTGGCCAGGCTGGCGGCCTGCTCTTCGGTGCGCTGGCACAGGTCGAGGTTGCCGGCCGAGATCTCCTGCGACGCGCTGGCGATCTGCTCGGCCCCTTGGCGTACCTTGCCGACCACGCTCGACAGGCTGGCGCCGATCGTGTTGATGGCCTCGTTCAGCAAGCCCATTTCGTCGCGCCGTACGCCGGCGACGCGCGCCCCCAGGTCGCCCTCGGCGATGCGCCTGGCGACGTCGCGCACGTCGGCCAGCGGGCGGGACACGCCTGCGCGCAGGATCGCGTGCAGCAGCGCGGCCAGCACCGCCAGCGCCAGCAGGCCGAAGCCGATGAAGCGGTTGCGCAGTTCGGCCGCGGCGGCCGTGATCTCGTCCAGGTAGGTGCCGCCGCCGATGACCCAGTTCCAGTCCTTGATATGGGTGTAGACCACGAACTTCCCGCGCGGCTCGGGTTCGCCGGGGTTCTGCCAGTCGTAGTGGATGGTGCCGCTCTTCTTCTCGATGATCTCCTTGATGAAGAAGTGGCCGTTGGCATCCTTGCTGTCGAGGATGTTGCTGCCTTCCTTGGCCGGGTGGACAACGAGCGTGCCGGCCCGTCCTGGCGCCGCATCCAGCACGTAGAAGTAACCGGTATCGCCGACTTTCATGGCGCGGATGCGCTCTTTGAGCAGCTTCAGGTCGTCGCTGATGTCGACGCCGACGACCAGCGCGCCCACGATGTTGTCCGCTGCGTCGCGCATCGGCTGGTAGTGGGTGATGAACTGCCGGCCCGCCAGGGCGGTCAGCCCGGCATGCACGCGGCCTGCGCGCAGCGCGGCGTAGGCCGGGTCCTGGCGGTCGAGTACCGCGCCGACGGCGCGCGCGCCGCTTTCCGTCTTCATGGAGGTGGACACGTTCACGAAGTCGCCGCCGGCGAGGACCAGGATGGCGGCGCTGGCGCCGGTGTGCGCGGCAAAGCTGTCGGGCACGCTGGCATCGAGGTTCAGTACCTTGCCGTCCAGTTTGAGGGCGGGGAAGGCCTTGCCGCCGATGTCGACCGGGGCGGCCGCGTCGAGTTCGAAGCTGCCGGGCAGTGCCGTCCGGAAGATGTCGCCAAGGCTGCGCGCGTGGCCGCTGGCGCTGCGGTTGAACATCTCGACCGTGTTGGCAACGCTGTGCAGTTCGTTGGCGACGCTACGCGCGGCACGCTCTTCGAGCATCGACGAAATGGTGACCGTGATGGCGGCCAGCAGCGCGGCGATGGTGAGGCCCATGAGCGCAAAGGTGATGGCGCTGATCCGGGTGCCGACATTCCAGCTGGCCGGACGGAAAAGTTGGTTCTTCATGAAAGTATGGGAGCGGGACGGGCCGCCATCATACTGTCCATATTTTCGAACTGACAATAACTATTTCCTCAAAATCATCAGATATATTGCGTCCTCGCAACATATCTGATGATTTTGGGAACGGCGCGCAACGCTGGATTCTTGTGCACCGACCGTACGGCCAGGGTCAGCGGCCTCAGGATGGCTGGCTGTCGAGGGGCGCGTGCGCCTGGAACTGCAGTGCCGCCAGGTTCGCGTACACGCCACCCTGCGCCACCAGCGAGGCATGGGTACCCGCTTCGACCACCCGGCCTTCGTCCAGTACGATGATGCGGTCGGCGCGCTGCACGGTGGCGAGGCGGTGCGCGATGATGATGGTGGTGCGGCCGACCATGGCCGCTTCCAGTGCGCGCTGCACCAGGCGCTCGGATTCCGCGTCGAGGGCGCTGGTGGCTTCGTCGAGCAGCAGCAGCGGCGGGTTCTTGAGCAGCGCGCGCGCAATGGCGATGCGCTGGCGCTGGCCGCCCGACAGGCGCACGCCGCGCTCGCCCAGGAAGGACCCGTAGCCCTGCGGCAGGCGTTCGATGAATTCGTGGGCCGCCGCCATCCTGGCCGCGGCGACCACTTCCTCGTCGCTGGCGTCCGGCCTGCCGTAGCGGATGTTCTCCAGGGCGCTGCTCGAGAAGATCACGGTGTCCTGGGGCACGATGCCGATCGCGCCGCGCAGCGTGTGCAGCGCCAGGTCGCGGATGTCGACGCCGTCGAGGCGGATGCTGCCGGCCTGCGGGTCGTAGAAACGCAGCAGCAGCTGGAACAGCGTGGTCTTGCCGGCGCCCGACGGGCCGACCAGGGCGACGGTTTCGCCGGCGCGGATGTCGAGCTTGAGGTGCGCCAGGGCGGCCGTATCGAGCCGCGACGGGTAGCTGAAGCTGACATCGTCGAGCGTCACGCGGGCGCCGTTGGCCGAAGCGGAGAAAACGCGCGGCGGCAGCGGCTGGGGGTGCGCCGGGTCCTGGATGTCGGAGCGGGCGCCCAGCAGTTCCAGCAGGCGCTCGGTGGCGCCGGCGGCGCGCTGGGCTTCGCCCATCACTTCCGACAAGGCGCCGATCGAGCCGGCCACGATCGCGGCGTACAGGATGAACTGCCCGAGGTCGCCCCCGGTCATGGTGCCCTGCAGGACGGCGTGGGCGCCGAGCCAGAGCACGAACACGATGGCGCCGAACACCAGCACGATGGCCAGCATGGTGAGCGTGGCGCGGGCCCGGATGCGCCGGATCGCGGTCTGGAATGCGCCTTCCACCGACTCGCGGAAGCGCGCCGATTCGATGGCTTCATGCGTGAACGCCTGCACGGTCGGCATCGCGTTGAGGATTTCGCCGGCCAGCGCCGACGCGTCGGCGATGCGGTCCTGCGAATCGCGCGAGAGCTTGCGCACGCGGCGGCCGAACAGCACGATCGGCAGCACCACCAGCACCAGCAGGCCCAGGATGATGGCGGTGAGCCTGGGACTGGTGATGAACAGCATGACCAGGCCGCCGACGAACAGCAGGGTGTTGCGCAGCGCCAGCGAGATGCTGGTGCCCACCACGGTCTGGATCAGGGTGGTGTCGGTGGTCAGGCGCGACAGCACTTCGCCGGTGCGCGTGGTCTCGAAGAATTCCGGGCTCTGGTGCACCACGTGGCGGTACACGGCGGCGCGTACGTCCGCGGTCACGCGCTCGCCCAGCCACGACACCATGAAAAAGCGCGCGGCGGTGGCCAGGGCCAGCACCGCGGCGACGCCGAACAGCGCGAGGAAGGTGGCGTTGACGTGTTCGACGCTCTGGGTCGCGGCACCGGCGGCAGCGGCGGATGCCGCCGCGGCGGATGCGGCGCCGAAGCCGTGGTCGATCATCTGCTTGAATGCGGCGGGAATGGCAAGCGTGGCGCCGGCCGCGAACAGCAGCGCGATGCCGGCCAGCAGGAACTGACGACGGTAGGGGCGCAGGAAGGGAAGCAGGCCCTTCAGTGCGGCCAGGCTGCCCTTGCGGGAGGAATCGGAATCCGGGGTGCTGGTGGAGCGGGAGGTCATCGTCTGTTGGTGTTCTTTTCTCGGTTACAGCTCAGTTACAGCTCAGTTACAGCTCAGTTACAGCTCAGTTGCAGCTCAGTTGCAGCTCGGGCACGGCGTTACTGCGGCAGCATGCTCGTTACAACTTCATCGGGCGCACGTAGCCCGTCATTTCCAGGTAGCCGCGTCCCATGCGCTTGCCGTCGCGGCTCACCGTCACCGCGCCTTCCCAGTACACGGCCCCGGTCGTGCGGCGCGAATCGAGTTCCTGGTCCTGTTGAAGGGGAGCGAGTTGCCAGCGCAGCGGGCCGGTCGTGACGAGCTGGGCGACCGGATACTCGGCGCCGGTACGGGGCGACTTCCAGCGCGCCGTCGGTGCAAAATTTACCTGGTCCGGCGCATAGCGGGTCACCTTGCCCGCAGCATCGCGCACGGTGGCGTGCGCCCATAGTTTACCACCTTGCTTGTTGCGGATCTGGAAAGCCATCAGCGCACCGCCGTCGTCGAGGTTTACGCCGATCCAGTCCCAGCCGCTGGCCTCGGGCTGCAGGGCTTCGCTCGACCATTCGTGGTCGAGCCAGGCAGTACCCGTCACCGCGACAGGCTGGCTGCCGGCCCGGCCGACGCTGCCGCTGACCTTCAGCTGCGGCTCGCTGTAGTAGTGGCTCGCGTGCTGCGGGCTGGCGCCCTTGCGCGAATAGCCGCCTTCGCCCTGCACCAGCACCGGCTGGGTCGGCTGCAGGCGCAGTTCCAGCGTCAGCTCGTTGGAGCGGACCGTCACGCGGTAGGTGCCGGAAGCGTCGCGCACCATGCGCCAGTCGTCGAGCTTGAGGTCGGTGTTGCCGGTGCGCGCCCAGGCCAGGCCGAAGCCTTCGCGCGCGCTGCGCTGGTCATGCACCAGGCGGCCCACTTCCGGGTCGGACAGGGCGGCATGGCCGATCACCAGCTGGCGCGGCGCAAACGTGCTCGGGTTCTTCGGATCGTGTTCGGTACGGCTGCGGAAGAAGGTGACCTGGAAGCCGAGCGGCTTGCGCTCGGGGGTCTCGACCCAGCCGGTGACGTACCACCATTCGGTACGGAATTCCGGATGGGCCCCGAAGTCGCGCGGGAACGACAGGGTGGTGCCGGGTGTGACCGGCGCGAACGTCACCGCGCCGCCCGCATTGCTTCCACCTTGCGCATGGCACCACTGGAACATCATCAACAACAAGCCGAACAGGGCTGCCCGCATTAGCACGTCTCCTTCACGCATCCTCCTTCACCAATCTTCTCTCACGGCACGTACCGGGCCGCCCGACAGGGCATGGCGCCCGGACACCAGCGCCGTCAGGACCGAGGCCCCGATCAGCACCGCCGCCACGCCACCCAGCAGGTTCCACGGCAGGTGCAACTGCATGGTCCAGTGAAACGACTGGGGATTCACAACATAAACCAGGATCAGGCTGATGACCAGTCCCAGCGCGAAACCGCAGGCCACGCCGAGCAGGGTGAGGAAGCCCCCTTCGAAGGCCAGGATCTGCAGCACCTGGGCGCGCGTGACCCCGACGTGGCGCAGCATGCCGAATTCCTTGGCGCGCGCCAGGGTCTGCGCCGAGAAGCTGGCGGCGACGCCGGACAGGCCAATGGCGATGGCGATCGCTTCCAGGATGTAGGTGACGGCGAAGCTGCGGTCGAAGATCCGCAGGCTCATGCTGCGGATGTCGGCCGTCGACATGGTCTGCAGGGCGCTGCCGAAGGGCAGCGCGCGCACGCTTTGCTCGAGCTGTTCGGCGCTGCTGCCGCGCGCCGCGTACAGGGCGGCGTCGGTGACTTCCGCCTCTCCGGTCAGGGCGCGGTAGTCCGCCAGGCGGATCACGACCGAGCCGGCCTGGTTGGCGTAGTCGCGCCAGACGCCCGCGACGAAGAACCGGGCCTGGCCGCCGCCCAGCGGCAGCGTGATCGGCTGGCCGACGCGCGCGCCGTACAGGTCGAGCAGCGCCTCGGACACCCAGGCCGGCCGGCTGCCCGCCGGGACCGGCGCCTGCTCGCCGACCAGGTACAGCAGCCGGCCCGGGTCGCGCGCGTCGATGTCGCGGGCGATCACGACCACGTTCGGCCGGTCGGGGGACAGGGACACCGGGCGCGTGCGCAGGAACTGCGCCTGGGCGACGCCGGGCGTCGCCGCCAGCGCGGCTTGCTGCTCGGGCGTCAGGAAGCCGGTGTTGCCGCCGGCGGCCGTGCGCACGTACAGGTCGGCCGGCAGGATGTGTCCCATCCAGTCGTCCACCGACACGCGGAAGCTCGATACCATGATCCCCATCGCCACCATCAGGCTGAAGCTGGCGAGCACGCCGCCGAGCGCGATCGACGCCTGGCCGGGCGCATTGGCCAGCCGCGACAGCGCCAGCGGCAGGATCGGCGACAGCCCGGGCCACTTGGTCCGCAGGCGCAGCGCCAGGGCTTCCATGCGGCGGAAGGTGGCGGCGGCCAGGCGCGGCATCAGGCCGATGCCGCCGATGAGCAGCAGGGCGATCGACAGGTAGCCGAACAGCGGCAGTTCGAACACGGGCGGGGCGAACGCCAGGCCGGCTGCCAGCACGATGCACAGCAGCGAGGGCCAGATCCGCGACAGGCGCGACAGCGCCGCCTCGTCGGCGCCGGACTTGATCGCCACCGCCGGCCGCGCGCGGGCGGCCTCCAGCGCGGGCGCCAGGCAGCCGAGCAGGGCCACGCCGAGGCCGAGCGCGAAGAACACGGCGGCCGCGACCGGCGTGAACTGCACCTGGGGCCGGATGCCGGGGAAATAGCCGGCACCGAGGTCGCCGCCGAAGAAATGCAGGGCCAGGGCCGCCAGGGCGTATCCGGCCGCGATGCCGAGCGCGCCGCCGGCGACCCCCAGGCTGGCCCCTTCCAGCAAGACCTGGCGCAGCAGCTGGCCGCGCTCCAGGCCGAGCACGCGCAGCAGCGCGAACTGGCTGCGCCGCCGCATCACCGACAGCGCCTGGGTCGAGAACACCAGGAAGGCGCCGGTGAACAGGGCCACCAGCGCCAGCACGGTCAGGTTGACCCGGTAGGCCCGGCTCAGGTTGGCGTTGCGTTCCTCCTGGTCGCCGTCGTCCGGCTGGCGCACCGTGAAGCGGCCCGGGTAGGCGCGCTCCAGTTCGGCCGCCAGGCGGCGCTGGAAGGCCGCCCTATCCACGCCGTCGCGCAGCTTCAGGTCCACGCGCGAGAGGCGGCCCAGCTTCTGGAAGCGCCACTGGGCCGCGCCGATGTCCATGACGGCGATGCGCTGCCCGCTGCGGGCGCGCTGCACCGGGCCGGCCACCCGCAGCCCGACCTCCGTGGTGCCCGCGCGCAGCACCAGCGTGTCGCCGCGGCGCTTGCCGAGCCAGCTCTCGGCCGCGGGCGACAGGAAGATGGTGTCGTCGGCCAGCACGTCGGTCATGCGGCCTTCGCCGGGCACGCCGGTCAGGTCGGGCGAGATGAATCCGGCGCGGAACGGATCGATGCCGATGATGCGCAGCGACCCGCCCCCGCTCGGCATGCCGACGACGCCGGCCGACAGTTCGATCACGGGCGAGGCCACGACGACCTCGGGATGCGAGGCCAGGCGCGGATAGATGGCTTCGTCGAACAGCGGCTCGCGCCCGGCCACCTGGACGTCCGCCTGGCCCGACAGGCTCTTGACGGCGGCGGAAAACTCGTTGAAGGCCGCGGCATTGATCAGGTGGATGGCGAAGCCCATCGCGACGCCGACCGCAATCGCCGCCACCGCCAGCAGCGCGCGCACGGGATGGGCCCGCCATTCGCCGAACAGCAGCCAGCGCGCGAGCGTGCCCGGGAGCGGGTACGAATGGGTACTCAGGCGGGGCATTCCATCGCCAGCACCTCGGCCTGGCGCCTCGCCTTGATGCGCGCGCGCTCGGCCTCGTCCCGGCCGGCGCGCGCGATGTCCTCGTCGGCCCATCTGCGCTGCAGGCGCAGCTTGTCGCAGCGGCGGCGCTCGAGCAGCGCCGCCTTGTGCGCGCGCGCCGCGGCCCGTGCTTCCTGTTCCTCGCGCGCGGCGCGCTCGCCCTCGATCTGCTTGAGCAATGCCTGCTCGCGGGCAAGCCGCGCCGCCGCCGCGGCCGGGTCGGCGGGCGCCGCATCCACCGCCAGCACCCTGGATGCGCTGCCGCAGGGGCGGTCGCTGTAGACGGTCTTGCCGGCCTCGGTGCATTTGTAGATCGTGCCCGCCGTCGCGGCCTGGCACAGGAGGCAGGCGAGGGCAAAGGTGAGATGTTTCAGCATGTCGGTTCCCCGGTCATAGGATTTTGCCAGGGTTCATAATGCCGAGCGGGTCCAGTGCGGCCTTGATGGCACGCATCATGTCGAGTTCGACCGCGGGCTTGTAGCGCGGCAGTTCGTCGCGCTTGAGTGCGCCGATGCCGTGCTCGGCCGAGATGGAGCCGCGCATTGCGGCCACGCTGTCGTGCACGAGCCGGTTCACGCGCGCCTGGTGCGCGAGGAAGTCCTCGTGCCCGATCCCGTCCGGCGGGGCGACGTTGTAATGCAGGTTGCCGTCGCCCAGGTGCCCGAAGCACACGACCTGGCAGCCGGGAAACGCCGACTGCAGCACGGCATCGGTATGCGCGATAAAGTCGGGGATGCTGGACACCGGCAGCGAAATGTCGTGCTTGATGTTCTTGCCGGCCGCGGCCTGCGCTAGTGGGATATGTTCGCGCAGCTTCCATAGGCCAAGCGCCTGGGCGCTTGACGTGGCGAGCACGGCGTCGCGCGCCACGCCCGCCTCGAGCGCGGCGCCGATGGAGGAGGCGACCAGGTCGGCGGCGTGGGTTTCGGATTCGTTGCTCGACAGTTCGACCAGGGCGTAGTAGGGATGGCGCGCGGCAAAGGGCTTCGGCAGGGCCGGAAAGTGGGTTGCCACCAGGCGCAGGCAGAAGTCCGACATCAGTTCGTAGCCGGTGAGCGCGGCGCCGCAGCGCTCCTGCACCAGGCCGAGCAGGGCCAGCGCGCTGCGCGGAGAATCCAGGGCGACCAATGCCGTGAGCGCGGCCTTCGGCTGCGGATACAGCTTGAGCACGGCCGCGGTGATGACGCCCAACGTGCCTTCGGCGCCGATGAACAGCTCGCGCAGCGCATATCCGGTGTTGTCCTTGCGCAGGCCGCGCAGGCCATCCCAGACCCGGCCGTCGGCGGTGACGACTTCGAGCCCGAGGCACAGCTCGCGCGTGTTCCCGTAGCGCAGCACGGCGGTGCCGCCCGCATTGGTGGCGAGGTTGCCGCCGATGGTGCAGCTGCCCTCGGCTGCCAGCGAGAGCGGGAACAGCATGCCGGCGCCGCCGGCCGCTTCCTGGATATCCTGCAGGATGCAGCCGGCTTCGACCGTCATGGTGCGGTTGGCCGGGTCGATGGCGCGGATGCGGTTCAGGCGGCGCAGCGACAGCACGACGGCGGCGCCGCCCGCGTCCGGCACGCTGCCCAGCACCAGCCCGGTACGGCCGCCCTGCGGCACCAGCGGCACGCGCGCGGCGGCGCAGGCGGCCACGACCGCGGCCACTTCGCCGGTGTCGGCCGGCAGCACGACCGCACGGGCGCGGCCGGTGAAGCGGCCGCGCCAGTCGGTCAGGTAGGACGCCATCCCGGTGTCGTCCGCGACCACGCGCTCGTCGCCGACGATGGCCCGCAACTCAGCGAGGAAGGCGTCCGCCGGCTGCTCAGTCATGCGGGACTTTGACCTTGTCTAGCAGTTCCTTGGCGAGGCGCTTGGCTTCCTTCTTGTACGGGTGCAGGAACAGCAGTGCGCAGGCGTAGTACACGACCACGAGCGCGATTTCGCCCATCGCCATGAAGCGCGAGGCTTCCGTGGTGTCGGCCCAGGCCCGCACCACCCCTTCGGCGAAGTAGATGAGGATGACCATCGACGACCACTGCAGCGTGTACAGGTCGCGCTTGATGACGCCGCGCAGCGGCAGCAGCAGCGGCAGCGCCTTGAGCGCGAGCAGCGACCCGCCCGGGTGCAGCGGGGCGACGAAGACTTCCCAGGCCACCAGCCAGCCGATCAGCCAGATCAGGCTGGCAATGGCGCCGGCATGAAAGACTTTTGCGGTATCCATCAGTGCATTCCGTGCAGTTTGACCGCGGCGGTGGCAAGACGTTTCCCGAGCGCGATCGCGAGCACGCGTTCGTCCTCGGTGATCGTGCGCTTGCCGTCCGCGCCGGCCCAGTGGGTGGCGCCGTAGGGGCTGCCGCCGCTGGCCGTGTTCATGAGTTCAGGGTGCGAGTAGGGCAGGCCCATCACGAGCATGCCATGGTGCATCAGCGGCAGCATCATCGACAGCAGGGTCGCTTCCTGGCCGCCGTGCAGGCTCCCGGTGGAGGTGAAGACGACCGCCGGCTTGCCCGACAGGGTGCCGTTGACCCAGTCCGCCGCGGTGCCGTCGAGGAAGTACTTGACGCTGGCCGCCATGTTGCCGAAGCGGGTGGGCGAGCCGAGGGCCAGGCCGGCGCATTCCCGCAGGTCGTCCAGCTCGACATAGGGCGCGCCTTCGCGCGGGATGTCGGGCTCGACCGCCTCGGCCACGGTGGACACCGCGGGCACGGTGCGCAGGCGCGCCTCGGCTCCCGGCACGCTTTCGATGCCCTGGGCGACCAGTTCGGCCAGTTTGCGGGTAGCGCCGTGGCGCGAGTAGTACAACACGAGGATGGGCAGGGTCGGGGTCATCGTTGGCTTGTTCATCGTTGTATTATAGGGCGCTTTGCTCAATTGACATGCCCCGCGATGGGCGAATCGTACGCTGTTTCAGACAACCCAGATGCTTTCGAAAACCGTCCACTCCGTGCCGCACACCTCGTCGAGCATGGCGGCCCTCGCCGTCGACCGCGCGCGCGGCCTCAGCCTTGGGGAGGCGCGCGACCTGCTGCGCTTCGCGCGCCGCCGCCTGCGCGAAGTGAAGCTGCAGCAGGTCGCCGGGAGCCTGACCTTCACCACCACGCTGGCTCTGGTGCCGCTGCTCACCATCGTGCTGGCGGTGTTCACCATGTTCCCGGCCTTCGGCCAGTTGCGCGCGGAACTCGATGCCTGGATCGTCCGTGGCCTGTTGCCCGAGGGGATCGGCAGGACGATCAGCGCCAACCTGAACCAGTTCGCCAGCAAGGCCGAGGGACTGTCCCTGCTGGGGGCGGCGTTGCTGCTGGTGACCACGACCACGATGCTGGGCATGATCGAGCGCGCCTTCAACGGGATCTGGGGCGTGCGCCGGCCCCGGCCCTGGTCCCAGCGTATCCTGGTGTACTGGGCCCTGATCACCCTCGGTCCGATCCTGTTCGGCCTGTCGGTGAGCGCCACCACGCAACTGTTCACCGCGACCGGCGGCCTGTTCGGGAGCATGCCCTTTTTCGACGCGCTGTTCTATACGCTAGCCTCGGTGCTGCTTACCTCGGGCGCCTATACGCTGCTCTACATGACCGTGCCGAACTGCCCCGTGCACTGGCGCGACGCGGCCTGGGGCGGGCTGGCGGCCGCCATCGCCTTCGAGATCGCCAAGCGCGGTTTCGCGTTCTACATCAGCCAGTTTCCGACCTACGCCATCATCTACGGCGCGCTGGCCGCGCTGCCGCTGTTCCTGCTCTGGGTCTACGTCTCCTGGATGATCACCCTGGTCGGCGCCTTGCTGGCCGCGGCCTTGCCGGTAGTGAAGTACGAGCGCTGGTGGCAGCAGCCGGCGCCGGGCGGCGCCTTCGTCGATGCCATGGCGGTGCTCAAGGTGCTGGCCGGCAGCGCGCACGCGACCGGTACCGCGCTCGTTTCGAGCGCGGCGATCCGGGCGCATACCCGCATCGGCTACGACGAGATGCGCATGCTGGTCGAAAAGATGGTGGCGGCCGGCTGGGTCGGCCGGGTGCAGGACGAACTGCCTTCGCGCAAGCGCTGGGGCCGGGGCGCGCGCGAGGATGCCGAGCACTGGGTGCTGCTGGCGGACCCGGAAAAGATCCTGCTGGCCGACGTCTACCGCCTGTTCGTGTTCGATGCCGCGGGTGCGGACGGCATCGCGCACGCCGGCGACCCGGCCGCCACGCCGGCGACCCCGCTCGCGCTGGACACGGCGTCACTGGCGCGCCAGGTCGAAGCCGCGGTGGAGCAGGGGCTGGGACAAACGCTGGCGGAACATTTCGGCAGGGCGGCCTGACGTCCCCATCGGTGATGCGCGGGGAGGCAACGGCGCTGCCCGCGCGTGCTACCAGCTCAATTTGCCGGTCAGCATCTGCCAGTACATCACCCAGTCGGCCCGGAACGAATACCAGGGCTGGGAAAACGAGGCCGGCTTGTTCTTCTCGTAGAAGAAGTGCCCGATCCAGGCGCCGCCGTAGCCGCTGACGACGGCGAACAGCAGCCACCAGGCGTTCAGGCTGTCGATGTACTGGGCGATCGAGGCGATGGCCGACGAGGTGCCGATGAAGTGCGCCCGGCGGCAGCGGCGGTCGGCGTGCTGGGTCAGGTAGTAGGGATAGAATTCCGCGAAACTGGCGAACCGTGCGGTCATGGCGTCTCCTCGTGGTGGATCGTCGCGGCGAAGCCGGCCAGGGCGTCGAGCACCGCGTCGGGCGCTTCGGTCATCAAGGAATGGCCGGCGTCCACGGTGACGATTCTGCCATGCTTGACCGTGCCAGTCAGCAGCTTCGTGGAGCGCGGCGGCGTCATCATGTCCTTCGTGCCGAACACGAACAGGGTCGGGCAGCGCACCGCCTGCGCCGCCGCTTCGCCGTCGGCATAGCTGTTGCAGGCGGCGAAATCGGTGTGGAACAGCTGCTGCGGATTGCGGGCCGACATGCGCTGCATCAGGCGCCGGGCGCCGCCCATCACCGAGAAACCGGGGCCGGGGCAGGATGGCTTGTGCGCGATCGACGAATGCGACCAGATGTTGACCATGTCGATGGCCGCCGCTTCGTCGGTGCGCGCGGTGTCGAGCAGGGCGTCGGAAACCTTCATCGGATAGGTGGTGCCGAGCAGGGCCAGGGCGGCGACCGCGTCCGGCGCACGCCGGCTCGCCTCGAGCGCGACCAGCGAACCCATGCTGTGCCCGGCGAGGAGGGCGCGACGTGCACCCGCGGCCTGCAGCACGAGCAGGAGCCAGTCGGCCATCTCCCCGATGCTCGCCAGCGCCGGACCGGCGCTACGGCCGTGGCCCGGCAGGTCGACCGCCAGCACGGCATACCCGTGGTGCGCCATGTAGCGGCTCTGCAGCGCCCAGACCGAGTGGTCGTTCTGGGCGCCGTGGATGAAGACGATGGCGGGCAGTTGCGGGTCGAAGGCCTTGCCGCCGGTGTAGGCGTAGGCGGTGGCGCCGTGGATGGTGAACTGCATCTCAGGCTCCTTTTTGGGCAAGCTTCAGGCCGCGCCTGAGGTCGTCGATCAGGTCGTCCGGATCTTCCAGTCCGACCGACAGGCGCATCGTGCCTTCGAGGATGCCCGAGGCCGCCAGCTGGTCGGCAGGAACGCGGAAATGCGTGGTCGAGGCCGGATGGATCACCAGGGACTTGGCGTCGCCCACGTTGGCCAGGTGCGAAAACACCTGCAGGCCGTCGGCAAAGCGGCGCCCGGCCGCGCGGTCGCCCTTCAGGTTGAACGTGAACACGGCGCCGCAGCCTTTCGGCAGCAGGCGCCGGGCAAGCAGGTGGTCGGGATGCGATTCCAGCTCGGGATAGTTCACCGACTCCACCGCCGGGTGCGCGAGCAGGAACTCGACCACGCGGCGGGTGTTGGCCACGTGGCGCTCCATGCGCAGGCCGAGCGTCTCGATGCCCTGCAGGATGGCGAAGGCGTTGTGCGGGCTCATCGCCGCGCCGAAATCGCGCAGCCCTTCGCGCCGGGCGCGCAGGGCAAAAGCGCCGACCGTCGACTCCTCGGCGAACACCATGCCGTGGAAGCCCTCGTAGGGCTCGCACAGTTCCGGGAACCGTCCGCTCCTGGCGTGGGCGGCGTCCCAGTCGAAGCTGCCGCCGTCGACCAGCAGGCCGCCGATGGCGGTGCCGTGGCCGCACAGGAACTTGGTGGCGGAGTGGAACAGCAGATCGGCGCCGAGCTCGAATGGACGCTGCAGCCAGGGCGTGGTGAAGGTGGCGTCGACCATCAGCGGCAAATCGTGCTCATGGGCGAGGGCGGAAATCGCCGGAATGTCGAGCACGTCGAGCCCCGGGTTGCCGAGCGTCTCGCCGAACAGGAGTTTCGTATTCGGCCGGATCGCGGCGCGCCAGGCGTCGAGGTCGCGCGAGTCGACGAAGGTGGTCTCGATGCCGAAGCGGCGCAGCGTGTAGTGCAGCAGGTTGTGCGAGCCGCCGTACAAGGCGCTGGAGGCCACGATGTGCGCGCCTGCGCCGGCGATGGTCGCCAGGCCCAGGTGCATCGCGGCCTGCCCGCTGGCGGTGGCGATGCCTGCCACGCCGCCTTCCAGCGCGGCGATGCGCTCTTCCAGCACCGCATTGGTCGGGTTCGAGATGCGCGAATAGACGTGGCCGGCGCGCTCCATGTTGAACAGGGCGGCCGCATGGTCCGAATCGCGGAACGCAAACGAGGACGTGAAATGGATCGGCGTGGCGCGCGCGCCGGTGGCCGGGTCGGGGGCGGCGCCTGCGTGCAGGGCCAGGGTGTCGAAACCGGGGTACTGGGGACCGCTCATCGTGGCGACTCATCATGGAAATGCGATGGGCGGCATCGTAGCATTATTTATGTTTGCGCAACATCACGCCGTCCCTGAAATGGTGCAGCGCTGGATTTTTTGGCGGGCATCGGCTACAGTCAGCCTTATGAGTTATACAAATATTGCTGCAATCACCAACCAACCGGACGGGGTGGCCACCATGAAAGTCTCCGAGATCCTGCAGGTGAAGGGCGAAATCCTCTATACCGTCACGCCGGACATGCCGCTGGTACAGGCTGCCGCGACGATGGCGGAGAAGGACATCGGCTCGCTGGTCGTGATGGAATACGGTGACCTGGTCGGCATGCTGACCTTCCGCGAAGTGATCAAGGAACTGCACGCCCAGGGCGGCACCCTGAGCAACGGCACCGTGCGCAAGGTGATGGACGACAGTCCGATCACCGTCACCCCGGATACCGAAGTCAACGAGGTGCGCCGCATCATGCTGGAAAAGCATGCGCGCTACCTGCCGGTCATGAATGCCCGCACCCTGCTGGGCGTGATCTCGTTCTACGACGTGGCCAAGGCGGTGCTGGAAGCGCAGAGCTTCGAGAACCGCATGCTCAAGGCCTATATCCGTGACTGGCCGGCCGAGCAGGCTGCCGAGGACTGATGCTGTAGCGTGGGCGGCTGCGCCGCCCACTCTTCATGGGCCTCATGCAGCCTCGGTCTGTGCCTTTCCCAGCCATCCTAGCAGCGCCTCCGGCGACAGCGGCCGCGAGAACAGGAAGCCCTGCGCCAGCGGGCAGCCCAGGCTGCGCAGGATGTGCGCCTGGCGTTCGTCCTCGACCCCTTCCGCGATCACCGACAGGCCCAGGTTGCGGCCCAGCTGGATCACCATTTCCGCAATGCTGCTGCCGCGTGCCGAGCCGGTGATCTCGGTGACAAAAGCGCGGTCGATCTTGAGCCGGTCGACCTGCAGGCGCTGCAGGTGGGATAGCGACGAAAAGCCGGTGCCGAAGTCGTCGATCGCGATCGACACCCCGGTGCGCTTGACCTGCGCCAGCTTCTCCACCAGCAGTGCGGGCTCTTCCATCGCCATCGATTCGGTGATTTCCAGTTCCACGAACTCCGGCGGGGCGCCGGTGTCGTCCAGCGCGCGCCGCAGCATGTCGACGAAGTGCTGGTGGCGGAACTGCACCTGCGAGACGTTGACCGACATCGTGAAGTCCAGGTAGCCGGCCGCGCGCAGGCGCACCAGTTCGGCAAGCGCCTGGCGCAGCACCCACTCGCCGATGTCGACGATCAGGCCGGAATATTCGGCGATCGGGATGAAGCGGTCGGGACCGACCAGCCGACCGTCTTCGGTTCGCCAGCGCAGCAGCGCCTCGGCGCCGAACGCACGGTTGGCCGCCAGGTCGACCTGCGGCTGGTAGGCCAGGAACAGTTCGCCGCGCTGGAAGCCGCTGCGCAGCGCATGCATCATGCGGACCCGCTCGCGGATCTCGACTCCCATGCTGCGCGAGAAGAAGAAGTGGCCGGCGCGCTGGCGCGACTTGGCCCGCTTGAGGGCGATGTCGGCGTCCTTCAAGGCATCGACCCCGCTGCCGTCGTGCTCGCACAGGCGCACCAGGCCCAGGGTCGCGGACACCTGCACGTCCTGCCCGTCGATCCGGAACGGCTCGCGGAACAGCGCCTGGATCGGCGCCGGCTGCACGGTCGCGGCATCGCCCAGTACGCAGAAGATGTCGCCGCCGATGCGCGCGATCTCCAGTCCGGCTCCGCCGGCCGGGCTGAGCCGCGAGCTCAGGCGCTCGCCGACCGCCACCAGCAGCAGGTCGCCGAAATGGTGGCCGAGCGCGTCGTTGGTCTCGGCAAAGTGGTCGAGGTCGACCAGCGCCAGGGTCGCGGTGGCGCGTTGCGGGCCTGCCAGCGTCGCGTCGAGCAGTTCGACCAGGCGGGTGCGGTTCGGCAGCCCGGTCAGCTGGTCGCGGAAGGCGGCCTGGTTGAGGTGGGTAACGAGTTCGACATTGTCCAGGCCCACCGCGACCACGCTCGCGAATACGTCAAGCAGGCGTCGCTCGATGTCGTCGAGCTTGCGCGCGAAGGGAAGGCAGGCTGCGAAGTCGCGCCCGGCCTTGCCGGGGAAGTACAGCGACAGCCAGCCGTCGGCGGCGAGCGAGCCGCGTTCGCGCAGGGTGCGATCGGCGATGCCGGCCAGCGCGGCATACCCATGCGCGCCCGTTGCGTCCTGCGCGCCGAGTCCGCTTCCTTCGAGTCCGTGGTGTTGGCCCTCGGCCGCGACCACGCGCAGCACTTCGTGGCCGGCATGGCCGCCCTCGCGCACGCACAGCACGCCGCCCGGCGGCTGGCCAAGCAGGCTCGCCGCCTGGCGCAGCACGCCTTGGGCCACGTCGCGCACCCCATGCAGGGCCATGAGCTGGGCGCCGGCCGACAGGATGTGCTCGAGACCGGCGCGGCTGGCGTCCAGCGCGCGCAGTTGCTGGTAGGAGCGCACGGCTGCCGCGACGGCGGTGTACAGCTTGGTGCGGGTGAGTTCGGATTTGGTGCGGTAGTCGTTGATGTCGTAGCCGCGGATCGCCTCGAGTTCCGGCGCATAGCCGGGCTGGCCGGTGCGCAGGATGATGCGCACCTCGATCATGCCGAGCTCCTCGCGGATCTGGCGTACCAGCTGCAGGCCGGCGTCGGGGCGCTCCATCACGACGTCGAGCAGCACGACGGCGATGCCTTCTTCCCGCTCGAGCATCAAGCGCGCCTCGCGCGCCGAAAAGGCATGCAGGAATTCCAGCCGCCGGCCCTGCATCTCGACGTTGTCGAGGGCGAAGGTGGTGGTCGAGTGGACGTCGGCGTCGTCGTCCACGACGAGGATACGCCAGCTCGGCAGCTGTCCGGCAGCGCAGCAATCGGCAGGTGAGGGCGTGTCGGCTTCGTCGACGAACACCAGGTCGTCGCGCGCGTCGCGCGCGTCGTGCGCGGTCGTCGTTGCGCTCCATGGCGTTATCGATACAGGCATTACTACGTCTCCCGGTTGGCTGGGCTTTGATTCTGGTCAGTATATATGTAATTGCCAATACCAAAGCTCGGAAATTGGATCATCGGCAAGTTTTGTCTCCATAAGGCAACTGACGCAGTGCGGAATTACTCGGCAAAGTGGCCGGAAAAGGGATCGTTCGTCTTCTCCGAGACACTGGTAGAATGGCAAACCCACTTATTTTTTGTATACAGAGCAACCATGTCCGGCAACTCCTTTGGCAAGCTGTTTTCCGTTACCACTTTCGGCGAGTCGCACGGTCCGGCCATCGGCTGCGTGATCGACGGCTGCCCGCCGGGCATGACGCTGAGCGAGGCCGACATCCAGCCCGAGCTCGACCGCCGCAAGCCCGGGACGTCGCGCCATGTGACGCAGCGGCAGGAAGCCGACCGGGTCGAAATCCTGTCGGGTGTCTACCAGGGGGTGACGACCGGTACCCCGATCGCGCTCCTGATCCGCAACGAAGACCAGCGCAGCAAGGATTACGGCAATATCCTCGATTCCTTCCGCCCCGGCCACGCCGACTACACCTACTGGCACAAGTATGGCGTGCGCGACCCGCGCGGCGGCGGCCGCTCGTCGGCGCGCCTGACGGCGCCGGTCGTGGGCGCCGGCGCGGTGGCGAAGAAGTGGCTGCGCGAGGCCTTTGGCACCGAGTTCTTCGGCTGCATGCGCCAGCTCGGCGACATCGAGGTGCCGTTCCAGTCGTTCGAGCACGTGCATGCCAACCCGTTCTTCGCCGCGACGGCGGATGCCGGACTCCTGGAGCGGATGGAAGCCGCGATGGACGAGCTGCGCCGGGCGGGCGATTCGATCGGGGCACGCATCGACGTGGTGGCGCGCAAGGTGCCGGTGGGCCTGGGCCAGCCGATCTACGACAAGCTCGACGCCGACATCGCCTATGCGATAATGGGCATTAACGCGGTCAAGGGCGTCGAAATCGGCGCCGGCTTCGGCTCGGTGTCCCAGAAGGGCTCCGAGCACGGCGACGAACTGACCCCGGAAGGCTTCGTCGGGAACAATGCAGGCGGCGTGCTGGGCGGGATCTCCACCGGGCAGGACATCACGGTGTCGATCGCGATCAAGCCGACCTCGTCGATCCGCACCCCGCGCCGCTCGATCGACAAGGCAGGCGAGCCGGTCATGGTCGAAACCTTCGGCCGCCACGACCCCTGCGTGGGCATTCGCGCGACGCCGATCGCCGAGGCGATGCTGGCGCTGGTGCTGATCGACCATGCGCTGATGCACCGGGCGCAGTGCGGGGATGTGCGGGTGGGCACGCCGAAGCTGGGGTGAGCCGGGTCAGGTAGCGCCCAGTAAACCTGGGCCCCGGCCTGCGCCGGGGGAGGGGACTTGCGGCTACCGGTACTGCATCCGATTGCAGTCGGTGAAACGGTGCATCACACCCGCGTCACGACCGCTTCCACCTGGTGCCGCCGCTCGACGGTGCGTACCACCAGCCCGCGCAGGTCGTTCAGCAGCGAGAACTCGGTCTGGCTCAGGATCACCGACGGGAAGCTGTCGTCCCACTCGCCATAGATGAAGCCAGCCGGCTGGCCGTGCGCGCACAGCGGGATCACCACGAAGCAGCGGGCTGCGCCCAGGCTGTCTCTCCACCAGCCGGGCAGCTTGGCCGCGAACTTGGCGTCGTGTGCGTTCTCGATGAAGATCACGCGGTCGCTGCCCAGCGCCGCATGGAAGACGTTCGGTTCGTAGGCATCGTCGAAACCCAGTCGGGGTAGCAGGGTCTTGCTGCCTTCGCCAAGGCCGAGGCGGGCCGTGTACCTGCCTTCGCGGCGGTTGCGCAGGAATGCGAACGAGCGCGTGAACGACAGGCCCTTGTGCATCGTCTCGAGGGCCATCGACATCATCTGGCCCGGGGTTGCGCTCACGCCGGCGTCGCGCATGTCGGCCACCCCGCTCATCAGGATCTTGTTGCCGGCCGTGCGCTTGCGCGTCGCGGCCACCTGTTCCGCGCGCTTCTCGGCAGGCTTGGCCAGGGGCGCGATCGACAGGTCCGCGGCGGCCATCTCGCGCGCCTTGTCGATGGCGCCCAGCAGGCCGCTCGCTTCCACGCCGAGCATCGGGGCGAAGCTTTCCGCCAGTGCGGCGACGCGCGCGGCGCCGTGTTCGTCGTCGTTCCAGAGCGCATCGGCTACTCCGGTGGACATGGTGCCCAGCGCGGCCAGCCAGTCGTCGTGGCCGAAGCCGTCGAAGCGCTCGGCTGGCTCGACGCGGCGCATGCCGGCGATCAGGTTGCGCGGCAGGCCCCAATGCTCCGCCGTAGCCCGGCCGATGGCCTCGAGCGACAAGCCCAGCAGCGTCTCCGCTCCCGACTCCTCGTGGCCTTCGCCCGCCGCGTCGCGCAGCTGCTGCCAGCGTTCGGGCAGGTAGAAGGTCACCATCATGCGCCCGAGCGAATGCAGGATCGAGCACACCACGGCTTCCTCCGGGTCGCGCGAGACCGCGCTGGCCGCCACCTGTTGCGCCACCATCCCGGCCAGCACCGCTTTCTCCATCTCGATATGGGCGCTTTCGGTGTCGGGCGAGGACTTGGCCAGCTCCTCGATCAGTTTCAGGCCCAGCGCCAGGTGGCCGATGGCTTCGGTGCCGAGCACGAGGACCGCCTTCGACACCGTGTTGATGCGCTGGCCGAATGCCGAATACATGCCGCTGTTGGCCAGGCGCAGCACCTTCTGCGTGAGCACCGGATCCGACAGCACGGTCTGCGTCATTGAGAACTCGCGTTCATCCTCGCCGCGCATCGAGGCGAGGATGGCGTTGATGGCCTTGCTGAAGCCGGGCATGTCGCCCTGCCTGCGGATGCGTTCCCACAGCAGGGAGAGGGTGGCGTCGGCGCGCGGCGAACGCGGGGTGGCGGCTTGTGTAGTCATCGTTTGCCCGTCCGTATGTCGGCCGGCAGTAATTCGGTGTAGAGGTCTTCCTTCAGCGCGGCCAGTGCCACGTGCGCCGGCATCGGCTTGCCCGTCAGGTAGCCCTGGATGTACTGGCAGCCCAGGTTGTCCAGGAAGGCCAGCTGTTCTTCCGTTTCGACACCTTCCGCGACCACCGACAGGTCCAGGTGCCTGGCCAGGTCCAGCACCGCGCCGCAGATCGCCGCGTCCTTCGCGGCCTGCGGCAGATCCTTCACGAAGGCACGGTCGACCTTCAGCACCGAGATCGGAAAACGCTTCAGGTAGGCCAGGGAGGAGTAGCCGGTGCCGAAGTCGTCGATGGCGATGCGGGCGCCGCGCTCGGCCATCCTGGCCAGCACCGATTCGGCGTGCAGCGGATCCACCATCAGGGTGCCTTCGGTGATCTCGAGCACCAACTGGCGGCCCGGCGTGCCCGACAGCGCCAGCGCATCGTCGAGCACCGCCAGGAACTTGTCGTTCCTGAACTGGCGCGGACTGATGTTGACCGAGATGTACAGCTCGCGTCCGGCCACCTCCTCGAACTGGCGGACCTGCATGCAGGCGGCCTTCAGCGCCCAGGCCCCCAGCAGGTTGATCAGGCCGTTGGTCTCCGCGATCGGGATGAAGCGGCCGGGGGGCACCATGCCCAGGGTCGGGTGCTTCCAGCGCATCAGCGTCTCGAAGCCTTCGATGGTGCGGTTGCGCGCATCCACGATCGGCTGGTAGTACAGCTGGAACTCGCCTTCGCGCACCGCGTTGAACATCGCCGCCTCGAGCGAGATGTCGTGTTCCGGCGGGCCCTGGTCGCGCGGGCTGTAGGTGACCGTACGCGCCCGGCCGGTTTCCTTGGCGCGCGACATCGCGGTGTCGGCCAGCGTCACCAGCCGCACTTCATCCTCGGCATGTTCGGGGTAGATCGCCACGCCGATCGAGCCGGCCAGGTAGATCGTGTGGCCGTCGATCTCGAACGGCGATTGCAGCGCGGCCATCAGGCGGCCGGTGACGAGCTTGATCTGGGCTTCGCTGGCGGTGCCAGGCAGGACCGCGACGAACTCGTCGCCACCGACCCGGGCCAGGGTGTCGCTGTCGCGCAGGGTGCGGCGCAGGCGCCCGGCGGCCATGCGCAGCACCGCGTCCCCGACTCCGTGGCCGAGACCGTCGTTGACCTTCTTGAAGCCGTCCAGGCCGATGGTCGCAACCGCAAAGCCCTGGCCCGAGCGGCGTGCGTTGGCGATCACCATGCGGATGCGGTCGGAGAGCAGCACCCGGTTCGGCAGTTCCGTGAGGGCGTCGTGGGTCGCCATGTGGCGCAGGCGTTCCTCGGTGGCGTGCTGGGCCGACATGTCGCGTCCGACCACCAGCAGCGGCGCATCGTCGCCGCTCGCGATCATGGCAATCCGCAGCTCGAACCAGACATCGCGCTCGCCGCAGCGAAAGCGCGCCTCGACGATGCTCGGTTCGCCGCTGGCGCCGGCAGCGACCAGGGCGTTGCGCAGCGAGGGCTGGTCGACGTCGTGGACCAGCGACACCAGCGGGCGGCCGTCCAGTTCCACGCCGCCGAGCCCCGATGCGCGCCGGCTGGCGGCACGCACCTGTCCGCCGAGCGTGACACGGAACACGGCGTCGCCGGCAGCCTCGAGCAGGCTGTCGAGCAGCGCCGGAGCCGACCTACGGGGTGTCGGCTGGGACGGGGCGACGGTACTGGTGTGCATTTTCAGATTTCTGCCTTCTTATCGCTGGCACGCGCACGACATGCCCGGTGTAAACCATGCAAGTCTACCAAACCAGAAGCGACTGTAGCATTGAAAGATTCCAGTAAGCATTAAAAATGACAAAGCGATGAAGGAACGAATGCTTAAGTCGCCCATCCTTGCGCTCCCGCAGCAGCTTGCGTTGTTTCGGCCTTTGCGCTAGCGTGGAAGGTGCACAAGTTGCCGCGTAGACAATCTGCCGGCGCCTGCCATTGTCGCCGATTCTTGTTGGCTAGCATATTATGGGTCACTGCTGGCGACCAGAATGATGCTTTATTGCAACAAAATTGAAAGGTCCAGGGAATGAACGGTATCGACACCCAGGCGGGCATCCTGCAGGACGCCCGCTTCGACACGCACCAGGTACTCAACCAGGCTGCGCCGTTCGAGGACGTGAACCTGTTCCGTTGCGACCCGGCGTTGCGGGAAGCGGTGGTGCGCGAAGGCGCCGGCTGGTCCGCCGCGGCGCTGGACGCGCTCGGCGCCACGCTCGGCCAGGCCGGGGTGCTCGACCTCGGGCGCCAGGCGAATACCCATGGCCCGCGGCTGACCAGCTACGACCGGATGGGCAACCGGATCGACGAAGTCGAGTTCCATCCGGCATGGCACCGTTTGATGGGGATGATGATCGGCGCCGGCGCCCATTCGGCGCCGTGGCAGGACCCGCGACCGGGCGCGCAGGTGGCACGGGCGGCGCAGTACCTGTTGTTCGGCCAGGTCGAGAACGGTGCCCAGTGTCCGGTGACGATGACCTATGCCTCGGTGCCGGCCTTGCGCCGCCACCCGGTACTGGCCGCGACGTGGCTGCCGAAGATCCTGTCGAACGAGTACGACCCGCGTTCGTTGCCGGTGGAGCACAAGCGCGGCGCGCTGGTCGGCATGGGCATGACCGAGAAGCAGGGCGGTAGCGACGTACGCGCGAACACGACCCGGGCCGAGCCGATGCCGGCGGGCGAGGCCGCTGCGCGATTCGGGGCGGCCGGGGAGGGCGCCCACCGGATCGTCGGCCACAAGTGGTTCTTCTCGGTGCCGCAATCGGATGCGCACCTGATCCTGGCGCAACTCGACGAAGCGGGGAGCGCCGGCCCGAGTTGCTTCTTCGTGCCGCGCTTCCTGCCGGACGGCAGCCGCAACGCGATCCGGGTCCAGCGCCTGAAGGACAAGCTCGGCAACCGCTCGAACGCCTCGTCCGAGGTCGAGTTCCACAACGCGGTCGGATGGATGGTGGGCGCACCGGGGCGCGGGATTCCGACCATCCTCGAGATGGGCAGCCACACACGCCTCGACTGTGTCCTCGGCAGCGCCGGCATCATGCGCGCGGCCCTGTGTCACGCGCTGCACCACGCGCGCGGGCGCAGCGCCTTCGGCCGGCTCCTGAGCGAACAGCCCCTGATGCAGAACGTGCTGGCGGACCTCGCGCTCGAATCGGAGGCGGCGACGGCGTTCGCGCTGCGCCTGGCGCGCTGCTTCGACGAGGCCGCCGACCCGGTGCAGGCACTGCTGGGACGCATCCTGACTCCGGCCGGCAAGTACTGGATCTGCAAGCGCGGCCCCGCCTTCGGCGCCGAAGCGATGGAAGTCTTGGGCGGCAACGGCTATGTCGAGGACGGCCCGCTGGCGCGGCTGTACCGCGAGTTCCCGGTGAATTCGATCTGGGAAGGCTCGGGCAACGTGATGTGCCTGGACCTGCTGCGGGCGCTGGGCAAGTCGCTGCCGGAGGCGCGCGACGCGCTGGCGCACGAGCTGATGCCGGCGGCGGGGCGCGACGCGCGCTTCGCGGCCCATGCCGGCCGCCTGCTCGACGAACTGCCGGCGCTGGCAAGGGACGAAGCCGGTGCGCGCCGGCTGGCCGAGCGGCTGGTGCTGGCGGTGCAGGGCGCGCTGTTGCTGCGCCATGCGCCGGACTACGTTGCCCAGGCCTTCGTTGCCTCGCGCATCGCCGCGGAACCGGGCGGGGCCTTCGGCCGGCTGCCGACGGGCACTGCCTTCGCCGCCATCCTGGCGCGGGCGCTCGCGTCCCCGGATGCCGACGCGGCCCGGCCGGCGCATTCTTGACAAATTACGCAGAAAATACGGACAAACGGCCGCGCGGCTGGGATAATGGCGGCCACTGTGCTTCACACCCATTCGTTCGAAATCTACTCATGAAACAAGATCCGCGTTTTCCCAACCTCTTCATCCTCGACCACCCGCTCATCCAGCACAAGCTGTCGCACATGCGCGAGCACGATACCTCGACGCGCACCTTCCGCGAACTGCTGCGGGAAATCACGCTGCTGATGGGGTATGAGATCACGCGCGACCTGCCGCTGACCACCCGTACCGTCAAGACCCCGCTGGTGACGATCGATGCGCCGGTCATCGCCGGCAAGAAGCTGGCGATCGTCCCGATCCTGCGCGCCGGTATCGGCATGAGCGACGGGCTGCTGGAACTGGTGCCCTCGGCGCGCGTCGGCCACATCGGCGTGTTCCGCGACCCGGATACCCACGAGCCGGTCGAGTACCTGGTGCGCCTGCCGGACACGAACGAGCGCACGTTCATCCTGTGCGACCCGATGGTCGCGACCGGCAATTCGGCGGTGCATGCCGTCGACGTGCTGAAGAAGCGCGGCGTGGCGAGCGAGCAGATCCTGTTCCTGGCGCTGGTCGCCGCGCCGGAAGGCGTCGAGGTGTTCCAGAAATCGCACCCGGACGTCAAGGTGTATGTCGCCTCGCTCGATTCGCACCTGAACGAGGATGCGTACATCGTCCCCGGCCTGGGCGATGCCGGCGACCGCATCTTCGGAACCAAGTAGGGCTGGTGCGGAGATGCACGCGGCCGACCAGCAGTTCTTCGCGCGCCTGGCTTCGCTGAACGACAGCTTCGCCAGGGGATTGCCGTCGACGCTCGACCGCCTGGCAGCGCTGGGCGCCGAGCTCGATCCGAACGCGCCGGCGCCGGCCGCAGGCGAACTGGCGGCCATGCTGCACACGGTCGCCGGCTCCGCCCTTACCTTCGGCTACCGCGGCCTGGGACAGCATGCGCGCGCGCTCGAGCAGCGCCTGCGCGTCCTGATGACCTTCGATGCGGTCGCCGCCAGCGACTGGTCGACGTGGCTCGCCGAACTGGCCCGATTCGTCGAGCACGCCCGTCTCGATCCGCACGCGTTATCCTGAACCGGCTTCGGCCGTAATGCTTATTCGCAATAAATCATTGGTGAATCGTTTGATGCGGCGCAAATTTATTGCCACTCGTTGCCCTATTCTTTCTGTACTGCCGAATGCAAAAAGTCGCGTAACAGATGAGGTAAGAGTTGATGTAAGGAATTTTTACTGAAATTGTTGCGGGTTCGAGGATTTTTATTTTGCGAAGTAGACGTTAATTCGTTTTTATTCGGTATAATGCGGGATCGTTGGGTTGTAGGTAGTAGTGCAGTCTGTCTGTCATTCCTTTCTTGCTTCTTCAAACGATCTTAAACGGGCGCGAGCCCAACTTAACTGAAATAGGAAATTGTAATGGCAACTGGCATCGTTAAATGGTTCAATGATTCGAAGGGTTTTGGCTTCATCACCCCTGACGAAGGCGGCGAAGATCTGTTCGCACACTTCTCGGCAATCCAGACCACCGGCTTCAAATCGCTGCAAGAGAACCAGCGCGTTTCGTTCGACGTGACCACCGGCCCGAAGGGCAAGCAGGCCGCGAACATCCAGCCGCTGTAATCGCTCTCCAGCGATGACAGAAAATCCCCGGATCTGCCGGGGATTTTTTTTGCCCGTACCCCTTGCGTAGCGCGGCGCTACAGGCCGCGCGCCTGCCAGTATTCCGGCTGAGCATAGCTGCGGCGCAGGAAATCCACGAAGGCGCGGATGCGCAGGGGCAGGTGCCGGCGTTCCGCGAACACGGCATAAATGTCGTTGCCCGGCGCAGCATAATCGTCCAGCACCGTGCGCAGTTCGCCCGTCGCGATCTGCGCGCCCACCTCCCACATCGAGCGCCATGCCAGGCCCTTGCCGGCCAGCGCCCACGCGTGCAGCACGGCGCCGTCGTTGCACTCCATGTTGCCGCCCACCTTGAGCGTGACCGGCTTGCCGCCGTCGAGGAAGGTCCATCCGCGCTGGCTGCCTTCGCTGCTGATGGCCAGGCAGTTGTGCCTGGCCAGGTCCGAGGGCGCGCGCGGGATGCCGTGCCGCTTCAGGTAAGCGGGCGACCCTACGACCACGCGATGGTTGTCGGCCAGCTTGGTGCCGACCAGGCTCGAATCGTTGAGGCTGGCGATCCGGATCGCCACGTCCACGCCTTCGCCGACCACGTGGACCAGGCGGTCGGTGAGGTTCAGGTTGACCGTGAGCTCGCGGTGCTCGGCCAGGAAGGAGGGCAGCAACGGCGCCACGTGCTGGCGTCCGAAGCCGGCCGGGGCCGATACGAGCAGGTGGCCCGTCGCGCGGGCGCTGCGCTCGGCGGCGGCGGCCTCGGCTTCCTCCAGTTCGGCCAGGATGCGCTGGCAGTCTTCCAGGAAGGCTGCGCCCTCGATGGTCAGCACCAGCCGGCGCGTGGTCCGCTGCAGCAGCTTGACGCCCAGGCGCGCCTCGAGCGCATCGAGGCGGCGGCCGATCATGGCCGGCGCGATGCCTTCCGCCCGCGCCGCCGCCGACAGGCTGCCGCGCGCCACCACTTCCACGAAGGTCGAGATCTGCCTGAACTTGTCCATCCTTGCTCCTATTTGATACAAAAACGCACAGATGTAGTGAGAAAATGTATCGTTTAGCTATCTTGAAGTGAATATACTTGATGCTATGACAAACGCCAAGGCAGCCCCACGGCTGCCGGCCTGCACCGGTTCACTTATCTGACAGGAGTAAGAGCAATGACGATCGCCACCCCCGCCGGCATGGAAATCACGGCCGAGATCAAACCCGGTTACGAACGGATCCTCACGCTCGAGGCGCTCGAACTGGTCGCCACGCTGTCGCGCGCGTTCGAGCCGCGCCGGCAGGAACTGCTGGCGGCCCGCGCCGAGCGTGCGCGGCGTCTCGATGCGGGCGAGCGCCCCGACTTCCTCCCGGAGACCGCGCACATCCGCGAGGGGGACTGGAAGATCGCGCCGATCCCGAAGGCGCTCGAATGCCGTCGTGTCGAGATCACCGGGCCGGTCGAGCGCAAGATGGTCATCAACGCGCTGAACTCGGGAGCCGACAGCTACATGACCGACTTCGAGGATTCGAACACGCCCAACTGGGATAACCAGATCACGGGGCAGATCAACATGGTCGATGCGGTGCGCAAGACGATTTCGCTCGAGCAGAACGGCAAGACCTACCGGCTGAACGACAAGGTGGCGACCCTGGTGGTGCGTCCGCGCGGCTGGCACCTGGACGAGAAGCACGTGCTGGTCGACGGCAAGCGCGTCTCCGGCGGCATCTTCGATTTCGCGCTGTTCATGTTTCACAACGCCAAGGAGCAGCTGGCGCGCGGCGCCGGGCCGTATTTCTACCTGCCGAAGATGGAATCGCACCTCGAGGCGCGCCTGTGGAACGACATCTTCATCATGACCCAGGAAGCGCTTGGCCTGCCGCGCGGCACCATCAAGGCGACCGTGCTGATCGAGACCATCCTGGCCGCCTTCGAGATGGACGAAATCCTGTACGAGCTGCGCGAGCACAGCGCCGGCCTGAACGCGGGGCGTTGGGACTACATCTTCTCGTGCATTAAGAAATTCAAGCTGGACAAGGACTTCTGCCTGGCCGACCGCGCCAAGGTGACGATGACCGCGCCTTTCATGCGCGCCTATGCGCTGTTGCTGCTCAAGACCTGCCACAAGCGCGGGGCGCCGGCGATCGGCGGCATGTCGGCGCTCATTCCGATCAAGAACGATCCGGCGAAGAACGAGGTGGCGATGGGCGGCGTGCGCAGCGACAAGGCGCGCGATGCCACCGATGGCTACGACGGCGGCTGGGTCGCCCACCCGGGCCTGGTCGAGCTGGCGATGACGGAATTCACCAAGGTGCTGGGCGACAAGCCCAACCAGATCGACAAGCAGCGCCCGGACGTGAAGGTCACCGCGCGCGAACTGCTCGACTTCAAGCCCGAGACCCCGATCACGGAAGAAGGCCTGCGCTACAACATCAATGTCGGCATCCACTACCTGGGTGCCTGGCTCGCAGGCAATGGTTGCGTGCCGATCCACAACTTGATGGAAGATGCGGCCACGGCCGAGATCAGCCGCTCCCAGGTGTGGCAGTGGATCCGCTCGCCGAAGGGCGTGCTGGAAGACGGGCGCAAGGTCACCGCCGACATGGTGCGCGCGATGATTCCGGAAGAGCTGGGCAAGGTGAAAGGCGTCGCCCCGAACGGAGACAATCCGAGCTATGCGCGCGCGGCCGCGATCTTCGAGCAAATGTCGACCTCGGATACGTTCGCCGAGTTCCTGACCTTGCCCTTGTACGAAGAAATTTAAACGAAGAAATTTAACTCTGTAGGGTGGCCGGCTCAGCCGGCCACCCTGCGACAGTGTAAAGCCGCCAGATCAAAACGCATTCTTCCACTCCCGCAGCGCCGCGAAGGCCTGCACCGGCGCTGCGCCTTCCTGCAGCCTGCCGGCCTCCACCAGGCTCCTGACGATCCCCGGCTCGGTATAGCGCAGGAACGGATTCGTGCCTTTTTCGAGCCCGATGGTCGACGGCACCGTCGGCAGCCGGGTGCCGCGCCGTTCCGACGCATCGCGCATACGGAAGGCCAGTCCCTGGTTGTCGGGTTCGACGGCCTGTGCGAAGCGCAGGTTCGATACCGTATATTCGTGCGCGCAATACACCAGCGTGTCATCCGGGAGCGCCGCCAGCTTGGCGAGCGAAGCCGCCATCTGCTCGGGCGTGCCTTCGAACAGGCGTCCGCAGCCGCCGGCGAACAGGGTGTCCCCGCAGAACAGCCAGTGCGTGCCCGGCGCGCGCCGGACGTAGGCGATGTGGCCCAGGGTATGGCCGGGCACGTCGAGCACTTCCAGTTCCAGGTCGAGCCCGTCCACCCGGATGCGGTCGCCCTCGCCGAGCGCGTGCGTGATGCCCGGGATGCCGTCGTTGCGCGGCCCGTAGACCGGCACCGGAGACTGCGCGAGTAGCGATGGCACGCCGCCGATATGGTCAGCATGATGATGCGTGAGTAAAATGGCAGTGAGAGCCAGGTCGTGCGCGGCGAGGGCGTCGCGCACGGGGCCGGCATCTCCCGGGTCGACCACGGCGGCATGGACGCCGTCGTGGATGATCCACAGGTAGTTATCGTTAAAGGCGGGAACGGTGAGGACCGACAGGTCCTGTCGCGCAGTGCTCGAGTGCGGTGATGTCGTCATGGTGAAGTGAAAGAAGGGGTGGCATGGACAGCGCGGCTTCCGAAAAATCCATTATAGCGCTCGACCTCTGGCTGCAATCGCCGGCGGGCGCCTACGTGCGCGCGTTCGAGCAGGCCTGCCTCGACGAGCTGACGGCCGACATCTTCGGTTTCAATGCCCTGCAGATCGGCGTGCCCCAGCTCGATGCGCTCGCCGCCAACCGCATGCCCAACAAGTGGCAGGCCGCCACCCGTACCTCGACCGACAACGAACTCGCGTTCGCGGCGGGCGGCAAGCAGATCGCGGTGGCGCTCGATTTCGCCGAGCTGCCGTTCGCCTCGCACAGCATCGACCTGGTGGTACTGCCGCATGTGCTCGAGTTTGCGAGCGAACCGCACCAGGTGCTGCGCGAAGTCGAGCGCGTGTTGATCCCGGAAGGGCAGCTGATCATCTGCGGGTTCAATCCGGCCAGCCTGTGGGGGATGCGCCAGGGCGTGGGCCGGCTCACCAACAACGGCTACCTGCCGGCTTCCGGCGAGTTCATCTCTATGCCGCGCCTGAAGGACTGGTTAAAATTGTTGAATCTCGGCGCCACGCGCAGCTATTTCGGCTGCTACGCGCCGCCGTGCCGGACAGCCCATTGGCTGAGCCGGTTCTCGATGATGGAATCGGCCGGACGCCGCTGGTGGCCCTACCTGGGCGCCGTGTACGTGGTCCACGCCATCAAGCGGGTCAAGGGCATGCACATCATCGGACCTGCATGGAACAAGAAAACGAGCAAGCGGCCGGCAGCAGTGCCGGCGGCAAACAGAGAATGAGCGACAACATACAAGCAAGCGCGGCACCAGCAAGCACCCCGACCAGGGTCGAAATCTTCACCGACGGCGCCTGCAAGGGCAATCCGGGCACCGGAGGCTGGGGCGCGCTGCTGGTCTCGAACGGCCACGAGAAGGAAATCTTCGGTGGCGAACCCAACACCACCAACAACCGCATGGAACTGCGCGCCGTGATCGAAGCCCTGGGCGTGCTGAACCGCCCCTGCCAGGTCGTGCTGCATACCGACAGCCAGTACGTGCAGAAGGGGATCTCGGAGTGGATCCACGGCTGGAAGGCGCGTGGCTGGAAGACCTCGGCCAAGGAGCCGGTCAAGAACGACGACCTGTGGAAGGCGCTCGACCTGGCCCAGCAGCAGCATGCCGTCGAGTGGCGCTGGGTGCGTGGACACAACGGCCACCCGGGCAACGAGCGGGCCGACGTGCTGGCCAACCGCGGTGCGGCCTCGGTGCGCCGCTAGCCGGGCGCCATGAGCCGTCGCAACCTGTCTTCGCAACGAGTTGTCGATAAGCACCGGTACGCGCCGATAAGGCGCTGCCGGGGCGCGCGGTTTGCTATACTTCGGTTGCCTCAAATCAACCGAATGCTCATCATCCGCCCATGCGCCAGATTGTCCTAGATACCGAAACCACCGGCCTGAATCCCCGCACGGGCGACCGCATCATCGAGGTCGGCTGCGTCGAAATCTTCAACCGCAAGCTGACCGGCAACAACTTCCACCGCTACATCAATCCGGAGCGCGACTCGGACGAGGCGGCACTGGCGGTGCACGGCTTGAGCACCGAATTCCTGAGCGACAAGCCGAAATTCCACGAGATCGTCGACGAACTGCGCGCATTCGTCCAGGGCGCCGAAGTCATCATCCACAACGCGCCCTTCGACCTCGGCTTCCTGAACGCCGAGTTCCAGCGCCTCGGCCTGCCGCCCTTTACCGACCACTGCAGCGGCGTGATCGATACCCTGGTGCAGGCGAAAGAACTGCACCCTGGCAAGCGCAATTCGCTGGACGCGCTGTGCGACCGCTACGAGATCTCGAACGCCCACCGCAAGCTGCACGGCGCGCTGCTGGACTCGGAACTGCTGGCCGACGTCTACCTGGCCATGACGCGCGGCCAGAACTCGCTGACGATGGATGTCGCCGTCGAGTCCGCCTCGGCCGGCGACCTCGGCGAAGCCGGCCCGCTGGGCGAGATCATCGTGGTGGCGGCCAGCAGCGACGAGCTGGCGGCGCACGAAGAAGTGCTCGCCGGGCTCGACAAGAACGTGAAGGGTAGCTGCATCTGGCGCAATTATTCCCCGCAGGGGTGACGGCGCGATCATTCTGTGCCATAATACGCCTCGCTTCGGGAGGTTAGCTCAGGGGTAGAGCACTGCATTCACACTGCAGGGGTCGCAAGTTCGAAACTTGCACTTCCCACCAGGATTCATCAGGAAAGCCGCGCAAGCCGTGCGGCTTTTTCGCTTTCAAGGCCGCGCGTTGCGCGTGGATTCGAAGCGGTCGGCAGCAGGGCGTGCTGTAGCCGATACTGAGCTGGTTTATATTGATAAATCTCAATATTTAAGGCATAATGCACGCCATTGGGAGGTTAGCTCAGGGGTAGAGCACTGCATTCACACTGCAGGGGTCGCAAGTTCGAAACTTGCACTTCCCACCAGAATATCGAAGGCCCGCAACTGTCCAGGTTGCGGGCCTTTTTGCATTCCGGAGGCGTTCGGAAAAGGGCGGGGCGGCGGACGATAGGGCCGCCGCCGCGAGCCAGCAATCAGGAACGGACGCGTCTGCGGCGGGCTCCCAGGGCCGCCAGGCCGCCGGCCGCGAACAGCGCCAGCGACACCGGTTCGGGTACCTGGCGCGCCGGCTGTGCCAATAGCACCTGCCGCAATTCCCCCGTCGCGCCGCCGCACGGGACGCCTGTGGTCCAGCCACAGCCGGCCTCCGGCATGCCGCGGTCGCTGTCGGCGCCCAGGATGGTGAAGATCCTGCCTTGCGATGCGAGTTCGATGTGGTTGCTGGCGTCGTTGGCGCGGATCCAGCCGCTGAGGTAGCCGCCCGGCTCGAAACGCAGGCTCATGTCGAGCATGCCCAGGCCCATGCGGAATTGTCCGTCTGCCGGCCGGTACGACATCGGTGTGTCCAGGCCGGGGAAGGCGTAGAACAGCGACACCAGGCCGGCATCGGGATACGACGCTTGCCAGTCCATGAACGGCACGCTGAAGTCGAGTGCGCCGCCCTGGACGGCGGCATCGGTGAATTCCAGCCGCAGCGTGATGTCGCGCGGCGTCTCGTCGTTGAACGGACGCCACTCGTAGATGACGCCGGCGTGGCTACTGGTCGATATGACGAGGCAGGCAAGGCCTGCCAACAGGGATTTGAGTGCCATCCGCGCCTCCAAAAAATTGCCATATTAATTGAACGGCAATTCCATGGCGCACGAAAGATTCCTATTAGCTATTTTGTTGTTTTTCTGTCGCACGCTCATGCGGCATGCATGCGCGGGCCGCATTGCGGGCGCGACCGACCCTATGGTTGGTCCGTCTGGCCGGCGCGCAGCCAGCTGAACAGCACGGCCATCATGAACGGCCCGACGAACAGGCCGATGACGCCCATGGTCGAGACGCCGCCCAGCAGGCCGAACAGCACGGCAAGGAAGGGCAGGTTGACCCGGTGTCCGATCAGCTTCGGGCGGATGAACTTGTCGACCATGAACAGCTCGACCGCGCCCCAGGTAAAGAGTCCAAGTGCCGCGCCGGCGTGGCCCTGGCCGAGCAGCAGCAGCGACACCATGGTGAAGGACAGCGGCGCGCCGCCCGGGATCAGCGCCAGGTAGCCGGTGAGCACGCCCAGCAGCGCCGGGGCCGGGGCGCCGGCGACGTAATAGGCAACGCCCAGCACGACCCCCTCGAGCACGGCGATCGAGCACAGGCCCAGGGCCGTGCCGCGCACCGACAGCGGCAGGATGCGGCGCAGGTTGCCGTAGTGGTCGGGCAGCAGGCGTGCGCCGGCGCTGTCGACGTAGCGTATGACGGCCGGGCCATGCAGGTAGAGGATGAACAGGGTCAGCAGGGTCAGGAACAGATACAGCGCGTTGGCAAGGATGGCCGAGCCCCACAGGCGCGCGGCACCGGTCAACCGGGGCGCGACGTCGCCGATCGTGGTCTGAATCAGGGCGTTCAGGCCGCCCGGCACCGCCAGGTGTTCCTGCCACCAGGCGATCACGCGTTCAGCCACCAGCGGGACGCGGGCGAGCCACTCGGGCGCGGCGACGCCGACCTCGTTGAGTTCGGACAGCAGGCGCTGCACGCCGACCAGTTCGTTGCCGAGCGCCTTGATCAGGAGCAGGGACGGACCGAAGAAGCACACGATCAGCAGCGTGAGCAGCACGCTGGCGCTCGCCATGCGCGGTACGCCGCGCGCCTGAAGGCGTTCGTGCAGCGGCCAGGTAATGACCGCCAGCAAGCCGGCCCAGGCCAGCGAACCGAGGAAATGCTGCAGGAGGAACGCCAGTGCGAGCGCGAACAGCACCGGCAGCACGAGTGACGAGTAGCGCATCCCGGACCGACCCGCGATCAGCCGCGCTGGAGCGCGGCGATGCGCTCCTCGCAGGACGGGTGGCTACTGAACAGCGGCATCATGCCGCCCGGGTGGGCCGGCGCTGCGATGGCGAGCTTGGTCGCGATGAGGAGTGCAGTACGATTCATGGTTCCGTGTGCGTATATCAAATACCCCGCATCATGCGGCCGGCGGCCGCATTTGCTGATGCGAAAGGATAAAGCACCGGACCTTTCGGTAAAAGTACTGATTACCGAAACATTACTTCGGAAAAATAGAAGCAAGGCTGAGTCAGCTTGCCGGCAAGCTATTTTATCAGCTTAGCCAGAAGCTCAGCCTGTCAAATCAGCCGTGCAGGTCCTCGTCCTTGAGCGTCCCGTTGGCGTACAGGCGCAGCAGGATGGCAACCGGCGGCGGAATCACGACACCGGTTTCGAAACGGCTGCCGCTGGACTGGGTGACGCCAAACCGGCTCCAGAACTTTTCCTGGCTTTCGCGCTTGCGGATTCGCAGGCGGCGCAGGTCGTGCGGCGCAGCCGGCCATGGAACGTTGCCGGACAGCGTGGATGGCGGCGTCGCCGCGACGTCCTGCTCCATGCCCAATTCTTCACCCATCATCCTGCCCGCCATTGCTTGTCCCTTCCGTTGAACCGTGTTGTGTTGAGCTTGCGGCCATACACTGTGCAGGTGTTGCCGCACCAGAACCTGATCGTAATCGGAAAGACCGGGGCCAAGGCTCTCGAAATGTCACGGGGTATCACTTTTTGTAGATGACGCTCCGGTTACCCGGCAGGCGTCGGCTGCCCCGGCGGCCGAGGGATGCCTACGGAATGCGCGGAATCTGGAGTATGATCGCCTAGTTTCTTTTTGACATCAAATTGCCGGGCGATGAAGACCAAGACCGACCTCGCCGGCGCCGCCACGACCTTCGCTGCGCGCGCCGTGAACCTTGCCCAGTGCGGCCTCGTCGTGCTCGATGCGGCGCAGGAGATCGTACTGTGGAACAGCTGGATGGTGCCGCGTTCCGGCTACGCGGCCGCGCGCGTGGGCGGGCGCTCGCTGTTCGACGTGTTCCCGGAACTGCGCGGTTCGCGGGTCGAGTCGGCGGTGCTGGCCGCGCTGGCCGAGGAAGTGGCGACCGCGATCCCGCAGGCGCATGGACGCTCGCCCTTTCCCTTGCGCGAAGCCGGCAGTTTCGACGGCGCGCGCATCGACCAGGCCGTGAGCGTGACGCCGTTCAGCGATGGCGCCGAGCGCTACTGCCTGCTTGAGATCCGCGACGTGACCGGTACGGTGGACCGCGAACGGCGCCTGCTCGACCATGCCGAATCCTTGCGCGCCCGTTCCTACGTGGATGGGCTGACCGGGATCGCCAACCGCCGTCATTTCGACGTCGCGCTCGATCGCGAACTGCGCCGCGCGCAGCGCAACGGCGGCGCGCTGGCGCTGCTCCTGATGGACATCGATTCGTTCAAGGCCTACAACGACCATTTCGGCCACCAGCAGGGCGATGCCTGCCTGGTCGCGGTGGCGCGGGCGCTGGCGGGCATGCTCAAGCGGCCGGCGGACATGGCGGCGCGTTACGGCGGCGAGGAGTTCGCCGCGATCCTGCCCGATACGACGGCCGAACAGGCGCGGGCGCACGCGAACGCAATCCGTGCGCACGTCGCCTCGCTCGCCATCCAGCACGCGCCTGCCGCAGTACGGTCCCATGTCACCTTGAGCATCGGCGTCGCCGGCTTCGACCGGGAGTGCCTTCTCGATGCCGCGAGCCTGATCACGGCCGCGGACAAGGCCTTGTACGCTGCCAAGCGCAGCGGGCGCGACCGCGTCGTGGTGGACGGTGACCCGGTCGGGCGGGCGCAGGCAGGCGCGGCGTCCCGGGCGTAAGCGTGTTCACAGGCCCGGCAGGTGCAGAACGCGCCGCGCGGCAGCATGGTCGTGAATCCTGTGGCACAGGGGCATTCGAACCGAGACATGCCGCCCAGCCATCCTGTAGAATTGCCTGGGTGCAAGGGAGCTGCCGTGGCGTGCGTTGGCGGGTCTACGCCGCCTCTCTCGAGCCGGCTCGTCAGCTTGCGCCGGGCCCGGCATTCGTCGTGTACACTGGCCCTGCCAGGACTGTTGCTGCGCTGGTGCGGACAAGAAGGAACCTGGGCATTTCACCCTTATGTTAATCGGCCATTACGAACCAACGCTGGTGCTGCTCTCGATCCTGGTCGCGATCCTCGCGTCCTACACGGCGCTGAGCCTCGCGATCCGTGTCAAGCACGCGCACGGCCACGCCCCGCACGCCTGGATGGCCGGCGGCGCCTTCGCGATGGGCAGCGGCATCTGGGCGATGCACTTCATCGGCATGCTGGCCTTCCGCCTGCCGATGCCGCTCGGCTACGACCCGGGGATCACCTTCGTCTCCTGGCTGCTGCCGGTGGTCGTCTCCGGCCTGGCCCTGTGGCAGCTGCGCCACCGCGAGATCGGCGGGCGCCACCTGGCATTCGGCGCGGTGTTGATGGGACTCGGCATCAATGCCATGCACTACACCGGCATGGCCGGGATGCGCATGGACCCCCCGATCACCTACGACCCCTGGCTGTTCCTGGCGTCGGTCGCGATCGCGATCGGCGCCTCGGCCGGGGCGCTCTGGATCGGCTTTCGCCTGAACGACACGCTGCGCCGTCCGCGACTGGTGCAGCTCGGGGCCGCCGTCGTCATGGGCGGCGCGATCGCCGGCATGCACTACACCGGCATGGCCGCCGCCCACTTCGATGCGGCCAGCGTCTGCCGGGCCGCAGTCGACGGCGGCGACCAGGATCACCTGGCGATCCTGGTCGCCGTGGCGACGGTGGCGGTGCTGACCATCGCGCTGCTCGCATCGATCTTCGACACCCGCATCGAGTCGCGCAACCGTACCCTGGCAGCGTCGCTGGAAACGGCGGCGCAGCGCCAGCAGCTCTACCTGCGCGAGCAGAAGGCGCGGGTCGAGGCCGAAAACCTGAGCCAGCTGAAGGACGAATTCCTGGCCACGCTGTCGCATGAGCTGCGCACGCCGCTCAACGCCATGCTGGGCTGGTCGCAGCTGCTGCTGCAGGGCGCGCGCGACGAGGCCATGCTGCGCCGCGGCCTCGAGACCATCGAGCGCAATGCGCGCGCCCAGTCCCAGCTGATCGAGGACATGCTCGACATGAGCCGCCTCATCACGGGAAAGGTGCGCATCGAGGCGCGGCCGGTGACGCCGGCGGAATTCGTCAACGCGGCGCTGGAGACGGCGCGTCCGGCCGCCATCGGCAAGCAGATCCAGCTGAGCGCGGACGTCGACTACGATGCCGGACCGGTGATGGGGGACCTCGGGCGCATGCAGCAGGTGATGTCGAACCTGGTCTCGAACGCGATCAAGTTCACCGAGCCCGGCGGCCGGGTGGCCGTGACGGTGCGGCGCGAAGGCGAGGAAGTGGCGATCGACGTCACCGACTCGGGCGTGGGTATCGATCCCGAATTCCTGCCTTTCGTGTTCGACCGCTTCCGCCAGGCCGATTCCTCGTCGTCGCGGCGCCATGGCGGCCTCGGCCTGGGCCTGGCGATCGCGCGCCAGCTGGTCGAACTGCAGGGCGGCACCATCACGGTGTCCAGTCCCGGCGCGGGACGCGGGGCGACCTTCACCGTGCACCTGCCGATCCGGCGCGCTCCGGCTGTGCCGGGCCCGGCGCCGGAGCAGCCGGCGGCAGCGGTTGGCGCAGGGCAGGGGACGGCCGGCAGCCTGGCCGGGCTGGCGGTACTGGTGGTGGAAGACGAAATCGATTCGCTCGACCTGGTGCAGCAGGTACTCCACGATTCCGGGGCGCGGATCCTGTCGGCGACGAGTGCGCACGACGCGCTGCGCATGATCGACGAACACCGCCCCGACATCCTGGTCAGCGACATCGGCATGCCATTGATGGACGGCTTCGAACTGATGCGGCGCGTGCGCGGGCTGCGCGACAAGGGCCTGGCCGGCATGCCGGCGATCGCGCTGACGGCTTTCTCGCGCCGTGAAGACCAGCAGAGGGCGCTCGAAGCGGGATTCGACGAGTTCCTGGCCAAGCCGCTGCGTCCGGCCGTCCTGCTGCAGACCGTGGTGGCGATGGCGGAGCGCCGCGCACTGAGCCGCGCGTAGGACTGGCCGCCGCCTGTGATCGGAGGGGAGCTGAACGCGCGGTCGGCAGAGCCGACCACCCTACGGATCTCGATCCGAACTACCTAGTGGGCCGGCTGCCAGGACATGTCCGGCAGCACCAGGTGCATCCGCATGCCGCCCTCGTCGCCGCTTCCCTGTTCCGGATGGGCTTGCTCGACGATGAAGCCGCGGTTGCGGCCTGCCTCCTTGCCCTTGTAGAGCGCGCGGTCGGCCAGGGCGAGGGCCTGCTCCCAGCCCGGGGCCTGGCCGGCGGCCGCCGGCAGCGGCACCGCGCCCGCGGTCGCGCTGACCTGCAGCGCGGTGCCGTCTTCCAGCACCACCGGGGCCGCCGCGATCGCGTTCAGGATGCGCTGCACCAGCAGCGGGCGCTGGGCCGCGCTGACGCCTTGCGAATACACCAGGAATTCCTCGCCGCCCCAGCGCAGCACCATGTCGGACTCGCGTACCGCCCCGTTCAGGCGGCGTCCCACTTCCACCAGGACCGCGTCGCCGGCGGCATGGCCGTACTGGTCGTTGATGCGCTTGAAATGGTCGATGTCGAGCAGCGTGAAGCAGTCGTCGCCGGGATCCATTGCCTGCGCCATCCCCTGCGGCGCCCCTTGCGCGTTCCCGGCCTCGCGCAGGCGCATCCTGTCCACGAACGAGCGGCGGTTGTACAGCCCCGTCAGCGGATCGTGCGCCGAATGGTGCGCCAGTTCCGCGTTCAGCTCGGCCAGGCTGCGGCTGGTGCGCTGGCTCTTGCGGTACAGCATGTAGACGAAGCCCGCCAGCACGAAGGCCAGGACCGCCCCGAGCGAGGCTACGGCCTGGCGCAGGCTGCGGTTGCGGATCTCGGCGTCCTTGACGGCGTTTTCCTGGCGCAGGCTCTCGATCTGGGCGGCGCGCTGCCTGGCATTGAAGCGTTCCTGCAGAGCGGCGAAGGCCTTGTCGCGCTCCTTGATGGCCAGCGTGGACAGGATCTCCTCGCGCGCCCGCACGGTCTGGAGCGCCTGCTTGTACAGGCCCGCCTTTTCCAGCGCCGCGCCTTTCTCCGCCAGCAGGTTCGACACGGCCAGCATCGCGCCGGCCTTGCGCAGCTCGGTGGCGGTACGGTCGATGTAGGCGCCGCCTTCCTGCATGCGGCCCTGGCCGAACAGCGCGAAGCCCAGGTTGGCCCAGGCCATCTGGATGGCGCTGTGGTCGACCACCTGTTCCGCCACCGGGATGGCGGCGCGCGCCGCGCGCTCGGCCTCCGGGTAGCGGTGTTCCTTCAGGTAAGCATCGGCGACGTTGCCGAGGATGTTCGCTTCCAGCCAGCGCAGCTCGTGCTTGCGCGCCAGCGCCAGCGCGCGGCCGAAGGCCGCGTGGGCCTGCGCCAGTTCATCGCGCGACACGTAGGCGCGGCCATCCATGAAGTACATCGACGCTTCCACCTGTGCAGGCATGGTCTTGTGCGCTTCGCGGTAGGCCCGGGTGGTTTCCAGCGCCTTGGCGGCGTGGCCGGTATTGACGTACAGGCGTGCCAGCGCCAGGCGCAGGTCCGCTTCGCGCGGGCTCCACAGCTGCGGGACGCGCTGGATGAGTTCCAGGCTGCGCAGGTAGTGTTTCAGCGCCAGGTCGTGCTGGCCGAGCATGTTGTAGATCGCGCCATAGGCCACCTCGGCATTGGCCCTGAATTCCAGGCCGTCCAGGTCATGGTAGCGGGCGACCAGGTTTTCCAGCAGCGCCATCGCCGCCGCCGGGTCATTGTCGTTGAGCCGCTTGTGGACGCGCCCGAGGCTGGCCAGGGCCACCTGGGCCTCATCGCCGGCCGCGCTTGCCAGAACGATCACGCGCTCGTCCACGGCATACGCGTCGCGCAACTGCCCGGCGTCGGCGTGCAGGCGGCGCAGCAGGCGCAGGTAGGCGACCTGGCCGGCGTAGGGCATGCCGGCCGTCAGGGCGGGCGCTTCCTTCAGCATCAGGGCGCGGGCCTGCGCGTGGTCCTCGTCGGCCAGGCGCGACAGGGCGCGCAGCCGTACCTCGGCCGCGGAAGGCTGCGAAGGCTGGCCCGGCGCACCGGCGGCGCCCCAGGCGGGCGGCAGCGCAGATGCCAATGCAAGCGCCAGTGCCAGCGCCGGAGGCCGAACGTGTGACCGGCGCCGGTTCCGGCCTGCCGGTCGTCGAAAAAGGGGAATAGTCATGGTCATGTCGGGCCGGGCGGTGGCCGGGATGCGCGGCCGTAGCGCCGTGCGGCTTGCCGCGGCAGGCGGCATAAGATGATTATGTGCTGTTGATTTTGGGAAATCAAGCGCGAATATGCACATTGCATGTTTATCCAACGGGTTGTTTTTTGACGGAAATGCAGGAATTAGTCGAGTTTCATCACTTTGCTTTGATTCCTAACAACATTCTGGAGATAATGGCACGTCTGCAAAAAAATCATTCCCTGCAGGCAGGACGAAGTCGGTTCCCAGGGCGGGCAGGCGGTCTACCGACCGGCATGCCGAACGCGCTGCTGCATACGCTGCAGCGGATAACGACAAGACGCGGAACCACACTATTTTTTGATTGGAGAACAAGCAGTGAGTCTTTTCAGAACCAAGAATCTCGACACCATGCTGGCGTCGGCCCAGAAGCCGGGCGGCCTCAAGAAAGTGCTCGGACCGCTCGACCTCGTCCTGATGGGTATCGGCGCGATCGTCGGTACCGGCATCTTCGTGCTGACCGGCACCGGCGCCGTCACCGCAGGCCCTGCGCTGACCCTCTCCTTCGTCGTTGCCGCCATCGCCTGTGGCTTCGCCGCGCTGTGCTACGCCGAATTCGCCTCGTCGGTGCCGGTGGCCGGTTCGATCTATACCTACAGTTATTTCACCCTGGGCGAGGTGGTCGCCTGGATGATCGGCTGGGACCTGCTGCTGGAGTACGGCTTGGCCACTTCGGCGGTCGCGGTCGGCTGGTCGGGCTACTTCCAGTCGCTGCTCAAGGGCATCGGCATCGTGCTGCCGGAAGCGCTGCGCGCGGCCCCCGGCGCCCAACCCGGGGTGGACACCTTGTTCAACCTGCCGGCCTTCCTGATCATGATGTGCCTGACCTGGATGCTGTCGCTGGGCGTGCGCGAATCGGTGCGCCTGAACAACGTGATGGTGGTCATCAAGACCGGCGTCGTGCTGCTGTTCATCTTCGTCGGCATGAACTACGTCAAGCCCGACAACTGGCAGCCCTTCATGCCCTTCGGCGCCGGCAGCGTGATGAGCGCGGCCGCGCTGGTGTTCTTCGCCTTCATCGGCTTCGACGCCGTGACCTCGGCCGCCGAGGAAGTCAAGAACCCATCGCGTGACCTGCCGATCGGCATCATCGGCTCGCTGGCGGTCTGCACGGTGCTGTACGTGGCCGTGGCCGCGATCATGACGGGCATCGTGCCGTACATGCAGTTCGAGGGCGTCGACCACCCGGTCTCGCTGGCGCTGCAGGTGGCAGGCCAGGACTGGGTCGCCGGTTTCGTCGACCTGGCCGCGATCATGGGCATGAGCACCGTGATCCTGGTCATGGCGTATGGCCAGACCCGCATCCTGTTCGCGATGTCGCGCGACGGCCTGCTGCCGGCGAAGCTGTCGAAAGTCCACCCGAAATACGGCACCCCGTACTTCGCCACCTGGCTGGTCGGCATCATCTTCGGCCTGATCGCCGCGCTGGTCCCACTGGGCGTGCTGGCCGAGCTGGTCAACATCGGCACCCTGGCAGCGTTCACGCTGGTCTCGGTGGCCGTGATCATCCTGCGCAAGAAGCGTCCCGACCTGCCGCGCGCCTTCCGCTGCCCGGGCGTGCCGGTGATCCCGGCGCTGGCCATCCTGTTCTGCCTGGCCCTGATGTCCTTCCTGAGCTGGCACACCTGGGTTGCCTTCGCCGTCTGGATGGGGCTCGGCCTGGTCGTGTACTTCGCCTACGCACGCAAGCGTTCGCTGCTGAACGACACCAACTAAGCCTTCCGCATTAGCCGGTCCGGCGCCCGTTTCCCCCTGGGGAGCGGGCGCCTTTCTTTTGCGCGCGTGATAAGCTTGGGCTTCCATCGCGGGCCCATCCCGGGTGCGCGGCCACACGGAGACCCATCCATGAGCGCCATCGTGCTCGGCAAGGGCGACGCCCTTCTCATCGTCGACCTCCAGAACGACTTCCTGCCCGGCGGTAGCCTGGCCGTCCCGAGCGGCGACCTCGTCATCGCACCGATCAACACGCTCATCGACCTGTACCACGGCCGCGGCCTGCCGGTGTACGCGTCGCGCGACTGGCATCCCGGCGACCATTGCTCGTTTTCCGCCCAGGGCGGGCCGTGGCCGCCGCATTGCGTGGCCGACACCGAAGGCGCCCATTTTTCTGCCGCGCTGCGGCTGCCGGAAAATGCCGTCGTCGTCTCGAAGGCCGTGAGCTCCGTTGAAGACGCCTATTCCGCCTTCAACGGCACCGGCCTGGCGCGCAGCATGCGGGCCGACGGCATCACCCGGCTGGCCGTGTGCGGCCTGGCCACCGACTACTGCGTACTCAATACCGTGCTCGACGGCATCGAGGCCGGCTTCCAGGTGTTCCTGGTGCCGGAGGCGACCCGCGCGGTCGAGGTCGCGCCGGGCGACGGCGACAGGGCCATCGCGCGCATGCTCGCGGCCGGCGCGGTGCCGGTGCGGCTGTCGGCCGGCCGGCTCGTGGCCGACCTGGCGCTGGGCGCGCAACCGTAATCGCGCGGGCTGACGCGTTATGCGCGCCAGCGCACGGTGCGGGTCCGCCGAACTCCTTAGCCTGCTCGTGGACGTCAACGATTCCATTTCAAGGAGATTCCATGGCAACTGTCGGCGACTTCCTGCTCGATCGCCTCCACCAGTGGGGCGTGCGGCGCATCTACGGCTATCCCGGCGACGGCATCAACGGCATCATGGCCGCGTTCAACCGCCGCGAAGGCCCGGACGCCATCGAATTCATCCAGGCCCGGCACGAGGAAATGGCCGCCTTCATGGCCTGCGGCCACGCCAAGTTCACCGGCGAGGTGGGCGTGTGCATGGCCACCTCCGGGCCGGGCGCCATCCACCTGCTCAACGGCCTGTATGACGCCAAGCTCGACCACCAGCCCGTGGTGGCGATCGTCGGGCAGCAGCAGCGCAGCGCCCTTGGCGCCAGCTACCAGCAGGAAGTCGACCTGGTCTCGCTGTTCAAGGACGTGGCCGGCGAATACGTGCAGATGGCGACCAGTGCCGAGCAGATGCGCCACCTGGTCGACCGCGCCGTGCGCATCGCGCGCAGCGAGCGCTGCGTCACCTGCATCATCATCCCGAACGACCTGCAGGAAGAGGACGCCGTGCCTGCGCTGCCGCGCGAACACGGCTATACCTTCTCGGGCGTGGGCGAGGCCAACCAGGCGGTGGTGCCGCCCGAAGAGGCGCTGCGCGCCGCCGCGGCGGTCCTGAACGCCGGCAGCAGGGTCGCGATCCTGGCGGGGGCGGGGGCGCACGGCGCCACCGATGAGCTGATCGAAGTGGCAGAGCTGCTCGGCGCCGGCATCGCCAAGGCGCTGCTGGGCAAGGCGGTGGTGCCGGACGACCTGCCGTTCGTGACCGGTTCGATCGGCATGATCGGCACCAAGGCCAGCGCGGACATGATGAACGGCTGCGACACGCTGCTGATGGTCGGCTCGAGCTTCCCCTGGGCCGAATACCTGCCGCCCGAAGGGCAGGCGCGCGGGGTGCAGATCGACCGTGACGGGCGCATGCTCGGCCTGCGCTACCCGATGGAGGCGAACCTGGTGGGCGATGCGAAGGCCACCCTGCGCGCCCTGATCCCGCTGCTCGAGCGCAAGCAGGAACGCGGCTGGCGCGAACAGGTCGAGAAGTCCGTCGCCGACAGCTGGCGCGAGCTGGGCGAAAAGGCGCTGGAGCCGGCCGAGCCGGTGAACCCGCAGCGCGTATTCACCGAACTGTCGGCGCGCCTGCCCGAGAACGTGATCCTGGCCGGCGATTCCGGCTCGGCCTCGGCCTGGTTCGCCCTGCACTTGCGCCTGCGCCGCGGCATGCTGGCCTCGTTGTCGGGCGGCCTGGCGACGATGGGATCGGCCGTGCCGTATGCCTTCGCCGCCAAGCTGGCGCATCCGGACCGTCCCGTGATCGCCCTGGCCGGCGACGGCGCGATGCAGATGAACGGCATCAATGGTCTGATGTCGATCGCCTGGCACCGCGAACGCTGGGCCAATCCGACCCTGGTCGTGCTGGTTCTCAACAACCGGGACCTGAACTTCGTCACCTGGGAGCAGCGCGGCATGGGGGGCGAGCCGAAGTACGAAGCATCGCAGGAACTGCCCGACTTTTCCTACGCCGCCTATGCGCGGATGCTCGGCCTGGACGGGGAGCGCATCGACGACCCGGAGGCGCTCGGCGCCGCCTGGGACCGCGCGCTGGCGGCCGGCCGTCCCTTCGTGCTGGAAGTGGTGGTCGACGCCAACGTGCCGCCGCTGCCGCCGCACGTGGTCGCGGCCCAGCAGGAGCAATACCAGGTAGCGATGGAGAAGGGCGATGCCGAAGCGGCGGACATGCGGCGCGGGATCTCCGGCCAGTCGGGCGATTGACAGGAAGGAAAGGGTCTGCGAGCTCAACCGTTATAACTTTGTAATCCCTTTCTTACATTCTCGCAGCGCGCCTACCGATTTTCGTGGAATGGTCCAGTCTGGATAATGTTGATCGTAGCACCAGACCAACAACAAATTCCGAGAGAGATGACCGATGCTGTTAGCAGACGCCACCACCGTCGCGGCACCCGGCGTTCCCGCAATCCGGGAACGCGCCAAGGACCTGTATTTTTCGCTGTATGGCGACCCGCGCTCGAACCCGGCCGAAGCGCGCGCCTACGTTGAAGACCAGATCGCGGCGGTGCAGGCCTTGCCGGCCGACCTGCCGGGCAGCCTTGCCGACCTGCCGGCCTGGGTCCAGCAGCGTACCGATGCCGTCGGCGCCCAGTACCGTGAGTACCTGGCCGCGCGCAAGAACGGCGCACCGCGCCGTTATTTCTCCTGCCGTGCCCACGCGCTGTACTTCATCAAGGCCGTCGCGCCGACCAAGCTGGTCGACGGCGCCTGGCTCTACGGCCTGCTGAAGCACTGGAACAACCCGGCCTACCACGAGCTGATCAAGACCTACCTCGAAGAGCTCGGCGAGGGCGCACCCAGCAAGAACCACGTCACCATCTACCGCAAGCTGCTGGCCACCCACGGCTGCGACGGCTGGGAAAGCCTGGGCGACGAGCATTTCGTGCAAGGGGCGATCCAGCTTGCCCTCGGCCACCACGCGGACAGCTTTTTGCCCGAGATCATCGGCTACAACCTCGGCTACGAGCAACTGCCGCTGCACCTGCTCATCACCTCGTACGAGCTGAACGAGTTCGGCATCGACCCGTATTACTTCACGCTGCACGTCACGGTGGACAACGCGGCCAGCGGCCACGCCCAGAAGGCGGTGCAGGCGCTCGCCGGCCTGATGCCGCGCGTGGGCGACCGCGAGGCCTTCTACCGCCGCGTGCTCGACGGCTACCGCCTGAACGACATCGGCGCCAGCACCACCTCCGTGATCGCCGAATTCGACCTGCAGGCCGAGCTGGTGCGCATCCTGGCGGCCAAGAGCAATGTAGGCAAGAACATGCACTCGGACTACTGCCGCGTTGCCGGCCGTTCGGTCAACGACTGGCTGGGCGATCCGGCCCAGATCCCCGGCTTCCTGGCGGCCCTGGAGAAGGCCGGCTGGATCAAGCGTGGCGAAGACGTCGAGCACAGCCGCTTCTGGCGCCTGGTACACGGCGAGAAAGCCGAAATGTTCGGCGTCTTCAGTGCCTACGAACTGCAGGTGCTGCGCGACTGGATCATGTCGACGCCGGACGGCAAGCGGGTCGAAGGGGCCCGTACGCTGACCTGGCGCGCGCGCCAGCGCACGCTCGACAACCTGGGCGAGCACGCCGACCGTAGCGCGCACTTCCCCGAGCGCGGCCTGATCCGCCGCCATCCGCGCCTGGAGGCGCAGGACAGCGAGCTGCGCCTGCTGGAAGAGCAGGTCGCGGCAAGCGCCGGCAAGCAGGAGGCGATGGCACTGCTGACCGGGCTGATGTCGCCCGAGATCCATCACACGGCGGTCGGCCTGATGGCCACGCGCATGTACACGAGGTTGTTCGACGCTTGAAGCGCCGCGCACGGTGCGCGCAACCTCGACGAGACAGTGCTTTGCGGTCCGGATGTCCGGGCCGCGCCCACAACGATTACAAGGATCTATTCGTGCAAATCCTGGAACAACGCTTCCTGCGCGGACCGAACGTCCACGCCGACTCGCCCTGCCTGCTCAGTGTGGTCGACCTGCAAGACCTGTACGGCCATTGCTCCAGGGACATCCCGGGCTTCAACGACGCGCTGCTGGCCGCGCTGCCGTCGCTGGGCGGGCAGTTGCTGCCGATCGGCCAGCGCGGCGGCTTCGCCCAGCGCCTGCGTGAGGGCACCTATCTCGGCCGCGTGATCGAGCAGGTCACGCTCGAGCTGCAGACCCAGGCGGACTCGCCCGCCACCTATGGGCGCACCCGTCCGGTGGCGGGCCACCCCGGCCAGTTCCGCATCGTCTGCGCCTACCAGATCGAGAAACTGATCCAGCCGGCCTTCCAGCTGGCGGTGGACCTCGTCACCGCGCTGGGGCATGGCGAAGAATTCGACCTGGCGCCGCGCCTGGCCGAGCTGCGCTCGCTCGCCTCGCGCCACGCCATCGGCACCAGCACCGCGGCGGTGCTGGACGCGGCCCACGAGCGCGGCATCCCGACCCAGCGCATCACCGAGGACGCCAACCTGTTCCTGCTGGGCTGGGGCGTGAAGCAGAAGCGCCTGCAGGCCACCACCACCGGCGACACCAGCTTCATCGCCGTGAAGATCGCCAGCGACAAGCAGCTGACCAAGACACTGCTCAAGGAAGCCGGCGTACCGGTGCCGGAAGGCGAGACCGTCAGCAAGGTCGAGGATGCGCAGCGCATCGCGGCGCGCCTGAAGGCGCCGGTCACGCTCAAGCCGCTCGACGGCAACCAGGGCAAGGGCGTCACGGTCGACTGCCGCACGCCCGAAGATGTGGCGCGCGCCTTCGCGTTCGCCCGCGAATATGGCCGCCGCATCATCGTGGAACGCTACGTCGAAGGCCGCGACTACCGGGTGCTGGTGGCAGGCGGACAGGTGGCGGCGGCATCGATGCGCCGTCCGGCGCACGTGGTCGGCGACGGCACCTCGACCGTGCGCGAACTGGTCGAGCGCGAGAACCGGAACCCGGCGCGCGGCGACGGCCACACCAACATCCTCACCAGGATCGCGCTCGACGACCATGCGGCCGACATCCTGCGCAAGCAGGGCTTCGACTTCGACAGCGTGGTCCCCAGCGGCGTGACGGCCGAGCTGCGCGGCAACGCCAACCTGTCCACCGGCGGCACCGCCGAGGACGTCACCGACCTCCTGCCCGAATCGACCCGCCTGCTGTGCGTGCGCGCGGCAAGCAAGATCGGTCTCGACGTGGCCGGCATCGACATCGTCTGCCACGACATCGCGCTGCCGCTCGACGTGCAGCGCGGCGCCGTCATCGAAGTCAACGCCGCGCCCGGCATCCGCATGCACCAGGACCCGAGCAGCGGCCAGCCGCGCGACGCCGGCGACGCCATCGTGCAGGGCCTGATGAAGGAATCCGACGGCCGCATCCCGACCATCGCGGTGACCGGCACCAACGGAAAGACCACCACCACGCTGCTGATCGCCCATACCGTGCGCCTGGCCGGCAAGGTGACCGGCGTGACCACCACCGAGGGCGTCTTCATCGACGGCAAGCAGGTGGCCAAGGGCGACTGCACCGGCTACTGGTCGGCACGCACCGTGCTCGGCTCGCCGGACGTCGAGTTCGCGGTGCTGGAAACGGCGCGCGGCGGCATCCTCAAGCGTGGCCTGGCATTCGACCGCTGCGATGTCGGCGTGGTGCTGAACGTGTCGGGCGACCACCTCGGCCTGGATGGCATCGACACCGTCGAGGACCTGGCGCAGGTGAAGGCGGTGGTGGCGAACGCGGCCTCGAAGGCGGCGGTGCTCAACGCCGAAGACCCGCTGTGCGTCGCGATGGCGCGGCGGGTGAAACCGGAAACGGAAGTCGTGTACTTCTCGATGGACCCGGAAAACCCGGTATTCCTGAAACACCTCGAGGATGGCGGACGGGGCGTCTACCTGCAGGACAATGCGGTGGTGGTGGCCGACGGCAACCTGCACCAGGAGCTGGTGCGGGTCGAGAGCATGCCGGTGGCCTTCGGCGGCCGCGCGCGCTTCAACATCGCCAACAGCCTGGCGGCCGCCAGCGCCTTGATGGCCACGGGCTTCACCAACCTGCAGATCGCCACCGGCCTGTCGACCTTCGTCTCGAACGGGCGCACCAATCCGCTGCGCACCAACATGTTCGATATCCGCGGCGTGACCGTGATCGTCGACTACGCCCACAACCCGGTGGCCTACGCGGCGATGGCGGACATGGCGCGCGCCATGCTTCCCAGCCAGCTGGTGGGCATCGTCACCGCGCCGGGCGACCGCCGCGACGAGGACCTGCGCGAAGTGGGCAGGGTCTGCGGCGAGCGCTTCGACGAGCTGGTGGTGTACGAATCCCAGAGCCGCGGCCGCGCCGTGGGCGAGGCGGTGGACCTGATCCTGGAGGGCGCCGAGGAAGTGGTGGGCATGAGCGACACGTTGCACCGCGTGATCGAGGTCGGCGAAGCGATCCGCCACGGGCTGTCGCTATGCCAGCCGGGCGATGTGCTGGTGTTCGCCTGCGGCTCGTCGCTGTCGGTGTTCGTGGAGGCGCTGCGGGTGAGCGATCCGGAGAGCGCGGACCTGGTGGCGGCGCAGGTCTGAAGCATGTGGTACGAGGCACCCGGCGCTGCCGGGGAAGCGGCCACCGGCCGCTTTTTTCATGGGCCGGTCAGAACGCCACTTTCACGCCGACCGTTACCGCGTCCGCCTTGGCGCCGCGCTCCTTGTCCTTCCCGTAGCGCTCGTACTCGGCGGTGACGGCGACCTTCTGCGTCACCGAATACTGCAACCCGAACGCGCCATAGGCGCCGGTATCGGTCGCCTTGTCCGTCCCTGCCCAGTTGTGGTACTTGCGCACATTGTGCGAGACGCCGAGCTTGGCGAAGGCCGACAGTTGCCCGGTCAGGGGCAGGATATGCTTGACGGCCACGTACATGCCGAAGCCCCCGTAACCGTCCGCAAAGCCCGCTGAGCCGCCTGCCGTGCCGGGACGGATCAGGTGCTGCTTGCGCTGCCTGACGTAGCCGCCTTCCACACCGAAACCGTTCCCGAACTCGTAGCCCGCCAGGAGCTTGGGGTGTACCCTGCTCTTGCCGACCACCTGGTCGATCACCGACGCGCCGACGCCGGCGTACAGTTGCGGCGTGGTCGGGGTGGCCTCGAACCTGATCGGTTCGGCCTGGGCAGCGCCGGCGCAGGCAAATGCTGCCGCTGCAAGAAGGCCCGCACGGCGGACTCCGGCAGGGATGCGCGCGGCGAACAGCTTCCTCATGTGTCTTCCTTCCGTCATCTCGTTATTGTTCGCAGATCGTGTGGCTTGTGTTGCAGATCGGAATGCCGATTGCGACGTGGAAAGATAGCAGGCAAGACTTACTGAAGAATTAAGGAAGCGGTAATAAATGTAAGCAAATGCAAGAAGCTATGCCGATAGATCGATATGCATATATCGGATCAGCTAATGGTTCCTCCGGCGCACATACGACAAAAGCCCCCGTGGGGGCCTTTGGGTCCTGCCGCGCAAGGCAAGGAATCAGATCGCTTCCGCCTCGATCCGGCGCGCCAGTTCCGGCTTGGTCGGGCGCAGCGCCTCGGTGAGCTCCGAGATCGAGGAGCCGCAGCCGAATACCAGCACATCGCCCGGCTGGCACAAGGACAGGCCGTGGCGGATCGCCTCCCTCGACTCGAGCACCACGGACAGGGCATCGTCGGCCACCTTGCCCAGGCGCGCGCCGCGCACCAGCAGCGAGGAGGTTTCGCCGTCCGCCCGCCCGCGGTTCTCGGTTTCGTAGATGACCAGCTCGTCGAAGCCGGCCGCGCAGGTGCGTCCGATATCGATCAGGTCGGCGTCGCGGCGGTCGCCCGGCGCCGCCACCACCCCGACCACCCGGCCGGCCGTCATCGCCCGCGCGCTGTCGGCCAATGCGGCGTAGGCGGCGCAGTTGTGGGCGTAGTCGACGATCACGGTCACGCCCTCGACGTCGAACACGTTCGAGCGCAGCGGATTGTGCTTGCTGTCCGACACGAAGGTGCGCAAGCCGTCGGCGATCTCGGCGTTGCCGAAGCCGCTTGCGGTCAGGGCGGCCGCGGCCGCGAGGGCGTTGGCGATGTTGTAGCGCGCCGCGCCGCCGAGCGAGACCGGCATCTCGCGGGCATCGAGCAGTGCCTCGTGGCGCGCGCCGTTGGCCAGCACCAGGGTGCTGTCCTGCAGGTACACCGCGCGTCCGCCGTTTTCCAGGTGGCGCAGCAGGACCGGGTTGTCGGCGTCGAGCGAGAAGTACAGGATCTCGACGCCGTCGCGCAGCTCGTCGGCCATGGCGACGCAATAGTCATCCTCGGCATTGAGCACCACGGCGCGCGAGGCCTGCCTTGCCACCACGGCCTTCACCCTGGCCAGGTCGTCCAGCGTCTCGATGCCGTCCAGGCCCAGGTGGTCGCTCGACACGTTCAGCACGACCGACACGTCGACGCGGTCATAGGCCAGGCCGCGCTTGAGGATCCCGCCACGGGCCGTCTCGAGCACCGCGAAGTCCACGCCCGGGTCCGCCAGGATGCTGCGCGCCGAGTGGTAGCCGGTGCAGTCGCCCTTCATGGTCGGCACGCCGTCCACGTACACGCCTTCGGTGGTGGTCACGCCGGTGCGCAGGCCCGCCAGGCGCGTGGTGTGCGCGGTCAGGAGCGCGGTGGTGGTCTTGCCGTTGGTGCCGGTGATGGCCACGGTCGGGATGCGGCCGTCGCAATCGCCGAAGAGGGCGTCGACGATGGCCGCGCCGGCGTCGCGCGGGGTGCCGCGGCTCGGGTACTGGTGCATGCGGATGCCGGGCGCGGCATTGACTTCGATGATGCCGCCTTTCTGCTCGCGCAGCGGCTTCGAGATGTCCTGGCATACGATGTCGATGCCGGCCACGTCCAGGCCGATGGTGCGGGCGGCGCGGACGCAGATGTCGCGGGTCTCTTCCGGCAGCAGGTCGGTCACGTCCTCGGCGGTACCGCCGGTGGACAGGTTGGCGTTACCGCGCAGGTCGGCGCTGACGCCGGCCTCGAGCACGGTGTCGAAGCCGTAGCCCTGCTTGGCCAGGGTTTCCTCGGCCAGCGCGTCCATCGGGATTCTCGTCAGGATGTTGGTGTGGCCTTCGCCGCGCGCCGGGTTGCGGTTCTCGATCTCGACCAGTTCACGGATCGTCGAGCGGCCGTCGCCCGTGACGCCGGGCGGGCGGCGCCACGAGGCCGCGGCGATCTTGCGGCCGGTCACCAGCACGCGATAGTCGCGACCGTGGAGGTGTTCCTCGACGATGACGCGGCGGCCGTACTTGCGGGCATGGGCGAACGCACGGGCCACTTCTTCGGGCGTGGCGCAGTTGGTGGTCACGCCCTTGCCCTGGTTGCCGTCGAGCGGCTTGACCGTGGCCGGACCGTCGAAGCGGCGCGCCACACGCAGGGCGTCGGCTTCCTGGGTGACGGTGGCGCCGCCGGGCACCGGCACGCCGGCCGCCTCCAGCAGGGCCTTGGTCAACTGCTTGTCGCTGGCGATGCCGACCGCGATCGAATTGGTGGCGCCGGTGATGGTGGCCTGCAGGCGCTTCTGGCGACTGCCCCAGCCGAGCTGGAACAGGTTGGCCTCGTCGGTCAGGCGCAGGGCCGGAATCCCGCGCCGCAGCGCCGCCTGCACCACCGCGCCGGTGCTGGTGCCGATGGCGTAGTCCTCGGCGGTCGCCTTCAGTTCGGCCAGTGCGGTGTCGATATCGAACGGGCGGTCTTCGGCAACGGCATGGATCAGGGCGATGCCGGTGCGCAGGGCCTGGTCCGCCACCTGTTCGGTCGTGTAGCCGCACACGACACGGCGGCTGCGGGCGGCGCCGGGCACTGCCCGCGTGGTGCCGAAGCTGCCGGGCGCGCCCGCCAGGCGCTGCAATTCCATCACGACCGGTTCCAGTGCTTCGACGAGCAGGGCGTCGTCGGCCAGGCGCACGGCGGCATCCGGCGGCAGCTGCGGCAGCAGGGCGAACAGGCGCGCGGCAAAACCCGGAGACTTGGTGGCGCCGTCATCGATCACGGCCATCAGGCAGGGGCTGGCGGCATACAGGTTGGGGCCGCGCAGCAGGCGTTTTTCCTTGATTTTCATGAAATGGGATTCCGTTTCGTTACGTTTTCCAAAAAATCGAGCAGCGGCGGCGGCAGGCCCTTGCCGGGCTCCGTTTCGCGTTTGGGCAACCGGTAGCTGCTGCCGGCCGGGAGCAGGTGCAGGCGCACGTCGATCAGTTCCGGTGTCGTGTGGTCCTTGATGTCGGCCACGTTGGTGATCATGGTGCGGCCGTCGACGATGGTGACGGCGCCGGCGCCCAGCACCTCGATGCCTTCGCCCATCGCGACCACCAGCGCCGTGTCCTCGTCGATGCCGATCCCCTGCAGGTACGGGTTCTGGGCCACCACGGTGAGCAGGCGCGACAGGCGCTGGCGTTCCGAGAAATGCTGGTCGATGACCACGCGGTGCAGGAAACCGAGGCCGGCGCCGAGGCTGACCGAGCCTTTCTCGGGCAGGATCTCGGCGCGGCCCTGGGCCAGCATGTGGCCGGACATGGCCGAGGCGCCGGCGCTGGTGCCGCCGATGGTGGCGCCGCGCCGCTTGAGGGCGACGTGCATGGCGGCGTCGAGCGCGCTGCCGCCGATCAGGGCCAGCAGGCGCTTCTGGTCGCCTCCGGTCATGAAGATGCCGGTCGCCTCGTCCACCTGGCGCACGAATTGCTCGCTGTTGGCGTCCTGGCGGCTGTTGATCATCAGGTGGCGGCGGTTCTCCACGCCGAGCGTGCCGAAGGCCTTGTCGTAGACGTCCCACATCTCGTCGGCGATCTGGCTGGCGGCCGTGATCACGACGATGTTGGCGTCGGCGCCGCCGGCCAGTTCCACGAAGCGGGTCAGGATCTCCATGTCGTGCTTGCGGTCCTCGCCGCCGCCGATGATGACCAGGTGGCCATCCTTGCAAGGCGGCTTGTCGCGGGTTTCTTCGCGCACGGCGTTGCTCATGGCGGCGCTCATCGTTTCGTTCATCGGATCGTTCATCGCTGTGTCATCTTCGAATAGGGCATGCCCTGGTTGGACAGGGCGAAGGCTTCGGTGCGGGTCACCGCGATCAGGCCGATGTCGACTTCCTTGTCGAACAGGTCGATGCCGCGCTGCAGTGCCTGCTCGAGCGGCATGCCGTCCTCGATCCAGCCGTAGACGGTGCGCGCCAGCAGGTGGCGGATGATGTGCTCGCCGATGCCGGTCGCCGCGATCGCGCCTTCCGGCCCGGCATAGAAGCCGCTGCCGATGATCGGACTGTCGCCGACGCGGCCCAGCAGGCAGGGAGCCGAGCCGCCGGTGGAGCAGGCCACGGCGAAGTGGCCGTCCGGGCCGCGCACCACCGCGCCGACCGTGTCGCACGCGCTCGACTTGGGCAGTTGCAGCGGGGTCTTGTAGTTCCAGAAGCGGTCGAACAGGCGGTTGTCGATGCCGGGCATCGCCGGCACGGAACCGGCCAGTTCCGACATCAGCTGGCGGTGGTCGGCGCGCTGGCGTTCCGAGATCGGCGCGCCTCCCGGCATGCCGATGGTGCGGGCAAAACGCTGCGCCCCTTCGCCGGCCAGCATGACGTGCGGCGTGTCGGCGACGGCGCGCGCCAGCTTCACGGGGTTCTTCACGTCGCGCACGCAGGCCACCGCGCCGAGGCGGCCGCGGGTGTCCATGATCGACGCATCCATTTCGATGGTTTCGCCATCCAGGCCGAGCGTCGAGCCGCTGCCGGCGTTGAAGCGGCCGTCGTCCTCGAGCGTGGTGACGGCAACGATGGCCGCGTCGAGCGCGTCGCCGTTGACTTCAAGCTGCGCCAGGGCGCGGCGCGCAGCCTGCACGCAGCCGTCTTCGTGGTCGCAGGATGCACCTGCGCCGCCGTGGACGACAACGGCGCCTGCCTGTTGGGAATTGCTCATGTGCTTGCTGGTCCTTGTTATTGTGCGTTGCAATGTGTGTAACAATGATTGTCACGCAGTCAAGAACCGCATTATCCGGATAGGGACGCGCATACCATATCGGTAGTGTTGCCGTGCTTGTGTAAGAGCTGACTTACAGGGCGATGATCGCGGCTGTGAAGGCGATCATGACAGGGAGGGGCCGCGGCGCGCAGCGGACGGGTACAGGAGCGAGGCGCCGCGCAGCGCGTCGCGCAGCGAGCGCACCAGGTCGAGCCGCGCCGCGGGCGTGAGATACCGTCCGGTTTCGACGCGCACGCCGCGTGCTTCGATCACGACCAGGGTGCGCATGCCGGCGCCGGGCAGGCTGACCCGGGCATGGCAGGGGTCGAGGCACACCGCCGAATGCCGCGCGCCGTCCGCATGCTCGACCGTCAGGCGGCCGTCGGCCAGCCGGATGCGCTCGTGGTCGAGCGCGTGGCGGCTGTAGTGGAGCAGGGCGGCGCCGACCGCCGCGGTCTCGACCAGGGCGAAGGCCAGCACCATCCACGCGCCGCGCAGCGTGAACACGAGCGCTATGCCGAGCGTGGCCGCGCACAGCAGGGCATACACGCCCAGCGCCTGGCGCGGCGTCAGCGAGCAGTTGCGCTTCATGAGCCATTCGAGTGCGGGAGTGCCGGTGTCGGGGTGGCCGTCCATGGTCGTTCGGTCGCGGATGCCGATGTTTGCGAGTTTGCCACAACCCGAGAAAAGGGGCCGCCCGGCCGCTTCATGCCGTCCGTTATCTGTTACCATACCGCCCCCTCCAGGAAAAAGGTTTTTATGGCGCTCGCTTGCGGCCTTGACTTCGGCACGTCCAATTCCACCGTCGGCTGGCTCGCCGGCGACAGTTTCCGTCCCGGCGCGCAATCGCTGCTGGCGCTCGAGGACGGCAAGGCGACCCTGCCGTCGGTCGTGTTCTTCAATGCCGACGACGAGCAGGTGACGTACGGCCGCGCCGCGCTGGCCGAGTACCTGGAAGGCTACGAAGGCCGCCTGATGCGCTCGCTCAAGAGCCTGCTCGGCACCAGCCTGATCGACGGCCAGACCGAGGTCGCCGGGCGGGCGCTGCCGCTCAAGGCGCTGCTGGCCCAGTTCATCGGCGAGGTCAAGCGCCGCGCCGAGCGCCAGGCGGGGCGCGAATTCGGCAGCGCCGTGTTCGGCCGGCCGGTCTTCTTCATCGACGACGACCCCGAGGCCGACCGCCGCGCCCAGGACACGCTCGAGGAAGTCGCGCGTTCGGTGGGCTTTCGCGAGATCGGCTTCCAGTACGAGCCGATCGCGGCCGCCTTCGACTACGAGTCGCAGATCGACCGCGAAGAGCTGGTCCTGATCGCCGACATCGGCGGCGGCACCTCGGACTTCTCGCTGGTGCGCCTCGGCCCCACGCGCAGCAAGCGCGTCGAGCGCCGCGACGACATCCTCGCCAACGGCGGCGTGCACATCGGCGGCACCGACTTCGACAAGTACCTGAGCCTGGCAAGCGTGATGCCGCTGCTCGGCTACGGCAGCAGCATGCGCTCCGGCGCCGCCATCCCGTCGAGCTACTACTTCAACCTCGCCACCTGGCATACCATCAACCAGGCCTATACGCGCAAGAGCAGCGCGCAGCTGGCGGACCTGGTGCGCGACGCGCAGGAACCGGCCAAGCTGGCCCGCCTGCAGAAGCTGATCGACGAACGCGCCGGGCACTGGCTCGCCATCCAGGTGGAGGCTGCCAAGATCGGCCTGTCGTCCAGCCCGAGCGTGACGCTGGAGCTCGACCGCCTCAGTCCGCCGGAATCGCTGGTGGTCGAGCGCCTCCAGTTCGAGGCCGCCATCGCGCAGCTGGTGGACAGCGTGGGCGCCACCGTATCCCGGCTGTTCTCGGAAGCCGGCGTGGCGCCGGAGGCGGTCGACACGGTGTTCTTTACCGGCGGCTCGAGCGGAGTATCATTGCTGCGCGAGCGCATCGCGGCGCTGGTCCCGGGGGCGCGCAAGGTCGAGGGCGACCTGTTCGGCAGCATCGGCGCCGGCCTGGCACTGGATGCGCTGCGCAAGTTCGGATAGAACATCCGGGTAACGTAGTACCAATTTAGTGCGACTGTAAGGATTCCATCCCCATGAGTGTGTTTGAACGCCCGATCGTGATGCTCGACTTCGAGACCACCGGCCTGTCGCCCGAAGCCGGCGACCGCATTACCGAAGTCGCCGCCCTGCGCATCGTGGGCGGCGAGATCCGCGAGCGCTACGTCTCGCTGGTGAACTGCGGCGTGCGCATCCCGTCCTTCATCACCCAGCTCACCGGCATCACCCAGGAGATGGTCGATTCGGCGCCGCCGGCGGGCCGGGTCGTGCCCGAGCTGCTCGACTTCATCGGCGGCGACACGCTGTCGGCCCACAATGCGAGCTTCGACGAGAAGTTCCTGAAGGCCGAAGGCTGGCGCATCGGCCGTCCCACCGCGCACGGCGGCCTGGTATGTTCGCTTAAGCTGTCGCGCCGCCTGTTCCCGGGCCTGCCCAGCTACAAGCTCGGGAACCTGTCGAGCCGGCTGGGCATCGCCTTCCGCGGCACCGCCCACCGCGCCGAGGCCGACGCCGAGGTGGCCGCCGAAGTGCTGCTGCACGCCGCGCGCCACCTCGGCCGCACGCACGGCCTGGAGCAGGTCGCGCCGGACCTGCTGGTCTCGGTGAACAAGCTGGCGGCGGCCAAGGTGCCGGTTTTCCTGGACAAGTACGCCAGCGTGGCGCGGGAACGGCGCGCCTGCGCCTGAGAGCGCCCCGCGCGGCGCGCATCTGACGGTCGACCGCTTGCTGCCCTTGGCCGGCATCCCCGCCTTCCTCGTTCATGCCCCCGGTTCGTCCCCGCCGACGACGTCGCCATAAACCCACAATGGGCCGCCCACGGCCCCCGGCGCGAAGGACACGATTGTTCCGACGCAAACCACGTACGCAGCACTAACTTAAAATTTTTACAACGGCGGGGCGTTCTTCGCCTCGCGTTGCCGGACGCTGCCGAGCGTGTCGCAAGGGGGAACGGATGAGTCGCCAGAACGCTGCCCGCGAGGGTTACGAGGTCTTCCTGTGGTTCCATCCCGCCGCCGTGCGCGGCAATGCCTACGCCCAGTACAACCTCGGCCTGCTGTACAAGCAGGGCGACGCGGTCGAGCGCAACGACGCGGCCGCACTCAAGTGGATGCAGCTCGCCGCCCAGCAGGGGCTGGCGGCAGCCCAGAACCACCTGGGCGCCATGTACTGCAATGGCCGCGGCACCCGGCGCAGTGACGAAATGGCAGCCTGGTGGTTCCAGCGCGCCGCCGCACAGGGAGACCCGGCCGCCCAGCAGAACCTCGGGCAGCTCTACCGCAAGGGGCGCGGCGTGCCGCAGTCGCACGAAGTGGCCTTCGGCTGGTTCTACCGCGCCGCCGAGCAGGGGCTCGCGAGCGCACAGAACCTGCTCGGCGAATGCTACCTGCAGGGACTCGGCGTGCCGGTCAGCTTCCCGCTGGCGATGGCCTGGTTCCGCAAGGCCGCGCGCCAGGGGCAGGCGCTGGCCCAGCTCAACCTGGCGCTCATGTACCGCCGCGGCGACGGGGTCGAAGCCGACGACGTGCAGGCGCTGTGCTGGTTCCGCGAAGCGGCGGCGCAGGGCAACCCGGTGGCGCAGCGCTACCTGGGCTTGGCCTATGCCCAGGGCAAGGGCGTCCGGGCCGATCCGGAACGCGCCATCGCCTGGCTCGAGCGGGCGGCCTTGCAGGACGATACCGACGCCCAGTATGCCCTGGGGACGCTGCTGGCGGCCGGGCACGGCTCGGGGGACGACGAGCGCGCGCTATCCTGGTTCCTGCGCGCCGCCGAGCGCGGCCACGCTCAGGCACAGTACTGGGCGGGCACGATGGTGGCCAGCGGACGCGGCGCGGCGCGCGAGCCGGCGCGCGCCATGGAGTGGTTCCTGCGCGCCGCCGAGCAGGGCGCGGCCAATGCCCAGTTCAGCCTTGGCGTCATGTATGCCAAAGGCGACGGCGTGCCGCGCGACGAGGCGCGCGCCGCCGAGTGGTACCGGCGCGCTGCGCAGCAGGGCGATGCCAGCGCGCAGAACAACCTCGGGGTACTGTACGCGAACGGGCAGGGCGTGCCGCATGACGACACGCTCGCCACCTACTGGTACCGGCAGGCGGCGGAGCAGGGGCACGCGCTGGCCCAGTTCAACCTGGGCGCCATGGTCAACAGCGGCCGGGGCACCGAGCGCGATCCGCTGCGGGCCTACATGTGGATGCTGCTGGCGGCAGGCAAGGCCCACGACGGCCGCCGCCCGCGCCGCCCCGGCTTCGGCAAGCTGGGCACGAGCGGCAGCCCGTGGGCGCGTGCCCTGGCCACCCGGGTGCAGGTGGCGCGGCGCCAGCGCCGGCACGCGCCCGGCGCGTGAGGGGCAGGAGGATCAAGGGCGCGCCGCTGTCCTTGTCTGCGCGTCCTTCATGCCGGGCGGGTAGCGCCCACCTCCCGCCTCGTATTGACGGGCGATCGCTGCATTTGCTGGCTCGACGATTCGCGTTATCATGGCCGGCGGCGCAAGCCGTTCCCATGACGAATCCATGAATCTGCATCGATCGAGAACAACATGACCCTGAGACACGCAACGCTCGTCGCCCTGCTGGCCGCGGCCTTCGGCGCCAACACGGCGCTCGCACAAAGCTGCCCCGCACCGGGTGCCAGCACTGGCCCTTCCCTGACCTACCCGGTCTCGAAGAAGGTCGACCAGACCGACAACTACCATGGCACCGTGGTGGCCGATCCCTACCGCTGGCTCGAAGACGCCAACAGCGCCGAGACCAAGGAATGGGTGACCGCCCAGAACAAGGTGACCCAGGCCTATCTGGCGCAGATTCCGCAGCGCGCGGCGATCCGCGAGCGCCTGACCCAGCTGTGGAACTACGAGCGCTACAGCGTGCCGGGCAAGGAAGGCGGCCGCTACTTCTATTCCCGCAACGACGGCCTGCAGAACCAGTCGGTCCTGTACACCCAGAAGAGCCTGACCGATACCCCTCGCGTTCTGCTCGACCCGAACACCATGTCCAGCGACGGTACCGTGGCCCTGGCGGGCCTGGCCGTCAGCCCGGACGGCAAGCTGCTGGCCTACAGCACCGCGGCTTCCGGCTCGGACTGGAACGAGATCCGGGTGCGCGACATCGAGACCGGCAAGGACCTCGAGGACCACGTCAAGTGGGTCAAGTTCTCCAGCACCGCCTGGACCAAGGACGGCAAGGGCTTCTTCTACAGCCGCTACGACGAGCCGAAGGAAGCGACCAAGCTGGCCGACGTCAACTACTTCCAGAAGCTCTACTACCACCGCATCGGCACCCCGCAGAACGCCGACATCCTGGTCTACGACCGTCCGGACCAGAAGGAATGGGGCTTCGGCGGGCATACCACCGACGATGGACGCTATCTTGTCATCACCACGACGAAGGGCACCGCGCCGAAGTACCGCATCTCGTACAAGGACCTGAGCAAGCCGGATTCGAAGGTGGTGGACCTGATCGACAACTTCGATGCCGGCTACGACTTCATCGACAACGTCGGCAGCGTGTTCTACTTCAGCACCGACCGCAACGCCCCGAAGAAGCGCATCGTCGCGATCGACGTGAGCAAGCCGCAGGAAAGCAACTGGAAGGAGATCGTCGCCGAGAACGCCGACACCCTGGCCGGCGCAGACATCATCAACAACCAGCTGGTGCTCAAGTACCTGAAGGATGCACGCAGCGTGGTGCGCATCCATGACCTCAAGGGCAAGCAGGTGCGCGAGGTCGCGCTGCCCGGCATCGGCTCGGTGGGCGGGTTGTCGGGCAAGCGCGGCGATAGCGAGACCTTCTACTCGTTCACCGGCTTCACCACCCCGACCACGATCTACCGCCTGAACCTGAAGACCGGCCAGAGCACCGTGTTCCGCCAGCCGAAGGTCGCCTTCGACCCGGCGGACTACGAGACCCGCCAGCAGTTCTACACCAGCAAGGACGGCACCAAGGTCCCGATGTTCATCGTGTCGAAGAAGGGCTTGACGCTGGACGGCCAGAACCCGACCTACCTGTACGGCTACGGCGGCTTCAACATCTCCATGACCCCGGCCTTCTCGCCGGCCAACCTGGCCTGGATGGAGATGGGCGGCGTGTACGTGGTGGCCAACCTGCGTGGCGGCGGCGAATACGGCGAAGCCTGGCACCAGGCCGGCACCAAGCTGCAGAAGCAGAATGTGTTCGACGACTTCATCGGCGCGGCCGAATGGCTGGTCGCCAACAAGGTGACCTCGCCGAAGAAGCTGGCAATCGGCGGCGGCTCCAACGGCGGGCTGCTCGTGGGCGCGGCCATGACCCAGCGTCCGGACCTGTTCGGCGCGGCGATTCCCGCGGTGGGCGTGCTGGACATGCTGCGCTTCCACAAGTTCACGATCGGCTGGGCCTGGACCTCGGACTACGGCTCGTCGGAGAACCCGGAAGAGTTCAAGGCCCTGGTCAAGTACTCGCCGCTGCATAACCTGAAAGCCGGCACCTGCTACCCGGCCACCATGGTGACCACCGCCGACCACGACGACCGCGTGGTGCCGGCGCACAGCTTCAAGTACGCCGCGGCGGCCCAGGCCGCGCAGGCGGGCCCGGCCCCGATCCTGATCCGCATCGAGACCAAGGCCGGCCACGGCGCGGGCAAGCCGACCACCAAGCAGATCGAGGAAGTGGCGGACCGCTGGGGCTTCCTGGTGCGCGAGCTGAATGTGGGCGAGGCGCCGAAGGCGGCGGGTGGCAGCCACCAGGGCCACCAAGGTCACTAAGCCGTCGTGCCGAGCTGAAAAGCAGGCGGCCGCCCGGGTGATCGGGCGGCCGTTGTTGCTTCAATACGGAGTATTCGGTGAACCGCAGGATCAGCGCTGCACCACCACCAGCAGCGCCTTTGCCTCGGTCTTCCCCGCATTCCTGATCACATGGTCATGATCGGCCGGATATCGCGCCGTCCCGCCATGCTTGATCTTCTTCTTCTCCGCCCCCACTTCCAGTTCGACCGCCCCGCTAAGGACGGTCAGGTGCTCGCTGGTCCCCGGATCATGGGCCTGCGACTTCAGTTCGCCGCCTGGCGCCAGCGTCAGTTCGTACCATTCGTACTTGCCGGCCAGGTCCATCGGCCCCAGGATGCGCAGGGAGTAGCCGGCGTGGGCGCCGGGCAGGGTGGGGGTCTCGTGCGCGTCCACCACCCGGATCAGGTCCACCGCCCGCACTTCGGACGACAGCAGTTCTCCGATCTCCACGCCCAGCGCATTGGCCAGCCGCCAGGTGATGGCGATGGTCGGGTTGGCCTTTTCGCGCTCGATCTGCGACAGCATCGACTTCGACACCCCTGCGATGCGGGACAGGTCCTCCAGGGTGAGGCCACGGGCGAGGCGCAAGCGCTGTAGCGTGGCGCCAACTTCCGGCGGGGCGTTATTTGTTAAAGTTTTGGTCATTGCTGTATTCGTCGCTATATTTGTCGCGGCATTCGTCGTCCCATCGCGGCCTGCCGCTTGCCAAGTTCATTAGCTGGGCGTAAGATTCAATATATTGAATTTTCGTTCGAGATAAAGAACTCGGTTTTATGAATCGAACGAGTCCAACGATACGACATTCGCCAAGCGCCGGTCAAGCCGGCGATTTTCAAGCCGATCTTCCAGGGAGTAGGAACAATGAGCGACCAAGCATTCTATAGCGGCCTGCAATCGAAACTCGAGACGCTGCGCCAGGACGGCCTGTTCAAGCCGGAGCGCGTCATCGCCTCGCGCCAGGGTTCGGAGGTGGTGTCCGACGACGGCCGCACGCTCATCAACATGTGCGCCAACAACTACCTGGGCCTGTCCGGCGATGTCGAGACCTCGAAGGCCGCCGCCGCGGCGCTCGAGAAGTATGGCTACGGCCTGTCCTCGGTGCGCTTCATCTGCGGCACCCAGACCGTGCACAAGGAACTCGAGCGCAAGCTGTCCGAATTCCTGGGTACCGAAGATACCATCCTGTACGCCGCCGCGTTCGACGCCAACGGCGGCGTGTTCGAGCCGCTGTTCGACGAGAACGACGCCATCATCTCGGACGCCCTGAACCACGCCTCGATCATCGACGGCGTGCGCCTGTGCAAGGCCGCGCGCTACCGCTACGCCAACAACGACATGGCCGACCTGGAAAAGCAGCTGGTCGCAGCAACGGAAGCGGGCAAGCGCCACAAGATCATCGTCACCGACGGCGTGTTCTCGATGGACGGCACCATCGCCCAGCTGGACAAGATCGTCGCGCTGGCCGAGAAGTACGACGCCCTGACCATGATCGACGAATCGCATGCGTCCGGTTTCATGGGCAAGCTAGGGCGCGGCACCCACGAGCACTGCGGTGTGATGGGTAGAATCGACATCATCACCGGCACCCTGGGCAAGGCCCTGGGCGGCGCCATGGGCGGCTTCACCTCGGGCCGCCGCGAAGTCATCGAGACCCTGCGCCAGAAGTCGCGTCCTTACCTGTTCTCGAACACCCTGGCCCCGATGATCGCCGGCGCCAGTCTGGCGGTGCTCGACCGGATCTCGAAGTCGACCGAGCTGCGCGACCGCCTGATGGAGAACACCGCCTACTTCCGCCAGGAGATCGAACGTATCGGCTTCACCATCAAGCCGGGCACGCACCCGGTGGTGCCGGTGATGCTGTTCGATGCGCCGGTCGCGCAGAAATTCGCGGCGCGCATGTTCGAGCTGGGCGTGCTGCTGTCGGGCTTCTTCTACCCGGTGGTGCCGATGGGCCAGGCGCGCGTGCGCGTGCAGCTGTCGGCCGCGCACACCCGCGAGCAGCTCGACACCGTCCTGAAAGCCTTCGAACAGGCCGGCCGCGAGCTGGGCATCCTGAAGAGCGCCCAGTAAAGACATATAACAACGAACAACGCACGAGAACGGAATACACATGGAACGGATCCTCATCATCGGCGCCAACGGCCAGATCGGCAGCGAACTGGTCACCGCCCTGGCGGAACAGCACGGCCAGGACAACGTGATCGCCTCGGACATCGGCGCGGACAATGTCTACGGCGCCGCGCGCTACACCCGCCTCGACGTGCTCGACAGGGAGCGCCTGGCCGGGCTGATCGACAGCGAGGGGATCACCCAGGTGTACCAATTGGCGGCCCTGCTGTCGGCCACCGGCGAAAAGGCGCCGTTGAAGGCATGGACGCTGAACATGGACGGGTTGCTGAACATCCTGGAAGTCGCGCGCGAGCGGGGCGAAGCCGGCAAGCCGCTGAAGGTGTTCTGGCCCTCGTCGATCGCGGCCTTCGGTCCGAATACCCCGGCCGAGTCCACCCCGCAGTACACGATCATGGATCCGACCACGATCTACGGCATCAGCAAGCTGGCCGGCGAGCGCCTGTGCGAGTACTACCACAGCAAGTACGGCGTGGACGTGCGTAGCATCCGCTATCCGGGTATCATCAGCTTCAAGTCGCCTCCGGGCGGCGGTACCACCGACTACGCGATCGCCATCTTCCACGCGGCGCTCAAGGGCGAGACCTACGAGTGCTTCCTGGGTCCGGAAACCACGCTGCCGATGATCTACATGCCGGACGCGATCCGCGCCACCATCGAGCTGATGGACGCCCCGGGCGAGAAGGTCGCGATCCGTTCCTCGTACAACGTGGCCGGCGTATCCTTCAACCCGCGTGAACTGGCCGCCGCCATCAAGAAGGCGCTGCCGGAATTCGAAATCGCCTACCAGCCGGACAGCCGCCAGCAGATCGCGGACTCGTGGCCGAAGAGCCTGGACGACAGCCGCGCGCAGGGCGACTGGGGCTGGAAGGCGCGCATTGGCGTGGAAGAGATGGTGGCAAGCATGCTGAAGAACGTCGACGTCGGCGTGAGCGCATGATCGGGCCATGCGGCGGTGCATGCACCGCCGCACGCAGTTGCGCATCGGTTCGGCGCACATTGGGGGCAGGGCGGCGCTTGGCGCCGCCTGATCTTTTTCGTCACATATAACAATAACAAACCGAATAGCAGAGACAACAGATGGACATGAGTGTTTTCGATCTTTTCAAGATCGGTATCGGCCCTTCGAGCTCCCACACGGTGGGCCCGATGGTGGCGGCCCGCCGCTTCCTGCTCGAATGCGGCCCGTTGGATGAAGCGGTCGGCGTCGAAGCCCACCTCTACGGTTCCCTTGCGCTGACCGGCGTCGGCCATGCGACCGACAAGGCGGTGATCCTCGGCCTGATGGGCGAAACCCCGCAGCACGTCGACCCGGACGCGGTCGAGGACAAGCTGGCCGAGGCGGAGATGGACGGTATCTTGAGGCTGCTGGGCGAGAAAGAAGTACCGTTCCAGTACCGCACCGGCCTGGTCTGGCACAAGCAGTCGACGCTGCCCGAGCACCCGAACGGCATGAAGTTCGTGCTCAAGCTGGCCGACGGCAGCATCATCGAGCGCATCTATTATTCGGTCGGCGGCGGCTTCATCACCGCGGCGGGCGAGAGCCAGTCGCGCGCTGCCGAAGCGCCGGCCGTCGCGGTGCCGTTCCCGTTCAACACGATGGGCGAACTGCTGGCCCATGGCCGGGAACATGGCCTGTCGATCCCGCACATGCTGCGCGCGAACGAGCTGGCGCGCATGAGCGAGGCCGAGCTGGACGCGGGCCTGGACCGCATCTGGCAGGTGATGCGCGACTGTATCGCGCACGGCCTGGTCACCGAGGGCCAGTTGCCCGGCGGCCTGAACGTCAAGCGCCGCGCGGCGAACCTGTGGAAGCAGGCCCACTGCACGGAGGGCAAGCGGGTCAACGAGCTGCCGCACGATGCGACCCATCACGTGACCCTGTATGCGATGGCCGTCAACGAGGAGAACGCGGCCGGCGGCCGTGTCGTCACGGCGCCGACCAACGGCGCGGCCGGCATCATCCCGGCGGTGTTGCGCTACTACGCGGAAGACTGCCGCCCGAGCGACCCGGCGAAGGGCATCCGCGACTTCCTGCTCACCTCCGCTGCGATCGGCATGCTGTGCAAGAAGAATGCCTCGATCTCGGGCGCCGAGATCGGCTGCCAGGGCGAGGTCGGCGTGGCCTGCGCCATGGCGGCGGCCGGCCTGGTGGCGGCGCTCGGCGGTTCCAATGAACGCATCGAGAACGCGGCGGAGATCGGCATCGAGCACCACCTGGGCATGACCTGCGACCCGATCGGCGGTCTGGTGCAGATTCCCTGCATCGAGCGCAACGGCATGGGTGCGATCAAGGCGATCACCGCGGCCTCGCTCGCCATGAAGGGCGACGGCACCCACTTCGTCAGCCTCGACAACGTGATCGAAACCATGCGCCAGACCGGGGCGGACATGCAGGTCAAGTACAAGGAAACCTCGCTGGGCGGCCTGGCCGTCCACGTCGTGACCGTCAACCACGCGGCTTGCTGAGCAAAGATCAACTTGGGTTCCCGCCTGCGCGGGAACGACGTGTTCGAGCAGCCGGCGACGGTTTTTCCTGTGGATGCGTAGAAGCGTCATCCCCGCGCAGGCGGGGATCCAATTTTATTGGGCAGCCACCAGCTTTTTTTGCACCACAGCATACAATCCAATTCGGGCGCTATAATAAAAGTTCAACTTTGGCCCCAACCGGATCCCTACCCGTATGCATTACGTCTCCACCCGCGCGACGAGCGCGTCCGCAGCACGCAATCCCCAGCGTTTTTCCGACATCCTGCTTGCGGGCCTCGCCCCGGACGGCGGGCTGTACCTGCCGGCCGAGTACCCGCAGGTGACGGGCGCCGAGCTCGACGCCTGGCGCAAGCTGTCCTACGCCGAACTGGCCTATGAAATCCTGCGCAAGTTTGCGACCGACATTCCCGACGCAGACCTGCGCGCCTTGTGCGCGAAGACCTACACGGCGCAGGTCTACCGCAACGCGCGCGCCGACGAGTCAAGCGCCGACATCACTCCGCTGCGGGTCCTGGAAGACGCTGATGGGGGTAAGCTCATCCTCCAGGCGCTGTCGAACGGCCCGACGCTGGCCTTCAAGGACATGGCGATGCAACTGCTCGGCAACCTGTTCGAATACGCGCTGGCGAAGAACAACGACGAGCTGAACATTTTCGGCGCCACCTCGGGCGACACCGGCAGCGCCGCCGAGTACGCGATGCGCGGCAAGCGCGGCGTGCGCGTGTTCATGCTGTCGCCGCACCGTAAGATGAGCGCCTTCCAGACCGCGCAGATGTTCAGCCTGCAGGACCCGAACATCTTCAACATCGCCGTCGAAGGCGTGTTCGACGATTGCCAGGACCTGGTCAAGGCGGTGTCGAACGACCTGTCGTTCAAGGCGCGCCACAAGATCGGCACCGTCAACTCGATCAACTGGGCGCGCGTGGTGGCGCAGGTGGTGTACTACTTCCGCGGCTACCTGGCGGCCACGAGCAGCAACGAACAGAAGGTGTCGTTCACGGTCCCGTCGGGGAACTTCGGCAACATCTGCGCCGGCCACATCGCGCGCATGATGGGCCTGCCGATCGACAAGCTGGTAGCCGCCACCAACGAGAACGACGTGCTCGACGAGTTCTTCCGCACGGGTGTCTACCGCGTGCGCAAGCCGGCCGAGACTTTCCACACCAGCAGCCCGTCGATGGACATCTCGAAAGCGTCCAACTTCGAGCGCTTCGTGTACGAGCTGGTCGGGCGCGATGCCGAGCGCACCCACGCGCTGTTCCGCAAGGTCGACACGCACGGCGGCTTCGACCTGTCGGGCGGCCCGGGCAGCGATGGCGACGAATGGAAGCTGGTCGGCCAATACGGCTTCGCATCCGGCAAATCGACCCATGCGGACCGCCTGGCGACCATCCGCGACGTGGCGGACGACTACGGCATCACCATCGATACCCACACGGCCGACGGGATCAAGGTCGCGCGCGAACATCTGCGGCCCGGTGTGCCCATGATCGTGCTGGAGACCGCGCTGGCCGCGAAGTTCAACGAGACCATCCTGGAAGCGCTGGGCCAGGACGCCGAACGTCCGGCCGGCTTCGAGGACATCGAGGCGCTGCCGCAGCGCTTTGTCGTGATGCGCCCGGACGTCGCCGCGATGAAGGCGTACATCGCCGGGCACACGGGGCTGTGAGATGAGGGCGCCCATGCTTTCCGTGCGCGAGGCGCTGAGCGCCCTGCTCGACGCGGTGCGTCCGGTGGCGGACGTCGAGACGGTGCCGACGCTCGAAGCCAATGGCCGCGTCCTGGCCGAGGACCAGCATGCCATGATCGACGTCCCGTCCGCCGACAATACGCAGATGGACGGCTATGCCGTGCGCGCGGTCGATTGCGAAAGCGGCAGCGCGACCCTGCGCGTGGCGCAGCGCATCCCGGCCGGCACTGTCGGCGAGCCGCTGGCGCCGGGCACGGCGGCGCGCATCTTCACCGGGGCGCTGATCCCCCCGGGCGCCGATGCGGTCGTGATGCAGGAGCAGTGCGAGGCGGTGGGCGACAGCGTCACCGTGCGCCATGCGCCGCGCGCCGGCGAGTGGATCCGGCGAACCGGCGAAGACGTCGCGGCCGGCTCGGTCATCCTGCCCGCCGGCACCCGCCTGCGCGGCCAGGAGCTGGGCCTGGCGGCCTCGGTCGGGCTGGCGCAGCTGCCGGTGCGGCGCCGGGCCCGGGTGGCGGTGTTCTTCACCGGCGACGAACTGGCGATGCCGGGCGAGGCCCTCAAGCCGGGCGCGATCTACAATTCGAACCGCTTCACCCTGCGCGCTCTGCTGGAGAACTTCGGTTGCGAGATGACCGATTACGGCATCGTGCCCGACTCGCTGGAGGCCACGCGCGCCACGCTGCGCGAGGCGGCGCGCGAACACGACCTGATCATCACCTCGGGCGGCGTGTCGGTCGGCGAGGAAGACCACATCAAGCCGGCGGTGGAAAGCGAAGGGCGGCTGGACATGTGGCAGATCGCCGTCAAGCCGGGCAAGCCCCTGGCCTTCGGCGAAGTGCGAAGAGAAGAGGGTGGCTTCACAAGCAGCTCCACTGGTGCTGCTCACTTCATCGGCCTGCCCGGCAACCCGGTTTCCAGCTTCGTCACCTTCCTGCTGTTCGTGCGGCCCTTCCTGTTGCGCCTGCAGGGCGCGAGCGGCCCGGTGGAGCCGCGCGGCTATGCCATGCGCGCCGACTTCTCGCTGCCGAAAGCCGACCGCCGCAACGAGTTCCTGCGCGTGCGCGTGAACGCGGCCGGAGGCCTGGACCTGTTCCCGAACCAGGGCTCGGGCGTGCTGACGTCCACCGTGTGGGGCGACGGCCTGGTGGACAATCCGCCGGGGCAGGCGATCGCCGAGGGCGACCTGGTGCGCTTCATTCCGTTCGCGGAACTGCAGCATTGACGAATCATGGCGGGACAACGATGAAGATCACCTTGAAATACTTCGCGTCGGTGCGCGAAGCGGTGGGCACGGGACAGGAGCCGTTCGAGCTTCCGGAAGGCGTGGCCACGGTGGGAACGGTGCGCGATGCGCTGGTTGCGCGCGGCGGCAGCTGGGCCGAGGCGCTGGGCCAGGGGCGCGCCGTGCGCATGGCCTGCAACCAGGTGATGTGCGGGCCCGATACGGCCGTGACGGATGGCGCCGAGGTGGCGTTCTTTCCGCCGGTGACGGGCGGGTAGCGCGCGGGGCGGGCGGCAGCGCCAGCCGCCCCGCGACGCTCAGATCACCACGATCGACTGCTCCGCCAGCTCCAGCAGCCTGGCGCAATTGCCGTTGCGCTCCCCGAACTCGCGCCACGCGTTGGTGCGCGCGATCGCCTGCCACTTGCGCAAGGCGTCCGCATTCAGGTCCACGACCTGGGCGCCGCGCGCGCGATAGACCGAGGCCACCGCCGCATCGTCGGCGCGCGCGGACTTGAGCGCGAAGGCTTCCAGCTGCGCACCGACCGCCATCACGGCCGCCTGCTGCGGCTTGCTGAGGCGGTCGTACACGGTACGCGACATCATCAGCGGCTCGAACATGAACCAGTAGGCGCCGCCGCGCGCCGTGGTCAGGGCGCGCGAGGCATCCTGCAGGCGGAACGACATCAGCGAGGTCGAGGAAGTCAGGGCCGCGTCGAGGCTGCCGCTACGCATCGCGGCCTGGATCTCGTTCGAGGGCATGCTCACCGCCGTGGCGCCGGCGTCCGCCAGCAGGCGGTCCATCTCGTGCGAGCCGCCGCGCACCCGCATGCCGGCCACGTCCTCGGGATACAGGATCGGTTTTTCGCGCGAGGCAACCCCGCCGGCCTGCCAGATCCAGCTCACGATCACCAGGCCCTGGTCGTTCAGGATGCGGGTGAGTTCGCGCCCGACGGGAGCGTTCTTCCATCCGAAGCCCTGTTCGTACGAGGTGACCAGCGCCGGCATCAGGCCGATGTTGGCCTCTGGCGCCTCGGCCCCCGCGTACGACAGGGGGACCAGCGCCATGTCCAGCGTGCCGCTGCGCAGCGCCGGGATCTGGGCGTTGGCGCCCATCAGCGTGGAGCCGGGATAGATCGAGAACTTCAGCGCGCCGCGGGTGCGCCGCTCGACGTCGGCCGCGAACATCCGGCACAACCGGTCGCGGAAGTCGCCTTGCGCGATGCTGCCGCCGGGGAATTGATGGGAGATTTTGAGCTTGCCCGGCTGCGCCCATGCGGACTGCATCCAGAGCGGACTGGTCGCGATTGCGCCCAGCATCGTCCTGCGGGACATTGCTGTCCTTGTCTTAACCGACATACACATCCTCCAAGATGTTGAAACGGACTGCCAGACGAATCGTGGCCGCCTCGTCGAGCGGGAGGCCATCGTTCGTTATAGCGGATACAAGAATATTCCTGCCAGTTGTATTGTCAAGCAGAATCTTGCAGGTATGACAAATGCATACATCTGCCGTAGCGGCATTCAAGGCGGCATTCTTGCATCGCCGCCCCGGGTCCGCCTTGATGCATCGCGGAGGATGGAGAAGTCAGCCCCTGGCCGGCGGGTCCTTGCAGACGGCGCAGGCCGCGCCCCGTTTCGCCTGGTAGTAGCGCGAACCGATGAAGATGGCGGCGGCCAGTACCGCCCAGGCCAGCGATTCGCGCCAGGCGGCGCCGAAGGCTTCGCCGCGCAGCATGTCGATGACTTCAAGCAGCATGAACATCGAACTCGCGGCCAGCAGATACTGGCCGCTCCAGTGGATTACCGTATTGAACTTCGACATGGCAGGCTCCTTCAGAGGCGGTCGAGGAACTGGCGGACGGCGCCGGCAACGGCGTCGGGTTGGTCGATCATGGCGAAGTGGCGCGCGTTCATGACCGGCGCCAGTTCGAGCCTGGGGGTGCCCTCGAGCAGGCTGCGGTAGTGATCGAGCTTCATCGGCGCGGTGATCCCGTCCTGGCCGGCGTCCGGCGCGAAATAGGGTACCAGCACCAGCACCGGGGCGGTGATCTTCGGCAGCCCCGGGCGCAGGTCGGCCGCCAGCAGGTCGGCCATGTAGGCGCCGACGGCGGTGCGGTCGCTGCGCAGCGCCAGCGCCGCCAGGTCGGCGGCCTTGCCCATGTCCACCAGGCCCTGGGTGCGCATGTACTGCTGTTGCTGGTTCGCGTAGGCATCCGGCGCGGCCGCGTCGACCCGCTGCCGCACCGCGGCCGCCATCATCGGACGCTGTTCCGGCGCCAGGTCCTCGGTGCCGGGGAACACCGGCAGTCCGTCGACCGAGATGACGCCGCCCACGAGCGCCGGCAGGTCTTGCGCCACGGCCAGGGCGAGCGCGCCGCCCAGGCTGTGGCCGACCAGGACCGGCTTGGCCAGCCGGCGCGAGGTGACGAGTTCCCTGAGCGCGGCGCGCGCCGAGGCGAGCGGCGAATCGGCAGCCGCTCCCAGCGGCGCCGGGCGGCCGTCGAAGCCGGGCAGGGTCACCACGTACACCGCGCGCTCGCCGCTGAAACGGCGGACCAGGTCCTGCCAGACCCACGGGCCGCTCGCCAGGCCGGGCACCAGGACCAGGGGTCGTCCGCCCTGGCCGTGGCGCTCGACCAGCATGCCGTCCACCTCGAAACGTTCGGCCGGCGCGATGCGCATGGCGAAGCGGTTGGCGGCGGGCGCCGGTCCGGCGGCCTGGGCGGACGGGGTGACCGGGGCGGACATGGCGGACATGGCGGACATGGCGGGTAGGGCGGGTAGGGCGGCGCCCAGGGCCAGGGTAATCAGGACGGCTGCTTTCATGGTGTCTCCGTTTCGGGGATGAAAATCGATTCGATGGGTTGGCCGAACAGGCGGGCGATGGCGAAAGCCAGCGGCAGGCTGGGGTCGTAGCGGCCGGTCTCGATGGCGTTCACGCTCTGGCGCGAGACCTGGAGCATCTCGGCCAGTTCCGCCTGGCTCCAGCCGCGCGCGGCCCGCAAGGCCCTGATGTGGTTGTTCATCGCCCGCCCAGCTTGCGCACGGCGCATACGGCGACGGTCGCCACGCACATCACGCCCCAGACCGCGAACATCGACAGGCGCGGAAAGCCGGCGGTCTCGAGGAAGCCGTAGGTAAAGGTGAGGCCGGCCGTGATGCCGGCGCCGAGGGCGACCGATTCGAGCAGGAGCTGGCGCATGTATTCGTCCACCCGGCGTACGTGGCGCGCGATCGCCCACAGCATCAGTCCGAATCCAATCATGGGAGATACCAGCAGCAGGGTGCGCGGCACGCCGTCCTCCAGCGGCCGGCCGACGCGGATGGCGACGACCAGGAGGACACAGTACAGGACGAGCCCGCCGAGCAGCTCGCGCAGGTAGGTGTTGTTGATCCGCTTCTGGTACATGGCGCCGCTCCGTGAAGTAAAGTATGCTTTACATCGTAGGGGCACAATCCCGCTGTGTCAAGCTCCCTTTACATTGTCGTTCACAGTTCAAGCAGGGTGCATTCTCGACTACAATGCCGCTCCCACCCAGTCCCGACGTATCCGCCATGACCCTGGTTCAACCGACTTCATCCCGTGTCGCCATCATCGGCGGCGGCCCCGCCGGCCTGATGGCGGCCGAAACCCTGGCCGCCGGCGGGGTGCAGGTGGACGTGTACGACGCCATGGCCTCCGTCGGGCGCAAGTTCCTGCTCGCGGGCAAGGGCGGCATGAACATCACGCACTCCGAAGCGCTGCCGGCATTCCGGGCGCGCTACGGCGCACGCGAAGCGCAGGTCACGCGCTGGCTCGACGGATTCGACCCGCAGGCGGTGCGCGACTGGATCCATGCGCTCGGGATCGACACCTTCGTCGGCAGCTCGGGCCGCGTGTTCCCGACCGATATGAAGGCCGCGCCGCTGCTGCGCGCCTGGCTGCACCGGTTGCGCGAGGCCGGCGTACGCTTTCACATGCGGCACCGCTGGCTGGGCTGGCAGGATGGCCGCTTGCGCTTCGCCACGCCCGAGGGGGAATCCATGGTGCAGGCGCAGGCCACCGTGCTCGCCCTGGGCGGGGCGAGCTGGGCGCGTCTCGGCTCGGACGGCGCCTGGGTCCCGCTGCTGCGCGAGCGCGGGGTGGACGTTGCGCCGCTGGTGCCGTCGAATTGCGGCTTCGACGTCGACTGGAGCGCGCATTTCAGCACCAGGCACGCGGGGGCGCCGCTGACGACCGTCGCCGTCGCCTGGCGCGACGCGCAGGGGACGATGCAGCGCCGCCAGGGGCAGTTCGTCGTCACCCAGACCGGCATCGAGGGCAGCCTGGTGTACGCCCTGTCGGCGCCGCTGCGCGACCAGATCGCGCAGCACGGCAGCACCACCATCTGGCTCGACCTGCTGCCCGACCTCGACGCCGCGCGCGTGGCGGCCGAAGTGGAGCGCCCGCGCGGTTCGCGCTCGATGGCAAGCCACCTCCAGGGGCGCCTGGGCATCAAGGGCGTGAAGGCTGGCCTGCTGCACGAGTGCCTGTCGAAGGAAGCGTACGGAAACCCGGCGCGCCTGGCCGCGGCGCTCAAGGCCCTGCCGCTGGTATTGCAACGTCCGCGCCCGATCGACGAGGCGATCAGCAGCGCCGGCGGGGTGCGTTTCGAGGCGCTGGAGCAGGGCAGCGCGATGTTGCACGCGCTGCCGGGTGTGTTCGTGGCGGGAGAGATGGTCGACTGGGAGGCGCCGACCGGCGGCTACCTGCTCACCGCCTGTTTCGGCAGCGGCCGCGCGGCGGGGCGCGACGCGCTGGCCTGGCTCGGCAAGACCTGAACGCTCAATCCGGGAACGTGACGCTGCCGCTGCCGCTGCGGCTGATGCTGCGCTCGGCCGGATTGCCGAAGACCTCGATGTCGCCGCTGCCGGAAATCGATGCCTTGACCCTCTGCCTTGCCTGCACCGTGCTGCTGCCGGAGCCGGTCTGGCCGACTTCGACGCTGGCCGCGCGCAGGTGGCGCGCATCGAGTTCGCCCGAGCCGCTGGCGGTGGCATGCAGCTCGCGGGCGCTGCCGACGATCGTCAGGCTTCCCGAACCCGTGAGGGCCGCCTCGAAACGGTCGACCCCCGCACCCGCGTTCAGGTCCAGCTCGCCGCTGCCGCTGAGGGCGGCATTGACCTGGCGGAAGCGCCCGTTGAAGCGCAGGCTGCCCGGTCCTTCCATGCGCACCTCGATGCGCTCGCCCGAGAAGCCGTTGACGGTGCTGTCGCCGCTGCCGTCCACGGTCACGCTGGCCAGGCTCGGGAGCACCAGTTCCACTTCGAGCGGGCGGCGGTGGCGCAGCACCATGCCGCGGATGCCGACGTGCAGGATCGCGCCCTCCCGGGTCACGTCCACGTTGCCCAGCAGGCGCGCTTCGCCACGCACTTTCAGGGACGGCGTGGCGCCGTAGCGCAGGGTCAGGTCGATCGGGCCGTTCAGGTCGACCGCCGTGATGCCGGCCGGGACCGGGCGGGTCTCGCTGGCCACCTGGCGGCCTTCGCTTGCAGAGGCGACGCCGTTGGCGCGCAGCATGCTGTAGCTCAGGCCGATGAGGACGAAGGCCAGCAGCAGGAGGCTGAAGCCGACCTTGAGCAGTGCGCGCATGTCAGCTCCCCCTCAGCAGCGACAGGTTCATGCGGACGTAGCGCTTCAGGCCGATGAACGTGTACTTGGTGATGACGAGCGAGAGCAGGAACAGCGCGATTCCGCCCAGCACCATGCCCAGGCCGAACAGCGTCTGGGTGGTACGCGACTCCTTGTCCATGTCGGTGGTGATCTGGATGCCGGCATCGGCGACCTTCCCGGCGCGGCGGATCACCGCCTTCGACTTCGCGGCCTCGTCCGGATTGGCCCCGGCTTCCGGCTCCGGTTGCGCGTCTTCCTCGACCACGTGGATGCCGTGTTCGCCGATCGACACCCGGGTGCGCACGCTGTCGCGGGTTTCGCGGCGCTCGCCGTCCTCGGTGATCACGACCCGGTGCAGCGGATTGCTGAGCACCAGTTCGTTGGCCCCGGCCAGGCCGCTGGCGGTGATGGCGATGCCCGCCACGTAGAAGCCCAGCGCGCAGCCGTACAGGGCAACCAGCAGGGCGGCGTAGACCGCGGCCGGAATCGCCATGAACAGGTTGAAGACCAGCAGGCCGGCGCCGGAGACGAGCAGGCGCAACGCGTTCCCGGGGTTTTTCTTTTCCGCGAAGGCGTTCATGTGGGCGCTCGCGCGCAGCGTCACCGCCACCTTGCGCGGGTCGCCCAGTTCGTCCGCGATGCCTGCTTCCGTGCGACCGGCCGCGATGCCGTCGACGAAGCGCTGCTCGTACCAGGCCAGCGTCTTGGCTTGCGTCTCCGGTGGCAGGCCGTGCATGGCCCGCTTGAGCGCGTCGAGATATTCCAGTTTGCCCATGTGCTGCTGTGTCCCGGCTGGCCTCTGGTTCAATGGTGCGCCAGGACCGGGAAGGCGCCGATCGCGAGCGCGGTATCCGGCGCGGAGCCGCCGATGAGTTCCGGCATGACCAGCACGGCGGTGACGGCGGCAACGAAGGCCACCAGGGCCAGGGTGCGCATTCCGAGTTGGAAGTTGTTCATGTTAAGTGTTCCGTAAGACCTGTATCGATGGTGCTACCTTACGGAAGTCGGGGCACCGGGGCCACCGCTGTGCGACAGGCTGCGTTTTTCGCGGGGCAGGGTGCCGTGGGAGCGGATAACCTTCGCGGCGGCAAGCCCGCTGCGCACTGCGGTTTCCAGCGTTGCCGGGTAGTCGCTGTCCGTGTAGTCCCCGGCCAGGACCAGGCCCGGCAGCGGGGTCTCGACGCCTGGACGCTGCAGCCCCGGGGTGCAGGAAAAGGTGGCGCGCTTCTCGGTGATCACCCGGCTCCACTGCGGCGCAGCAAGCCTTGGGTCGCCCAGGTCCTGCGCCAGCTGGCGCGCGATGCCGGCCGCCAGCGCATCCTGGTCGAGTCCGGCGGCGTCGCCCGCGGCGCTGACCACGACCGCCAGCAGCCCCGGCTGGGCAGCGTCGAGCTGCCCCCGGTCGAAGGCGAACTGGCCCCAGCGGCCTTCGGCCGGGTCGTCGAGCAGGGCGTAGAAGGGCAGGCCGAGCCGGACCGACGGGTCGTATTGCAGGTAGCAGGTGGCGATCGGTTCATAGGCGAGCGCGGACAGCTGGCCGGCGACCTGGGCGGCCTGCGCAAAGGGCGCCAGCAGCGCCGCGGATTGCGTGGCCGGCGTCGCCAGCACCACTGCGTCGAAGGGTTCATCGCCGCCCGCATTGGCACCGGAATTGCCGGCGGAACCGGCGCCCATGAGCGTGGCCTGCCAGCCGGCGCCGTCGCCGGCACGGGCCAGGCCCTGCAGCCTGACGCCGGTGCGCACGGCGCCGCCATGCTCCCTTACATACGCGGCGGCCGCGTCCGGGAACAGGGCGCCCATTTCCATCCGCGGCAGCAGCATGTCGGAAGCGGCGCGGCGCTTGGCGCCGAGGCTGTCGCGCAGCACGGCCAGGAACACCTTGGCCGACGCCCGCGACGGCGGCGTGTTGAGCGCGGCGATGCACAGGGGGTGCCACAGCAGCCGGTTCAGGCGCGGGGTCTGGTCATAACGCGCGAGAAGCTCGTCCACCGTGCAATCGTTGTACAGCACCCAGCCCATCCAGCGGGCGGTGCTGGTGAAGCGGGCCAAGGCCATCTTGTCTTCGCGCGCCAGGCCCCTGGCGCGCAGCAGCGCGACGGCCAGGTGCAGCGGGGCGGGCAGGCGCGGCGCGATGAAATCCATGCCGCCCCCGCCCTCGGGATAGCGCATCTGCACGGGCAGGCGCAGCAGGGCGGTATCGGGGTCGATGCCGACCAGGCGCAACAGGCGCAGGGTTTCGCCATAGGCGCCCAGCAGGATGTGCTGGCCGTTGTCGAGCGTGCTGCCGTGCACGTCCACGCCGCGGGCCCGGCCGCCCAGGGTGCGTGCGCTTTCCACCAGCGTGACCTGCGCGCCGCATCGCGCCAGTTCCACCGCGGCGGCGCAGCCGGCCCAGCCGCCCCCGGCCACCAGGACGCGCAGGCCCCGCTCGCGCGGCCTGTCAGGCACGGACATAGGTCTTCCACGCCAGCCACAGCTTGCGCAGCGGCGTCAGCGAGATGCGCTGGTTCAGCACGTGGAAACGGTCGCGCTCGATCTCGTCGAGCAGGGTGCGGTAGATGGCGGCCATCATCAGGCCCGGGCGCTGGGCGCGGCGATCTTCCTTGGGCAGCAGGGCCAGCGCCTCGTCGTAGGTCTTCTGCGCGCGATCGGTCTGGAACTGCATCAGCGCCTCGAACTTTTCGCTGTGGCGGAAGTTGAGGATGTCGCTTGCTGTCACGTTGAACTGCTGGAGTTCGTTCACGGGCAGGTAGATGCGGCCCTTGCGCGCGTCGTCGCCGACGTCGCGGATGATGTTGGTCAGCTGGAAGGCCAGGCCCAGCTTCTCGGCATAGGCCAGGGTCTGCGGGTTGGTGTAGCCGAAGATGCTGGCCGACAGGATGCCGACCACGCCCGCGACCCGCCAGCAGTATTTCTGCAGGCCGGCGTAATCCAGGTAGCGGCTCTGGTCGAGGTCCATCTCCATGCCGTCGATGATCGCCTGCAGGTGCTGCTCTTCCAGCTTGCAGGGCGCGATGTGCGGCTGCAGCGCCTGGGTTACCGGATGGGTCGGCGTGCCCTTGTACATGGTCGAGACTTCGGTGCGCCACCAGGCCAGCTTGATGCGGGCCACCGACGTGTCGCTGGTCTCGTCGACGGTGTCGTCGACTTCGCGGCAGAACGCGTACAGCGCCGTGATGGCGCGCCGGCGCTCGGGCGGCAGGAACAGGAAGCTGTAATAGAAGCTGGAGCCGCTCTGGACGGTCTTTTGCTGGCAGTATTCGTCGGGAGACATGTATTGATTGCTATTGGTATTTTTGCGATGCGAATCCGCTATCTTAGCCGATGCGCGGCGCGACAGGTCCGCTTCACATCCGCAGGGCACGCCAGCCCATCACGAACCAGTCGGACGGCTGCAGTGTGGGGCGGCGCCCGAACACGTCGTAATCGGCCCGCTCGATCGCTTCCAGGATGCGCAGGCCGCCCTGCACGATCAGGCGCAGTTCCCAGCCGATGCGGCCCGGCAGCCTGTGTACCAGCGGCGCGCCGGCCAGCATCAGTGCGCGGGCGCGCTCGACCTCGAAGCGCATCAGGGCGCGCCAGGCCGGCGTGGCCGGGCCGGCGGCGAGGTCGGCTTCGGTCACGCCGTGGCGCTCCAGGTCTTCCTGCGGCAGGTAGATGCGGCCTTTGGCCAGGTCGATGGCGACGTCCTGCCAGAAATTGATGAGCTGCAGGGCGGTGCAGATCGCGTCCGAATCGCGCAGGTTGGGCTCGTCCACCGCCTCGTAGAGTTCCAGCATCAGGCGCCCGACGGGATTGGCGGACCTGCGGCAGTAGTCGAGCAGCGCGCTGTAGTCGGGGTAGCGGGTGGTGACCACGTCCTGGCTGAACGCCGAGAGCAGGTCGTGCATGGGACCGACCGGCAGCCGGAATTGCGCGACCACCCGGCCCAGGCGCGCGAACATCGGGTCGGCCGGCACCACGCCGCGCCCGATGCCGTCCAGTTGCTCGCCGTAGCGCGCCAGCGCCGCCAGGCGCTCGGCCGGCGCGGCGTCGCCCTCATCGGCGATGTCGTCGGCGCTGCGTGCGAAGGCGTAGATCGCCTCGACGGCCGGCGCCAGGCGCCGCGGCATCAGGATGGACGCAACGGGAAAGTTTTCGTAGTGCTCGACGGGCATATTCGACTAAGGACTCTAAAGCCAATTGTTTCACTGTTTCAATGATTATAATTGCTCGGTTACAAATGCCGCAGTATTCATCTTGAATAATGTCGCGCGCAGTTCATCGACAAAGGATCCAGCGTGCTTGCCTCCCCGTCTTTCCGTTCCACCCTGCTTGCGGCGCCGCTGCTCGCGGCCCTGCTCGCCGCCTGCGACAAACCCGCCCCGAAAACCGAAGACGTGCGCCCGGTCCGGGTGATCACGCTGGCCGCCGGCGACGGGAGCGAGCGCTTCGAATTCTCGGGCGATGTGCGGGCGCGCTATGAATCGCGCCTCGGCTTCCGGGTGGGCGGCAAGATCGTCGAGCGCCGGGTGGACGTGGGGGCCAGCGTGAAGGACGGCCAGGTCCTGATGCGCCTCGATCCGCAAGACCTGCGCCTGGCCGAGGCGCAGGCGCGCGCCACGCTGCGCGCGGCCGAGACCGAACGCGACCTGGCCCAGGCCGATTTCAAGCGCCACCAGAACCTGCGCGCGCAGAACTTCGTCAGCCAGGCGGTGCTCGACGCCAAGCAGGCTGCCCTGCGCGCCGCCCAGGCCAACGTGGACGCCGCCCGTGCGGGCTTGCGCGGCCAGTCGAACCAGGCCGGCTACGCCAACCTGGCGTCGGATGCCGACGGCGTCGTGACGGCCATCGACGCCGAAGTCGGCCAGGTGGTCGCGGCCGGCGCCCCGGTCGTGCGCGTGGCGCGCACCGACGAAAAGGAAGTGGTCATCGGCATTCCCGAAGACCGCGTCGAGCAACTGCGCCAGGCCAGCGACGTCAGGGTACGCCTGTGGGCCCACCGCGACGAAGCCATTCCCGGCCGGATCCGCGAAGTTTCTCCCGTGGCCGACCCGGCGACCCGGACCTACATGGTCAAGGTAGCCATCCCGGCGCGCCCGGATATCCGCCTCGGCATGACCGCCACCGTGGACATGGCGGCGGCGGCCGAGGCCGGTGCCGCCGGCCTGCGCGTACCGCTCAGCGCCCTGGTGCAGGACAAGGGCGCAACCAGCGTCTGGGTGGTCGAGAACCGCGCGGTGCAGCTGCGCCGCGTGCAAGTGGCGGGCCAGTCGGGCAACGACATCGTCCTGTCCGCAGGCGTGCAGCCGGGCCAGACGGTGGTGACGGCCGGCGTGCACCTGCTCAAGCCGGGCCAGAAGGTGCGCATCCTGACGGCCGACATCGCGCGCCGCGGCGACACCGAAGCGGCCGCGGTCGGCGCCGGCACGGCCGCCGGCAACGACGGCGGCACGGAGGGTAGCGCTGCAAGCAGCACCGGGGGCGACCCTGCCGGGGGGCGCCGATGAGGGGCTTCAACCTGTCGCGCTGGGCGCTGGAACATATCCCGCTCACGCGCTACCTGATCGCCGCGCTGCTCATCTTCGGCATCCTGAGCTACCAGCAGCTGGGCCAGGACGAGGATCCGCCGTTCACCTTCCGCGCCATGGTCGTCAGCGCCGTGTGGCCGGGCGCCACGGCCGTGCAGATGGCCGAACAGGTGACCGACCCGCTCGAGCGCACGCTGCAGGAGACGCCCTACGTCGACCGCATCCGCAGCTTCTCCAAGCCGGGCGAGACCACCATCATCATCGAGCTGCGCGAATCGACGCCGCCCGCCGAGACCATGCCGGCCTGGTACCAGGTGCGCAAGAAAATCGGCGACATGGCCGCCACCCTGCCGCAGGGAGTGGTCGGACCCTTCTTCAACGACGAGTTCGGCGACACCTACGGCTCCATCTTCGCGCTCTCGGGCGACGGCTTCACCCATGCCGAGATGCGCGACTACGCCGATTTCGTGCGCCAGCAACTGCTGAAGGTGCCGCTGGTGGCGAAAGTCGAGCAGTTCGGCGTCCAGGACGAGAAGATCTACATCGAGTTCTCCAGCAAGAAGTTTGCCCAGCTCGGCGTGCCCTTCGAACAGATCGTCAACCAGATCGCGACCCAGAACCAGGTCGAGGCCAGCGGCGTGCTGGTCACGCCCACCGACTACCTGCAGGTGCGCGTCACCGGCGCCCTGAAGACCACCCAGCTGCTGGAAAACCTGCAGCTGCGGGCCAACGGCACCACCTTCCGCCTGGGCGACTTCGCCACCGTGAAGCGCGGCTACCAGGACCCGCCCCGGGACAAGATGCGCTACAACGGCAAGGAAGTGATCGGCCTGGGCGTGTCGATGGAGAAGGGCGGGAACATCATCAAGCTGGGCGAGGGGCTCGCTGCGACGGTGGCAGCGATCCGCGCCCAGCTGCCGGTCGGGATCGAGCTCGAACGCGTGGCCGACCAGCCGCAGGCGGTCACGGCTTCGGTCGACGAGTTCGTCAAGGTGCTGGTCGAGGCGGTGATCATCGTGCTCGCCGTGTCCTTCATTGCGCTGGGCCTGCATACCAAGCCGAAGCTGCGCATCGACGTGCGCCCCGGCCTGGTGGTGGCCCTGACCATTCCGCTGGTGCTGGCGATCACCTTCCTCTTCATGCGCCTGCTCGACATCTCGCTGCACAAGATCTCGCTTGGCGCCCTGATCATCGCGCTCGGCCTGCTGGTGGACGACGCCATCATCGCGGTGGAGATGATGGTGCGGAAAATGGAAGAGGGCCTGTCGCGCTTCGAGGCGGCGACCTTTGCCTACACCTCGACCGCGATGCCGATGCTGACCGGCACCCTGATCACCGCGGCGGGCTTCCTGCCGATCGGCCTGGCCAAGTCGACCGCCGGCGAGTACACCTTCACCATGTTCTCGGTAAATGCGCTGGCCCTCCTGGTATCGTGGGTGGCGGCGGTGGTGTTCACGCCGTACATCGGCTACATCCTGCTGCGCGTGAAGCCGCACGGCCAGGGCGAATCCTCGCACGACGTGTTCGACAGCCCGGGGTACGAGCGCTTTCGCCGCCTGGTGAACCGCTGCGTGGAATGGCGCAAGACGACGATCGCGCTGAGCCTGGGCGTGTTCGCGCTCGGCGTGTTCGGCTTTAACTTCATCGAGAAGCAGTTCTTCCCCGATTCCAGCCGCCCCGAGCTGATGGTGGAGATGTGGTCGCCCGAAGGCACGAGCTTCGCGGCCAACGAGGCGGTCGTGAGGCGCTTCGAGGCATTCCTGGGGCAGCAGGAGGGCGTGGAGAGCGTGACCAGCTACGTCGGCACCGGCAGCCCGCGCTTCTACCTGCCGCTGGACCAGATCTTCCCGCAGTCGAACGTGTCGCAGCTGGTGGTGCTGCCCGTGGACGCCGAGGCGAGGGAGCGCCTGCGCTTGAGGATAGAGGAAGCCTTCCGCAACGACTTCCCCGAGGTGCGCGGGCGTGTGAAACTGCTGCCGAACGGCCCGCCGGTGGCCTATCCGGTGCAGTTCCAGGTGCTGGGGCCGGACATCGGGATCGTGCGAACGCTGGCCGACGAGGTCAAGGAAACCATGCGCGCGAACCCGAACACGGTGGGCGTGAACGACAACTGGAACGAGGCGGTGAAGGTCTTGCGCCTGGACCTCGACCAGGACAAGCTGCGCGCCCTGGGCGTGACCTCGCAGACGGTGCGGCGCGTCATCAATACCACCCTGAGCGGCACGCCGGTCGGGCAGTTCCGCGAAACCAACCGGCTGATCGACATCGTGGTACGCCAGCCTGTCGAGGAGCGTTCGACCATCACGCGCCTGTCGGAAGCGCTGGTGCCGACGAGCGGCGGCGGGGCCGTGCCGGTCGGGCAGGTGGCGCGCGTGCACTTTGCGTGGGAGCCCGGCGTGGTGTGGCGCGAAGGCCGCGAGTGGGCCATCATGGTGCAGTCCGACGTGGTCGAAGGTATCCAGGGGCCGACCGTCACCGCCCAGGTGGACGAGAAACTGGCCGCCATCCGCGCCAGGCTGCCGGCCGGCTACCGCGTGACGGTGGAAGGGGCCGCGGCGGACAGTTCGGAGGCGGAAGCATCGATCATGGCCAACGTGCCGCTGGTGCTGTTCATCGTGTTCACGTTGCTGATGCTGCAGCTGCACAGCTTCTCGCGCTCGCTGCTGGTGTTCCTCACCGGCCCGTTGGGCATTGCCGGTGCGGCAATGGCATTGCTGGTCTTCGACCGCCCGTTCGGCTTCGTGGCCAACCTCGGCGTGATCGCGCTGTTCGGCATGATCATCCGTAATTCCGTCATCCTGGTCGACCAGATCGAGCAGGACATCGCCGGCGGGGCCGAGCCCTGGGATGCGATCGTCGAAGCGGCGGTGCGGCGCTGCCGTCCGATCCTGCTGACGGCTGCGGCGGCGGCACTGGCGATGATTCCGCTGTCGCGCTCGGTGTTCTGGGGACCGATGGCGGTGGCGATCATGGGCGGGCTGCTGGTGGCGACGGCCTTGACGCTGCTGTTCCTGCCGGCCTTGTACGCGGCCTGGTTCCGTGTCAGGAAACCGGCCGGGACGGCGGGCGCCTGAGCGCGCGCTTGCGCCTTGCCCTGGCCCCGCGACGGGGGGATACTCCGTTTCGTTGTCTAAGAGCAACATATTCGGCATTGGAGGGCTTGGCGGGCTGCTTCAAATTGAACTGCAGGCAAGGCGGTGCTACGCTGCTCGCAGCGAGAAGCGGCGATCCTGACGCCGCACGCGTGCATTGAGCGAGACCGTTTTGCATATTTCACAGTACCAGGCCGGCGGGGCGGGCCAGAACGACCATGCGTCCGCGCTGCCGGAGCTGCCCGAACTGCGCCAGCTGCAGGCCAGGCTGGCGGCCGGCGCCGGCCTGGCGCTGCGCCTGGGGGCGGCAACCGGGCTCGCGTTGTGCGAGCGTATCGGCGAACTGCTGCACGAGACGACGCGCTTCGACCACAGCTTCGTGGGCGTGCGCGCGGCTGGGCTTCCCCAGGTGTGCGGCTATCGCAGCCGTGCCAGGGTCCCGTTCGCGCCCGAGCGGCTGGCGGATGTCGCCGGGCTGCTGCTGGAGGGACTGCGTCCGGGGACGATCGCCACGCATGCGGTGGCGGGGACGCGTTTCGTCGCTGTCGCGCTGTCTGCCGACGGGGCCGGCGTGCTGGGTGCGCTGTGTTTCACGCTGGCCGATGGGGCCGCGGTCGACGCCGCGGCGCTGGTGCAACTGGCGGAGCTGGGGGCGCTGCGCCTGGCGGGAACGCACATCGGGCACGCGGGCCCGCGCGGCGCCGACGAAGCCGCGCGCAACAGCGCCGCCACTAACGAACTCGGCTTGCTGCGGACCCTCGTCGACAACATGCCCGACCATATCTATGCCAAGGATCGCAACGGCCGCTTCATTTTCGGCAACCGGGCGGCCGCGGTCGGCATCCTCGGCCGCGACGATGTGCCGGCACTGATCGGGAAGTCCGACCTGGATTTCTTTCCGCTCGCCTGCGGCCAGCGCTTCTTCACGGACGAGCAGGCGATCATCCGCACCGGCCAGCCGATCATCGACCAGGTCGAGGAAAACGTGACCAGGGACGGCCCCTTGCGGTATTTCTCGACGACCAAGTTTCCTTTCCACGACGAACACGGGGAGGTTGCCGGGATCGTCGGGATCTCGCGCGACATCACGGCGCGCGTCGGCGCCGACGAGGTTGCCCGGATCCGTGACCGCGCAGTCGAGTCGAGCCAGGACGGCATCCTCATTACCTGTGCTGCAGACCAGGACTTTCCGGTCATCTATACCAATCCCGCCTTCGAAGGCTTGACCGGGTTCGCAGCGGCGGAAGCGAAGCGTTGCAGTATCGAGCGTTTCCTGTGCGGGCGCGTGGATGACGGTGCCGACGCGCAGCGCACGCAGGCGGGGCAATCCGCAGGCGCGGGGGAAGCCGGGGAGCGCTTGGGCCGCGGCGCCTTGATCGCCCGCCACGGCCAGCAGCGCGTGCTGCGCCTGGCGCGCAAGGACGGTTCCCAGTTCTGGTGCGAGGTGCGCCTTGCCACCATCTGCGCGCCCGACGGCAGCGCGTCGCACCATGTATTCACCTTCGTGGACGTCACCGCGGCCCACCAGGCCGAGGAAGAACTCATCCACCTGGCAGGCTTCGATGCGTTGACCGGCCTTCCCAACCGCCGGACGCTGATGGAGCGCCTTGGCCGCGAAGTACGCGCCGGCGCGGCCGGCAAGGCCGGGCTGGCCGTGGCGTTCATCGACCTGGATGGGCTGAAGCGCCTGAACGACGAACACGGCCACGAAGCGGGCGACCTGCTGTTGCGCACCGTTGCCGAGCGCATTTCGCGCTGCATCCGCCAGACCGACATGATCGCGCGCCTCGGCGGCGACGAGTTCGTGCTCGTCTCGCTGCATGGCAGCGGCGCCGGCTGCGATCCGCGCGGGGTGATGGAATTCCTGCGCAAGGTGAGGGACGGGATCGCCCAGCCGCTGGCCGTGGCCGGGATGACGGTGGTGCCGACCTGCAGCATCGGCATCAGCGTCTTCGGCAGGCACGGCCACGACGCCGAGACGCTGCTGCGGCGCGCGGATGCGGCGATGTACGCCGCCAAGCGATCCGGCCCGGGCCGCATCGTGTTCGCGGACGATGTCTGAACCGGGGCTGGCGGCGGCCGGATGGCATGCGCGCCCGCCGTTCTCCTCGGTCAATATGGATGAGAAACCGGATGCGGATACCGATGAGATGCCCCTGACTCATACGGATGAGCTGTACGCACCCGCACGCCTAGCAAAAAACGCCCAATAGTGACAGAAAATCCAGTAAAATAATTGTTTGAAGTTGTAGCCCCTAAACAGAGGAGTGCAGGGCGGCCGGTTTCACTGTCGGGCGCCCTTTGTTTTTGCGGCAAAAATGCATCCTGCGCGAGGATGGCGAAATTGGTAGACGCACCAGGTTTAGGTCCTGACGCCAGCAATGGTGTGGGGGTTCGAGTCCCCCTCCTCGCACCACGAATAATTATTTTTTTGGACGATTTTTACAATGGCAACTGCAGTCGAAACCCTGGGTAAACTCGAGCGTCGCTTGACGATCACTTTTCCGGTAGCTGACGTCCGTACGGAGGTCGAAAAGCGCCTCAAGAAGCAGGCCAAGACGGCAAAGGCCCCGGGCTTCCGCCCCGGCAAGGTGCCGCTCAAGATGGTCGCGGCGCAATACGGCTACCAGATCGAGTCGGACGTGCTGAACGACAAGGTCGGCCGCGCGTTCAACGAAGCAGCCAACGAGAACCAGCTGCGCGTTGCCGGCTTCCCGAAAATCGAACCGAAACAAGACGCACCGGAAGGCATGCTCGCCTTCGACGCGACCTTCGAAGTCTATCCGGACGTCGTGATCGGCGACCTGGCCAATGTCGAGGTCGAGACCGTCGCCGCCGACGTGACCGATGCCGAGATCGACAAGACCATCGACATCCTGCGCAAGCAGCGCGTGCACTACCACACCAAGGGTGAAGAAGGCGAACACGGCACCGGCGGCGAAGCCGTTGCCGCCAACGGCGACCGCGTGACCGTGGACTTCGTCGGCAAGATCGACGGCGAAGAATTCGCCGGCGGCAAGGCCGAGAACTACGCGTTCGTGCTGGGCGAAGGCCGCATGCTGCCGGAATTCGAAGCCGCCACCGTCGGCCTGAAAGTCGGCGAAAGCAAAACCTTCCCGCTGGCTTTCCCGGAGGATTACCACGGCAAGGATGTGGCCGGCAAGACTGCCGAGTTCACCATCACCCTGAACAAGCTCGAGTGGGCGCACATGCCGGAAGTCGACGCCGAGTTCGCCAAGTCGCTGGGCATCGAAGACGGTTCGATCGAGAAGATGCGCGCCGACATCAAGACCAACCTGGAGCGTGAAGTCACCGCCCGCATCAAGGCCCGCAACAAGGAAGCCGTGATGGACGCGCTGGTCAAGGCCACCGACATCGACGTGCCGAAGGCCATGATCCAGCAGGATTCGGAGCGCCTGGCCGAGATGACCCGCCAGGACATGATGCAGCGCGGCATGGACGTCAAGAGCATGCCGTTCCCGGCCGAGATGTTCGCCGACAAGGCCGAGCGCCGCGTGCGCCTGGGCCTGATCCTGTCGCAACTGGTGTCGGACAACAACCTGCAGGCAACCCAGGAACAGGTCAAGAGCCAGATCGAAGACTTCTCGCAAAGCTACGAAGACCCGAAGGAAGTCCTGAAGTACTACTACAGCGACCGTCGCCGCCTGGCCGAAGTGGAAGCGCTTGTATTGGAAGAAAACGTCGTTAACTATGTCCTCGGCAAGGCGAAGGTCAGCACCAAGACCATCGCTTTCGATGAACTGATGGGTGGCAACCCACAGGGTTAAGGAATTTCTAGCCCGAAAGGGTGCAGTGTGGTTCAATCGTAGGGTGGTCGGCTCTGCCGACCGCGCGTTCAAATCCCGGTGATGCTGCCCGCGCGGCTGTTCCATTGATGGATGTACGCGCGGCCGGCGAAGCCGGCCACCCTACGTGTCTGTGGAACTCACGCGCAACTGCTAGAATCGGTTTTCCTACCCCCTATTTACAAGGAACGAGACAGGTATGATTCGTAATCCGGCATTGGATACCCAAGCCCTCGGCCTCGTGCCGATGGTGGTCGAACAGAGTGGCCGCGGCGAGCGCGCCTATGACATCTACTCGCGCCTCCTGAAGGAGCGCGTGATCTTCCTGGTCGGTCCTGTCAACGACCAGATGGCCAACCTTATCGTGGCCCAGCTGCTGTTCCTGGAGAGCGAGAATCCGGACAAGGATATTTCGCTGTACATCAACTCGCCGGGCGGTTCCGTCTCGGCGGGCCTGGCGATCTTCGATACGATGAACTTCATCAAGCCGGACGTCTCCACCCTGTGCACCGGCCTGGCAGCCTCGATGGGCGCCTTCCTGCTGGCCGCCGGCGCCAAGGGCAAGCGCTTCTCGCTGCCGAACTCGCGTATCATGATCCACCAGCCCTCCGGCGGTTCGCAGGGCCAGGCGTCGGACATCGAGATCCAGGCCAAGGAAATCCTGTACCTGCGCGAGCGCCTGAACCGCATCCTGGCCGAGCGCACCGGCCAGTCGATGGAGCAGATCCACAAGGATACCGACCGCGACCGCTTCATGTCGGGCGAGGAAGCCGTGGAATATGGCCTGATCGACCGGGTTCTGACCAACCGCGCATAAATAGTCGACAATAAGCCGACAAGGTGTTGCCAAAAAACGCCCGGGCGAATGTACGTTCGGGCGTTTCGTTTTTATTTGCGGTAGCATGTTCGTGTGCGCACTTGTTGCGTGCTCGTATTAGCGTTATATTCAAGCAACTCAATAGATAACCTGCCCCATGTCTGACAAAAAATCCTCCAGCGGCGAAAAACTTCTGTACTGCTCGTTCTGCGGAAAGAGCCAGCACGAAGTCAAGAAGCTGATCGCGGGACCGTCGGTGTTCATTTGCGATGAATGCATCGATCTGTGCAACGACATCATCCGCGACGAGACCTCGAACGTCGAAGCGGTGGCGGGCGCCAAGTCCGATCTGCCGACTCCGCACGAAATCACCGAACTGCTCGACCAGTACGTGATCGGCCAGCAGACGGCCAAGCGCATCCTGTCAGTGGCGGTGTACAACCATTACAAGCGCCTGAAGCACCTGGGCAAGAAGGACGACGTTGAACTGGCCAAGAGCAACATCCTGCTCGTGGGCCCGACCGGTTCCGGCAAGACCCTGCTGGCCCAGACCCTGGCGCGCATGCTCAACGTCCCGTTCGTGATCGCCGACGCGACCACGCTGACCGAAGCCGGCTATGTCGGCGAGGACGTCGAGAACATCATCCAGAAGCTCTTGCAAAGCTGCAACTACGAAGTCGAGAAGGCCCAGCGCGGCATCGTCTACATCGATGAGATCGACAAGATCTCGCGCAAGTCCGACAACCCGTCGATCACGCGCGACGTATCGGGCGAGGGCGTGCAGCAGGCGCTGCTCAAGCTGATCGAGGGAACGATGGCTTCCGTGCCTCCGCAGGGCGGCCGCAAGCATCCAAACCAGGACTTCGTCCAGATCGACACGACCAACATCATGTTCATCTGCGGCGGCGCCTTCGACGGGCTGGCCAAGATCATCCAGAACCGTTCGGAAAAGAGCGGCATCGGCTTCGCGGCGACGGTCAAGAGCCAGACCCAGCGCGCGGCCAGCGAGATCATGATGGATGCCGAGCCGGAAGACCTGATCAAGTTCGGCCTGATCCCGGAGCTGGTTGGCCGCCTGCCGGTGGTCGCCACGCTCAACGAGTTGACCGAGGAAGCGCTGATCCAGATCCTGGTCGAGCCGAAGAACGCCTTGATCAAACAGTACTCGAAGCTGCTTGAAATGGAAGGCGCCGAACTCGAAATACGGCCTGCGGCCATGCACGCGATCGCGCGCAAGGCACTGGCGCGCAAGACCGGCGCCCGTGGCCTGCGTTCGATCCTCGAGCATGCATTGTTGGATGTCATGTACGAACTGCCAAGCCAGCAGAACGTCGTGAAAGTCGTTATCGATGAGAATACGATCACGAACGGCGCAAAACCTTTGCTGATCTACAGCGAAACGCCGAAAGCGTCTGGGGAAAATTAAAAAAGCCCTGCACACTTGCAACAAAAGTCTTGCCGTACGGATTCTTGAAGGTACAATCGACTTCAATAAAAGACGCAGGCTTCAACCGAAAAGCCACTCGCGGCCCAGCCGCGTGGTGGCTTTTTCTTTTGAAATGCCGAATTTTATTGGAACGGCTATATTTTCGATATATTGATATTCTTTTACTGGTAGAAAATATTTTCGCAGTGGCCTTGAGATTTACGCTGCGAATGCCCAAGTTCAGCAACACGCTTTTATAAGGTACGCCATGACAACTTCGAAATTAACCGAGCAAACGACGCTGCCCCTCTTGCCGTTGCGCGACGTGGTCGTGTTCCCGCATATGGTGATACCTCTGTTCGTCGGCCGTCCGAAATCCATCAAGGCCCTCGAAGCCGCGATGGAGCAGGGCAAGAGCATCATGCTGGCCGCGCAAAAGGCTGCCGCCAAGGACGAACCATCCGCCGCAGACATCTACGAGATCGGCTGCGTGGCCAATATTCTGCAAATGCTGAAGCTGCCCGACGGTACCGTGAAGGTGCTGGTCGAGGGCGCCCAGCGCGCGCGCATCGACCACATCACCGATGGCGCGACCCACTTCACCGCCGAACTGACCCCGGTCGAATCGGAAATCGGCGACGATTCCGAAGTCGAGGCCATGCGCCGCGCCATCGTCCAGCAGTTCGACCAGTACGTCAAACTCAACAAGAAGATCCCGCCGGAGATCCTGGCTTCGCTGGCAGGCATCGACGATGCCGGCCGCCTGGCCGACACCGTCGCCGCCCACCTGCCGCTCAAGCTCGAGCAGAAGCAGGTCATCCTGGAGATCTTCAACGTCGCCAAGCGCCTCGAGCACCTGCTCGGCCAGCTGGAAGGCGAACTCGACATCCTGCAGGTCGAAAAGCGCATCCGCGGTCGCGTCAAGCGCCAGATGGAAAAGTCGCAGCGCGAGTACTACCTGAACGAACAGGTCAAGGCCATCCAGAAGGAACTGGGCGAAGGCGAAGACGGCGCCGACATCGAGGAGCTCGAGAAGAAGGTGATCGCCGCCAAGATGCCGAAAGAGGCGCTGGAAAAGGCGCAGGGCGAGATCAAGAAGCTCAAGATGATGTCGCCGATGTCGGCCGAAGCCACCGTCGTGCGCAACTACATCGACACCCTGGTCGGCCTGCCGTGGAAGAAGAAGTCGAAGGTGACCATCGACCTCGAGAAGGCCCAGCAGGTGCTGGAGTCGGATCACTACGGCCTCGACAAGATCAAGGAACGCATCCTCGAGTACCTCGCGGTGCAGCAGCGCGTCGACAAGCTGAAGGCGCCGATCCTGTGCTTCGTCGGTCCTCCGGGCGTCGGCAAGACCTCGCTGGGCGAATCGATCGCCCGCGCGACCAACCGCAAGTACGTGCGCATGGCGCTGGGCGGCGTGCGCGACGAAGCGGAGATCCGCGGCCACCGCCGTACCTACATCGGCTCGATGCCGGGCAAGGTGCTGCAATCGCTGTCGAAAGTCGGCGTGCGCAACCCGCTGTTCCTGCTCGACGAGATCGACAAGATGGGCGCGGACTTCCGCGGCGACCCGTCGTCGGCCCTGCTCGAGGTGCTGGACCCGGCCCAGAACCACACGTTCTCGGACCACTACGTCGAAGTCGACTTCGACCTGTCGGACGTGATGTTCGTCGCGACCTCGAATTCGTTCAACATCCCGCCGGCGCTGCTCGACCGGATGGAAGTGATCCGCCTGTCGGGTTACACCGAGGACGAGAAGACCAGCATCGCGCAGCGTTACCTGCTGCCGAAGCAGGTCAAGAACAACGGCCTGAAGGACGAGGAGATCAAGGTCGAGGAGTCCGCGATCCGCGACATCATCCGCTACTACACGCGTGAGGCGGGCGTGCGTTCGCTGGAACGCGAAATCTCGAAGATCTGCCGCAAGGTCGTCAAGATGCTGCTGCTGAAGAAGTCGGAGAAGCGCGTCATCGTGAACGGCAAGAACCTGGACAAGTTCCTGGGTGTGCGCCGCTACGACTTCGGCGTGGCCGAGAAGGAAAACCAGATCGGCCAGGTGGTCGGCCTGGCGTGGACCGAAGTGGGCGGCGACCTGCTCACCATCGAGGCCGTCAACGTGCCGGGCAAGGGCGCGGTCATCCGCACCGGTACCCTGGGCGACGTGATGAAGGAATCGATCGAGGCGGCCCGCACCGTGGTGCGTTCGCGCGCGCAGCGCCTGGGTATCAAGGCCGAGGTGTTCGAAAAGACCGACATCCACATCCACGTGCCGGAAGGTGCGACGCCGAAGGATGGTCCGTCGGCCGGTATCGGCATGACCACGGCGCTGGTCTCGGCATTCACCGGCATCCCGGTGCGTGCGGACGTCGCGATGACGGGCGAAATCACCCTGCGCGGCGAAGTGCTGCCGATCGGCGGCCTGAAGGAGAAGCTGCTGGCGGCGCACCGCGGCGGCATCAAGACGGTCCTGATCCCCGAGCAGAACGTGAAGGACCTGGCCGACATTCCGGACAACGTCAAGAACAAGCTCGAGATCGTGCCGGTGCGCTGGATCGAGAAGGTGCTCGAGGTTGCGCTGGAACGCCAGCCGGAAGCCCTGGCGGCCGACGTGCCGGCCACGGTGGCGGTCACCCCGGCGGCGGCCGAAGGCTCGACCGACGTGGTCAAGCATTGACCGGCTGATGGTTGGACGATGAGACAGGCGCCTGCGGGCGCCTGTTTTTTTGCGCAACCGGCTCACGCATGGGGCAAACGGAGGGCACCCTCCACGTTCCTTGCTTGACAGACCAATGTTGCCCTTGTTTAATACGCGCTTGCACTTTTGCAAGTAGACGCCGCGGCGTCCAACGAATAAACGAGGGTTAGAGTGAACAAGACAGAACTGATCGAAGAAATCGCGAAGTCCGCGGACATTACCAAGGCCTCGGCCACGCGCGCGCTCGACGCGATGATCGAAGCAGTGACCGAAAGCCTGAAGAAGAACGACAGCGTCACGCTGGTCGGCTTCGGGACCTTCACCGTGGGCGAGCGCGCTGCACGCACCGGCCGCGATCCGCGCACCAAGGAACCGATCAAGATTAAGGCTGCGAAGGTTCCGAAATTTAAGGCTGGTAAAGCGCTGAAAGATGCTGTAAACTAATGCCTTCTCTGCAGTGACATGCAGAGAAGGCAGTACCCGGAAAGGTAGCAGTTCGGATGGCGGGCCTCTCGCGATCCAGTCTTCCGGGTAAGCGCTGAGTTGTTTTTTGTTGGAGCGGTAGTTCAGTTGGTTAGAATACCGGCCTGTCACGCCGGGGGTCGCGGGTTCGAGCCCCGTCCGCTCCGCCAACATCCACCTCACAATCTGGAGCGGTAGTTCAGTTGGTTAGAATACCGGCCTGTCACGCCGGGGGTCGCGGGTTCGAGCCCCGTCCGCTCCGCCAGAATTCAGTAAGATCCGGGACCTGTTCAAGGCGTCCGGAAAGCGAGAAGAGGCGAACGCGAGTTCGCCTTTTTTTTTAACCTGTGCTGTTAAAGCATTCTCAACCTTGAATCGCTGACCATGTTTGAATTTATTCGGAACCACAAGCGCTGGATGTACGGGATTCTGCTGCTCTTGGTTATTCCTTCGTTCGTGCTTCTCGGGGTAGAGGGCTACCAGGGGAATGACGCCACGTCGAGCGTGGCAACCGTGGCCGGCCAGAAGGTCACCCAGCAGGATTGGGAAGAAGCCCAGCGCCGCCAGATCGACCAGGCCCGCCAGATGATGGGCCCGCAGTTCGACCAGAAGATGTTCGAGACGCCTGAAGCCAAGCAGGCCATCCTGAACAACCTGGTGGCGGAACGCGCCATCGATGCGGAAGTCGCGCGCAGCAACATGACCGTGGGCGACGCCACCCTGGCCCGGACCATCAACGACATCCAGCAATTCCGCAAGCCGGACGGCAGCTTCGACATGGAGCAGTACAAGGCGGCGCTCGCCGCGCAGGGCATGACCCCGGCGATGTTCGACCAGCGCCTGCGCCGCGACCTGACGGTGCAACAGCTGTCCGGCTCGATCCAGGCGACCGCGTTCGCACCGCGTTCGGTGTCGGCGCGCCTGTCGGACATCAACGACCAGGAACGCGAAGTCCAGGAACTGGTGTTCCCGCTGGCGCAGTTCCTGCCGCAGGTAAAGGTGACCGACGCGATGGTCAAGGCCTATTACGACAAGAACGGCGCCCTGTTTACCATCCCGGAACAGGTGAAGGCCGAATACGTCGTGCTCGACGCCGATGCCGTCGCCAGCCAGGTGCAGGTGACCGATGCCGAGATCACCGATTATTACAACAAGAACCTCAAGAGCTACACCACGCCGGAACAGCGCACCGCGAGCCACATCCTGATCACGCTGGCGCGCGACGCCAAGCCGGCCGAGCAGGCGGCCGCCAAGGCCAAGGCCGAAGCCGTGCTGCTCGACGTGCGCAAGAACCCGGCCAACTTCGCCGAGATCGCCAAGACGCAGTCGCAGGATCCGGGCTCGGCGCAAGCCGGCGGCGACCTGGGCGTGGTGGAGAAGGGCGCGTTCGTCAAGCCGGTCGAAGACGCGATCTACGCGCTCAAGGAAGGCGAGACGAGCGGCCTGGTGCAGTCGGAATTCGGTTACCACATCATCAAGGTCACCTCGGTCAAGCCGGCCGCGCAGCAGCCGCTGGACGCCGCGAAGGAAGACATTGCTGCCGACCTGAAGAAGCAGAAGATGTCGAAGAAGTATTCGGAAATGGCCGAGATCTTCAGCAACATGGTGTATGAGCAGTCGGAAAGCCTGAAGCCGGTAGCCGACAAGCTGGGCCTGAAGATCGAGACCGTGGACGCGCTGACCCGCAAGCCGAATCCGCAGCTGGCCCAGGCGCCGTTCAGCAACGAGAAGTTCCTCGCGGCGATCTTCGGCGTGGATGCCGTCAAGAACAAGCGCAACACCGAAGCCATCGAGGTGTCGCCGAGCGTGCTGATCTCGGGCCGCGTGGCCGAGTTCAGGCCGGCCGCCAAGCGTCCGCTGGCTGAAGTCGAGGCGCAGATCCGCCAGCGCGTCACGCTGGAGGAAGCCGCGCGCCTGGCGCGCGAGGCAGGCGAGCAGAAGCTGGCCGCCGCCAGGGCTTCGGGCGATGCCGCCGGCTTTGGCGCACCGACTGTTGTCTCGCGCACCACCGAGCCCAGTATCGCCACCCCCGGCGCCATCGCGGTACTGAAGGCGGACGTGACCAAGCTGCCGGCCTACGTGGGCGTGGAGTTGCCGGGCCAGGGCTACGGCGTCTACCGCATCGGCAAGGTATCGCAGCCGGCCCAGCCGGACGCGGATCGCCGCAAGCAGGAAGCGCAGCAGATCTCAAGCCTGGTCGGCCAGTCCGAGATGTACAACTACGTCGAGGCGCTGAAGGCCAAGGCCAAGGCCAAGATCAATGTGCAGCCGTCCCAGCTGGGTGTACGCAACGACGCCGAGTAAAGTGATCGGTGCGCCTTCGGGCGCGACAAAAAGCCCGGCTGCGCGAGCAGGCCGGGCTTTTTTGTTTTCTGGCGGGAGATGCCGCGCGTGTTCTCGGCGTCGAGTCGGCGGTTCGCGTAGGGTGGGCGGCTCCATGTCGTCCCATGCGCAGCCTGCACCCTCCGCGCCGCCCACGCGTTCAAATCCCCTTTGAAAGGACGCAGCGGATATTCAGCGGCTGGTTGAACGCCACGAATGCGGACAAACCTGTTCAAGCCGCGTGCAGCTTGCGCGCCACCCCTTCGAAGTCCTGCGGACCGATATCTCGCAGTTCCACCACCTGCGCCTTCGGAAACTGCACGAAGTTGCGGTCGATCGAGCGCAGGTAGGCCGGATCGTAATGCTCCTCCAGCAGCTGCGCCACCAGCTCCGGCATCGCGCCGCCGTTGGCCATTGCGTGCCAGGCGTCGATCTTGGCGCGCCCGTGCAATTGCACCAGGTGTTCGAGCTGGCCATTGAGCGCATCGGGATTGGCGCAGAAGTGCTCGTAGTCTTCCATCAGGAGCCGCACGCGGTTCTCGCGTGACAGCGACAACGAGATGCAGGGGGAGGCGCGCATGCGCTCCATCACCGCGTCCGGCACCCGCAGGTTGCCGACCTTCTTGCTCTCGGATTCCACGAAGACCGGCCTGGACGGATCGAAGTGGCGCAGCTTGTCCCAGATCAGGCTTTCGAACATCTTCTGGGTCGGCTGCGGCTCGTCCGGCAGGTGGCCCAGCACCGAGCCGCGGTGCGCCGCGAGCTTCTCGAGGTCGAGCACCTGCGCGCCGAGGCCGTCGAGCGTTTCCAGCAGGCGGCTCTTGCCGCTGCCGGTGGTGCCGCACACCACGCGCAAGTCCAGTGCCGGCGGGTTTTCCAGCGCGCCGGCGACGTGCGCCCGGTAGGCCTTGTAGCCGCCGTCGAGCTGTACCACCGGCCAGCCGATCTTGGCCAGGATGTGCGCCATCGAGCCGCTGCGGTTGCCGCCGCGCCAGCAGTAGACCAGCGGCTTCCAGTCGCGCGGCTTGTCCGCCCACAGCGCCTCGATGTGGCGCGCGATGTTCGCGGCCACCAGCGGCGCGCCGACCTTCTTCGCTTCGAACGGGCCGACCTGCTTGTACAGGGTGCCCACGCGGATGCGCTGTGCGTCGTCCAGCACCGGGGCGTTGATGGCGCCCGGGAGGTGGTCGAGCGCGTACTCGGACTCGCTGCGGGCGTCGATGATGGTGTCGAACGTGTCGAGGTCGGGAAGGATGTCGGCGAAGCTCAGGACGGCAGGGTATTTCATTATTTCTTCACGAGTGGCGCCAGGTGCGGCCAGATGTTGTTCAGGATAAGGGGCTGGGCGGCAGCCGTCGGGTGCAGGCGGTCGGCCTGGAACAGCGCCGGCTTCTCGGCCACGCCTTCCAGCATGAACGGCACCAGCGGCGATTTGGTCTCTTGTGAAATCTTCTTGTACATGTTGAAGAAGTTCTCGGTGTAGGCGCGGCCGTAGTTCGGCGGCATGCGCATCCCGACGAGCAGCACGGTCGCGTTCTTTTTCTGCGCCATGTCGACCATTGCGCGCAGGTTGCCTTCCGCCGAGGCCACAGGCAGCCCGCGCAGGCCGTCGTTGGCGCCCAGTTCGAGGACGACGACGTCCGGGCGGTGCAGGTCGAGCAGGGCGGGCAGGCGTGTGCGCCCGCCGATGGTGGTCTCGCCGCTGATGCTGGCATTGACTACCGCGGCCGGGATCTTCTCGGCCTTGAGCTTGCGTTCGAGCAGCGGGACCCAGCCGGTGCCGCGTGTGATGCCGTATTCGGCCGACAGGCTGTCGCCCACCACAAGCACGGTTTTTGGTGCAGAATAGGCGCTCGCCGATGCGGCCAATGCCAGCGCCGCAACGACAGGCAACTTTGCAGACAACTTTTTAAGAATAGCTAGCATGCGTGATAACCCCGAGGTGTTCAAGAATGGTGCGGCAGACGATGCTGCAGGGATCGCAGGCCGCCCGCCTGCGATCCAGGTCAGCGGCTTGTCGAAGCGGGTAGCCGACGCCAGCGGCGAGCTCACCATCCTGCAAAACATCGATTTTACCGTGCAACCGGCCGAGACGCTCGCGCTCGTCGGTGCCTCCGGCTCGGGCAAATCGACGCTGCTCGGCCTGCTGGCCGGCCTCGATACGCCTTCGGAGGGCAAGGTCCTGCTCGACGGCACCGATATCTTTGCATTGGACGAAGACGGCCGCGCCGCGTTCCGTAAGGCCAAGCTGGGGTTCGTGTTCCAGTCTTTCCAGTTGCTCGCCCACCTGAATGCGCTGGAAAATGTCATGTTGCCGCTCGAGCTGCGGGGCGACCCGGACGCGCGCGCCAGGGCCGAGTCGATGCTGGGCCGGGTCGGCCTGTCGAGCCGGCTCAAGCATTATCCGAAATACCTTTCCGGCGGGGAGCAGCAGCGCGTCGCCCTGGCGCGTGCCTTCGTGACCGAGCCGCCGCTGCTGTTCGCGGACGAGCCGACCGGCAGCCTCGATGCGGCCACCGGCGAATCCGTGATCCAGCTGATGTTCGAGCTGAACCGCGAACGCGGCTCGACCCTGGTGCTGGTCACGCACGACCCGGCCATGGCGGCCCGCTGCGGCCGTACCATCACCATCTCCGCCGGCCGCCTGGTGTAATACCCGCGTACCCCGCGCGTATCCGCCTGCGGGCCAGCGTACGAAGCGCCTCAGCCCAGGCTCTCCTGCACCAGCATGTTCAGCACCGCCCGCGCCGCAGCGGGCAACTCACCCGCCGTCATGCCGACCGGCCCGATCCCGTGCGCCACCAGCAGGTCGGCGGCGGCCCCATGGATCCAGGCCGCGCCGATGGCCGCTTCCCACGCCGGCCAGCCCTGCGCCAGCAGCGTGCCGCAGATCCCCGCCAGCACGTCGCCGCTGCCCGCCGTCGCCAGGCCGGCGTTGCCGGTCGGGTTGATCACCACGGCGCCGTCCGGGCGCGCCATTACCGTGCCCGAGCCTTTGAGGAGCACCGTGGCCTGCGTGCGCACGGCCATCTCGCGCGCGGACGCCAGGCGGTCTGCCTGGACGACCCCCGCCGTCATCCCGAGCAGGCGCGCGCCTTCCAGCGGGTGCGGCGTGAGCACCGTCGGTGCGCGGCGCCCGGCCAGCCGCCCGAGCAGGTCGGGGCTTGCGCCGATCAGGTTGATGGCGTCGGCGTCGACCACGAGCGGGCTGTTGCCGTCGAGCGCCTTGGCAAGCAGGCGCATGGCGCCCGCCGAACCGCCCATGCCCGGGCCGATGACGAGTGTGCGCCCGTCCAGGTCGAGGTCGTCGGCGTTGCGGAACATCAGCTCGGGCTGGACGCTGTCGTAGCCGGGACCGGCGTCGAGCATCGCGACGAAGACCCGTCCCGCGCCCCCCAGGAGCGCCCCGCGTGCGGCCAGCACCGGGGCGCCCAGCATGCCGTGCGCGCCGCCGATCACCGCCACGTCGCCGTAGCTGCCCTTGTGCGTGTCGTGGCGCCGCGGCGCGAGGCAGCGCGCGAACAGTTCGGCCGAGCCCAGGCGTGCGCCCGCCGCCGGCAGGTGCTCGGGTCCCACCTCGAGCATCTCCACCCGCACCTGGCCCGCGTGGTCGCGGCCCGCGGCCGTGTGCAGGCCCGGCTTGTCCCCGAGGAAGGTGATGGTGTGCGTCGCGCGCACGGCGATGCCGTCGGGGCCGACCACGGCGCCGGTATCGGCATCGAGGCCGCTCGGCACATCCAGGGCCAGGATGGGGCAGCGCAGCGCCTCCAGCGCTGCCACCAGGTCGCGGTAATCGCCCTCCAGCGCGCCCTCCAGCGGGCGCGCGAGGCCGATCCCGAACAGGCCATCGACCACCAGGCCCCAGTCGCCGTCGGGCGGCAGCATGTCGATGAAGCCGACGGTGCCGTCGCGCGCGCGCTCGTGCGCGGTGGCGGTTTCTTCGGAAGCGTCCTGCCGGCCCGGCAGGTGCAGGACGGTGGCGTCGATGCCCGCGTCGGCCAGGTTGGCCGCCACCTCGAGCGCGTCGCCACCGTTGTTGCCGGGGCCGGCCAGCACCAGTACCGGCCGGCTGTTGCCCGGCGTGCGCTCGCCCAGCAGTTCCATGGCGAATCGCGCGGCGGCCCTGCCGGCGCGCTGCATCAGTGTCCCCGGGGGCAGGGTGGCATAGGCCGACTGTTCGATGGCGCGGATCTGCGCCACGGTATAGAGTGGATTGTCCATGTTCCGGATTGTCGTGCATTTTCGCCAAAGCTGCATTTTCGTCAAAGCGGCCGTGTGCAGCGCTTACAATAGTCCCGCATTCATTTTCCTTCACAGCAACGGCAGGAGTATGTACATGGACTGGCAGTTCTGGATCGACCGCGGCGGCACGTTCACCGACATCGTGGCGCGCAGGCCCGACGGGCAACTCGTCACGCACAAGCTGCTGTCCGAGCATCCGGAGCAGTATCGCGACGCTGCGGTGGCCGGCATCCGCCACCTGCTGGGGCTCGCGCCGGGGGAACCGGTGCCGGTCGAACCGCAGTTGCGTATCGAGGCGGTGAAAATGGGGACCACGGTCGCGACCAATGCGCTGCTCGAGCGCAAGGGCGAGCCGACCGTGCTGGCCATCACGCAGGGTTTCCGCGATGCCCTGCGCATCGCCTACCAGAACCGCCCGCGCCTGTTCGACCGGCATATCGTGCTGCCCGAGCTGCTGTATGCCGAGGTCATCGAGATCGAGGAACGCATGGGCGCGCACGGCGACGTGGTCCGTCCGCTGGACGAGGCGGCGACGCGCACCGCGCTGCAGGCGTGCTTCGATCGCGGCCTGCGCGCGATCGCCATCGTATTCATGCACGGCTACCGCTACACCGCGCACGAGGCGGCGACCGCCCGCATCGCGCGCGAGATAGGCTTCACGCAGGTATCCGTCTCCCACGAGGTCAGCCCGCTTCAAAAGCTGGTCGCGCGCGGCGACACCACCGTGGTCGACGCCTACCTGTCGCCGATCCTGCGCCGCTACGTCGACCAGGTGGCCAGCGAGCTGCCCGGGGTGAACCTGCAGTTCATGCAGTCCAGCGGCGGCCTGACCGATGCGCGCGCCTTCCAGGGCAAGGACAGCATCCTGTCCGGCCCGGCCGGCGGCATCGTCGGCATGGTGCGCGCCAGCCGGCTCGCGGGCTTCGAACGCGTGATCGGCTTCGACATGGGCGGCACCTCCACCGACGTCTCGCACTTCTCGGGCGAGTTCGAGCGGGTGTTCGAGACCCAGGTGGCGGGCGTGCGCATGCGCGCGCCGATGATGAGCATCCATACGGTGGCGGCGGGCGGTGGCTCGATCCTGCATTTCGACGGCACCCGCTACCGCGTGGGCCCGGACAGCGCCGGCGCCGACCCCGGCCCCGCCAGCTATCGCCGCGGCGGGCCGCTGGCGGTCACCGACTGCAACGTCATGCTGGGCAAGATCCAGCCCCGGCACTTCCCGCACCTGTTCGGCACGGGGGGCAACGAGCCGCTGGACCTGGACGCGGTACGCGCGGGCTTCGTCGCGATGGCGAAGCAGATCGGCGCCACCACCGGCCAGACGCCCGCGCCGGAAGCGGTGGCCGAAGGCTTCATCCAGATCGCCGTCGGCAACATGGCCAACGCCATCAAGCAGATCTCGGTGCAGCGCGGGCATGATGTGACCGAGTACGCGCTGACCAGCTTCGGCGGCGCCGGCGGCCAGCACGCCTGCCTGGTCGCCGACGCGCTTGGCATGAAGACGGTCTTCATCCACTCGCTGGCCGGGGTGCTGTCCGCCTATGGCATGGGCCTGGCCGACCAGACCGCGATGCGCGAACAGGCGGTGGAGCTGCGCCTGCTCGACGTGGGCAGCGACGCGCTCGCGGTGCGCCTGGATGCACTCGGCGAGGCCGCGCGCGGCCAGTTGCTGGCGCAGGGCGTTGCCCCGGAGCGCATCGAACTGGTGCGGCGGGTCCACCTGCGCTACGAAGGCACCGATTCCGCCATCGTCGTGCCCTTCGCGGACATGGCGGGCATGCAGGCGGCCTTCGAGCAGGCCTACAAGCGCCGCTATTCCTTCCTGATGCCTTCGCGCGGCCTGGTGGTGGAGGCGGTGTCGGTGGAGGCCATCGGGCGCGCGGACGCGCCGGCCGAAAGCGCCGCCGCCGGAGCGGCCGACGGGGTGCCCCCCGCGCCCGGCGAGACCGTGCGCATGTACAGCGGCGGGTCCTGGCACGACACGGGCATCTACCTGCGGCAGGCCATCCGGCCAGGCGACACGCTGCGCGGGCCTGCCATCATCGCCGAAGCGAATGCGACCACCGTCGTCGAGCCCGGGTGGCAGGCGCGGGTCACGCCCCACAATCACCTGGTCCTGACCCGCGTCGAGGCGCTGCCCGAGCGGCGCGCCATCGGCACCACGGCCGACCCGGTCATGCTCGAGATCTTCAACAACCTGTTCATGTCGATCGCCGAGCAGATGGGCCTGCGCCTGCAGAACACGGCCTATTCCGTGAACATCAAGGAGCGCCTCGACTTCAGCTGCGCCATCTTCGATGCCGACGGCAACCTGGTGGCCAACGCGCCGCACATGCCGGTGCACCTGGGATCGATGGGCGAGAGCATCAAGACCGTGATGCGCAAGAACGCCGGGCGCATGCGGCCGGGCGACGTGTACGCGCTGAACGATCCCTACAACGGCGGCACGCACCTGCCGGACGTGACGGTCATCTCGCCGGTGTTCGACGAGGCCGGCGACGAGATCCTGTTCTATGTCGGCTCGCGCGGGCACCATGCCGACATCGGCGGGACCACGCCCGGCTCGATGCCGCCGGATTCGACCCACATCGAGCAGGAGGGCGTCCTGATCGACAATTTCAAGCTGGTCGATGGCGCGGACGGCATCCTGCGCGAGCAGCAAGCGCGCGCGCTCTTGGGCGGCGCACGCTACCCGGCGCGCAACCCGGACCAGAACATGGCCGACCTGCGCGCCCAGGTGGCCGCGAACCAGAAGGGCGTCGAGGAGCTGCACAAGATGGTGGCGCATTTCGGGCTGGACGTGGTGCGCGCCTACATGGGCCACGTGCAGGACAATGCGGAAGAGGCGGTGCGGCGGGTGATCTCGGCGCTGAAGGACGGGCAGTACAGCTACGACCTCGACAACGGTGCGCGGATCGAGGTGGCGATCCGCGTCGACCGCGACGACCGCAGCGCGCAGATCGATTTCACCGGCACCTCCGGCCAGTTGCCGAACAACTTCAACGCGCCCTCGGCGGTATGCATGGCGGCGGTGCTGTACGTGTTCCGCACCCTGGTGGAGGACGAGATCCCGCTGAATGCCGGCTGCCTGAAGCCGCTGAAGGTCATTATCCCGCCGGGCTCGATGCTCAACCCGCACTATCCCGCCTCGGTGGTGTCGGGGAACGTCGAGACCTCGACCTGCATCACGAATGCGCTGTACGGCGCGCTGGGCGTGATGGCGGCAAGCCAGGGCACGATGAACAACTTCACCTTCGGGAATACCCGCTACCAGTATTACGAGACCATCTCGGGCGGCTCGGGTGCGGGCGAGGGCTTCGACGGTACCGACGTGGTCCAGACCAACATGACCAACTCGCGCCTGACCGATCCGGAAATCCTGGAATTCCGCTTCCCGGTGCGGCTGGAAAGCTACGCCATCCGCCAGGGATCGGGCGGGGCGGGGCGCTGGCGGGGTGGCAATGGCGGGGTGCGCAAGCTGCGCTTCCTGGAGCCGATGACGGCGGCGATCCTGTCGAACAACCGCATCCATGCGCCGTTCGGGATGGCGGGTGGCAAACCGGGCGAGCGCGGGCGTAACACGGTGCTGCGGGCCGACGGGACAGTGGAGACCCTGGGCCATATCGGGAAGGTAGGGATGGAGCCGGGCGACTTGTTCGTGATCGAGACGCCGGGCGGTGGCGGATACGGCATGGCTTGAACGGGCACGCCCGGGCTCGCTTCGCGCCGGAAGGCCGGCGCCGTCCGGCCATGGCGTATGCACCGAGACTAGTTGTTGCGTTGTTCATTGATTGCTAGCAAGATAGCCACTCCGTCACCTTTTGCGAGCAACGATGATGCGCTGGATCCGCCGTGTGTTATTGATGCTGCTCGTCCTTGCTTGCGGGCTTGGCATCGCGATCTTCCGGACTGCCCTGCGCAGCGAAAAACCGGTGGGCTTCCAGCTCACCCAGGCCGCCGGCGCGAACGGACGAGCGCTTGCTGTCGGCGTCTGGTATCCAACCACGGCAAGTCCGCGGCCGACCACCTGGCTGGGGCTCGGGTTGATGGACGTGGCGCGCGACGCGCCGGTTGCGGGACACGATCTGCCGCTGATCGTGATCTCGCACGGAAACGCAGGTGGGCCCGGCAGCCACGCCGACCTCGCGCTTGCGTTGGCTGACGCAGGGTATGTCGTCGCGGCCCCCATGCACGGCGGCGACAACTACGTGGACCAGAGCGCGGCGGGAACGGTGCCCTGGCTCGGCGCCCGAAACCGCGAGTTGCACGTCACCATCGACTACATGCTCAAGGAGTGGACGGGCCGCGCCAGCATCGATCCGGACCGCATCGGCGCGTACGGGTTTTCCGCCGGCGGCATCACGGTGCTCACCGCATTGGGCGCCCAGCCAGACCTGCGCCGGATCGCGGCACATTGTGCTGGTACCGCCGAGTTCGTTTGCGGTTTGTTCCGCGACGGCCGTTCGCCCTTGCTCGATCCCGCAGCGGCGGAAAAGGGCAACGGCTTCACGTCCGACGCGAGAATCCGGGCTGCCGCGGTGGCGGCGCCGGGCCTGGGATTCCTGATGGGACCGGATGCGCTCGACAAGGTCCGCGCGCCTGTCCAACTCTGGAGCGGGGAGAAGGATACGCATGTGCCGTATGCCACCAATACGAAACTGGTACGTGCGGCACTCGGCCCGCGCGCCGAGTTTCATTCGGTTCCCGGCGCCGGGCATTTCTCGTTTCTCGTCCCATGCGGCGTCCTGGGACCTCCGGCCCTGTGCGCCGAAGACGGAGCGTTCGACAGGACCGCATTCCACACGCGCATGAATGGCAGCATCGTCGCGTTCTTCGGGAAAAATTTGTAGCAGCTCACATCAGTGGAAGGCCAGAGCTTCGTCGCGCGATCGGCCACTTCGATCCCCGATTCCGGTGCTCCGTCCGACATCATCGCGCATGGGGCGCATGCCTGGATAACATTCCTGCAAGTCCGCCGCCGGTTCGCATCCGCGTTGCCGAAGGACCGATCGCTTGCGTGAGCTGCGGCTTCGCCGCTCCCGGCGCCGACCAATATCCGATTTTGCATGTGGAAGACAATGACTATCCTGCACCGCGCTATCCTGCTTCTTTCCCGCGTCCTGTTACTGGTTCCCCTCGTCGCCGTCGTCGTACCGGCGACGGCGGGGGAAAGGGCGCAAGGGGTCACTGCGGCACAGTTCCGCGAGGATGTCGCCTTCATTCGCGATTCGATCACGCGCATGCATCCGGACCCCGCGTTCTCGACCGACCCGCACGCCATGGAGCGCGCGCTCGCGCAACTGGCAAGGGGCGTGCCGCCGACGCTGACCGTGGATCAGGCGTGGCAGCGCCTGGCAGCGCTCAATCCCTTGCTTGCGGACGGCCACTTCTTCATCGGCCATGCCGACTGGCGCAGCGATACGCAGCGCTGGCTCGCTGCTGGCGGCAGCCTGTTTCCGCTCGAGGTGGAGGTCGGCCCGGACGGCACGCTGCTGGTCCGCCCCGACACTGCGTCGCAGGCAGCGGCGCCCGCCCGTATCGTCTCCGTCGATGGCGTGCCGGCCGATGTGCTGGTGCCGGCACTGCTGGAGAAGGTCCACGGCGACACCCCCGGGTTCCGGGCCGCGCTGCTGGCCCAACGCTGGTGGCTGTACTACTGGAAGACGTACGGCGCGCCGGAACGCTACCGCCTGGTCCTCGAGCAGGGCGGCAAGCGGCGCACGGTCGATCTGCCGGGCAGCCGGGCGCTTCCCCTTGTCATGCGCAAGGAGGCGCAGTCGCCGTTCAGGCTCGCAATCGAGGCCAATGGCCGCGCCGTCCTGACGGTCGATTCCTTCGACCAGGCCGATCCGGCGCCATTCGCCGCATTCACGCGCGACGCGTTTGCCCGAATCCGGGAAGCGGGCGTGACCGAGCTCGTAATCGACATCAGCAATAACGGCGGCGGCAACGACGCGTTGTGGCTGGAGGGGCTGATGCCCTACCTGGCCAACCGGCCATACCGCACCGGCTCGACCTACCGCGCGCTGACGCGTCCCGGGGGCGACGCGCCGGCCAGCCTGGTGGACGGTGAAATCGCGACCTGGCGCCAGCCGCAGCCGGACCATCCATTGCGCTTCGGCGGCAAGGTGTACGTGAAGATCGGGGCGGGGACGTACTCGTCGGCGATCCTGTTCGCCAACGTCATGCGCGACTTCCGCTTTGCAACACTGATCGGCTCGGGAGGCCTGGCAAGGCAGGCCCAGTCCGGCGGCGTGCGCACTGTCCGGCTACCGCACACCGGCCTGGTGTTGTCGCTGCCGCGCTTCATCCTCGATCCCCCGGCAGGGCGTTCCCCCGGCGCCCTGTTGGAAGCCCAGGAACTGCCAAACGGAATGCCGGCGGCCGCTGCGAACTCCTGGCATGGCAGTAGCAGGCCGCTGGCCAGGCATGTTTCCGCGCCGCTCACTCCACAATCTGCACTATTCTTGTAAGCAGATCGTCGCGGCGGGGCATCCTGGACGCGCGCCACGGAGGCGCGCCCCGCGATGCGCGCTGCAGATCCCATTGCCGCCTGTGCCCCATCGCACAGGAATATGGGCCAGGCCGAACCCTCCGCAAACTGGACACGCTGCTATGAAACCCAGGCAGTTTAGTGCGCAGGACATCATCGAATGCATGACCGACGGCTTTGTCGCGTTCGACAAGCAGTGGCGCTACACCTATGTCAACGCGCACGCGGCAAGGATGTTCGGCACCACGCCGCAGGCCCTGCTCGGCAGGACCTATCTCGAGTGCTTCCCGGACGCGCAAGGTACACGGTTCGAGCTGGCCTACCGGCAGGCCATGCGCGAGCGGATCGCGGTGCACATCGAGGATTACTATCCGCCCTGGGGACGCTGGTTCGAGAACCATATCTATCCCGCCGCGGACGGCATTTCGGTCTTCTTTCATGAAATCACGGAGCGCAAAGTTGCGGAGCAACTGCTGGCGGACAACGCGGCCCAGTTGGCGGAGACGCAGCAGCTTGCCCGCCTGGGCAGCTGGAAATGGTTGGCGGAGTCCGGCAAGATCCTGTGCTCGGAAGAGCTGGCCCGGATCTTCGGCCGTGAGCGCTCCACCATCGACAGTCTTGCGAGCTTCATGGCGTGTGTCCTTCCCGAAGACCGGCCCGTGCTGGTGCAGGCCAGGGAGCAGGCGGTCCGGCGGCACGACGCATGGGAAACGGAATACCGCATCGTGCATCCGGAGGGGCGGCGCCTGTTCATCCGCGAACGCGGCAAGGTCATGCTCGACACCGCGGGCAATGTCAGCGCCTTGTCCGGCTATGCGCAAGACATTTCCTCCATCAGGCAGGCGGAGAGCGAGCTGCATAGGCAGCAGCAACTCATGGGCATGATTGTCGACGCGATGCCGATCAATATCTACGTGAAGGACAGGCATGGCCGTTACCTGCGGTTCAACAAGGAGGCCGAACGGGCGACGGGCACGCCCCGGGAAGAGGCGATCGGCAAGACCGATGACGACCTGTTTCCGGAACATATTGCCAGCACCATCCGCGCCGAAGACCGGCTCGTCATGGAGACAGGCGAGACGACCACCCGCGAAATGACGCTCCCCCTGCATGGCGGGTCGCGCCACATGCTGGTGGGCCGCTCCCGGTTGCAGCTGGCGGACGAGGAAGCCTCGCTGCTCGGGTTTTCCATCGATATCACTGACCGCAAGGAAAGCGAATTGCGCTCGGAATACCTGGGCAGCCACGATCCGCTGACGGGACTGCCGAACCGCAGCCTGCTCCAGGACCGGCTCGAACATGCGATCGCCCACGCCCACCGCACCAAGCGTGTCGTCGCGGTGCTCTTCTTCGACCTCGACCGCTTCAAGGTCATCAACGACAGCCTGGGGCACAAGTGCGGCGACGAGCTGCTGTGCGTGCTGGCGCAGCGGCTGGCGGGCTGCATCCGGGAGGGCGACACGCTGGCGCGCCTGGGCGGGGACGAGTTCGTCATCGTGCTGGAAGACCTGGAGAGCGCGGGCGAAGCCGCCTTTTATGCGGAAGAGGCCCTGACGCGGATCGCGCAAAACCTGGCCCTGGAGATGCAGGTGGTGACGCCATCTGCAAGCATGGGCATCAGCCTGTATCCGAAAGACGGCGAAGACTCCGCCACCCTCCTGAAGAACGCCGATATCGCGATGTACCAGGCCAAGAAAGCCGGGGGGAACGGACTGCGCTTCTTCGACCATGTGATGAACGCGCAGGCGATGCGCCGGATGCTCATCGAGAGCAACTTGCGCAGGGCGCTCGATTCGGGGAGCAGCCAGGTCGGCCTGCACTACCAGCCCATCGTCGACCTGACGTCCGGGCGCCTGATCGGGATGGAGGCGCTGGCCCGTGGCAATTTCCCCGACCGCTCGATCTCGACGCCCGACTGCTTCATACCGGTCGCGGAGGAGACAGGCCTGATCGTGCCGCTCGGGGAGAAGCTGCTGCGCCAGGCCTGCGGGCAATTCGCGCGCTGGCAGCGGGAAGCGGACACCGATGTGGCCTTGTCCGTGAACCTCTCGGTGCGCCAGCTCGGCGCATCCGGCCTGGTCGCCATGGTGCGTTCGGCGCTCGGGGATACCGGCATGGATCCGGCGCTGCTGCAGCTGGAAATCACGGAGACCGGCCTGATGCACAACATCGACCACGCCCGCCGCATCCTGCACGAACTCGCGCAGATGGGAATCCGCCTGTCGATCGACGACTTCGGCACCGGCTACTCGAGCCTGAGTTACCTGAAGACCTTACCCATCCACAAGCTCAAGATCGACCGGTCCTTCGTGCGCGACGTCGTCGAGGACAATGATGACGCATCGATCGTCAATGCGATCATCGGCCTCGCACACAACCTGGGGCTGAAAGTGATCTCCGAAGGGGTGGAAACCAGGGAGCAGATGGATTTCCTCAGGAACCACGGGTGCGACGAGGGACAGGGCTACTACTTCAGCCGGGCGCTGGACAGCGGCAGCATGGAAGCCTTGCTGGTCCGCTCCCGGAATCCTTCCAGCGATGTACGCGGACGGCATTGAGGGCGATTGTCCCGGCAGCCCGGGTCACACGACCGCTCCAGCGGGCCGTGCATCGCCTTCCACGCGTACGAACCCGTCCGAGAGTACCCGGTGAATGACGCGGCTCGCGACGTCGTGCGCTTTCAGGTACTCGACAGCGCCGAGGGTCCCGCAGCAGGTTTGTAGCAAGACGCCTTGTCGAATGGCATCCGGCATCGCTTCCGTAACGCGGTCGGCGACGCACGGGGCGCGTCTGGTCCGGCGCCCGGTTTCGAAGGTTTTCATCGCGACCCTTTGCACGTAGTAAGGACAGGACGCACGATAAACCCCGATCATGACCATGCGATGACAGTGTGTATGCATCGGCGGCGTGGTCCCTTGCCGAACCGATGCAATCCGGAACTAACTTCCATCCGGAATGCACGCAATATCAAACTAATAATCTTCCTGAAGAAACCACAAAAACAGGATGTTAGGGAGAGATCCCAAGAAATCACTTTAAGTGTATTTATTGCTCTGCTAGCATCGTCGCTCGCATGGAGGAAGACATGGCTGAGCAAGGCAACAACGATGCGCGTCGCGACGTTGCGACGGCAAATTATGTCGATGAAGGGGTAAAGCTGTGCCGGCGCTACGGACTGCATCCGGCTTTGCTGTTCATGGAACAGGTCGGCGTGCCGCGACCGGTCGCCCTCAGGGTCCTCTGCTCGCCCAGCCATTTCCGCCAGCATGACCGCCGCCGCGCGCCCAGGCCGAGAAGGTATCACACGGAATGCGGCGCCATCGATTTCACGGCGCAAGGCTGAGCCGACGGGAGCGAGGCGCCGGCGACGTGCGGCGTGCCCCAGCGCTGCGGCCGTGCCTGGGTGGGCGACACCGCCTAGCCGGAAATACCGTACTTGCGTTTGGCCTGCTGGAGCTCCGCGATCAGCGCCGTCAGCCGCGGATGCCCCGGGTCCATCGCCCGCAGCCGCTCGATCTGCTCGCTGGCCACTTCGCCCAGCGCATGGTCCCAGCCGAGCTCGTGCACCTGGCGCAGGATGCCGCCCGCCACCGCCACGATCACCTGCAGGTTGCCCGGCGCGATATGCAGCGCCTCGAGCAGGGTCTGCACGGCGCCGCGCACGTCGCCCATGTTGCGTTTTTCGTCGGCCACGCCCAGCAGGATCTGCGCCTGCGCGCGCAACTGCTGGCCCATGCCGTCGGCCAGGTCAGGGCGGCCGGCGCGCACGAACACGTTCATGGCCTGGTCCACCGTGACCGGGCTGGCGACGTCGTGCGCCACGCTCAGCATCACGTTCGAAGCCTGCTCGTCCATCCGGTGCGCGAGGCAGGCCTGGGCCAGCCCGATGCGCAGGTTCGACGACAGGCCGCTGCCCGCGCGCGCCGCGCCGGCAGCGTTCGCGAGCTCGGCGATGGCGGCGCTGGTGTTGCCCATCCTGTCGTGCAGCAGGGCGCTCGAATAGGCCTTGCAGGCATCCGCGTTGGCGCTGCCGCGCAGCGAACGCTCCAGGTCGCGGATCACGCCGCTTGCCTGGGCCACGTCGCCGCGCGTCACCAGGGCCCTGACCAGGTTGACGTGGTCTTCCGGATTGCGGAACTCCGAGTATCTCGCCTTGGTGACGACCTGCCTGAACGATTTCTCGGCCGCCTCGGCGTCGCCGTTCTCGAGCGCGACCTCGCCCAGCTTGCGCAGGCGGCGCACCATGTGCGGCGAGATCGACACCGCTTCTTCCAGCACTTTCTGCGCGTCCGCGGTCGCGCCGAGCTGCTCGTGGCAGCGCGCCAGCAGGTCGTAGGCGGCCATCAGGCGCGGGTTGGCCTGCACCAGCTGTTCCAGGGTGGCGCGCGCCTCCTCGACCTGGCCCTGCGCGAGCATGGTGCGCGCCAGGCCCAGGCCCGCCCAGCCGAGCGGGCGCTCGGCCAGCACCTTGCGGTAGATCGCGGCCGCGTCCCCATGCTCGCCGACCGAGACATGCAGCTCCGCCTTCAGTCGCAGGAAATCCAGCGCATAACGCGGGCTGGCGATCGCCGCGGTGGTGCAGGCACGGATGGCGTCGAATTGCTTGCCCTGGGCGGCCAGTTGCCAGACCGGGAGCAGGGCGGTGCGGCGCTCCAGCGCGCGCTTGATGCGCCCGCCCAGCATCTCCGTGGTGAACGGCTTGAGCACGTAGTCGGTCGGGGTCAGCTCGGCCGCGCTCACGACCTTGTCGTAGACGCCTTCCGAGGTGAGCATGATGAAGATGGTGGACGCGGTGATCAGGCGGTGGTGGCGCAGGTCTTCCAGCAACTGCTGGCCGTCCTGGCCGTCGCCGGCGGGGCCGCCCAGGTCGTACTCGCACAGGATGACGTCGTAGGCGCGCTTGCCCAGCTGCTTGATCGCGGTGCCGGCGTTGACCGCATACTCGACCTTGCCGATGCCTGCCTGGTTGAGCATGTTCTGCAGGCTGGTGCGCATGCCCGGATTCGGGTCCACCACCAGTACGCTCAGGTTCGCGGCCAGGTTCGCGCCGAGGTTCGCGCTGCGGTTCGCGTAATCTTGCATCGTCGTTCTCGTTTTCCGTGGGTACGCGCATCCGGATCGACGGCGCACATTCTGTCATTATGTAGCGCTCACAATACCGATAAGTTTCACCGGGATCAAGAAATGTCCGTTCTACAACCTCAGCACTGAGCAGAATGCAACGCTGTATAATAGCGGGCTATCTTCCACCCTAGCAGCGACGCTGCATCAACCAACTTCTCAGCCATGTTGATTCTGCCGGGTTCCAACGCCCTGTCCGCCTTCCGTAGCCAACGCCTCCTGTCGCAACTCCAAGCCGTCGCACCATCGATTGCTGCAGTCCAGGCCCGCTTCTTCCACTTCATCGACGCTACTTCCGCACTCTCCGTCGACGACACCGAGCGCCTCACTGCCATGCTCACCTACGGCGAGCCTGCAGCGCAGACGCTGTACGAAGGCGTGACCGAGGAGTTCTTCGTCATCCCGCGCCTGGGCACGATCTCGCCGTGGGCCTCGAAGGCCACCGACATCGCGCACAACTGCGGCATGGCGCACGTGCACCGTATCGAGCGCGGCGTCGGTTACACCGTCGTGCTCAAGGGCGGCATCCTGGGCACCGGTATCGGCGCGCCGAAAAAGCTGGGCGAGCAGGAAGTGCAGGCCGTGGCCGCACTGCTGCATGACCGCATGACCGAGACCGTGCTGCGCAATGCCGACGAGGCATCGCGCCTGTTCGACGAACTCGAAGGCAAGCCGCTCGAGACCGTCGACGTGATCGGGCGGGGGCGCGAGGCGCTGCTGCGCGCCAACACCGAACTCGGCCTGGCCATGTCGGCTGACGAGATCGACTACCTGCACGACGCGTTCACGAAGGCGCAGCGCAACCCGACCGACGTCGAGCTGATGATGTTCGCGCAGGCCAACAGCGAACACTGCCGCCACAAGATCTTCAACGCGGACTGGATCATCGACGGCGTGAAGCAGGACAAGTCGCTGTTCCAGATGATCAAGAACACGCACCAGCTGAACCCGCGCGGCACCGTGGTCGCCTACAGCGACAACTCGTCGATCATCGAAGGCGCGAGCGTGACCCGCTTCTTCCCGCGTCAAGGCCAGGAATACGCGCCGTCGAACGAACTGACCCACATCCTGATGAAGGTCGAAACCCACAACCACCCGACCGCGATTTCCCCGTTCCCGGGCGCCTCGACCGGCGCCGGCGGCGAGATCCGCGACGAGGGCGCGACCGGCCGCGGCGCCAAGCCGAAGGCCGGCCTGACCGGCTTCACGGTGTCGAACCTGCTGCTCCCGGATGCGCAGCGTCCATGGGAAAACGCGTCGGACGTCACCAGGGGTGAAGCGGGGCGCGTGGATGCCGTCTACGGCAAGCCGGAGCGCATCGCCTCGCCGCTGCAGATCATGATCGACGGCCCGCTCGGCGGCGCGGCCTTCAGCAACGAGTTCGGCCGTCCGGTACTGGGCGGCTACTTCCGCACCTACGAGCAGAACGTCGGCGCGGCGAATGCGGTCTTCGGCTACCACAAGCCGATCATGATCGCCGGCGGCATCGGCAACATTTCAAGCGAGCACACCCACAAGGACGAGATCCCGGTCGGCAGCCTCCTGATCCAGCTGGGCGGCCCGGGCATGCGCATCGGCATGGGCGGCTCGGCCGCTTCCTCGATGGCGACCGGCACCAACACCGCTGACCTGGACTTCGACTCGGTCCAGCGCGGCAACCCGGAGATGGAGCGCCGCGCGCAGGAAGTCATCAACGGTTGCTGGCAGATGGGCGCGGACAACCCGATCATCTCGATCCACGACGTCGGGGCGGGCGGCCTGTCGAACGCCTTCCCGGAAATCGTCAACGACGCCAAACGCGGCGCGCTGTTCGACCTGCGCAAGGTGCCGCTCGAAGAGTCGGGTATGGCGCCGAAGGAAATTTGGTCCAATGAGTCGCAAGAGCGATATGTGTTGGCGATTGCGCCAATAGACCTCGATAAATTTGCATCGCTGTGCGAGCGCGAGCGCTGCCCGTATGCGGTGGTGGGCACCGCCACCGAAGAGCGCCAGCTGCGCGTGATCGACCCGCAAGCGGACAACTCCCCGGTCGACATGCCGATGGACGTCCTGCTCGGCAAGCCGCCGAAGATGCTGCGCGACGTCGAGCACGTCAACTACACCTTCCCGGCGATCGACCTGACCGGCATCGCGCTCGAGGAAGCGGCGCGCCGGGTACTGTTGCTGCCGGCCGTCGCCGACAAATCCTTCCTGATCACCATCGGCGACCGCACCGTGGGCGGCATGACCGTGCGCGACCAGATGGTCGGTCCGTGGCAGGTGCCGGTCGCCGACTGCGCCGTCACCGCCATGTCGTACGAGGGATTCGTGGGCGAGGCGATGGCGATGGGCGAGCGCACCCCGCTGGCCGTGATCGATGCCGCAGCATCGGGCCGCATGGCCGTGGGCGAGGCGATTACCAACATCGCCGCCGCCGCCATCGACGACATCTCGGACATCAAGCTGTCGGCGAACTGGATGGCGGCCTGCGGCCAGCCGGGCCAGGACGCCGCCCTGTTCGACACCGTGAAGGCGGTCGGTATGGAACTGTGCCCGGCACTGGGCGTGTCGATCCCGGTCGGCAAGGATTCGCTGTCGATGCGCACCACATGGAACGACGATGGCGCCGACAAGTCCGTGATGTCGCCGGTGTCGCTGATCGTCTCGAGCTTCGCGCCGGTGTCGGACGTGCGCCGTTCGCTGACCCCGCAGCTGCGCACGGACCTGGGCGAGACCGCCCTGGTCCTGATCGACCTGGGCCGCGGCAAGAACCGCCTCGGCGCATCGAGCCTGGCGCAGGTGACCCAGCAGCTGGGCGACAGCGTGCCGGACGTCGATTCGCCGGAAGACCTGAAGGCGTTCTTCAACGCGATCCAGCGCCTCAACAAGGAAGGCAAGCTGCTGGCCTACCACGACCGCTCGGACGGCGGCTTGTATGCCACCTTGTGCGAAATGGCCTTCGCCGGCCGCGCCGGCGTGTCGGTCAACCTCGACATCCTGGCGATGGAAGGCGAGCATTCGTCCGACTGGGGCGACGCCAAGAACTGGGCGAGCCAGGTCGGCGAGCGCCGCAACGAGATGACGCTGCGCGCCCTGTTCAACGAAGAGCTGGGCGCCGTGGTGCAGGTGCGTGCGCAGGACAAGCAGGCCGTGATGGCCGTGCTGCGCGAGCTGGGCCTGGGCGCCTGCAGCCACATCATCGGCAAGCACAACGACCGCGGGGCGATCGAGTTTACCCGCGACGCCAAGGTGATCTACGCTGCGCCCCGCAGCGAACTGCACCGCCTGTGGAGCGAAACCAGCTGGCGCATCGCGCGCCTGCGCGACAACCCGGCCTGCGCCGACCAGGAATACGACCGCCTGCTGGACGAGAGCGATCCGGGCATGTCGCCGATCCTCACTTTCGATCCGAACGAGAACGTCGCCGCGCCGTTCATCGCGACGGGTGTGCGTCCGCGGGTGGCGATCCTGCGCGAGCAGGGCGTGAACTCGCACGTCGAGACCGCATGGTCGATGCACCAGGCCGGCTTCACGGCGGTCGACGTGCACATGAGCGACCTGATCGCGGGCCGCGCCAGCCTGGACGACTTCCACGGCATCATCGCCGTGGGCGGCTTCTCCTACGGCGACGTGCTGGGCGCGGGCGAGGGCTGGGCCAAGACCATCCTGTTCAACCCGCAATTGTCGGATGCCTTCGCCAGGTTCTTCGCGCGCCAGGATACCTTCGGCCTGGGCGTGTGCAACGGCTGCCAGATGCTGAGCAACCTGAAATCGATCATCCCGGGTGCGCATGCGTGGCCGAAGTTCACGCGCAACAAGTCGGAGCAGTTCGAAGCGCGCTTCGGCATGGTCGAGGTGCTCGATTCGCCGTCGATCTTCCTGGCGGGCATGGCCGGCACCCACGCGCCGATCGCCATCGCCCACGGCGAAGGCTTCGCCGACTTCTCGCTGACCGGAAATATCGACCAGGCGGTCAAGGCGATGCGTTACGTGGACAACCGCGGCCAGGCCACGGAGACCTATCCGTTCAACCCGAACGGCTCGCCGGGCGGCCTGACCGCCGTGACGACCGAAGACGGCCGCTTCACCGCGATGATGCCGCACGCCGAACGCGTATTCCGCACCGTCGTGCATTCGTGGGCGCCGGACTCCTGGAGCGACGCGGGCCCCTGGGCGCGCATGTTCCAGAACGCACGCAAGTGGGTCGGTTGAGTCTTTTTTTGCGCACCCATCCGGCAAGCGACCGGTTGCTGTAACGCGCCCCTGTGGAGGTGATGGTTTTCAGTTAGCGTATGAGTGGTGGGTGGCCGGCCTGGCCGGCCACCCTGCGCTTAACTGAAAGGCATTACCCCTGCGCAGGCGCATTTTTGGGCCTGCTCGCTCGCAGCAAGCCAGGAGCGAGGCGGCCGCGCGCTGCCCTGGAAGCGTCCCGATCGAAGCGCTTCTGCGTTGCGCTGCTCGTGGCGCTTCAGCTGCCCCAGATCGGCTCGTCCTTGCTACCGTTACCGCCCGGCGTTCCCGGCGGGATACCCGCCCCGGCGCCCGCCACCGCGCCGCTGTCGGCTCCGGGCGAGGCGCCGCCGCCGGCGCCGGCCGGTTGCGCGTCCGGCTTGCGCTGGCCCGCGCCACCGGGTTGATCCTGCCCCTGCGGCATCCCACCGGCACCTCCGGCCCCTCCGGCCCCCTGGTCGACGGCAGGAGCCTGCTTCTCTTCATTGTCCATCATGTCCTCCCATGAATGGATGACGTTCGGATGCGCCTCATGCGCGGTCGCTCCCGCCCGAGCCGCTCAGGTTGCTGTCGGCGTTCGAAGCATCGGTGCCCGGGTTGCCGCCGCCGGCCGCACCGCCCATGGCGCCGGCGCGACCTTCACTCGACATGGCTCCCGCAGTGCCGCCTGCGATCGGTTCGGTTGCGCTGCCATGGCCGCTTTGTGGGCGTCCAGGCGCGTTGACATTGCTTTCGGGCGGAGCGCTCACAATGCCGCCGCCGTGACCGGCCGCATTGGCCGTGTAGTGCCCGGCATTCGATTCGGATGCGCTGGTGTCGCCTCCCTGGGGCGGCACCTGGTAGCGCCACACCGGCTCGCCCGCCTGGTCGCCGCCTGCGCCGCCGGCCGCCCCGCCGCCGGCGCCCGGCATCGGCATGGCGTCGCCCGGCCCTTCGCGCCCGCCATCCAGGGCGGGGCCACCGGGTCGGCCAGTATTGCCGGCCGGATCATTGCGTTTTTCGTCGCTCATCGTGTCCTCCTGTCGCTGGGTAGTCTTCCCTCCATGGTAGCCGCTTGGGCCTATTGCTCAATAGGAGCAGGGACCGGGGCGCCGTAGGAGCGGTCGCACGGCCGTGGTTGAGCGTGCTCCCGGAACGAAAAAAGCGCCCCGCAGGGCGCTTTCTCGGTCAGGAGAAGCAGCAATTACTGGATCTTGGCCTTCTTGACCAGGCTTTCGCGGTACTGCGCCAGCTGGCGCTGCTGCAGCTGTTCCGCGACCTGCTGCTTGACTTCGTCCAGGGCAGGGATCTTGGCCTGGCGCACGTCTTCCAGCTTGATCACGTGGAAGCCATACTCGCTCTTGACCGGGGTGTCGGTGATGGCGCCTTTTTGCAGGGCAACCATGGCCTTCGAGAATTCCGGCACGTAGTTGGCCGGGCTTGCCCAGCCCAGGTCGCCGCCGTTGGCTGCCGAGCCGTCCTTCGACTGTTTGGCCAGTTCTTCGAACTTGGCGCCGCCCTTCAGCTTGGCGATGATGGCCTTGGCTTCGTCTTCGGTGCCCACCAGGATGTGGCGTGCATGGTATTCCTTGTCGCCCACCTGTGCCTTGTACTTGTCGTACTCGGCCTTGATCTCGGCATCCTTGATCGGGTTCTTCTTGACGTAGTCGGCGAGCATCGCGTTGATGATGATGCTCTGGCGTGCGTTGTCGATTGCTGCCTTGACGTCGGCGCGGCCGCCGATGCCTTGCTTGTCGGCTTCCTGGATCAGGACTTCACGGCCGATCAGGTCCCGCTTGATCGCTTCGCGCAGCTGCGGCGAATCGGTGGCGCGGCCCTGGGCAACAACTTGCTTGACCAGCTGGTCAACCTTCGCCGCCGGGATGGGCTTGCCATTGACGGTCGCAACGTTTTGCGCGAACGCAGGCGCGGCAACCATTGCGGTCATGGCTAAGCTGACGACCAAGGACAGGCGGGCTTGCTTCAAAATCATTGTTAAGGTCCTATCTAAACACGGTAAGGTTCGCCGCAGGCGGCAACAGAACCGGCGCGTTCCGCGCGCCGGCGGTGGTACATCTTACTGCACCTTTGCTTTTTTGACCATTTGCTCTTGGTAGTCCTGCAGCTTCTTCTGCGCCAGGGCATCGGCGATCTGCGGCTTGACTTCCTCCAGCGACGGCAGCTTGGCAGGGCGGGTGTCGTCCAGCTTGACGACGTGGAAACCGTTGGCGGTCTTCACCGGATTCTCGTTGACGGCGCCTTTCTGCAGGCCGGTGAACCCGGCGGCAAACTCAGGCGGGAAGGACGACGGCGAAGCCCAGTCCAGGTCGCCGCCGTTGCTGGCGGTGCCGGTGTCCTTCGACTGCTTGGCCAGCTCTTCGAACTTGGCGCCGCCCTTGATCTTGGCGATCACGGCCTTGGCTTCGGCCTCGGTGTCCAGCAGGATGTGGCGCACATGGTATTCCTTGTCGCCCATTTGCTTGGTGAAGCGGTCGTACTCGGCCTTGATCTCGGCGTCGGTTACCGGGTTCTTGGCGATGTAGTCGCGGGCCAGCTGGTTGACGACGATGGCCTGGCGCGCGTTGTCGAGCGCGGCCCTGACTTCCGGCTTCTTGTCGTAGCCCTGCTTGATCGCTTCCTGCATGAGCACTTCGCGTGCGATCAGGTCGTTCTTGATTACCTGGCGCAGTTGCGGAGAATCCTGACCCTGGCCGGCCGCCTCCACCTGCTTCACCACGGCGTCGACACGCGACGACGGGATCGGCTTGCCGTTCACGACGGCGAGGTTTTGCGCGAAGGCCGGTGCGGCGCTCATGGCGATCAGGGCTAACAGCAGGCGAGCTGGCTTAAAAGTCATTCTGGAAATTCCTGTGGGGGGTTGCTTGGACGAGATTCGATTAGTTTTTATTACTTCGTTACTTCAGCTACTTCGCCGCTACTTCGATCGGCTACTTCGCGTCAATATTGTCTGCCACGATTCTTAAAGTTGACTGAAAGCGGTTGACCGAAAGCGGCTGGCCGGCAGCCGCCAACGGCAAGCCTTCAAGCTGCTTCCGACGGTGCGAGGGCCGTGATGGCCAGCGCATGGATCTCCGCCTTGTTGATCATTTCGTGAACGGCATCATACACAAGACGATGGCGCATGACCAGCGTGAGGCCGGCGAACTTCTCGGAGGCGATCTTGATGCTGTAGTGGCTGCCGCCCGAGGCCGCGCCCGCATGGCCGGCGTGCAGGTGCGAATCGTCGGCGATCTCGAGCAGGGTGGGCGCCAGTTCGGCCTGCAGGCGCGCGCGCAGGCGTTCGGTGCGGTCCTCAGCCTTGTTGTTGTCCATCTTTGACCTCCTCTTCTTGGATATGTTTTGAAAGTAGCAGCGATTGGATGACGATGAAGGCGAACAGGATGCCCGTGATGCCGAACAGCTTGAAGCTGACCCAGGCGCCGGTATCGGTACGGAAGACAACGAAGGCCATCAAAAGGTTCAGCAGTCCCAGTCCGACGAAGAACGCCACCCAGGCGTACAGGACGCGGTTCCATACCGGCTCCGGCAGGTTCATGGCCGCCCCGAGCGCCGAACGCATCAGGTTCTTGCGGTATACCAGCTGGGCCACCAGCAGCGCGGCGCCGAACGCCCAGTACAGGATCGTCGGCTTCCACTTGATGAAGGTCTCGTCGTGGAAGTAGATCGTGGCGCCGCCGGCCACGACGACGACACCGAGCGACATCCACAGCATGCCGTCGACCTTGCGCCGGCGCGCCAGCAGGTACAGGATCTGCAGCACGGTGGCGACGATCGTGACGGCGGTGGCCAGCAGGATCGCCGACTGCGAGGCCGGCACCTGGCCGCCCGAGATCATGAAGCCGAGGTAGTCCGTCACGAGCCCGTGGGCCCAGTCCTGGTGGTTCTCGCCGTATTTGTAGATGCCGAAGAACAGGATCACCGGCAGCATGTCGAACAAAAACTTGATCATTGCGTTTCCTGGTCCTTCTTCAACGTGGTTCGAAGCGCAGCGCGGCCGAATTGATGCAGTAGCGCAGGCCGGTCGGCGGCGGACCGTCCGGGAACACGTGGCCCAGGTGTGCGTCGCACACGGCGCAGATGATCTCGGTGCGCACCATGCCGTGGCTGCGGTCGGTCTTCTCGACGACATTGTCGGGGTCGAGCGCGCGGAAATAGCTGGGCCAGCCGCAGCCGGAATCGAACTTGGCGTCCGACTCGAACAGCGGGGTGTCGCAGCACACGCAGGTATAGATGCCGTGCTCGTGGTGGTCCCAGAACTTGCCGGTGAAGGCGCGTTCGGTCGCGGCGTGCCGCGTCACCTGGTATTCCATCGGGTCGAGCCGGGCACGCCATTCGGCGTCGCTCTTGATTACTTTCTCGGTCATGGTCGTTCTCTCGTACGTGAATCGGTCGTGCTGCGTCAGGAAGAGCAGCTCACCTCGAGGTGGGCTGCCCAATCGGGCGGCAGGGCCGCATAGGCCTCGTTCTCCGGCTGCTCGTCGTAGGGGCGCTCGAGCACGGCCAGCAGCTTGTGCACGCCGCTGAAATCGCCGTTCTGGGCCTGTTCGATGGCCGTCTGGGCCAGGTAGTTGCGCAGCACATACTTGGGGTTGGTGCGGTGCATGGCTTCGCGGCGCCGGGCATCGATGCTGTCCTCGGCACGCAGGCGCGCACGGTATTGCGCGGCCCAGGCATCGAAGGCTTTGCGGTCGATGAACAGGTCGCGCAGCGGCGCATCCGATGCCAGGTCGCCGTCGCGCTCCAGGTCTCCCAGGCGGCGGAAGAACAGCGTGAAGTCGGCGTGGCTGGCCTGCAGCAGCTTGAACATGTCGTCGAACAGCGCTTCGTCGTCCTCGCGCGCGCCCAGCAGGCCGAGCTTGGCGTGCAGGAGCTCGTCGAGCCTCGCGCCGAAGGCCGGGCGGTAGGCGTCGAGCGCTTCCTCGGCTTCCTCGGGCGTGCCGATCAGCGGCAGCAGGGCATTGCCGAGCGCGTAGCAGTTCCAGTGCCCCACCGGCACCTGGTTGGCATAGGAATAGCGCCCGCCCTGGTCGGTGTGATTGCAGATGTGGTTGGCGTCGAATGCTTCCATGAAGCCGAAGGGGCCGTAGTCGAGCGTCAGGCCGAGGATCGACATGTTGTCGGTGTTCATGACGCCGTGCATGAAGCCTACCGCCTGCCAGCCGGCGATCATGCGCGCGGTGCGGCGGGTGACTTCGGCCAGCAGTTCCTTGTACGGGTTGGCCGCGCCGGTGAATTCCGGATACCAGTTCTTGATGACGTAGTCGGCCAGGAGGCGCAGCTCGTCCTGCTTGCCGCGGTAGTGCCAGTGCTCGAAGGAACCGAAGCGGATGAAGGTCGGGGCCATGCGTGTCACCACCGCGGCGGTCTCGACGGTTTCGCGCATGACGCGCTGGTGCGAACCGGTCAGCACCAGGGCGCGGGTGGTCGGGATGCCGAGCGCGGCCATCGCTTCGGAACACAGGAATTCGCGGATCGAGGAGCGCAGCACGGCGCGGCCGTCGCCCATGCGCGAGTAGGGCGTCAGGCCGGCACCCTTGAGCTGGAGCTCCATCGGACCATTCGGCGTGGCGATGTCGCCGAGCGTGATGGCCCGGCCGTCGCCGAGCTGGCCGGCCCAGACGCCGAACTGGTGCCCCGAGTACACCGCCGAGAGCGGCTGCGAGCGCACCGCCACCTTGTTGCCGGTGAAGACGTCGACGAAGTCCTCGCGGGCCAGGTCTTGCGGGTCGAGCCCGACCAGCGCCGCCGCGGGTGCGCTGGCAGCGATGAAATAGGGCGACGGCAGGGGCGTCGGCATCAACCGCGTATAGAACGCGGGCGGCAACTCGGCAAACGAGTTGTTGAACGGCAGTTCGTCGGCAGTAATGGCAGCTCCAGTACGGGTAGCAGGTTGCAGATTGAAAAACATCCAGGGTGTTAGCAGGATTCTACCGTACCCGGGCGGATTCTATGGGCGCAGGCGTGCGCCCGCCAACCCCGTTACATCCGGTAACGACGTGGGGCCGGCCCGGGGGGGGAGGATGCTGCGTCGCGTCATCGAATTGCGTTGACGCACTTTCATGGCAGGGACGACACTCGATGCTGAGCCGTAAATCGCCAACCTGCCACATGGAGCGCCCATGACCGCATACCCGAGCAGCCCCCTGATGGGCCAGATGATGGACCAGCCCCTCCTGGTGTCGAGCATTATCGCATTCGCCGCGCGCCATCATGGCGACACCGAAATCGTCTCGCGCCGCGTGGAGGGCGACATCCACCGGTATACCTACCGTGACTGCGAGCGGCGCGCCCGGCGCATGGCCGGCGCGCTGCAGGCGCTGGGCGTGGGCATGGGCGACCGGGTGGCGACCCTGGCCTGGAACGGCTACCGCCACATGGAGCTCTACTATGCCGTGTCGGGTTCCGGCGCCGTGCTGCACACCATCAACCCGCGCCTGCATCCGGAACAGATTGCGTACATCCTCAACCACGCCGAGGGCCAGTACCTGTTCTTCGACCTGAGCTTCCTGCCGGCGATCGAGGCGATGGCGCACCACTGCACGACGATCAAGGGCTATGTCGCGATGTGCGAACGCGCCGCCATGCCGGCCGACAGCAAGATCCCGCTGCTGCTGTGCTACGAAGACCTGGTCGACGCTTCCTCGGACGAGTACGCGTGGCCGCAGTTCGACGAACGCTCGGCGGCAGCCCTGTGCTATACCTCGGGCACGACCGGCAATCCGAAGGGCGCGCTGTACTCGCACCGCTCGACCGTGCTGCACGCCTATGCCTCGGCGATGCCGAACGCGCTCAACGTCTCGAGCGCCGATACCGTGTTGCCGGTGGTGCCGATGTTCCATGTGAACGCCTGGGGCCTGCCGTACTCGGTGCCGCTGTCCGGTGCCAGGATGGTGTTCCCGGGCCCGGCCCTGGACGGCAAGTCGCTCTACGAGCTGTTCGAGAGCGAAGGCGTGACCTTCTCGGCGGGCGTGCCGACCGTGTGGCTCGGGCTGGTCAATCACGTGAAGCAGAACGGACTGCGCTTCTCGACCTTCCGCCGCACCGTGATCGGCGGCTCGGCCTGCCCGCCGGCCATGATGGACACCCTGGTCGACGAACTGGGCGTCGAGGTCGTGCACGCCTGGGGCATGACCGAGATGTCGCCGCTCGGCACCGCCTGCACCTTGACGGCCAAGCACCGTTCGCTGCCCGCGGCGGCGCAGCGCGCCGTGCTGCGCAAGCAGGGCCACGCGATCTACGGCGTGGACATGAAGATCGTGGACGACGACGGCAGCGAATTGCCGTGGGACGGCACGACCTACGGGCACCTGCTCGTGAAAGGGCCGTGGGTGGTGTCCGGCTACTTCCGGGGCGAAGGCGGCGAGGTGCTGCAGGACGGCTGGTTCCCGACCGGCGACGTGGCCACCATCGACCCTGACGGCTACCTCCAGATCACCGACCGCAGCAAGGACGTGATCAAGTCGGGCGGCGAGTGGATCGGCTCGATCGACCTGGAGAACATCGCCATGGCCCACCCGGCCGTGCTGCAGGCGGCCTGCATCGGGGTGCAGCACCCGAAATGGGCCGAGCGGCCGCTGCTGGTGGTGGTGAGGCGCCCGGGTATGGCGCTCACGGGCGAGGAGCTGCTTGGCTTTTTCGAGGGGAAGGTCGCGAAGTGGTGGATTCCGGACGATGTCGTGTTTACCGAGGCGCTGCCGGTCGGAGGCACCGGCAAGATCCAGAAGAACAAGCTGCGTGACGCGTACCGGGAACACCGGCTGCCGACCGCCTGAACTCAGGGCGCCGGGGTGTCCCACCGCGGCGCACCGTCCTGCCGGAACAGCGCCTCCAGCGCATCGGCCGGCAGCGGGCGCGCCAGCAGGCAGCCCTGGATTTCGTCGCAGCCGTGCCTTTGCAGGAATTGCGCCTGGCCGGCCGTCTCCACGCCCTCGGCATTGACGCGCATGCCGAGCGTCCTGCCAAACGAGATGACGGCCAGCGCCACCGCGGCCGCGCTCGGCGCGGTCTCGATCTCGTGCACGAAGGAACGGTCGATCTTCAGCTTGGCGGCCGGGAAGTTGCGCAGTGCGCTCAGGCTCGAATAGCCGGTGCCGAAATCGTCGATGGAACTCGACACCCCCAGGGTTTTCAACTCGCGCAGCAGTGTCGCTGCGTGATCGATGTCATGCATGATCGAGCCGCGCCCGGCGACCCGGTCCCGGGTGCTGACGACCGCATCGACCAGGTCGACATCCTGTTAAGATCGCTACTTACCATCCTTCTCAGTACCAACGATGCTCGATCTGGCAAGTAGCACAACCGTATTACAATTCACAGCCCTCGCAAAATCAGAAATTGGCCGCATCCTTGCCACCTTGATCGTGTTCTGGCTGTCAGCTGCCAGCATCGGCTTCCTGCAGCGGCGCGCCGTGACACGCTGCCTCGACGAGCAAGAATTCGCTCGCCGGCGTGGCAACTTTGTTTTGGTCAAGAACCTGATTCTTGCCGGCGCCATCGTGGCGCTAAGTATCATCTGGGCATCGAAAATTGCCGGCGTGGCGCTGTCGGTTGCTGCGGTCGCCGGCGCGATGCTAATCGTCTCAAAGGATTTTCTTGCGAGCCTGCTAGGTACCGCCGTCTTCGCGATCACGCGGCCATACCGCGTGGGAGACTTTATCGAGATCAACGGCGTATCTGGACGGGTGGTCGACACCAGCATGCTCAACACGACGGTGGCCGATACATCGGAGGGCAACCTGATTACTGGCGCGAACGTAATTTTGCCCCATGCAATGCTACTTTCGATGCCTGTGAAGAACCTGACGGCCACAGGACAATATGTGCTTCGCCTGCTTCCGGTATCGGTGTTGCATCGCGACCTCATGCACTGCGAACCTTTGCTTCTGAAGGCCGCCCAGGAGGTTTGCGGGGAATGGATCGACGAAGCAAGCCGGCACCTCAAACGGATGGAGTCGCGCGAAATGATCGACCTGCCCTCCGGCAGCCCCAAGGTCATCATGGACCTGAGCAGGCACGAGCATGCGATCTTGACTCTGCGATACGCTTGCCGGCCGGATGAGCGCATCAATATCGAGCAGGCGATTTTGCGCCGCTATCTCACTCTGATAGGACAGGGGCCACACGATGCCGGCAGTGCTTCCAAGCCATCGGTCAGCAGAATCGAGAGCGCCGCTCGCTGACACTGCCAGTCCTGGTGCCGTCCCGCCGCGATTTCGCGTGCGGCCATCGTCATTCGCGACGATAAAGTACGCGATGGCTGCAGCGATGGCAGGCGCCTGACGTCTTGAGCGAGCAGACGTGCGTGAGCGTCCGGTCACGGGCTGCAGAGTTTGAACGGCAGCTTTGGGTCGAGGCTGTGTAGAAACACGATGTTCGCGTGTTTTCGGGGTTTTTTGCCATTCCCGACCTCGAGACGACACCGTGGTGGCGGTTCTAAGAGGCCGGAGACCGCCAAAGTGTTGTTCGATGGGCGTTTTTACATAGCCTGGCCGGGAGCGGCCGTTCAGGCAAGCTCACAAGGTTTTAGTTGCGGCCCGGTAGCAGGTGACGGAAGGTCGGCTCGATGTTCAGCGCATGCAGGTGGCGGACGATGTCTTCCAGGGTGGCGTCCTTCAGCAGCAGCCCCTCGGTGGCGGCCGGCGCCGGGGGCGGAGCGTCCGCCGCTGGCCGGGCCGGCAGCTCCGGCTGCGCCGGCGCTGCGGTATCGGCCTGCTTCATCGACACCAATGCGTCGAAGAACTGCGCCCTGCCGATGCTTTCCAGGCCCTCGATGAAGGCGACCTGCGCGGCCATCGGCGGGGCCATTTCCAGCCCGGCTTCCTCGCCGAACGAGGCGCCCATTCCCGGATGGATGAAGGCTGCCCACTTGCCGCTGGCGCCGTTCAGGCAAGGCGGCAGTTCGACCGCGTCGCGCAGTTCCAGCTCGCGTTCCGGCCAATAGTGCTCGCGCAGCATCGACAGGAAACGGCGCGCGTCGCCGACCGGCACCGGCTCGGCCAGGGACAGCCAGAGGCGATAGCCGCTGTCTCCCGTGATGCTGACCGCGGGCGCCGGAAAGCCGAACGTCTCCTGCAGGGTGTTGGCGACCGCGCACAGGGCGGTCCAGTGGCCGAGCGCATCGCGTTCCCTGGGAAAGTCGATGACGATGGCGCGCGTCAGGTCGTCTCCGGAGGCCAGCGGGACGGGCACGGCGCGCACTCCCCGGAAATGCTCGCCGAGCTCGGCGGGTAGGGCAGGGCCGGGCATGAGATAGAGACGGTTCAGTTGTGCGATCAGTTTTTCCATCATGGTCATCGGGTCGTGGAGGCGCTTTGGCGAATCGGGGCGGGGACGCTATTCTGGCACAGGCGCAGGCCGCAGAAAATAATACGGCCGTTCTTTTAGTTGAGGTATAGTTAAGTAGTCCGTCAGTACCACTTACAAGGAGAAGGAAGAGACATGAGCGCCGACTACACTGTCCAGGGCAGCGTTGCCGTAGTGACCCTCAACAATCCGCCGGTCAACGGCCTCGGGCTGGCCACGCGCAGCGCCGCCGTCGACGCGATCCGCCGCGCCGAAAGCGACGATGCGGTGAAGGCGATCGTCCTCACCGGCGCCGGCAAGGCCTTCTCGGGCGGCGCCGACATCCGCGAGTTCAATTCGCCCAAGGCGCTGACCGAGCCGACCCTGCACACCCTGATCCGCGTGGTCGAGGACTGCAGCAAGCCGGTGGTCGCCGCCATCCACACCGTCTGCATGGGCGGCGGGCTGGAACTCGCCCTCGGCTGTAACTACCGCGTGGCCTTGCCGGGCGCCCAGATCGCGCTGCCGGAAGTCAAGCTCGGCCTGCTGCCGGGCGCCGGCGGCACCCAGCGCCTGCCGCGCGTGCTGGGCCTGGAGATGGCGCTGAACATGGTCGTCACGGGCACCCCGGTGCTGTCCGAGAAGCTGGCCGGCACCGCGCTGTTCGATGAAGTCTTTCCGCCCGGGACCGACCTGGTGGCCGCCGCGGTGGCCTTCGCCGGCAGGGTCGCCGACGTCCGCCCCTTGCCCAGGGTGCGCGACCGCCAGGTCGGCTACCCGAACCCTGAAGGCTTCCTGCAGGCTTCGCGCGAGCAGGTCAAGGCAATGGCCGGCCCGTTCCCGGCGCCGCTCGCATGCGTCGAGACCGTCGCCGCATCGTGCACGATGCCTTTCGAGGATGGCCTGAAGTTCGAGCGCGAACGCTTCCTGCACCTGATGCAGACGCCGGAATCGAAAGCGCTGCGCCATGCCTTCATGGCCGAGCGCGCCGCGAGCAAGGTACCGGATGTGCCCTCGGACACGCCGACTCGCAGCATCGCCAGCGCGGCCGTGGTCGGCGCCGGCACCATGGGCGGCGGCATCGCAATGAACTTCGCGAACGCCGGCATCCCGGTGACCATCCTCGAAACCACGCAGGAAGCCCTCGACAAGGGCATGGCCACGATCCGCAAGAACTACGAGAACACGGTCAAGAAGGGCAAGCTGGCGCCGGAGAAGGCCGAGCAGCGCATCGGCCTGGTCACGGGCACGCTGTCCTACCAGGACATCGCGCGGGCCGACATCGTCGTCGAGGCCGTGTTCGAGGACCTGCAGGTCAAGGAGAGCGTGTTCCGCCAGCTCGACGCCGTCATGAAGCCGGGCGCGATCCTGGCCTCGAACACGTCCACGCTCGACCTGAACCGCATCGCCGCGTTCACCGGGCGCCCCCACGACGTGATCGGCCTGCATTTCTTCAGCCCGGCCAACGTCATGAAGCTGCTGGAGATCGTGCGCGGCGGGGAAACCGGCAAGGACGTGCTGGCCACGGCCCTGGCGCTGGCGAAGAAGATCAGGAAGACCGGCGTGGTGTCGGGTGTGTGCGACGGTTTCATCGGCAACCGGATGCTGGAGCAGTACCTGCGCCAGGCTTACTTCCTGCTCGACGAGGGTGCGCTGCCGCAGCAGGTGGATGCGGCCATCGAGCGCTTCGGCTTCGCCATGGGGCCGTTCCGGATGAGCGACCTGGCCGGCAACGACGTGGGCTGGTACATCCGCAAGCGCCGCGCCGTCGAATCGCCGCATATCGCGTACTCGAAGACCGCCGATCTGCTGTGCGAGCAGGGCCGCTTCGGCCAGAAGACCGGCGCCGGCTGGTACGACTACCGGGCGGGCGAGCGCAAGGCGCACCCGTCGCAGCTGGTGAACGACATGATCGTGCAGCATTCGAAGGACATCGGCGTGGAGCGCCGGGCCATCGCGGACGTGGAGATCGTCGAGCGCCTGGTGTTTGCGCTCGTGAACGAAGGCGCGAAGATCCTCGAGGAAGGCATCGCGCTGCGCGCCTCCGACATCGACATGGTGTACCTGACCGGCTACGGCTTCCCGCTGCACCGCGGCGGCCCGATGTTCTACGCCGATACGGTCGGGCTGCCGAAGGTGCTGGAGGCGATCCGCAGCTATGCGCGCGGCCGCCACGGCGAAGCCTGGACGCCGGCGCCGCTGCTCGAGCGCCTTGCCGCCGAGGGGAAGGGCTTCAATGGCTGAACGGCGCACGGGCACGATGCCATCGGGCCGCAAGCGCGCGCTGGCGGCCGCCGCCGTCGTGGCCGGGCTGTTGGCGGTGTCGAGCTACGCCAGCCCGTACTGGCGCCTCTACCAGCTGCGCACGGCGGTGGCCGAGCGCGATGCCGCGAAGGTCGCGCAACACGTCGACTTTCCGGCCCTGCGCGAGAGCGTGAAGGCGGAACTGGTCGCGCAGCTCGGCGCGGGTTCGCTCGTGCCGCAGGCCCGCGACAACCCATTCGCGGCGTTCGGCAAGGCGATGGCGCTGGCAGTGATCGATCCGGTGGTCGACGCGGTGGTGTCGCCTGCAGGGGTGACGGCCATGCTCGAGGCCGGGGAGGTGCGCATCCGGCGCGAGCCGGACCCCGCGCCGGCGCCGGGACGGGCTTCCACGGACGGGGAAGGAGACAAGGTCCGCTACGACCTGGCCTACCGCAGCTGGGACCGGGTTGCCATGACCAGGGAGGGCGGCGGTAGTGGGGCGTTCATCCTGCACCGCCACGGGCTGTGGAGCTGGAAGCTCGGCGGGATCGAGCTGCCGCGCGACTGACTGATCGTTCGTTCGTGCTCCACGTGGCTGGCGCGGCTGCATGGTGACCGTTCGTGACTTTTCAGGCTTGCCGAAGTGCCAGCATGGGCGCGCATGGCCGATCGATCCGGCCAGACAGGGGCAAGGATGAGCAATCTCGAGAGAAAATGGTGGTTCGTGGCGGCGATGGCAGGGGGCAGCACCTTTTGTTCGCTGCTGTTGCTGGGAATGGCAGGCATCGGGGCACTGCGCGGGCCGGCGCAGTGGATGCTGCATTTCTTTTGCCTGATCGGCTTCTGGCGCTGCTTTTCCTTTCTTGCCTGGTTTGCAGTCTTGCTGGTCGCGCCTTCGAGCCCGCTGCTGGACCGGTACCAGGGGCCGGGACGGCGCCGCACTGCGCCGTGAACGGACGCCCTAGCGCCCTATCCCGATCCCGATGCCGACGCCGGAACCGCGGCCCCAGCTGCCCCAGTTGCCGAAAACCGAGGTCGATACCCCGCCGCGCCTGGCGTCGTTCTTTGCCGCCAGCTGGACGACGCAGTTGCGCCACGGATCCGAGTTCGCCGCAAAGCCTAGCTGGGTGCAGGCCGGCCCGTACTCGGCCATCATGCGGTCCATCTCGGCTTGTTGCTTCATTGCCTTTTCCTGAGGCGTCGCGCAGCCAAGCAGGCACAGCGCGCTCGCTGCCGTCACGATCAACGCACGCATAACAGTTCTCCTTTAGCAATAAGTTCGCACTCCTGTGGCCTCGCTGGCCATGGACGATCATACCTCCCAATTGAGTCCGCTAACTGATCGTTTCCGCGCTGCATGAAGGCAGGCTGCCGCCCGATGCAGATAAAACGATGCCGCTGTCTCCAGCGGCATCGTTCATGCGACCGTCCCGCGGCTCAGTCGTTGGCGTAGATATTGTTGTCCTTGGTCTCGCGGACGAACAGGCCGCCGATGACCACCGTGATCAGCGCGATGATGATCGGGTACCACAAGCCGTAATAGATGTCGCCCTTGAAGGCCACCAGGGCGAAGCTGATGGTCGGCAGCATGCCGCCGAACCAGCCGTTGCCGATGTGGTAGGGCAGGGACATCGAGGTGTAGCGGATCCGCGTCGGGAACATCTCGACCAGCATCGCCGCGATCGGGCCGTAGACCATGGTCACGTAGAGCACCAGGATGAACAGCAGCAGCACCAGCATCGGCTTGTTGATCGCCGCCGGGTCGGCCTTTTCCGGATAGCCCGCGGTCTGCAGGGCGGTGGTCACGTCCTTCTTGAGGGCGGTTTCCCGGGCCTTCGAGCTGTCGTCGAAGTTCAGATTATCCGGCGTCATGGTGGCGTTGAACGAAGGATAAACGGCGTCGCCGACCTTGATCGAGGCCACGGTGCCGGCCGGCGCCTCCTGGATCGTGTAGCTCACCGACGCGCCGGTCAGCATGCGGGTGGCGATGTCGCACGAGGACGGGAATTTCTTGGTGCCGGTAGGGTCGACCTGGAAGTGGCAGGTGGCCGGATCGGCAACCACCACCACCGGCGAGGTCTGGATGGCGCGTTCCAGGGCCGGGTTGCCGTAGTGCGTGATGGCCTTGAAGATCGGGAAGTAGGTGGCCGCGGCGAGCACGCAGCCGCCCAGGATGATCCACTTGCGTCCGATCTTGTCGGACAGGACGCCGAAGACGATGAAGAACGGGGTCGCCAGCAGCAGCGCGATGGCGATCAGGATGTTGGCGGTGGCGCCGTCGATCTTCAGGGTCTGGGTCAGGAAGAACAGCGCGTAGAACTGGCCGGTGTACCACACCACGGCCTGGCCCATCGTCAGGCCGATCAGCGCCAGCAGGACGATCTTGGCATTCTTCGCCTTCAGGAAGGATTCGGTGAGCGGCGCCTTCGAGGTCTTGCCCTCGGCCTTCATCCTGGCGAAAGCCGGCGACTCGTTCATCGCCAGGCGGATCCAGACCGAGATGCCGAGCAGGACGACCGAGATCAGGAACGGAATGCGCCAGCCCCAGGCCTGGAACTCTTCTTCCCCGACCAGCGTGCGGGTGCCCAGGATCACCAGCAGCGACAGGAACAGGCCCAGGGTCGCGGTGGTCTGGATGAACGAGGTGAAGTAGCCGCGCTTGCCTTCCGGCGCGTGCTCGGCCACGTAAGTGGCCGCGCCGCCGTACTCGCCGCCCAGCGCCAGACCCTGCAGGATACGCAGCGTGACGAGGATGATCGGGGCCGCGATACCGATCTGCGCGTAGCTCGGCAGCAAGCCGACCAGGAAGGTGGAGGCGCCCATGATCAGGATGGTCACCAGGAAGGTGTACTTGCGGCCGATCATGTCGCCCAGGCGGCCGAACACCAGCGCGCCGAACGGGCGCACGATGAAGCCGGCGGCAAAGGCCATCAGGGCAAAGATGAAGGTGGTGGTGGGGTCGCCGATGAAGAACTGCTTGGCGATGATCGCAGCGAGCGAGCCGTACAGGTAGAAGTCGTACCACTCGAACACGGTGCCGAGGGAAGAAGCGAAAATGACCTTCCGTTCTTCCTTGGTGAGTCCGGCGGAGGAAGGTGCAGCTTTCCCTCCGGCGGTCATGCCGGGCGTGATTGCCATGTGTGTCTCCGTATGGTATTTGGTTTAACCGGAATGCTGATTGTTGGTCAGCTGTCGCGGAGTGTGTTCCGGTTTCCTTACACGGTGCTGTCTCCAAACTTACGCGGACCTGACGGATGACAGGTCTTGACGACTGCCGGCGTGCGTACATACGCGTTTTCGCTCTGGTGCAGATATGGACCACAGCGTCCTATGACTTGCCGAATAATTTACGAACGACCGTACTATTGTGCTATTCTCAAGCGACCCCGGTTGCCGGGGAGAGACACGCGGGTGCCGTCGCAGTTGCAGCGGGCGTTCAACATGAAAAGGACAGGAATGATCAAGCATATCGTGATGTGGAAGCTCAAGGACGAGGCCGAGGGCGCCGACCGCGCGACGAACGCGCGTGAAATGAAACGCCGCCTCGACGCCTGCGCCGGCATCGTGCCGGGGATCCTCACCTTCGAGGTGACGCTGGCGCAACCGGGGCTGGAAGCGACCTACGATGTGGTGCTGTATTCGGAATTCGCGGACCGGGCGGCGCTGCAGGCGTATATCGACCACCCGACGCACAAGGCGGTGGTGCCGTTCATCGGCGCGGTGCGCGAAGCGCGGCAGTGCATGGATTACGAGGTGTAATCCGGCGCAGGCCCCCGCCCATCAACATTGGGTTCCCGCCTACGCGGGAACGACGTTCAGCCGCTGCAGGCCAAAGATGTATCCCGCATTGGCGCCTTGAATTGCGTCATTCCCGCGCAGGCGGGAATCCAGGTTCTTGTCCGAAGCAGACAACACCGGTTCACTATAGGAATAAACGGAGACAACCCATGCGCACCACCCAGGAACTGTTTTCCCTCAACGGCAAGACCGCCATCGTCACCGGCGGCTCGCGCGGCCTCGGCCTGCAGCTGGCCGAGGCGCTCGGCGAGCAGGGCGCGCGCCTCGTGATCACCTCGCGCAAGCAGGAAGAACTCGACGCGGCCGTTGCCCACCTGAAAGGACGCGGCATCGATGCCAGCGCCATCGCCGCCGACCTGTCGATCGAGGACGGGGTACAGGCCTTCGTGCAGGAAGCCATTGCCCGGCTCGGCCACGTCGACATCCTGGTCAACAATGCCGGCGCCAGCTGGGGCGCGCCGGCCGAGGATTATCCGCTCGAGGCCTGGGACAAGGTGATGGACCTGAACGTGCGCAGCATTTTCCTGGTCACGCAGGCGGTCGGCAAACTGTCCATGATCCCGCGCCGCTACGGGCGTATCATCAGCATCTCGTCGATCGCCGGCCTGGCCGGCAACCCGCCGGGCACGATGCAGACCATTGCCTACAATACGTCCAAGGGCGCCGTGGTCAATTTCACGCGCGCGCTGGCGGGCGAATGGGGCCGCTACGGCATCACGGTGAACTCGATCGCGCCGGGTTTCTTCCCGTCGAAGATGACCAAGGGCGTGCTGGCCGCGTTCGGCGCCGAGAAGCTGGCGGCGGATGCGCCGCTGAACCGCCTGGGCGACGACGAGGACCTGAAAGGCGCGGTGGTGCTGTTCGCGTCAAGCGCCGGCAAGCACATCACCGGGCAGACGCTGGCCGTCGATGGAGGCGTGTCCGCCGTCTGACCTGGCTCACAAGGGGGAAGCATGAAGGATTTTCACGGCAAGGTCGCAGTGATCACCGGCGCCGCCAGCGGACTGGGGCGCGCGTTCGCCGACACCGCGGCGGGCCTGGGCATGAAACTGGTGCTGGCCGACGTGCAGGCCAAGGCGCTCGAGCACACGGCCGAGGAACTGCTCGACGGCGGTGCCGAGGTGCTGGCCATGGTATGCGACGTCAGCAAGGGCGCGCACGTGCAGGAGCTCGCCGACGCGGCGGTCGCACGCTTCGGCAGCGTGCACCTGGTCTTCAATAACGCCGGCGTCGGTTGCGGCGGCCTGGTCTGGGAGAACTCGGAGCAGGACTGGGAATGGGTGCTCGGCGTGAACCTGTGGGGCGTGATCCACGGCGTGCGCATGTTTACGCGCGTGATGCTCGAATGCGCACAGCGCGATGCCGACTATGAAGGCCACATCGTCAACACCGCCTCGATGGCCGGCCTGCTCACGCCGCCGGCCATGGGTATCTACAACGTGTCGAAGCACGCGGTGGTGGCGCTCACCGAGACCCTGCACCACGACCTGGAACTGGTGGAGGCGCCCATCAGGACGTCGGTGCTGTGCCCGTACTTCGTGCCGACCGGGATCGCGCACTCGCAGCGCAACCGGCCGGACGAACTGGCCAGCCACGAGCGCGCCACCGCCAGCCAGGTGGCGGCGCAGCTGATGACCGAAAAGGCGGTCGAGGCAGGCAAGGTGACGGCCCAGGATGTCGCCCGCATCACCTTCGATGCGGTGCGCGAAGGGCGCTTCTACATCTATTCGCATCCGCAGGCCCTGGGCGCGGTGGGCGAGCGCTTCGATGCGATCGTGCAGGGCAGGCCGCCGGCGGATCCGTATGCGGCAACGCCGCAGGTGCGCGACATGCTGAAGGCGGGGGTCAGGGGACGGCGATAGGGCGCCAGGGCTGCACGATCCCTTGAGTCAGGCCGCATCCTGCCCGTGCGGGCACATCAGGCGCTCGTGCAGTTCCGGCTCGCCCTCGCGGTAGAGCTTCACGACGGTGGAGGTGCGGGTGCCGTAGCCGTCGGATTCGATGCAGACCGGCGACAGCATGCGTTCGACCTCGATCGGCATGCCGGTTTCGGGCAGGCGCAGGTCGGGCGCGCGGGTGGTGTCGGCCAGCATCTCGAAATAGGCGTCCTCGGGCGCGCCCTGGCACAGCAGGCTGGCAAATTGGGCCTTGGTGCGCAGCACCTTCGGCCACGGGGCGTCGAGCAGGCCGTTCGAGATGCCGTAGATGCGGCCCGGTTCGAGCGGCTTGCCGTTGCGCGGATCGTCGCCCCCGCGGTTCGAATACCAGTACAGGGTATCGCGGTCGCCCAGCACCAGGTTGTAGCCGTTGTAGACGTCGCCGCGCGCGATCACCTGTTCCAGGTAGGCGGCCGCGTCCAGTTCCCCGGTAAGGAAGCCGGCCACCAGGTCGCCGCGCGTGGGCGCGTTCTCGCGCCGTTCGGCGGGGCCGCGGATGTTGGTCAGGGCGGCGAACCTGGGGCCGTTCGGGCCGCCCGTGGTCACGCCCATCCAGCTGCCGCCTCCCTGCAGATCGCGTCCGGCGATCACGTGAGGATGCTCGGGCCAGGGCGCCGCCGGGGTGGCCGGGCGGTCGTAGAATTCGTCGCGGTTGGCCGCGGCAATGATGGGGACGCCCGGCACCACGTGCCAGGCAAAGACGATCAGGCACATGGTGTGAAGTCCGTGAAAACCTCGGACCGGCGCGGGCCCTGGATGAATTCGGCAAGGCCGGCCTCGCGCGCGGCCGCTTCGAGCACCTCGCCGAATCCTTCGCTTGCGGCCGGATAGACTTCCATCCAGGTCTGCAGGCCGTCGCGCGCCTCCGGGCGCCGCTTGAGCTGGGCTGCGGCCGCGGAGCCGGCGGCGGCAAGCCGCGCCTGCATGGCGTGCACGCGCGGCGCCAGGCGGGCGGCGTCTTCCTCGCGCACCTTGTAGTAGACGTACAGGTCGATCATCGTCACACGTCGAGGGCGTCGAGGTGGTAGGGCATGTGCTGGAAGCGCAGCTGCGGGCCTGCTGCGGAACCCTGGCGCACGTCCTGCTCGAGCGCGTCGAGCTTGATCTCGACCAGCACGTCGGCGCCGCCCAGGCCGTTGGCCGCGGCGTTCACGATCATGCCGCAGGGCTGGCCGGGGTCGGCCGTGGAAAACACTTCGTCGCCGGCACGTGCCGCCGCGTTCTCGACCGTGGCGAGCGCCGTCCTGCGCTTGAGTTTGCCAAGATACTGGCTGCGCGCGACGATTTCCTGGCCGGGGTAGCAGCCTTTCTTGAAGTTGACGCCGCCCAGCAGTTCGAGGTTGATCATCTGCGGCACGAACTGTTCCTGGGTGGCAAGCGTCACCTGGGGCACGCCGGCGTGGATCGCAGCGAGGTGCCAGGCCTGGTTGCCGCCCAGCGCCAGGTCGCCGCCGAGGGCGGGCAGGGCGTTGGCGGCGGCCTCGGCGCTGGCCAGCCAGAGGTAGCGCGGCGCGCCGAAGGCATCGGCGAGGCGAACTACGGTGCCGAGCGGATGGTCTATTTTGCCGTACGGCGCATCGGGCAGCGTGTCGATGTGGCGGCGCAGCGCGCTTTCGGCCCGGGCCCCGCCCAGTCCGAGCACGGCCGCGAATGGGGCCTCATCGGTGGCGTCGCGCAACTTGGCCTTGGCGCGCAGCACGAACATCGCCAGGCGCTTCTGCAGCGGCGGCTGGATCGCGCGCGGCAGCTGCAGGTAGACGGTATCGGGGTCCGCGGAGGGGCTGCGCCAGTACAGGAAGGTCGCCTGCAGGCGGCCCTTCGGCGTACAGTAACCGGCCAGCCGGGCTTGCGCGCGGCCGAGGTGCTCGACGTCGTTGGTCAGCTGGTTGTGCAGGAAACTGGCGGCGTCGTCACCGGTAACGGCGATCAGGCCGAGGTCGGTGACCGGCGCGACGAAGCCATCGGCGAGCTCGGCGGCGGTAAGCGGCCGGCCGAAATCTTCGACCTGGGAAGCTTCATCCTGGTGAAAGCGGGCGCCGAGCGAGGAGAGTGTTTCTGTCCAGTTAGGCATAAATCCAGTTAGTATTAGCAATTAGGCTTTATCATTACGGGCTCATTATAAAGATGTCGGCACGATCGCGCCGAGAGCGGCGCGAGTTCAGGTAAATGCATAAGCAAAACCGCAGGCAAACCCCCAAGCAAAACACATGGCATTCATAAAAAAAATTCTGGTTACCGGCGTCATCGTTTCCGTGGCCGCAGTCGCAGGCTTTTCCTGGTGGTCGAAGGCCCCATTGACGACAAGCGAGCCCGCCATCGAATTCACCATCACCCCGGGCAGCGGCATCGCCTCGGCCGCCCAGCAGATGGCCGGCGCCGGCGTGCCGGTCAACCCGACCCTGTTCACCATCCTGGCGCGCGTGACCGGCGAAGCCCCGAAGATCAAGGCCGGCAGCTACGAGCTCAAGCCGAACACCTCGCCGCGCCGGCTGCTGACGCAGCTGGTGCGCGGCGAGTTCGCGCAGGAATCCGTTACCATCGTCGAAGGCTGGACCTTCCGCCAGATGCGGGCCGCGCTGGCCGCCCACAAGCGCCTGCGCCACGATACCGTGAAGCTGACGGACCAGGAACTGATGGCGAAGATCTCGACCGAGTACAAGGAGCCGGAAGGCCTGTTCTTCCCCGACACCTACCTGTTCGCCAAGGGCTCGTCCGAGCTCGACATCTACAAGCAGGCGCACCAGGCGATGCTGAAGCACCTGAAGGCGGCATGGGAAGGCCGCGACCCGAGCCTGCCGTACAAGACGCCGTACGAGGCCCTGATCATGGCATCGATCATCGAGAAGGAAACCGGCCAGAAAAGCGAGCGCGGGATGATCGCGGGCGTGTTCGTCAACCGCCTGCGCACCGGCATGCTGCTGCAGACCGACCCGACCGTCATCTACGGCATGGGCGAGCGCTACGTGGGCGACATCCGCAAGAAAGACCTGCAGACCGACACCCCCTACAACACCTATACGCGCGCCGGCCTGCCGCCGACGCCGATCTCCCTGCCGGGCCTGCAGTCGCTGTCGGCGGCGCTGGACCCGGCCGAGACCCAGGCGCTGTATTTCGTCGCCCGCGGCGACGGCACCAGCCAGTTCTCGGACAACCTGAACGACCATAACCGGGCGGTCAACCTGTACCAGCGGCAGGGGCGCCAGCCCCAGCCACAGCAGCGCACCGGCCAATGATGCAAGGCGGTAGCGTGAAAGGCAAATTCATCAGCTTCGAAGGCATCGACGGCGCCGGCAAGTCGACCCACATCGGATTCGTCGCCGATTTCCTGGCCTCGCGCGGCAAGACGGTGGTTTCCTCGCGCGAGCCGGGCGGCACGCCGCTGGGCGAAAAGCTGCGCGACCTGCTGCTGCACGAGAAGATGCACCTCGAGACCGAGGCGCTCCTGATGTTCGCCAGCCGGCGCGAGCACCTGGCCCAGCTGATCGAACCGGCGCTCGGCAAGGGCGACTGGGTGCTGTCCGACCGCTTCACCGACGCCAGCTTCGCCTACCAGAGCGGCGGGCGCGGCCTGGCGCGCGCCAAGATGGAAGCGCTGGAGCAATGGGTGCACCCGGACCTGCAGCCGGACCTGACCCTGCTGTTCGACGTCCCGCTGGCGGTCGCGCGGCAGCGCCTGGACGCGACCCGCACGCTCGACAAGTTCGAGCGCGAACAGGCGGACTTTTTCGAGAAGTGCCGCAGCGAATACCTGCGCCGCGCCGCGCAATTTCCCGAGCGGATCGTGGTGATCGATTCGACCCAGGCGATCGAAGCGATCCAGGTGCGCCTGGCTGACGTGTTGGAGAAACTGTTGTGACGATGTACCCCTGGCAGCAATCGGCATGGAGCCGGTTGCAGCAGATGCGCGAGCGCCTGCCGCACGCGATCCTGTTCCACGGTCCGGCCGGGGTCGGCAAGGCCGATTTCATGGAAACCTTCGCCCAGGCCCTGCTGTGCGAGAACGTACGCGCGGACGGCCACGCCTGCGAGGCTTGCGCCTCCTGCGGCTGGTTTGCCCAGAACAACCACCCCGACTACCGCCGCGTGCGCCCCGAAGCCCTCGAGGACGAGCCGGCAACCGAGGGCGACGAGGGCGCCGAGACCGGGTCGAAATCCAAGTCGGCCAAGGCGCCCTCGAAAGAGATCAAGATCGAGCAGATCCGCGCCCTGGCGGACTTCATGAACATCTCCACCCACCGCCAGGGCCTGCGGGTGGTGGTGCTGTACCCGGCAGAAGCGCTCAACATGCCGGCCTCGAATGCGCTGCTCAAGACGCTGGAAGAGCCGCCCCCGGGCACCGTGTTCCTGCTGGCCTCCAACAGCCTGGACCGCCTGCTGCCGACGATCCTGTCGCGCTGCCGCAAGTTCGCGCTGCCGATGCCCTCGCACGCGGAGGCGCTGGCCTGGCTGAAGGAGCAGGGCGTGGCGGATGCCGACAGCTGGCTGCGCGAGCAGGGCGGGGCGCCGCTGGCCGCGCTGATGGAAGCCGAGGGGGGCAATCGCGAAGACATGGAGGCGCTGCTGCATTTCCTGGCCGCCCCGAGCGTGGACGGCGCCCTGCGCACCGCCGAAAAACTCGCCAAGGCCTCGCTGCCGGCGCTGGTGGCCTGGCAGCAGCGCTGGCTGTACGACGTCTTTTCGATGAAACTGTCGGGCAAGGTCCGCTACTATCCGCGCTACCAGAAGGAACTTGCGGCCTTGTCCGGCCGGGTGCACACTGCCAGCTTGAACCGCGCCATCAAGGCCGCCAACGAGCGCCGGGCGGTGGCCGACCACCCGCTGTCGGCAAAATTGTTTGTCGAAGACATGTTGCTTGAGTACACTTCGTGCTGCGCATGAAAGGAATCCGATGACCGCCACGCCCCAAGAACCGACCGCCCCGCAAGCACCGCGGCCGTCCGTCCTGTCGCTGGCGATCAAGGAGAAGGCGGCGCTGTACGCCGCCTACATGCCCTTCCTGAAGAACGGCGGGATGTTCGTGCCGACCACCAAGCCCTACAGGATCGGCGACGAGATCTACCTGATCCTGGCCCTGATGGACGACCCGAACAAGTACCCGATCGCCGGCAAGGTGGCCTGGATCACCCCGGCAGGCGCCAACAACAGCAAGGCGCAGGGCATCGGCGTGCATTTCCCCTCCGACGAAGCCGGGCAGCGCGCCAAGCAGCGCATCGAGGAAATCCTGGGCGCGGCGCTGCGCTCGTCGCGCGCCACCCATACCCTATAAATTCAATTTTTCTGATCCTGGCTGAAAATAGTTCAGCTGCGCTTAACCTGTAACGCTCCTCGCTCCTATGCCGTCCTACGTCCACCGCCTGGCCACCCGCGACGATTTGCCCGTCATCGTCGACATCTACAATTCGACCATCGCCTCGCGCGAAGTCACCGCCGACACCGAACCGATCACCGTCCAATCGCGCGAACAATGGTTCGCAGACCATACGCCGGAACGCCGCCCGCTGTGGGTGATCCACGCTGCGGACGATACCGGCGAACACCCGGAAGTGCTGGGCTGGCTGTCCTATTCGAATTTCTACGGCCGCCCGGCCTACTCGGGCACGGCCGAGGTGTCGATCTACATCGCGGAAGCGGCGCGCGGCAAGGGCATCGGGCGCTACTGCCTGGAACTGGCGATCGCCTTCGCGCCGAACGTCAAGGTGCACACCCTGCTGGGCTTCATCTTCGGCCACAACGCCGCCAGCCTGGCGCTGTTCGGCAAGTACGGTTTCGAGAAGTGGGCGCATTTCCCGCGCGTTGCGAACCTGGACGGCATCGAGCGCGACCTGATCATCCTGGGCAAGCGCGTCGCCTGATCCATGGGCCGGTGGCGCGGCGCGCAGCTGCTCTGGATCGCGGCTGTCGCGGCCGCGCTGTGCCTCACCTGCCTGTTCGCCGCGTCGGTCGCGTCCGGGTTTGCTGCCGGCCTTCCGTGGCGCGCCTGGTCCCAGCCGTACCACGTCGGACTGGGTCTGACGATGTTCGGGATGTACCCCATCACCGCGAGCACGCTCCTGTGCGGCGCGCTCGCGGCGGCGGCCTGCCTGCTGTTTCGAGATCGTACCGCCGCACGAAGTCCATCTCCTGTGGCCCGTTGGGGGTGTCGCGGGCGCGGTCATCGGTTATTCTGGGCTGGGCTGGCTTGCGTTCCTTGGCGACTGACCAATGCTGTGGTGACGTCCTTGGTGCCAGGTACGGAAGACCGTAGCGCCTGCGCTCGATCGACGCCTGCGCGACAGGTCAATCTGACTCGACAAAATGGGATCGGCAGGATCGTGCAGCAATGAACCGGACCGCTCATGGTCGGTACCGGAAGTGCGCTGCAGGCCGTCTTCGGACAGGAGCGGATAAATCGCAATATTCGAGGTAACCATGCAGACTACCCATATGATTAAATCCCTTGTCGTTTTCGCCCTTGCTCTTGTTTTTTCAAGTCAAGACGCGGTCGCTTGCACGCCATTGCCTGGAGATCGGTATGCCATGACCGAAAAAAGAGTGAAGGAACGGTTCGCCAGCGTCGACTCGGTCGAACTGGTAACGCTTCAACGCGTCGATATCGTGAAAGTGAAAAGCGGCGGAATCGATTTTGAAATGGATGCAGAACGTGCTGTCTTCCGCGTTGACCGCGTATATAAAGGGAAGTCAAAGCCCGGCGATATCCTGGTGTTCACGTCTTACAGCTCGTGTGCCTTCAGTGTCGTCGGCAACCCACGATTCGAAACTATCTTCGACCCATCAACGAATAAACCATTCGTCCCTTCGAAACAGTGGTTGATCTATCGAGATGCGGCACGGAAAACCGAGATCACGGGGTCGGACCTCACGCGCCCCGTCAATCTCGCCTGGTTCGATGTCGAAGTCCTGGATCGTATCGCCAGAAGGCCTCGCTGACTGTGTAACCAGCACTTCGACGAGGCCTGATCTTCTGCTTCGGGTTCATGATGTCGAAAAACTCGGCCAGACTAACAGCAGGACACAAAAATTTGTTACCTCGACTGTTCAAAACAGGGGTATTGAACGTTCGATGATAGGTTGAGGTTGGATACTTCTCGGAACCTTCGCAACGTGTTGTCTGGCGATTTTTTCCACACAATAGGTCGTCCCGCAGCACTGCCGGGGCTGTCTGCCGAAGCGAACTCCGACCCGCTTGGCGAAGCTGCCGATAGCCGCATTGGGCAATTGCTGCCGCATCACCGGCTATCGGCCGACTATTCTTGGCCGTCATGGCAGGGTCAAGTCCAAACGGAGCATCCGGATAAGGCCGAAGGTGACGAGACCAAGAACCATGAGCGACAGCACGAAGACCGCGGCCACCTTGGCGGCCGCGCGTAGCACCGCGCGCTTGTCCATCGCCTTCTCCTGCTGCCCTCGATCGAAATGCCACTTGATCGCGAAGAACATGCCCGTGCATAAGGCGAGAACCTTGAACGTACCGGCGACGATAGGGAACCAATCCATGATTTTGAATATTTCCAGGCGATGTGCCGAAGGCAGATGAGAGGAGAAAACGTCGGCGACTGCCATGCAAGTATGGTGTTGTTGCGCGCTCTGAGGCATTCTACGCAAAAGCAATCTCCATACATTGAGACAAAATGTCCCAGTTGAAAACCATACAAGATGTACATCCGCCAATCTGGTTGCCGCGATTGGCCGTGCATGGCGGGCCCCGTTTTTTGCAGATTGCGGATGCGTTGCAGGCGGCGGTGGTAGACGGATCGCTGAAACCGGGTGACCGACTACCCCCACAGCGCCAGTTGGCAGCACGGCTGGAGGTCGACCTGACGACGGTCACGCGCGCGTATGACGAAGCCAGGCGCCGCAACCTGCTGGAGGGCCGCGGCGCGCGCGGCACTTATGTCGCAGCGCCGAAAGTCGAATTGACGTCGGTCCTCGACCTGAGCATGAATACCCCGCCACCGCCGGATGGGGTGGACTTCGACGACATGTTGAAACAGGGCCTGTCTCAAGTACTGATGAGCGCAGATAATGCATTGCTGATGACTTACCACTTGGGCGGGGGAAGCGACTCCGACCGCAAGGCCGGAGCCAGATGGCTCGAACCGATGTTCGGACATCTGGATTCCCGTCAGCTTGTCGTCTGTCCGGGTGCGCAGGCGGCGATCGCCGCACTGATCCTCGCGCTGACGGAGCCTGGCGATGTGATCCTGGCCGAGCCGATGGCTTATCCCGGCTTGCGTGCCGCAGCGACCCACTTCGGCCGGCACATCATTGCGGTGGAAGCGGACGAGCAGGGGATGGTCCCTGGGATGTTCGAGCAAGCGTGCCGCCGGTACAAGCCCGCGCTGGTCTACCTCAATCCGACATTACAGAACCCGACCGCCATCACCATGCCGCAGCGCCGGCGCCAGGAGCTCGCCGCCATCGCGAAGCGCTGCAACGTACGCATCGTCGAGGACGACCCCTACTGGCTCCTTGCCGATGGCCCGCCGCCACCGATTGCCACGTTTGCCCCGGAACAGGTGGTTTACATCTCGACCCTGTCGAAATGCCTCACGCCCGGCTTGCGCGTCGCCTTCGTGCTCGTACGTGACCCGAACGAACGGGAGCGCTTCCTGGCCGCGCTGAGATCGTTCGCGCTGATGGTCGCTCCCTTGAGCGCCGCACTGGCCACGCAGTGGATCCTCGACGGATCGGCACAGGGATTATTGGAAGGCGTACGCAAGGAGGCGCGCCTGCGCCACGGGATGGCGCGGGATATCCTGGCCGGGCGGTATAGCGGGGCCGGAGACGGCCTGCATGTATGGCTCGCGTTGCCGGCGTATTGGAACTCCTCGCAGCTTGCGCGTGCAGCCGAGAGCGAGGGTATCGCAGTCACGCCGGCAGAGGCATTCGCAACCAACAGCGGATCCCTGAATGCGATTCGGATCTCCTTGGGTAGCATCAAGGACCGTGGACGCTTGCAGGCGGGTCTGCAACGGCTGTCTCGTCTGCTTGCGCGGCGGCCCGGGCCGTTCAGCGCTGCTGTGGTTTGACTGCAGACGGTGAGTCACCGTACTGAAGCTTCCTCACAGAAGGCTTACGGTAACGTTTTCCAAGGAGCCCGCGTGTCGGATGACCTTGAAAAACCGCGGCGAGCAGGATCGGCTTGGTACCGATGTGCATAAAGAAGGTTCGCCAATGAACCAACAAGCAAAACATTGCATGTAGGCAAATTAAATACGCAGTCAAGGACGCTGGCCTACTGGCTGCCGACATACGAATCGCCCAGGTACATACCGTCACGCCAAGGCGGCCCGGCACGAGTGCAGACACAAGAGGACAATATGACCGCTACCGCCCACGAAAAGCATGAAGTCGAAACCGGCATCGCTGCCGCCGAGTCGAGAACGAATGAGCAACTCGAAGCGTTCAAATCGAAGGCTTCAGGCGTGCTTTCCTCTCCGTATGTCCTTGGCGCCGCTGTGCTGGGAATCGCAGCGGCGGGCTATGCGCTCGTCACGCGCAAAAGAACGCCTGTATCCAGCAGGGCACCGGCGCGCAGCGAGGACACTGGCGATATGCTAAAGACGGGCAGTTTTCTCGTACCTCTAGCAGCATTTTTTGCCTCGGCCATGAACAATGCTGGTGTCCCCGCATCCGCCGCGGTCCAGGAGGGAACAGAATATGCGCCGACGCGGTCAGAGGACTGCAGGCCCGACGCAAAGGATCCGGAAACAGCCACAAGCACTCCCCCGCGACCAATGTTCGAGCAAACCTCAACGAGCTGGATTGGCAGGCAGTGGCAAATAGTCTCGGCGGCAGCAAATGCATGGATGGACGATTACGCGCCGAGTATGGGGGCAGCGCTGTCGTATTACACACTTTTCTCCCTGGCACCGCTACTGGTCCTCATCATTGCGATTGCAGGGATGGTATTTGGACAGGACGCTGCACAAGGAGCAATTATCGCGCAGCTTCAAGGCATCATGGGTAAAGAAGGCGCGACGGCGGTGCAGGGCTTGCTTCAAGCTGCGCGTGAACCGTCCACCGGGATTGTCGCCAGTATCGTTGGCGGTGTTCTTCTGCTGCTGGGCGCCACTGCCATTTTCGCCGAGCTGCAAACTGATTTGGACCGCATTTGGCGGGTGCCAGCGAAAGAAAAACCGTCAGGCGTTTGGGGTTGGTTGCGCAGCCGCGTATTATCCTTCGGACTGGTTCTCGGGCTCGCTTTCATGCTGATGATTTCACTTGTCGTCAGCGCTGCGCTCGCGGCGACGAGCGAATGGTTGGGCGGGGGGAATGCAGCGGAAAGCGTTCTGGCAAGTGTACTGAACTTCACCGCGTCGTTTGCCCTCTTCGCAGTTCTGTTTGCGATGATCTACAAGATCATGCCAACCGCGAAGATATCCTGGCACGATGTTTGGATGGGGGCCGCAGTAACAGCCTTGCTCTTCAACGTAGGCAAATCATTGATCGCGTTGTACCTTGCGGAATCGAGCGTGGCTTCGGGCTTTGGCGCAGCCGGCTCTTTTGTGATTCTTGTCGCCTGGTTCTACTATTCCGCGCAGATTTTCCTGTTTGGCGCTGAATACACGTGGGTGTACGCGAACAGCAAAGTACGGAACGGTAGTTCGGGCAGCCACTAGCCGACTGGATCAGGGCAGGTGACGATGGCCAGGTGGAGCACGTGACCAGCCAGCCGGTTGCCGCCCGCAGGCGGCAACCGGACAGGCCTTCATGCCTCAGTGCCGCGAGCCCGGCATGCCGGCGCCGGCCTGGCGTCCCGGGACGACCGCGGTTGCGCCATTGGTCAGCCCGACGGCCTCGTCATACCAGGTCTGGATCATCACCTGGTGCTTGCGCTCCTGGGTCAGGGCTGCGCTGAACTCGCGGACCAGTTCGTCCTGCTTGTTCTCGTTGGCCAGCGCAATGAGCGTCTCCCAGCCGACGCCATCGCTCAGTTCGGCCGTGAGGATCGCGTGCAGCGACTGGGCCAGGCTCGTCCTCGGGTCGTTCAGCACCTGCACCAGGCCCATGGCCTCGACGCCAACCAGGTCGGCGCTCGGGGTCATCGCGGTCGGGTCGCCGCCCATCGACTCGATCGCATCGCGCAGGATCAAGGCATGGCGCGCCTCGTCGCCGCGGATGCTGGCGACGTCGTCGCGTGTGATCGACAGCTTGCCTGTAGTGACCTCCTGGGCGACGACGTCGAGCTTGGTGAGCAGCGCGTCGTACAGGCGGGTCGCAGTGCGCTCCATGGCCAAGCGCTCGGCCATCTTGTCGAGCAGGACCTGCGGCTGGTCACCCATCAGCATGTGGGCGCCCATGCTCACCATGCCCTTCATCGTGCCCGGCACCGGGATCGAGCCGAGTCCCTCGCCTTCGGCGATGTAGGATGCGCGCAATTGCGCCATCTGGGTTTCGTCGCCCGGATGGGCGCGGGTGATGATCTTGTCGTCGTCGAGCATGGCCTTGGTCTGGAGCGGCGCCATCTGCACGCCAGTCTTGTTCATGCCCACGTGTTCTTTCTGTTCAGCCATATATCCTCCTGAATTGGTCGATGTGGCCGCTCAGTGCGGCATGCCGCCCGGGCTGGCGGGGCGCTGGGCCGCAGCCGCGGCGCCGGTCGCGATGGTGGCGCCGCTGGCCGGGCCGCGGTGCATCAGCTCGGTGCCCGGCGTCCACAGGTAGCCGGCCGAGACCGGGCCGCTCGGCTCGCCTTCGCTGTGCAGCATGGCGCGGTAGTCGCGCGTGAGCTGGCTTTCCTGCTCCTTCGGCACGAACTGGGTGCCCAACGCGCGCAGGTCGACCTCGTTGACCAGCACATCGCGGTAGAAGTCGCGCTGGCTCACCAAGGGGATCGGGTCGGCGAAGGGTGCGGTGATGAGCTCGGCCGGATCGCGCCGCTCGTAGGTCTGGAAGGCTTCGCAGGCGGCGTGGAAGTGGCCCAGCTCGTAATCCAGGAAGCGCTCCCAGATCGCCTTGATGCGCGGGTTGGTCTCGGAGGCAACGCAGCTGTAGTAGTTGTAGCATTCGTTCGCTTCGTGCAGCACCCATTGCTCCAGCCAGGTTTCGCTCGGGTCGAGCAGCGATTCGTACTGCGTCACGTGCTGCTCCTCGACCGAGGCGATCTCGGCGTACAGCTGGCGCGCGATCGGGTCGGAGAACTTCGGCCCGACGTTCATGTAGTAGTTGTGCGTCTGCTGTTCGGCGGCCGTGATCGTCAGCGCGTGCAGCTTGCTGAGCATGTGCGAGCCGGCGCGGTCGTAGGGGTTGCGCAGGTCGTCGGACGGGTGGCGGTGGTGCTCCCAGGTCGGGCGCGCAGGGACGATGTCGGTATAGCTTTGCGTGATGTTGTTCGGGTCCTTGCCCTCGAGGCGGTCGAGCAGGGCGGAATAGCGGTAGAGGTGGTCGAAGTCTACCAGCAGGCCGAAACGGTAGACCTGCGCCAGGTAGGGATCGGGTTCGCGCTGGGCCACGGCCGCCGTGAGCTCGATGGCCACCTGCTCGTAGGCGATGGTGATCTCGAGCGGCGAGTGGTCCGGCGACAGCAGCCAGTTGATCATCGTCGCCTGGTGCTGCTCGGAACGCCGGATCAGCGCGAGCGGCAGGCGCAGGTCGCGGTTGAAGCGCGCGGCCATGTGCGAGAAGCGCAAGGCTTCGATTTCGATGCCGTTCATCATGATGACGCGGATGCGCGTAAACGCATCGTCATCGAGCTTGCTGAGGGGTTGCCGCACCATGTCGCGCCACGTGTAGCGCTGGTTCTCGATCGGGGTGCCTTTTGAATCGAATAGGCTGAACGCCATGTGTTCCTCCCTGGGCTGTGGGTTTGGCGGCGGGCGCCGCGAATTCAATACGATATCGAGCTGGCACCAAACTTCAACCGGCGCTTCGATAGGTTTGGGAAACACTGTCCGGGCCGTCCGGCGCCTGTCCGTGGCAAGGCGCGCGCGCTGGCCTTACAATGACGGGATGTTTATCGATTCCCATTGCCATATCAATTTTCCGGAGCTGGCTGCCCGGATGCCCGAGATCCTCGCCAAGATGGCCGAGAACAAGGTAACCCACGCACTGTGCGTCTCGGTGGACCTGCCGGACTTCCCGCAGGTGCTGGCCCTGGCCGAACAGCATCCCCACATCTTCGCCTCGGTCGGTGTGCATCCCGACTACGAAGACACGCCGGAGCCCACCGTGCAGCAGCTGGTCGACCTGGCCGACCACCCGAAGATCGTCGCCATCGGCGAGACCGGCCTCGATTACTACCGCCTCCAGGGCGACCTCGAGTGGCAGCGCGAGCGCTTCCGCACCCACATCCGCGCCTCGCGCGAGACGCGCAAGCCCCTCATCATCCACACCCGCGCGGCAAGCGGCGACACCATCCGCCTGATGAAGGAAGAGGGCGCCGGCCTTGATGCAGGCGGGGTGGCGGGCGTGATGCACTGCTTCACCGAGTCGCTGGACGTGGCCAGGGCCGCGATGGAGCAGGGGTTCTATATTTCCTTCTCCGGCATCGTGACCTTCAAGAGCGCGAAGGAGCTGCAGGAAGTGGCGAAGGCGGTACCGCTCGAACGCATGCTGATCGAGACCGACTCGCCGTATCTGGCCCCGGTGCCTTTCCGCGGCAAGATGAACGAGCCGGGCTATGTGGCGCACGTGGGCGAATTCATCGCCGACCTCAAGGGCGTGTCGCTGCGCGAGGTCGCGGCGCAGACCAGCGAGAACTTCTTCAACCTGTTCCAGACCGCGAAGGCCTGATCGATGATCCTCACTCGCCGTACCATCCGCCGCACCATCCTGCGCAGCTGCCTCCTGGCGGCGACCCTGGGCGCCGGACTGGCCGCGGGTCCGGCATGGGCGGCGACGCCCGGGCAGATCGCCGCCTTCTTCCGCGCCGTCCAGCTCGACGACGCCCGGACCGTGAGCCGGATGGTGGGCAAGGAGGTCAACGCCAACGAGATCAACCCGATCGGCGGCGAGCCGGCGCTGGTGCTGGCCGTGCGCGAGGATGCGATGAACGTGTTCAGGGCGCTGCTGGCCCATCCCGGCACCGACCTGGAAGCCCGGGCGATGAACGGCAACACGGCCCTGATGATGGCCGCCTTCAAGCGCAACACGCCGGCCGCGGTGGCCCTGCTGGAGAAGGGCGCGAAGGTGAACCGGGCGGGCTGGACGCCGCTGCACTATGCGGCCGCCAGCGGCAGCGACGAGATCGCGCGCCTGCTCATCGCGCGCAAGGCAAAGCTCGACGCGACCTCGCCGCGCGCGAGCGGCGCCTACACGCCCCTGATGATGGCGGCGCGCGAAGGCCAGCCGTCCGTGGCGCAGTTGCTGCTGGAGGCGGGCGCCGATCCGCGCCGGAAGAACACCGAAGGCCTGACGGCTGCGCAGATCGCCGAGCGCGCCGGTCAGACCACGATCGCCGCGGCCATCTCCGGCTTCAAACGCTAGGGTCTTGGTATTTCCGTTGGGAACTAGGCGGTAAACACCCCGCAGCTCGGCGCATGGGCCGCATGCATCCTTGTCCATAATGGCTTCACGCTATATCACGGCCACCGTGCGACAAGGAACAACATGCTGAACGAACGCGAAATCGAAAGCTGCTACCTGGGGCAGTTCATTCCAGTCCATTACCATCACAATATGCTGATGGACCAGAACCGGATGCACAGCTTCAAGTCCGCCATCCATTATGCGGTCCGCCCCGGTGCCAAGGTGCTGGAACTGGGCGGCGGCACGGGCGTGCTGTCCTTCTTCGCAGCCCAGCAGGCGGAGCGGGTCTATTGCGTCGAGTTCAATCCGGACATGGTGCGCGAGGCGCGCAAGTTCCTTGCCATGAACCCGAACGGCCACAAGGTCGAGGTCATCCATGCCGACGCCTTCGAGTACCTGCCGCCCGAGCCGGTGGACGTCGTCATCTGCGAGATGATCCACGTCGCCATGCTGCGCGAGAAGCAGGTGGAGGTGATCGAATCCTTCAAGCGCCGCTACCTGGCGAAATTCGGCGGCCCGCTGCCGGTGTTCCTGCCGGAGGCGGTGATCATGGCGGCCCAGCCGATCTCGCAGGAGTACGATTTCGAAGGCTTCCATGCGCCGATCGTGCAATTCCAGGAAACCGGGGTGGTCTACCCGGGTACCGTCGAGCTGGCCCAGCCCGCGGTGTACAGCCTGATCGACTTCAGCCAGCCGGTCGACACGGTGTTTGCCTGGGAAGGCGCGATCATGGTCGAGAAGAGCGGCATGCTCAATGCGATGCGCTTCATTACCAAGAATGTGCTGGCGATCGTGCAGGAAGAATCGAACACGATCGACTGGCTCAACCACTACATGACCCTGCCGCTGGCCCAGCCGGTCCGGGTGCAGGCGGGCGACCTGCTGCATGTGGCCTTCCAGTACCGGGCGGGCGGGTCGATTCCCTCCTTGCAGGCCTCGCTCAGGGCGCAGGTGGTGGGGCAGCGGGTCGAGCACGACGTGCCCGCGTTCGCCTGACACGCGGCGGGAACCGGATCGCTTGTCGTGCCGGGCTACCGCGGCGACCAGGCGCGGCAGCCGCGCGTCGTCAAACCTTGCTGGCGCCCAGCATCTTGCGGATCTCGTCCTTCAACTCACGGAACACGTGCCGCGGGCTGACCTCGTCGAGCATCTCGACGATCAGCCTGGTCTGGGCAGTCGTCAGCGCGCTGTTGCCGGTGATCGACTGCAGTTTCGCCATCACGATATGGTCGACAATATCGTCGACCGAAGCACGCTGCGCGACCATGTCGGCGACGAACCGGTTCGACTTGGCAAACTGGATGAAGTCCTTGTTGATCAGCTCGTAGGACAGGTCTCCCTTCTTGCTCGTATATGCGCTGACAATGGCCGCATACTCGGCACTGCTCACGGTGGCAACCGCATCGGGGGTGTCTTGCTCGGCATCCGGCTCCCCTTGCGCGCCGCCGTCCGTGGCGGACGCCGGGGGCTGCGCTCCCAGCTTGACCGGGCCCCGGCGCGCGTAGGGCATCCCGGACGTGAGTTCCAGTGCTTCCCTGAACACGTCCATCGGAAACAGCTCCGCATTCACGTTCGCGGCCGGATCGGGCTCGCCGGTGCGCTTGTTCAGTGAGGCCAGGCCGGGTTGCGCCGTGTCGTAACGCATGACGACCACGCCGGAGTGTCCTCAGCCCAGTTTGCGGCGATAGGCCACCGCCTCGATGGTCGACAGTTCCACCAGCTTCGTTCGGATCATCGTTTTCTCCATTTCAATTGTGAAAGATGCAACCCGAGGCTAACACATGCGTTAGGAGGGGGGGCGTCCGGTATGCGGATGGCATGCGGGTGCGACGGACGGTGCCGGCCGCCAACTGCCGGGCAGCCCATTTCTCCCATTCACCCCATCTTTTGCGCCGTCTGTCGCACACCGGTTGTCCAGCCGACCCCGCTAACCTAGAGTGTTCCTGCCCGTCATTGCCGCCACCGCCGGCAATGACCTCTCAAAGGAGCGAGACAATGTTAGGTTTCCTGCTATGGTTGCTGCTGCTGTTCCTGTGTTGGCCCATTGCCCTGCTGGCCCTGGTGCTGTATCCGCTGGTCTGGCTGCTGCTGCTGCCGCTGAGGCTGCTCGGTATCGGCGTGGAGGCGGTCTTCGCGCTGCTGCGCGCCATCGTGATGCTGCCGGCGCGCATCCTCGGGGCGTTGCCCGGCCGTTGAACGGGGCTGCGCCCAGCCCGGCGGCCGAGTGTGGGCCAATTAACAGACGACAGCGCTTCGATCTTCTACTGTGGAACTGCCCGCTTTCATCGGGAAAGCGGGCTTTGACTTGAGGAAACGACTATGCGCTTGGATATTTACCGCCGACCCGAGAATGAGGGCAAGCTGTCCTACCTGGCAGTGCCGGAAGCCCGCAACATCCCTGAAGAAGCCACCAACACCGACTGGGAGATCGAAGCACGCGCGATCGAGGTCGACGACAACGCCGATTCCCTGCCGGACTACGACCTCGAGAACGTGGCCGGCCAGATCAGCGAAAAAGGCTACGCGATCACCTCCGTCCAGCACTGAGTTTCCCTGGCCGGTGCCCTGGCCCGGCCCATGCTGCACGCGCCGGCGCGGTTGGCAACGCGATTGCCGGCGCGTCCTGCTCCTGTGGCATAACGGCCCGGCCGCCAACGGCTGGCCGACCGTTATGGTATCCTGCGTCCCTTATCAAGCAAGCCAGCCGCATCCAGGCTGTGACGGAGGACGCAATGAAGTGGGTAGTGGTCGGTTTTTATTTCCTTTCGATCCTGCACATTCATTTCCGCGGCCGCGTACGCCTGCCGTTCCGTCGCCAGCTGTTCGACCACTCGTCGTTCATGGCGCCGATTAACGTTTTCATGCACAAATTCTCGCGGGTGCCGAGCACGCCCTTCATTCCGGTAAGCGAATTTCCGGAGCTTGGCAGGCTGCAGGAGAACTGGCCCATCATCCGCGCCGAAGCGGAAAACCTGCTGGCGCTCAAGAAGATCAAGGCCGCCGAGCAGAACGACGATGCCGGCTTCAATTCCTTTTTCAAGAACGGCTGGAAGCGCTTCTACCTGAAGTGGTACGACGCCACCCACCCGTCGGCCGAGCGCCTGTGCCCGCAGACCTATGCGCTGCTGCAATCGATCCCCTCGGTGAAGGCGGCCATGTTCGCCGAGTTGCCGCCGGGCGGCAAACTCAACCCCCACCGCGACCCGTTTGCCGGCTCCATGCGTTACCACCTGGGCCTGGCCACGCCGAACGACGACCGCTGCTTCATCGAAGTGGACGGCGAGCGCCACAGCTGGCGCGACGGGCAGGGCGTGGTCTTCGACGAGACTTATATCCACTGGGCCATCAATGGCAGCGAAAGCAATCGGGTGATCCTGTTCTGCGACGTCGAGCGCCCGATGCGCTACCGCTGGATGCAGGCCGTTAATCGCTTGCTCGGCCGCACCATGATGACCGCGGCCGCGTCGCCCAACGAGCTGGGGGACCAGGTGGGCCTGGTGAGCAAGCTGTTCCGCATCTCCTACACCATGGGCCAGTACCGCCGCCGCTTCAAGGCCTGGAACAAGACCGCCTACAATATCACCCGGGTGGCACTGGTGATCGGCCTGGCCGCCTTCATCTGGTGGGTCTGAGCGGGCGGAGGCCCGGCACCCTGTACCGGGGCCCAGCATAGGCTGCGACCTCCGCCCGGATGAACGCATTCCGGAGGAGGAGCCATGGCAGCCGATGCCCACCTGGCGGCGCGTCCCGCGCCGGTATCCGCAGCTTGCACGAACGGCCCGACCGGCCTGCACAAGCTCGATGTCGGTGGCGCCCGCGACAGCTATGTGTTCGTCCCGAGCCGCTACGACCCCGCCGTCCCCACGCCGCTGGTCCTGCTGCTGCACGGGGCCGGCGGCCACGCGCATGACGGGCTGCGCGTGCTGCTGCACCTGGCCGACCACGCCGGGCTGATCCTCGTCGCGCCCGCTTCGCACCGCCATACGTGGGACATCATCGCCGGCCGTAGCTACGGACCGGACCGTGACCTGGCCGACCGCGCCCTGGCCGAGGTGTTCGCCCGTTACCATGTCGATCCGGCGCGCCTGGGCATCGGCGGCTTCTCGGACGGCGCCTCGTATGCCTTGTCGCTGGGCCTGGCAAACGGCGACCTGTTTACGCATGTGCTGGCGTTCTCGCCCGGATTCGTCGGTCCGATGTCCCCGCGCGGCAAGCCGTCGGTCTTCATCTCGCACGGCACCGGGGATCACATCCTGCCGATCGATGCCTGCAGCCGCCGCATCGTGCGGGCCTTGCGCGCGGCCGGGTATCCGCTCCGGTACGAGGAATTCGAGGGCGAGCACGTCATTCCTCCCGACATCGCCCAGGCCGCGCTGGTGTGGTTCAGCCCGGCTTGAGCACAGCTGGAGCGCTGGCGCGTGCCGCGGAAATCCGCTTCGCCGCAGAATAGCATGCGCCGCTCGGGGAGCAGGCGATCAACCACTTCAGGGAGGAAAGCAATGTCGAAAGTCCTGGTGCTGTACTACTCGACCTATGGCCACATCGAAACGATGGCACACGCAGTTGCCGAAGGTGCGCGCGCGACCGGCGCGACCGTCGACGTGAAACGTGTGCCGGAAACGGTGCCCGAGGATATCGCCGCCGGCGCCCACTTCAAGCTGCAGCAGGATGCGCCGATCGCCACGCCCAATGAGCTGGCCGACTACGATGCGATCATCATCGGCGCGCCGACGCGCTATGGGCGCATGCCGGCGCAGATGGCGGCCTTCCTCGACCAGACCGGCGGCCTGTGGGCGCGCGGCGCCCTCAACGGCAAGGTCGGCGGCGCGTTCACCTCCACGGCGACCCAGCACGGCGGGCAGGAATCGACACTGTTCTCGATCATCACCAACCTGCTGCACTTCGGCATGACGGTGGTGGGGCTGCCGTACAGCTACCAGCCGCAGATGACGCTCGACGAGATCGTCGGCGGCAGCCCCTACGGCGCCTCGACCATCGCCGGCGGCCAGGGGCAGCGCCAGCCGAGCGAGCTCGAACTTGGCGGCGCGCGCCACCAGGGCGAGCTGATCGCGCGCACCGCAAACAAGCTGTTCGGCTGACGGGGCTGCCGGCCGTTCAGCGCCGGCGGCGCGGGCGCCGCCGGTGTATTGCGGTCATGGCGGCGAGCGCCGCACAGGCCAGCCACAGGCTGCCGGGTTCGGGAATGGGGGCCGGCACCGGCTTGTCCGGGATCGGTGTGTCCGGCCGGGGGACGGGGGACAGATCGGGCGGCGGCACGAAGAAGCCCGGAGGAGGCGTCACTTCCGGCACCGGCTGTGCAGGGATGGGGCCGGTGGGCAGGGGCGGCACGGCATCGCCACCGTTGCCCGGCTCGGGGACGATCGTGGAGGGGCCGCCGCTCCCGCCGGGCGTGCCGTCGCTGCCTGGTCCGGACGCGCTTGCATTGCCACCGCCAGGCGCACCGGGCACGCCAGGCAAGACGGCCTCGGGCAGTGCGGGCGCGGCGTCGAGCGTGGGCGGCGCCGTGCCTGTCCTGTCCGGCGTGCCGTTGACGGGCAGGCTGCTGATACCGGTAGACGACACGGACCGCGGCAGACTCATGCTGGGGAACGCCGGCGCATTGCCCGCGCCGTTGCTGCCGGCGGCGCCGCCGCCGGTCATGCGCAGGCCCCCGCCGGGCAGGAATGCGGCCTGTTGCTGGCCCGTATGGCGCGGGATGCCGCCGTCCGCGATGTAGGCAAAGTCGGCCGCGACGGCGCCGTCCGCCGTGTACGGCATCGCTTCCTCGTAGGACGCGTCGAGCACGTCGGCGCCGGGTCCGTCGATTTCGACCGGGAACTGGGCCACGTCCGAAATACGGTTGGCGCAACGCGCCCGCATCTCGTTCGTGCCGTCTGTCAGCAGGGTTTCGCCTTCGGCAAGCATGACTTTTTCCGCAGTCCAGTAGACCTGGTCTCCCTTGCGGTAGGAAACGTGGACCGCGCGTGGCTTGGTGACGGTGACGGCACGCGCCTTGCTGACGTCGAAGGTGGCGTAATGGGCGGCCACGACACGGTCGGTCCGCACCACGCGGGCCAGCTCGGCCGGGCCGGCAACGCCGCCCGGGACCACCGAATACGGATAGATGCGGCGGACCTGGCGGCCCGCTTCGTTCGCGGCCGGGCCGGCGCCTGCGGCCAGCGCAGGGGCGCCGGCCCCGGTTGCTAGGCCGGGTGCGAGCGGGTCCGGTTCCGGATCCACCAGGCTCAGTGCCGCATGGCCGGCGATCGCGAGGGCGGCAGCGAGCGCCGCAGCGAGCGCGGCACGCTTGCGCAGACGGGCCCGCGTGGCGATGCGCCGGGTGTAAAGGTAGCTTCGGTCCATAGGGAGCAGACGGTTATTTGCCGGTAGGATCAGTCCTACAGGGTAAGTGATTTCTGGCAATAAATCCAACTTTCTATGAATAAAATGATGCCCTTGTTGTAAGAAAACCCCGCGCGGCGCCAGGTTCCGTTGTCACGGACGTTCGCCGGCGTGTTGTACATACTGGAATCGGATACACTGTCCGCTCATGCCAATTCATTAATGTGAGGATGGGACTATGGGTGACGGGACTATGCGTTTATTTTCGGGCGCCGGTAAGAAGCTGGCATTCCTCGCGGCGGCATCGGTCGTATCGTTGAGCGCCCTGGCGCAGAACTGGCCCGCCTCGACGGTGACAGTGGTGGTGCCGTGGCCGCCGGGCGGCCCGTCCGACATTGCGGCGCGTCCGCTCGCCAAGGGATTGACGCAATCGCTCGGCCAGTCTTTCGTGATCGACAACCGCGCCGGCGGCGGCGGCAACATCGGCACCGCGGCCGTCACGCGCGCCAAGCCGGACGGCCAGACGCTCCTGGTCACCTCGAGCGCGCCGATCGTCATCAATCCGAGCCTGTACAAGAAGATGAGCTTCGATCCGCTCAAGGACCTGGCGCCGGTGACCAACCTGCTGCGGGTGCCGCTGGTGCTGGTGGTGCACCCGTCGATGCCTGCCAAGAACGTCAAGGAGCTGATGGCGCACATCCAGTCGAGGAAGGGCCAGTTCTCGTATGGTTCCTCGGGCAACGGCACGCCCCAGCACCTGACCAGCGAATTGTTCGCCAGCGTGACCAAGCTGCAGATGACCCACGTGCCGTACAAGGGTTCGGCGCCGGCCATCTCCGACCTGCTCGGCAACCACATCCCGATGATGTTCGACAGCACCATCGCGATCATGCCGCACATCAAGAGCGGCAAGGTGAAGGCGATCGCCATCACGAGCGCCAAGCGCTCGCCACTGCTGCCGGACGTGCCGACCTTCGCCGAGGCCGGCTTGCCAGCGATCGAGTCCTACGCCTGGTACGGCATGTTTGCGCCGGCCAAGACGCCGAAGAACGTGGTCGCGAAGATCAATGCCGAGGCGCAGAAGGTCATGAAGGGACCGGAATTCCAGAAGGTGCTGGCCGATACCGGCTCGGACTACGTGGGTGACACGCCGGAGAACTTCGGCAAGTTCGTGCAGGCCGAGTCGGCGCGCTGGTCGAAGGTCGTGAAGGAGAGCGGCGCGACGGTGGACTGAATCCGCGATCGATCGCATTCAAAAAACGCCGCCACGGGCAACCGGGCGGCGTTTTTTACGTGGGCAAAAGCGCCGTCGGGCGTTGTTTGCCGTTGTTTTTACCGGTTGGTAAAAATCAGGCGCGTGGACGCTGCTTGTGGAATACCAGCGGGCTGTACGGCACCGCCGACGGCGGCGGCTGCTTGAGGATGTTGTCCTTCATCGCGCCCACCACGTGCATCTCGCAGGGCTTGCAGTCGAAGCGCAGGGTGTAGCGCTCGTTGCCGCTTACCAGGGTCATTGGCTCGGCCTTGACCTGGCCCTGCACGCCTTGCACGCCCTTGGCCTGCTTCGGGCACAGGTTGAACGAGAAGCGCAGGCAATGCTTGGTGATCATCAGGGACACTTCGCCCGGCTCCTCGTGCGCCTCGTAGGCGGCGTCGATCAGCTGCACGCCATGCTTGTGGTAGAAGGCGCGCGCCTTCTCGTTGTACACGTTGGCCAGGTAGCTCAGCTGCTGTTCGGGGTAGACGGCGGGCGGCTCGGCCGGGGCCTTGCGCTCGGGACGGTCCCAGGCCGCCAGGCGGGCCGCTTCGTGGGCGGCGACGGCGTCGCGGCGCAGCGCATTGATGGCGCTCGCGGCGACGAACCAGGGCTGCGACAGTTCCAGCTCGACCGCGCCGGCGTCGAACATCGTGTTGCCGAGCTTGGCCAGGCTGGTGCGCAGCGCGCTGTCGGCCTGGGCCGCCTGCTGGGCCGGCTGCAGGACCAGCTCGGCGCTGGTTGCGGTTTCGATGCCGTCCTCGTCGCGGATGCTCAAGCGCAGGCCGCCCGGCTGCTCGGTCAGCTTCAGGTCGACGCGCACCTTGCGCTCGGACGACTTCTTCGTCAGCGCCGATTCCCAGTGGTGGTCGCGGTTACGGTGGATGACGGTGCCGACCTTCAGGCCGGCCAGGGCGCCCAGCACCTCGTTCGGGAACACGCGCCAGCGCTGGTTCTCGCCGTCCTCGCCCAGCTTTTCCGCCTTGTTGGCCTGGATGCCGACCGTGGTGCGCTTGTTCATGTAGTTCAGGCCGTCGCCGTTGGCCATCGCGGCATTGGTCGTCAGGTCGATGAAGTCCGGGCCGATGCGGGTGACCGTGCCGAGCTCCACGCCGATGTACTTGGGCGAATCGAAGGCGCCGATGTCGTCCTGGCGCCCCAGCGCGAAGTAGTCGGTGTGGCCGCGGTGGAAGTTCTTGTCCACGTCCGGGGTGAACAGCACGCGCGTCGTACCGCTGGAAGCGCGCGCGAATTCCGGGCGGCGTTCGAGCAGCTCGTCGAGCAGCAGGCGGTAGTGGGCCGTGATGTTCTTCACGTAGCCCATGTCCTTGTAGCGGCCCTCGATCTTGAACGAGCGGATACCGGCGTCCACCAGGGCTTCCAGGTTGCGGCTCTGGTCGTTGTCCTTCATCGACAGCAGGTGCTTTTCGTAGGCGACCACGCGGCCCTGGCCGTCGCTCAGGGTGTAGGGCAGGCGGCAGGCCTGCGAGCAGTCGCCGCGGTTGGCGCTGCGGCCGGTGTCGGCGTGCGAGATGTAGCACTGGCCGGAAAAAGCCACGCACAGGGCGCCGTGCACGAAGTATTCGAGCGGGGTGTTCACTGCGGCGCGGATCTTCCGGATCTGCTCGACCGTCAGCTCGCGCGCCAGCACCAGCTGCGAGAAGCCGACGTCGCCCAGGAATTTCGCCTTTTCCACAGTGCGGATGTCGCACTGGGTGCTGGCATGCAGCTGGATCGGCGGCAGGTCCATCTCCAGCAGGCCCATGTCCTGGATGATGAGCGCATCCACGCCGGCTTCGTACAGCTGCCAGATCTGCTTGCGCGCCAGCTCCAGTTCGCTGTCGTGCATGATCGTGTTCATGGTCACGAAGATGCGGGCGCGGTAGCGGTGCGCGAACTCGACCAGGGCCGCAATGTCTTCCAGCGGGTTGCTGGCGTTGTGGCGGGCGCCGAAGGCCGGGCCGCCGATGTACACCGCGTCGGCGCCATGGAGGATGGCTTCGCGGCCGATCTCGGCGGTTTTGGCGGGCGACAGCAGTTCAAGCTGGTGGTCGAGCAGTGACATGGCGAAATCCTGGGATGATGCGGCCGCTGGGCGGGGCCGGCGAATGGAGACTGACGGATGAAGGCCCGAATTATAGCCAAATCGGGCCCCCAAGTCATTCCCGGCCTGCCGGGTGCACGGCAGTGCCGGGGCGTCAGTCCAGGTGCTCATGGTGGTCGGCCACGCCCTGTTTCCAGTAGCTCGATACGCGCATGGCCTCCTTCGGCATGCCTTTCTCCTCGCGCAGGATGGCGCGCACGGCTTTCGCGGTGGCGGCTTCGCCTGCATACCAGGCGAAACCCTCGCCGTCCGGCAAGGCCAGCGCGCCCAGGGCAGCGAGCAGGGCGCCGTCGTCATCGACCCAGTGCAGGTCGAGCGCGGCCGCCGTCTCCAGCGGCAGGCGGTCGGCGCCCCTTGCCGCGATCACCGCAATGACACGGGCGCCGGCCGGCAGTTCGGCAAGGCGGCGGCGGATGGCCGGCAGTGCGCTGCGGTCTCCCGCCAGCAAGTGCCAGTCGTAATCTTGCGCAATGATCATCGAGCCGCGCGGACCTGCGATAATGGCGGGCTGACCGGCAACGGCCGCGCGCGCCCAATCGGAGGCTGCGCCATGCTCGTGCAGGGCGAATTCGAGCGTCAGTTCGCGGGCGCCGGCGTCGTAGTGCAGCGGGGTGAAGTCGCGCCGCACCTGTTCGCCGTCGGGGCCGTCGAACATGAACTTGACGTGGTCGTCGAAGGAGCTCGAGACGAACCGGGCCAGCCCGTCCAGGTCGCAGCGCTCGGGCGCCGGCGGGAGCCAGGACACGACCCACATGGAGCACAAGGTGCTCGGTTATTTCGCGCAGCGGCCGGGCGCGACCCAGCGCGACCTGGCGCAGCATTCCGGGCGCGACAAGGCGCAGGTGACGCGCCTGGTGCAGGGGCTGCGCGAGAAGGGCTTGATCGATGCGCGCCCCGACGAGGCCGACCGGCGCAGCACCCGCCTGTACCTGACGGCGACGGGCGAAGCCACCTATGCGGACATGCAGCGGCACGGCGAACTGCTGGCGGCCCAGGCATTGTCGGGCCTGAGCGATGACGAACGCCGGCAGTTGGGCGGCCTGCTGGCGCGGGTGCAGGCAAACCTGCTGAGGGAATAGCGGCGGCTCAGGCGCCGGGAAGGCGGTGGAACAGTGCCGGATAATGCACGACGACGCCGTTCGGATCGACCTCGAGCTCGGCCTCGAAGGCGCCGATCGGCCCTTCATAGAGGTAGCGTTCGGGCGCCAGCCAGGTGTACGCCTGCTCGGCACAATGCAGGTCGAGCTCCGGCACCGGGATATACACCACCCGGATGGGGGTGCGCTGGCGCAGCCGGGCGCCGAGGCGGCGGATCGGCAGGGTGTTGGTGAAGGGCGTGGCCGAGATGTCGACGTCGAGACAGCCGTCGAGCGCGGGCAGGGCGGCGCCGTCGCCGTCGCGCCAGGTGCCGGACCCGTCCGTGGTCAGCACGCGCGATTCGCCCCCGGCCGCGTGCACGTCGACCGAGCGCACGCGCCAGCAGGCATCGCAGCAGATGCGGTAGGTGCACCCGAATGGACCGTCGCCGCGGTCGCCGATGACGACGGCTTCGGCGACGATCACGTCGCCCATGACCCGCAGGATCAGGTGTTCGAGCCCGACGCCTTCGCTCGGGTGCCAACGGTACACGCGCTGCATGGCCACGCCTCCGGATCCAGCGTGCAAATAATGGTCCAACGAGAGCAAATTAGCACGCCGCGGGCCGTCCCGCCACGTGTTTGTGCGGCGCGTAGACGGGCTTACCCAGCGAAAAACCATCAGTGTTTCTTCAAAGGCTGCTCGGCAGCCACTGCAAGGGAGGATTGCTGCCCCGGCGCCAGGAAGCGGGTCGACGGCCGGCCATCGGCGTTGTGCTGCACGATGCGCAGGGGCCGCCCTTGTGCGTCGAGCCACACCTGGCCGATGCCGGCGCCGTTCCAGACGCGCTCGCCTTGCTGGCGCGCGTCGGGCAGGTATGGCGTGAGAACAAGGTCGCGGCGCTGGGTGAACCAGTTCAGCGGCGAGCGCGGAGCATACAGCCAGCGATTGAGGCGATCGAGCCAGTCGAGCAGGCGGCGCGGGAACTCGTTCTTGATCCCGCTGCTGGTGATCTGCCAGACATGCGGCGTGCAGTCCGACTCACACACCTCGCGCACCTCGCGCACCTCGATAGCGTACGCGAACGAGTAGTGTACATCGCCCGACAGGACGACGTAATTGGCCGGGGTGCGCGAATGGCGGAAGATATTGAGCATGCTGCTGGCCGCGCCGCGATGCGCCATCCAGTTCTCGGCGTCGACGGTCAAGGCCAGGCCGGCAGAGGTGGCGACCCTTTGCACCACCTCGATCAGCTTGACCCCGAACATGGGCGCCGGCGAGACGATGACGGCGGCCGTTTCATCCAGCAGTTCGTGTTGCAGCTCGCACAGCGATTCCCAATCCATCAGGCCCGACGGATGGCCGGGCCGGCGCCGGTTGCGCCAGCGCCGGGTGCGGGTATCGAGCACGATGATCGTGGGCTTCGTCCGTACGACGAAATCCCACTGGCGGAAAGACAGCAGGCGCCCGATCAGTGCGTCCTGCCTTGGCGCGTCCAGCCGCGCATCGGCAGCGGCATCGGCAGCGGCCGTGTCCGTCAACGCCGCCAGATCGTCCAGCACCGTCCCGAACACATCGGGGCGGTTGCCCCAGCCCTGGCACAGCATATAAGCGATCAGTGCGTTGCCGACGATGCGGCGCGAGAACGGGTGCTCGTAGGCGGTGGTTTCCCACTTGGCCGACAGGTTCCAGTCGTCGGTGATGTCGTGGTCGTCGAAGATCATCAGGGTCTGCACGTGCGCCAGCAGCCGCGCGCTCCTGGGAAGCTCGTGCCGAAAGCCCGCCAGCAATTCCGATTCGCGCCGCCAGCGTTCCAGATGCCTGGACGCCAGCCGAGGCGCCGGCGCATCCGCGACCAGGCGCCATGGCACGGGCGACCACACCAGCAGGTACATGGCCATCACCTCGGCCAGGGTGACCAGGTGGTTGTGCGCATTGGCCGTGGTGAAGATCGGCTTCTCGCTGCCGCCGAAGAAGCGGTCGCGCAGGGCATCGTTGGACCTGATCGCAGGCAGCAGCTCTTCGCGCCGGTAGTAACCGGCCGGATGGCGGTACAGCGCCTCGCTGTCGGCGACCACCGCGCCTTCCAGGCATTCGCCATACAGGCCGAGGCGCCGGATCAGCGCGTGGATCGCCGCCAGCATCGGACCCGCCACATCGTCGGCATACACCTGGTCACCGCACAGCATGAGCATGGCGGGCCGTTCGTCGGCGCGGTCGATGTGGTCGGCCAGCAAGGCGTCGGCGCGCGCCAGGCCGTCACGCGCGCGATGGTGCGGCTTGCGGCACGAGCCGAACAGGATATTGTCGCTGCGGCTGCGCAGCACCATGCTCGGCCGGGTCGCACCCGGATGCAGAAGGTGCGGCGCCCACCGTGCGATGCCGGCCTCATTGCCATCGCCCTGCGTGACGAGCAAGTCGTACTCGATGATCGTGTCTTGCGGCAGCGGCTCGGGCAGCACGACATCGATCAGGTGGACGCAGGCGTGGCGACCGACGCGCACCACGCGACAGCGGCGCGCGTCAAGCGCCAGGCGCCGGGACGCGCCGGTCCTGGGCGCCAGTTCCAGGGTCAGGTCGAGCGGCGCGCTGCCGACCAGCCATAGCACCACGCGGCCCGGCTCGAGGCGGCGCAGGAGTGGACCGGCAAGCACGGGCGGCAGGCCCTCAGGGGGGGAAGACGGGATCAATCGGATGCACTATGCTGGTTTGTCGAACAAACCAGTGTAGCAGACGCGCAGGATGGCTCGGGCAAGCAGACGGATCAGCCGCCCGCGGTGAGTAGTGCCACAGGTGGAACGCTTCGAAACCAGCTTGCGTGATGCTTCCCGGTTTGGCACAATGTCTAATCCTAGACAAACAGTCTTACGAAAATGCCGTTGTCCGCATACCTCGATTCCGCTCGGAACCTAGCCGAACGTGCCTATGTTCACCGCACGATGATCGGTGCCGGTAGCCTCGTTCCACCCGGCAAGACGTGCTACGTACGGGTCAAGGACAACTACCTGCAGGGCCGGCCATGATGCACGATACCGATGTATTCGGCGACAAGGTCCAGGCTGCGCTGATCGAGCAGGTCAAGCAGATCGCCGACGGCCTGGCCCAGACGTTCGCGCCGTTTTGCGAAGTGGTCGTGCACGACCTTCGCAACCCGGAGCATGCCGTGCTTGCCATTCACAATAACCTGTCGGGGCGGGCGGCCAGCGACCCTGCTACCGAACTCGGTCTGGCACGCATTGAGGATAAATCCTTTCCGCAGATTGTGGCCAACTACGCCAACCAGTTCGCGGACGGCCGCCCGGCCAAGAGTACCTCGATCGGCATCAAGGATGCAGAAGGGCGCTACGTCGCGGCCCTTTGCCTGAACGTGGACCTGACGCTGTTCCGCTCGATGCAAAGCGCGCTGGAACAGTTCACCGCCACCGACGCCTCGCCCGTGCCCGAGTCCCTCGATCCGGCCAATGCCGAGGTACTGCGCCAGCGCATCGACCAGTATGCCGCTCGCCTGGCATCGTCGCCGCAACTGCTCAAGGCCGACCAGCGCCGGGCACTGATGCGGGAACTGAAGGCCGGCGGCTTCCTGGAAATGCGGCGCGCCATGGAGATCGCCGCTTCATATCTCGGCATCTCGCGTGCCACGGCTTACAACGACATCAAATAACCGGAGGAATCCAAGATGAATACGCTTAACCTGCCTGCGTACGACGACGTGCTCCAGGCAGCCACCCGCATTGCCGGCACCGCCAACCGTACTCCCGTGCTGACTTCGCGCACCGTCAACGAAGAATTCGGCGCCGAGCTCTTCTTCAAATGCGAAAACATGCAAAGGATGGGAGCATTCAAGTTCCGTGGCGCTTATAACGCGCTGTCGAAGTTCACGCCCGCACAGCGCCGCGCCGGTGTGGTCGCTTTCTCGTCCGGGAATCATGCCCAGGCCATCGCACTGGCGGCCAGGCTGCTCGGCATGCCGGCCACGATCGTGATGCCGCGCGACGCACCGGCGGCGAAGGTGGCGGCAACGAAGGGTTATGGCGGCAATGTCGTCATCTACGATCGCTACAAGGAAGACCGCGAACAGATCGGCCGCGAGCTCGCGGACAAGCACGGACTGACGCTGATTCCGCCTTACGACCATCCGGACGTCATTGCCGGCCAGGGCACTGCCGCGAAGGAACTGTTCGACGAGGCCGGGCCGCTCGATGCCTTCTTCGTTTGCCTTGGCGGCGGCGGGCTACTCGCCGGATCAGCCCTGTCGACCCGGGCGCTGTCACCGCAATGCAAGCTGTACGGCGTCGAGCCGGAGGCCGGCAACGACGGGCAACAATCGTTCCGTTCGGGCGCCATCGTCCACATCGATACGCCCCAGACCATCGCCGACGGCGCCCAGACCCAGCACCTCGGCCAATACACGTTTCCCATCATCCGGCGCGACGTCGACGACATCCTGACCGTGTCGGACGACGAACTCGTGCAATGCATGCGCTTCTTCGCAGAGCGCATGAAGATCATCGTCGAACCGACAGGATGTCTTGGTTTCGCAGCGGCGCGGCGCATGAAGGACGCGTTGCGGGGCAAGCGGGTCGGCATCCTCGTCAGCGGCGGCAATATCGACCTGGCCCGCCTGAGCGGTTTCCTGGCAGGTTGATACGGCTTATCCATGATCAAGGCGATCCTGTGGGATAACGATGGGGTGCTGTGCGATACCGAGCGCCTGTTTTTCGAAGCCAACCGTCGTGTCCTGGAGCCCCACGGCGTGGCGTTGACGCGAGAACAGTACGTTGCCTGGTACCTCGAAGATAATCGCGGCGCGTGGCATGTCCTGCGTGGACGCGGCTACGACGAATTGCAGATCGCACAGGTGCGGACGGCGCGCGACAACTGTTACGCACACCTGCTGTCGGATGCCGGGCAGCTGTGTTTCGCAGGCGTGGAGCCGATGCTGTCCCGCCTGGCGCAGCGGGTATCGATGAGCATCGTCACCGCGTCGTTTGCCGAGCACGTGGCCCTGGCCCACCGTGCAGGCAAGGCCCTGGATCATATCGATCACATCATCGCCCGCACCGATGGCCTGCGGCCGAAGCCGCATCCGGACGCCTACCTGCAGGCGTTGGGCAGGCTCGGCTTGCATGCCGGCGAGTGCATCGCCGTCGAGGATTCGCCGCGCGGACTGGCCGCGGCACGCGCCGCCGGGTTGCGCTGCATCGTATTGCGCAGCGAGCTTCTGGACGGCTACGGGTTCAGCGGTGCATACCGTGTCGTCGACTCGCATCGGCAACTCGAATCCGAGCTCGATGCACTCCTGGGACCGATTGGACCCACGATTCTCCATACCTCACATTCATGACTGAATCATCGAATCCGCCAGGCGTCGGCCCCACGCCAGTGTTTGTCAAACTGGTCGAACTCCTGTGCGCCGAAGCTGCCCGCTATCGGGTCATCGAACATCCCGCTGCCGGCAAATCCGAAGAAGTTGCCCGTATCCGTGGTACGGAAGTCGGCCAGGGCGCCAAGGCAATGGCCTGCAAGCTCAAGGTTCCGGATGCGCCACCCAAGTACGTACTGGCCGTGCTGGCCGCCGACCGACAGCTCGACCTGGAAACGCTTGCCGCCTACTGTGGGGCGAAGCGGGCCAGCCTGCTGAGCCCGCGGGAAATCGAAGGACTGACCGCTTGCGTGCTCGGGGCTATTCCGCCGTTTTCGTTCCACCAGGACCTGCAACTGGTAGCGGATCCCGAGCTCTTCACGCGCTACCGGGAGATCGCTTTCAACGCGGGCCGGCTGGATGCATCGATTGTTCTCGCCACCGAAGACTACCTGCGAATCGCCCAGCCACAGTTGGCCGATATCCGCCAATCTTGAGCCTCCTGTTCACTTTCATCGGAGACTTCCCATGTCCAGCCAGGCCCAACTGCTGATGCTCGACCGAGACGCCGTCGCCGCCGTCATGACGACCGACATGATCGACCGTGCTGTCCGCGACGCCTTTGCACTGCATAGCGCACGGCAAGGCCGTGTTTTTCCCGTTGTACGGGAAGCCCTGAGCACGGGCGGGATTTTCGGCATCAAATCGGGAGATGTGGCGGCACGTGCCCTGTTGGGCTTCAAGGCCGCCGGCTTCTGGCCACGCAACCGCGAACTCGGCGGCGAGCCGCATCAGGCCACGATCATGCTGTTCGATCCGGCGACGGGCCGTCCGCGATGCATCATGGACGGCAACGCCATCACGACCGCCCGGACTGCGGCTGCCGGCGAGCTCGGCCTGCGTATCCTGGCACGTGCCGACAGTACGTCGGTATGCGTATTCGGCACCGGCGTGCAGGCACGAGCCCAGTTATCGGCCGCGCTGCGTGCGTTCCCGTCGTTGCGTACGGTTCGCTATGTCTCGCAAGATGGAAGGCCCAAGCCGGATTTCGAAGCGTGCTTCGACGGCACATGCCGCCCGGTCCTGGCCCTCGACGTCGACGCAGCCGTTGCGGCCAGCGATGTCGTCATTACCGCTACCCCGGGCGCCGGGCCGCTGTTCAGTGCAGCGGCGGTGCGGCCCGGAACGCACCTCAATTGCGTCGGTGCCGATACGCGCGGCAAACGCGAACTGCCAGGGAGCCTGCTTGAGCGGTGCCGGCTGGTGGTGGATGACAGCGAACAAGCCAGGAGCCTCGGCGAAACGCAGTGGGCACCATCCGTGCCCCATGCGGAACTCGGCGATCTCCTGACGGGGAAATGCGCGTTCGATCGCCAGGCAGATGACGTTACGGTGTTCGATATGACCGGACTGGCCTTGCAAGACTTGGTGGTGGGTGAATACCTTTACGACGCGGCCAATGCTGCTCGAGTCGGCTGCCTCATCTCTTGGCCTTGGTGAGTCACATCAATCGACTGATAATTTGCGTCGACTTGAACGTGCTTGGGATATCCTACGATGAACCTGCACTGCCAGTCGAACGCGATGTCCGGTTTTGCTCCGAAGGCAGCCGTTGGGCTCGGCATGGTTGCTCGCAGGGCCGAAAAATCGCAGGTATCACGATTGGCAGAACCGACCCGAAGAGGACCTCGCAGGAACGAGGAGCACCTACTGGGCTGCGATGAACCAGGCGTTAGCTCGGTTTCGTCCGGCCGGACTTGGCTTCCCTGGTTCGGCATAGACACGGGCGTACCAATGATTCGCTGGCGCTGGATGGCCGGTGCCAGGCTGCACAAGCAAGCTGCACGGCCGGCGCCTGGCGGTTTTTTCGTCTCCGTTTCCTTCGCCGCCAACCGTGCGCGCCTGTCGCGCGCAGGCGATTCATACTGCTTGCCTCCGACTACGCGTAAAGGATTAGCCATGTCCACAGTCAATCTGGACGAACTCGAAGGGGCGGCCATGATGGTAGAGGATGGCGGCGGCACGGTCACGGCCCTGGTGTCGCGCGAGACAGGCATGATCCACCTCTTGAACGACGAGTACATGGACGACGAGGCGCCGATGCCCTCGGCATCGGAAGGCGACGAGCGCTATGTGCCGGTTCCGCCCGCGGGCATGCTCGGCATCGGAGACGGGCTCGTGCTGCGCTTTGCCGCCACCCACCTGGCCGACGACCAGGACACTGTTCGCGACCTGTTCCGTGACCGGAACACCGAAGGTTTCGCCCGCTTGCTGGAAGAGCGTGGCGCGGGCGAGGCCTGGGATCGTTTTCACGAGGAAGTCACGCGGACCGCCCTGCGGCAGTGGTGCGAAGAAAACGGCTTGCAACTGGCCGGTTGAGCGTTCGCCGCTTCTGCTTCACCCAATAAAACTATCGGGCAAGTTCCAGCGCCCTGGTGGCATCGACGCGATACAGCTGTGCCGGTAGACTTACCGAGGCGTCACAGCTCATCGCGACCTTGCTTCCGTCCCGCATGCCCAGCACCGTCTTCCCCTGCGTCCGGCAGGCGGCCACCGACGCCTCGAGGGCGGCACTGCCGTCGAACAGCGGCAAGCCTTCCGCACTGGTGACGATCATGCCCGGGCGGAGTGTCTTGCACGTGGGGCCGTCGGCAATCCGTGCCGATGCCGGTTCGTGGTACATGCTGATGCTGCCGTTGCAGTCGGCGCGCATCAGCGCGCCCACATGGCGGAATGCGAGCGGCTTGACCATGGCCGGGGCGATCTCGCTCGTGGTGCGCAACAGCGAGCCGGGCTGGCGCGCATAGGCCTGCAGGACGGTATCGAGCGGTTCGCTGCCGGCCATGCGGGGAATCCAGCGTGGGGCGCAGCCTTGCGCGGCGCCGCATTCGAGCGCCTGCGCAAAGTCCGTGGGCTGGCCTTGCTTGGCCTTTACGTAATAATCGCGCAGCCGCAACAGTGCCGGGGTCGAGGCTGGCCCTCGTTCCAGGCCGACCAGGTAGAACGTCAGGCCGCAGTGGTAGGGGTTCATTCCCCAGTTCCTGTTGCGCATCGTTTTCCAGGACTTTCCTTCGGCCGCCAGCACGCAGGCGTTCACGGCCTGGTCGAGTTCGGCCTGCACGCCCGGACGGTCGAGCCAACCCAGGCGCGACGCCGTGACCACCCGGAGAAACTCGGCGCCCCCTTCGCCGATGGTGGCGCTGTCTTCCTTCCAGCTGTCGTTCCAGACCGACGGCTGGGAGAGGTGGGCCATTTCGTGCGTCACGAACGCATGCAGGAGCTTTTCCTGTTCGGGGCCGGGCGTGGGGAAGAAACTCAGGCGCATGACGGTGCGGTTGGCGACGTCGCCCCAGTAGGTACCGGGTTCGGATGGGGAGGCGACGATGAACGGTACCGTGAAGGCGAGTCCGGGCAGCATCTTCCTGAGCTCGCCGTCGATGCTGGCCACGGCATCGGCCAGGAACGCCTTGCTTGCCGGTGTGAACGCGCTGCTGGCATGGATGCGCGGCATCGCGCCCGAGGGAAAGCCTCCTTCTATCAGCACGGTCGGCATCGCTTCGCCACCGCCGTCGGCGGCGCGGCGGGTGGCGCTGCCGGCCGCCATCTTCCCGTCGATCACGACCGTGCCGCCGGGAACGTCGAACGTCCAGTCGACCGGGCCACAGGCATCGGTTGGCGCATAGGCGCTCGTATGCACGTATAAACCGCGTTCTACCGGATACGCCTACGGATAGACGCGGTCTGCGGTACGGTTGCTTGCCGGGACGCGCAGGCGCAGTGCGGTGCAGGATGGATGCTTGCGGCGCAGTTGTTTCCCGTCGAATTCGGTACAGTCGTCCGCAGCCTGCCAGTCCTTGCGGACGTCGGCGCCCATGCCCGGACGCCAGCCTTCGTTGCGAAAATCCAGCGCGGCACACGACGCCGGAACCCGGTAACTGACTTCAAGAAAAGCTGGATCCCGCATTGTCAGGCTCGCCTGTACCGGCGCCTGGCCCGCAGACGTCTGCGGCACGGCTTCCTGGGCGACGCACACCGGCGCGATCGCCAGCGCCAAGCAAGACAAGTGAAACTTCATTACCGGGCTCCCGTGATATCGACGGGCAAGGGTAACATCGCCGGGGCGCCAGAATTGCGCAGATTCTCACGGCAGATCGTGAGACGGATCGATTCGAATCCGTGCCTCAGTCGTTGCGCGGGTAGCGGCGCCGCTCGCTGCGCCGACGCCTTTCGGGCTGCTCGATGGCACGCAGCAGGATGTCGCGAGGGATATGGCAGTTGTCGAGGTAGTCGAGCGCGAAGCGCAGCCCCCGGGTTTCCGCCAGGAAGAAGGCGTACTCGGCAGTAACAGCAGTCTCGTCGTCTCGTCGTCGTTGCGGCATGGCTAGCTTTCTGCCGGAGACGCGGTGCAAGACCGTCGTTCCGGCGCATCCAGGGCGGCAGAGACATCGCCTCCGCCTGGCCGGTACCCCCGATTCACGTACCGACTTGTTGCCAATAATACATGACCAAGACGGGCGCACGGCTGGATTATGTTAGCGATTGTTACAGTAACAACGAAACAGCAGCGATGGCGGTTGACAGCATCGACGACGGCATCAGCACCGGTTTACTGGCGCAGCAGGCGGCGCAGCGTCGTGGCCAGGTCCTCGGCCGAGAACTTGGCGACGTAGGCGTCGGCCTGGACGTTCCTGACGTGTTCCTCGTTGGTGGTGCCGGAAAGCGATGAATGGATCACCACCGACATGCCGCCGAAGCGGGCGGTCTTCTTGATGTTGCGGGTGAGGGTGAAACCGTCCATCTCCGGCATCTCGAGGTCGGTCAGCACCAGCGCCACCTTGTCGTGCACGCTCTTGCCTTCGGCTTCGGCGGTGTTGGCAATGCTGTTGAGCTGGTCCCAGGCTTCCTTGCCGCTCTTGGTCATGACGAAGGGCAGGCCCATCGCGTTCAGGCCTTCTTCGATGAGGGCGCGCGCCACCACCGAATCGTCGGCCGCGAGGATCACCGAGCCGGGCTTGATATGGATCTTCGCGCCGACGGTCTGCTGGGTGATCTGGGGCGTGGCGTCGGGGTTCATGTCGCGCAGGATGGTCTCGACGTCCAGCACCTGTGCCAGCCGTTCGGGTTCGCCGTTCTCCGCAGGCAGGCGGGCGATGCTGGTGACCATCCCGCTGGCGGCCGTGCGCTCGGCCGACATCACCTGGTTCCAGTCCAGGCGTACGATTTCTTCCACGCTCTCGACCGCGAAGGCCTGGGTGGTGCGGGCGAATTCCGTCACCAGCATGATGTTCAGGCCGGTCTTCGGCTTGACCCCGGCGATGGCCGGCAGGTCCAGCACCTGGATGATCTGGCCGCGCAGGTTGACCACGCCCAGCACGTGCGGCATCGAGCCGGCCACGGCGGTGATTTCCGGCATGGCGACGATCTCGCGGATCTTGAAAACGTTGATGCCGAACAGCTCGCTGCGCTCGCCATGCTCGTCGCCGCCGAGGCGGAACAGTAGCAGCTCGAACTTGTTGGTGCCAGTCAGGTTACTGCGCTCGTCGACTTCTTGTTGAACCGATTTCATAGTCCGCCATGTAATGTGGGTAATGCCGATAGGAAAGCATTTTACGTTCGAACTGTCCGGAAACGTAAAGACTCCGTCAACATCGGCAATTTTTTCAACGGGCGGCGGCGGGAAAACAACGAAATGTAACAAAATGACAAGCGTTTCCCGCGTGGGCAAGCGCTTGAATCGGCAGCGCCGGAGAGTGGCGGGCGTGCCGGGCGCTCAGGCCTGGTGCGCCCGGTCCGGCGCCACGAAGGCCAGTCCTTCCTCGAACGAGCGCAGGATCATGTCCACGTACGCTTCCACCAGCGCGCGCTTCGGCAACTGCTCGTCGTATGGCAACAGCACGGTGACCAGCAGCGCCTCAGGCAGCCCGGCGCGCAGTTCGGTGACCGCGCCGACCCATTGCTCGAAGTTGTCCTGGCGCGGATAGGTGATGAAGACGGTGGAGACCAGTCCGGGGGCGCCCCCTTCCGGACGCTCCTGCGGGACGCCGGCAACGATGCTGCGCGCATCCACGTCCGCTTCGCGCAGGGCGCGCACCAGCAGCTCGGTGAGGAACTCGTCGCGTTCGGACGGCAGGCCGGCGCACAGCACGACCGAGCCGGGCGGCACGTCGAGCGAGCCCTGCCAGCGGCCGGAGCGGGCTTCGCGCATCTGGCGCAGGTGGGCGCCGATATTGGCATCGAGCAGCGGCACGGGCTTGCGACGCGCACGCGCGCCGCTTTCCGAGGCCGAGGCGACGGTCTCGGCGATATTCGCGATCACGGCGCGCATGCGCAGTTCCTGCGCCTTGTCGATCGTGCCGGCGCCGAGGTCGGACACGGCCATGCGCAGGCCCGGCAGCAGGACGTGGTCGCAGTAGCGCGCGAAACTGTAGCGGCGCACGTAGGCGCGCGCGTCCTTGGTCAGTTCGTCCGCTTCGCCGGCCAGCACGCGCTGGTGGAAGCGTTCGGCGTCGCTCATGTTGGGCGCGTCGCCCAGCAGGATGGTGACCGGGGCCAGCGCGCGCACGTGGCGCCCGGCCACCACCAGGCACAGGGTCAGCGGGGTCGACAGCAGCAGGCCGACCGGGCCCCACAGCGCGCCCCAGAACAGCGCCGACACGATCACCGCCAGCGGAGACAGGCCGGAGCTGTGGCCGTACACCTTGGGCTCGATGAAGCTGGCCAGCACCAGCTCGAAGGCCAGGAACACCGCCATGCAGGTCGCCGCGAGCGTCCAGCCGGGGTCGATTGCCGCGACGAACACGGCGATGATGGCGCCGGCCAGCAGCACGCCCAGGTAGGGCACGAAGCGCAGCACCCCGCTCAGCACGCCCCACAGCACGGCATGGGGCACGCCGATGAGGCCGAGCGACAGCCCGATCACGGCGCCGAAGGTCGCATTCACGATGAACTGCGAGAAGAAGAAGCGCGACACGCCCTGGGCGGCGTCACCGAGCGTGCGGATGGTGCGGCTCACTTCCGCCTGGCCGGCCAGGCGCACCAGGCGGTCGCGCAGCGAGCCCTGCTCCAGCAGGATGAACACCAGCAGGATCAGGACCACGCCGGCCTTGCCGATCGGGCCCCAGACCAGGGCGATGGCGCGGCCCAGCGTGTCCTTCATGGTGCGCGGTGTGCGCACTTCGACCGGCACCGGCTGGTTGCTCGCGGCCAGGTTGCCGCGGCGCGGCTTGACCGGCTCCACGGCGCCGGCCGGGGCGACGGCGCTCAGCTCGGCCTCGATCCGGGTGATCGGCCGCTCGACGACTTCGCGCACCTTGGCCACCTTGGTCTTGATCGCGGCCCGGTACTGCGGCAGGTCGCGCGTGATCGTCACCAGCTGGCCGGCCAGCACGGCGCCAATGCCGACTACCAGGGTGGCCACCAGCGCGACCGACAGCAGCACCGCCGGCATGCGCGCCAGCCCGGCCCGCGTCATGCTGCGCACCAGCGGCGCCAGCACCAGGCTCAGGATCAGGGCGAGGGCCAGCGGTTCGAGGACTTCACGGCCAAAGTACAGGAGGGCGACGACGCAGGTGGCGCTGACCACGGTGTTGGCGTTCAGGCGCAAGGAGGGTGGCGGGGCGTTCATGCAGGGCGTCGGCCGTTCTAAAAGGATGAGAAACGGCTATGTATAAAGGAAAACGTTGCATTCGCCAAGTAGATGCGCGCCGATCATGCCGTCAAGCTGTGCTCCTGCACCCTCACCGGCGGGCGCCGGTGAGGCCGGACGCCGCGGGGCGGATCAGTCCGCCGGATCGGGCTTCACGCGTGTGAAGTTGTAGTCGGCGGCGGAGCGCTCGAGCGCCAGGCCGAGCACATCCTTGAGTTCGTCGGCACGCGCACCATTGTCGAGCTGGCGCTTCGCGAACGTGTTGCGCAAGGTGCGCCCGCCGGAACGCGCCAGGTCCATTCCGGCACGCTCGAAGGTCGCCCGCATCTGCACGTAGACCGTTTTCCTGGTCATCCGTGCGCCGGTCAGGTTGGCCGGGAAGACGAACTGGCCCGGGATCGCCATCGCTTCGCGCTCCTGCAGCCAGTGCCGCAACTCATCGGCGCCTTGGCGGGGGAGGGTGACCGTGTGTTCATGGCTCGTGTCGTGCTTCTCGTCGGGGGTGATGGTAAGCACGATCGATCCGTCGAGCGCGATCTGACGGCCCACCTCCGGGAGCAGCAGGCCGACCGCTTCGGAAACCCGCAGGCCGGTCAGCGCGATGACGACCTGCATCGCGCGATCGCGCCGGCGCTTCCAGCCATCGAACGGGGTGTTGCGCCGCAGTCGCGGCGCCTGTGCCGGCAGCGCCGCGAAAAAGCGCTGCAGCTGATCCTCGGACAAGGTTCGCCCAGGCTCGTCCTTCGACATATGGGCGCGGTCGATACCGATGATCGCCTGCTGTGCCGGGTTGGGCGCCACTTCGAGGTATTCATAGCAGCGTTCGAGCAGGCGCAGGTAACGGTAGGCGATCTTGCTGTTCAGGACGCGCTTGCCGTTCTCGGTGCGGTTGATGAAGCGCAGCAGGTCGGCATGCGTCACCGAGGAGAAGCTAAGCCCTTGCTCGAGGATCCAGCTTGCCACGTTACCGAACATGAAGATATAGATCTTTGCCGATTCCGCAGAGAGCGCCCTGAGCGTGCCGTCGGCGCGCAAGCGCCGGCCGGTCTGGGCAAAAGCAGTGGTGGACACGAACTCCTTGAAGGCGCGAACTGGATCGGTATCCCACGGGATGAGCTTGTGCATGACGGGACGGGTCGAAATCGAAAGGTGCAGACTACCATAAAAATGTAACTAACCAACGTGTGACCACACACAATCCGTAAAACGACACGTCGACAACTACGGCAACGATCACAACTACACGAACAAGGCCAGCAAAAAGGAGGGCACGGCAGTCAGAGCAGGCGCCCGGGGGGCATGCCCGGTCTCAGGACTGCAGCACGTAGCTGCCCGGCGCGTTGTCCAGGCCGGCAGCAGGCGCCGGCGGCGCGACCTGCGGCCCCGCCTGCCGCGCCAGCCAGGCTTCCCAGGCCGGCCACCAGCTGCCTTCGTGTTCCGGCGTGTCGCGCTGCCAGCGCTCGGGGTCGACATACGGGTCGTCGTGCAGGTGGGTGGCGAGCTGGTAGCTGCGTCCCTGGATGCCCGGCGGCGAGACGACGCCCGCGTTGTGGCCGCCGGAGGTCAGCAGGAAAGTCACGTCGGTGTCAGTCAGCGCCCCGATTTTATAGACCGAGCGCCATGGTGCGACGTGGTCGGTGCGGGTGCCGACCGCGAAGATCGGCACGTGGATATCGGTCAGCGCCACCGGGTGACCCTCCACGATGTAGCGCGCGCTGGCCAGGCTGTTCTTCAGGAACAGCTTGCGCAGGTATTCGCTGTGCATGCGGTAGGGCATGCGGGTCGCGTCGGCGTTCCACGAAGCCAGGTCGTTGTCCTTGTCCGGGATGTCGAGCAGGTAGTGGCGCAGGCGCCGCGACCAGATCAGGTCGTTCGAGCGCAGCAACTGGAAGGCGCCGGCCATCTGGCGCGCGTCGAGATAGCCCTGCTGCCACATGACCGCCTCCAGGAAGCTGACCTGGCTTTCGTCGATGAAAAGCGACAGCTCGCCCGGTTCGGTGAAATCGACCTGGGCGGCGAGCAGGGTCATGCTCACCAGGCGGCGGTCGCCGGCGCGCGCCATCGCCGCCGCCGCGATTGCCAGCAGCGTGCCGCCGAGGCAGTAGCCGCAAGCATTGATGCTCGCCGCGCCGGTCTGCCGCCCGATGGTCTCCAGCGCGTCCATCACGCCGAGCCGGCGGTAGTCCTCGAGTGCCAGGTCGCGGTCCCCGGCCCCCGGGTTCTTCCAGGAGATGATGTAGACCGTGTGACCGTGCTCGACCAGGTAACGCACCAGCGAGTTGTGCGGCGACAGGTCGAGGATGTAGTACTTCATGATCCAGGCCGGCACGATCAGGAGCGGCGCCGCGTGGACGGTGGGCGTCACCGGATCGTAGCGGATCAGTTCGACGAGCCGGTTCCGCATGACCACCGTGCCCGGCGTGACCGCGACATCGCGGCCCGGGCGAAAGCGCACCGGGGGAAGCGCGCCGGTCAGGGCGCGCCGGGCGTCCTCGGCCGCGCGCAGGGCGCCGTGCATCAGGTTGCGCCCGCCGCTGGCGAGCGTGGCCTGCTGCGCCACCGGATTGGTCGCGATGAAGTTCGATGGGGCGACCCCATCAAGCAACTGGCGCGCGACGAAGGTCACCACGTCCGTGTGATGGGCCGAGACCCCGCGCACGCCGCAGGTGGCGCGGTGCCACCACTGCTGGGTGAGCAGGAAGGCCTGGCTGAGCTGGTTGTAGGGCCAGGTGTGCCACAACGGGTCGGTGAAACGCTTGTCCTGGGCCAGTGGCCGTACCGGCGCGGCAAGCGACCCGAACATCGCGCCCGCGCTGTACTGCAGCCAGCGCTGCCCCGCAACGGCGGCCTGCATGCCCAGTTCCATCTGCTTGCTGGGCGACAGGAGCAGGTGGCTGGCCCAGTCCTGCCATGCCCCGGCCAGGGCCGCCGGCGAGACGTGGCCGGTGAAACGGCCCAGCCAGGCATTCAGGAGAAGGTCGACCTGCGCGTGCTCGGCCTGGGCCTCCGGATGATGCGCGCGGACATGCGTACCGCCTTGCCAGGTGCTGCCCTCGCGCCGCTGCTCGCTCGGTGGGATGTCGGAAACGGTATTCATGCGTTCAGTGGGCAATGAGGAGCGGGGCCGGGATGCCTGTCGATCCGGTCGTCAGCGCGAGCCCTCGACACGCGTCGGCTGGCCAGGTGCGGCTCGCCTGGCCGCGGCGGCCCGTTCCGGCAGGTGCGTGGCGGACCGGAGGCGATGCGCGCGTGCGACCGAGTGGCGTCCGCAGTCGGCGTGCAGGACGCCTGGCACCGTGACCGGCCAGCCCGTGGCAAGGACCCCGGCCATGGCGTCGATGACCTGCCGCCCCAGCCCGATATCGCCGCCCTCGACCCGGGCCATGGCGCGATGCAGCCCGGACAGGATAAGCCCATGGCTGGCACGCAGCGCATGGAGGCAGTCGTCGCCGAGCAGCTCCAGGATGATCTCTTCGTGGCGGAATGCCGCTTCGACATGCGCCACGACCGCGGGGAAATGCCGCGCGAACGATCCGTCCGGCTCGGACTGGAGCGCGACCACGCGGGCGCGCACCAGCTTGCGCCGGTGATGGAGCGCGGAACACGCCACGCGCGGCGACATGTCGATCGGGCGGTACATGCCTCGGACGCCGCGGTCAGCGGTGCACCGGCACCGGGGTGCCGGTTCGGGCAAGCACCTTCCGGGCGTCGGCGCCAGGGAATTTCGCTGGCGCGACGCCGGCAGCGACTGGGCGGCGGGTGGCATCGGTACCGCCCTTCGGCGGGAAGATGCGCTTGTACATGGCCTGGTCCTCGATAAGTCGATCTAAGTCGGTTGGGATCGGGGCACCCGTCGGACCGCGCCCCGGACCACGCATTAGATCGCCGGGACAACTGGCGGTTCCCCGCGCGTCGAAGCCAGTTAAACGGGCCGCCGCTGCAGTTTTTTTGAATCCGGCGCCAACTCGACGGCGTGGCGGTTGTCATATGGTTGGGCTCCTTCGCCGCATCCGGCGGGAGCGCAACCCAATGACGGAGACGCCATGAACATGAAAAAATTCGCACTCGTGCTGTTGACGGCCGCCCTCGTGTCCTGCGGCGGTGGCGACAACGGTCCTGCGCCGGGCAGTGAGGACTTCACCACCAGATTCAGCGCCCAGGTCAGCTTCGGCGACAGCCTGGCCGACGTCGGCACCTATGCCGTCGGGGCGGTGGCCGCGCTGGGCGGCGGTAGATTCACGATCAACGGCGACAACACGGCGCGCTCGCCCGACCTCACCGGCCGCAACTTCACCGAGCTGCTGGCCGCGCAGTTCCGGCTGCCGGCGCCATGCCCGGCCCAGACCGGCCTGCAGGGCGACCCCGCCCGCAACCTGCGGGTGGCCGTCACCAATCATGCGGGCTGCTTCGGCTATGCGCAGGGCGGCGCCCGGGTCAGTACGCCGGCCGGAGCGGGGAATGGCCGGGACGACGCCTCGATCGGGCTGCTCATGCTGCCTGTCACGGCCCAGGTCGGCAATCACCTGGCGGTGTCGGGCGACCGCTTCCAGGGAAGCGAAATCGTGTTCGTCACCGCCGGTTCCAACGACGTGCTGGCCGAGCTGGAGGCGTTGGCGGCGGGGGCCGCGGCAGCGGGCAGTGCCGAGGCCGCGTCCAGCTACCTGCTGGCGAACGCGCCGCTGGCCATCGCCCGGGTGGCGCGCGCGGCCGAAGAGCTGTCGGTGCTGGTGCGCACGCAGGTGGTCGGGAAGGGCGCCAATCACGTGGTGGTCAACAACGTTCCCGATATCGCCGCCACGCCCCTCGGCCAGGGGCAATCGGCGTCGCTGCGCCAGCTGCTCACGACCATGGTCACCACCTTCAACAACCAGCTCTCGGCAGGGCTGGCCGGCGAAGACAAGGTGCTCCTGGTCGACCTGTACACGCTCACGCGCGAGCAGGCGGCCAACCCGGCGGCCTACGGCTTGGCCAATACCACGACGCCGGCCTGCCTCCAGAATGCCTTCGGCGGCAGCGCACTGGCCTGCAACGGCGGCAACATCGTGCCGGCCCCGGACGTGGGGCGCTACATGTTCGCCGACAGCCTCCACCCGACGCCGTACACCCAGGCCCTGGCGGTGCGCCACATCCTGGCCCAGATGATGATCAAGGGCTGGATCTGACGCCGGGTCAGGTGCCGGCGCAGCTGATGGCTCAGTCGTCGTTGCGCATGGCCCGCGCCTGCTTCATGTCGCGCAGCACCTCGCGGGCTGCATTGTGTCCGGGCGCCCCGGTCACGCCGCCGCCGGGATGCGTGCCCGATCCGCAGGTGTACAGGCCGGGCACCGGTCCGCGATAGTCGGCGTGGCCCAGCATCGGCCGCGCCGCGAACAGCTGGTCGAGCCCGAGCGCGCCATGGAAGATGTCGCCGCCGACGAGTCCGAAGGTGCGCTCCAGGTCCAGCGGGCTCATGATCTGCCTGCCCAGCACCGCGCGCTTGAAGTTGGGGGCGTAGCGGTCCACGGTATCGATCATCAGGTCGGCCACGCGTTCGCGGTGCGCATCCCAGCTCGAGCCGTCGGGGAGTTCGGGCGCCACGTGCTGGCAGAACAGGCTGGCCACATGCTGGCCGGGCGGCGCCAGCGTCGGGTCCAGCGTGGACGGAATCAGGAGTTCGACGATCGGCTCGCGCGACCAGCCGAAACTGCGCGCGTCATGGTATGCGCGTTCCATGTACTGCAGGCTGGGGGCGATGATGATGCCGCTCCCATGGTGCTCCGCCATGAGCTTGCCGGGCAGGCAGCTGAAGTCCGGCAGTTCCGACAGCGCCACGTTCATGCGGAAGGTGCCCGAGCCGCAGCGCCAGGCTGCCATGCGCCGCAGGAAGTCGGCGGGCAGGGCGGCCGGATCCACCAGCCTGGTATACAACAGCCGCGGATTCAGGTTCGACACGACCACCCTTGCATCCAGGCGCTCGCCGTCCACCGTGACGACACCGGTGGCACGGCCCTTGGCCAGCAAGACCTCGCGCACGGCGCAACCGGTCCGGATCTCGGCGCCGCGGGTCCGGGCGGACTTCGCCATCGCCTGCGTGATGGCGCCCATGCCGCCGATCGCGTGTCCCCAGGCGCCTTTTTTGCCGTTCACCTCGCCGAACACGTGGTGCAGCAGCACGTAGGCCGAACCGGGCGTATAGGGGCTCGCATAGTTGCCCACCACGCTGTCGAAACCGAACGCGGCCTTGATCGGTGCGCTCTCGAACCAGCCGTCCAGGTAGTCGCCCGCCGATTTGGTGAACAGGTCGAGCAGTTCACGCTGGGCCGCGAGCGACAGGCGGCCCACCCGGTTCCCGAGCCTGCCGGCCTTGATGAGCTCGGGCAGGGCATGGAGCCAGCCGCCTTGCACCATGTTCGGCGGCGTCTGCAGCACCAGGTCGCGCAGGAGGTCGGCCGCCATGTCCAGCTGCGCCGCATAGGCTTCCAGGCGCTGCGCGTCACGTTGCGAGTAACGGGCCACCTCGGCGGCGGTCCGGCCTGCGCCGACCTTGAGGTAGCACGTGTCGTCCAGGGGCAGGAAGTTCGAGAGCGGACGCTCGACGATGCGCAGGCCATGATCGGCCAGCGACATGTCCCGGATCACCTTGGGATTGAGCAGGGAGACCGTATAGGCGGCCACCGAGTTGCGGAAACCGGGATGGAATTCCTCGGTCACCGCGGCGCCGCCGACCACGCCGCGCTGCTCCAGGACCGTGACTGTCAAGCCTGCGCGGGCAAGGTAATACGCGCACACCAGACCGTTGTGGCCGCCACCAATGATGATTGCATCGCGCATTCGATTTCTCCTGGTTACACGGGATACACGGGAGCATTGTGTGCCGGGTATCGCGCAATTGCACCTAACATAGTGACGAGGTGTGTGTGCCGCGTCAAATGCAATTGTTGGGAGAATATCGGTGGCGGTAACAGCTTGCAGTTGAATGTTCGTGCAGGCAGGTGCCCGGGCCGGTTTGCCGCCCGTTTCCGGCATTGCAGTGCCTGCGAATCCTCAGTGCGCGAACAGGACCGGCACCGGAGCGCGTTCGAGAAGGATGCGCGTGACGCCGCCGAGCACGATCTCCCGCAAGCGGCTGTGGCCAAAGGCCCCAGTCACGAGCAGGCCGGCGCCGGCGGCACGCGCAATGCCAAGGAGCGCCTCGCCTACCGGCGCATCGGTGCGTTCGCTCACCACTTCCACGCGCACGCCGTGGCGCGCCAGGTAGAGCGCCATGTCGGCGCCGGGCTCGTCGCCATGCAGCCCGGTCTCGCGCTCGGGATTGACAAGGGCCAGGCGTACCACGGTGGCGCGCTTGAGCAAGGGCAGCGCAGCTGCGATGGCGCGTATCGCGGGAACGCTGCCGTCCCAGCCGACCACGATATTGTCCTCAATGGGCTCGCTCGCATAGGTCGGCGGCACGGACAGGACGGGCCGCGCGCCGTGCAGCGCCAGGTACTGGGGCAATCCGCGCACGGTCAACATGTCCGCACTGTCCTGGCTCGTGATCAAGAGGTCGGCATAGCGCGCCTGCAGCAGTAATCCACTGCGGTCATCATCTTCTACCAGGCGCTCTTCGAACGATCCGATCCCGAGGCGGCGCGCCGTTTCGGCGAAGCGCGCCAGGTGCGTGCGCGCCCGCGTGCACAGTGAATTGAAGTCGTTGCCGGGGCCTACTGGCACCGATCCGGCCAGAATCTTGAATGCGGGCAAGGACAGGCCGGTTGCCGCCGCACCAACCACGTGCGCATCGTGTGCGTCGGCCAGCAGGGCGGCCGCCCGCAGCCGGGACTCCATGGTCGGGCTCGCGTCGACATGAACGATGATGGTCTTGTACATGGCAAGTCCTTTCGGGATGAAGGAGGTGGTGTTGCATCAGCCCGTTGCAGCGAGCAATTGCGTAAACCGCTTTTTTTTCATCTGAAGGGTTGGCTCGCGGCGCGCGGTTACCTCACAACATCGGGCGTACCGGCCGGCACGTCATTGATGCACATCAAAAACGGTGCTTACGTTGACGCTGATCGACGCCGGAAGCGTCACCGGGATCAGATCGGCAACTACAAACACCGGACGGGTGCCAGCCCCTACAACATTGCCGTCGGCTCCGGCAACCGCGTCAGAGACCTCAAGCGTGCCGGAATCGGCCTTCAGAGTACTCGATGACAATCGGCCCGGCCGCGCACGTTCGTGCCGCGCTGTTGTCTAAGATGTCTTTGAGGCCGGGGCTCTTGAAGCACGCCCGCGGCTGCCGCTTCCTTGAGCCAATTTGGGTTGAGATGATTTATCAGAACTTCGATTTGGAGATCATCCGCCCGGACGGAGGTGAGCAGCTGTGTGCGAGGGTGCTTGAGTCGCCATACGGCGACTGTCGCTTCATCGACGTGAAGTGGCCCTTCAGCGCCGACGAAGAAAACCAGATGCGCTCGGAGATCTACGGCCGGCTGAGACAACACCGTGGCCGCTCGAGCCAGGCCAGCACGATCGAAGATATCGGCGGGCGGCTGTTCGAAGCCGTTTTCTCCGTTGACATCGAACATCTGTTCCGGTCTTCGCTCGATAGCGCATTCCGTTCCGGAAAAGGCTTGCGCGTACGCCTGCGGCTGCCGGAAGACAGCGAACTGCATGCGTGGCCGTGGGAATTCCTGTTCGACACCGGAAGCAGGGAATTCCTGGCAGTCAGGCATCATACCCCCCTCGTCCGTTACCTGCCGGTTGCGCAACCGATCCCGCCAATCGCGGTGGAGGGACCCTTGCGGGTACTCATGGCCATGTCCTCGCCGACAGACCACCCGCCGCTCGACATTGGACACCAGTGGGACATCCTGCGCGATGCCCTGAAGCCGTCGATTGCCGCCGGCCGGCTCGAACTGCGCCAGGTACCGGGACGCTGCACTTTCGACAACCTGCGGGATTCATTCCGGCATTACGGCGCCCATATCTTCCACTTCGTGGGGCACGGGGTGCCGGGAGCGCTGGTGCTCGAGCAGGAGTCCGGCAAGGGCATGGAGATGGAAGCGACCCAGCTGCGCGCGGCGTTTCCGATCGGTGCCTTGCCACGGCTGATCGTGCTGAAGGCCTGTGCCGGCGCCCTTAACGAAGATGGGGCGTTTTCGGGCCTGGCCCAGGCATTGCTGAGGCGGGGCGTGCCGGCCGTGGTGGCGATGCAGGCCTCGATGACGGATGACGCCGCTCTCATCTTCACCCGCTACTTTTACCGCAAGCTGATCGAGATCGGCGCGGTGGATACCGCCCTGACCGAAGCCAGGCTGCGTGTGCAGGCCAACGGCTACCCGATCGAATGGGGTACGCCGGTACTCTACATGCGGACACTCAGCGGCCAGCTGTTTCAGCCGTCAGCACACCCGGCGGTAGGCCCGGAAGTAGAAAAAAAGCCGGAGTTGTTCGTAGCGCAGCATTCCGCCGTGCTCCCTCACGAGGGTTCAGGCATTGCCAAAAGAGCACCGGCGAGGCCAAGGCGGGTCAAGCAGGCGCCGCCACCGGTTACGCGGGGACCCGCACCGGCCGAGCAGCTGAGGCCGCCGGCAAGGGAGTCGACGCCACCGCAAACATCGCAGCCGAAGATCTACCCTTTGGAGGTGCCAGCGTACGTCGAGGCGCGCGCGCCGCAGCCAGCAAAGGCAAAGCGCTCGCTGAACGTCTTTCGGTATCTGAAACAGTATCTGTCGCTTTCAAAATATGAGCAGAAGCGCGAGCCATATCTCCCCTCCCGGATCGACCCTGAGTTCGCGGACCCGGCGGGGCCGGTCAGCACCGCTTCGAGCCCGAGCACTTCGGTAGCGTGTCACTTTCTCGCGGAAATGCCCCAGCAAGTCTTGCTGAACCATACCAGCACGATCGAAGTGATCATTTCACGTGAGCTGGTCGACCCTACACCGGGATGCGAAAGTGCAGCGGCAACTGGAACAATCGACCGAACGCGGAAGTTACTCATGCAAGTCGTGCCAAAGTGCAACTTTGTCCTGGCTGACGCACAAGCGGACCGGGTCGAGATCGATCCTCCGCTCGACAACGAGCTCAAGTCCGTGTACTTCGACGTCAAGGGCGCCTGTCTGGGCCCAGGGGAAATATGGATCATCGTTCGCCAGAGGCAAACCGGCATCGTTCGCCTTGTGCTGGAGCCCAAGGTAGTCGACCGGGCGCAAGCGGCCCGTACATATCGAGCAAAGGCTGAGGCAAGCGCGGTTGAGGCACCGCTCCTAGAAAGTCCGATCGACCAGCTCCTGGTAATCGAGCAAACCATCGGGGACAAGGTGCAGTACATGTTTGAACTGGACATGCCATCCGCGAACGTATTCGAACAACATACCTCGAAACCATTGCAGGTAAAGCGAGAGGAGTACGTCCGGGCGCTGTATCGGCAAATCGAGGAACGCTATCTGAGCCACTATAGCGAGTCGACCAGAACGGCTGATGTGGAGGCATTCACGGCCGAGCTGCAGGCGTACGGCGTGACCTTGTTCGAAGAACTGTTTCCTCGAGAAGTGCAAGCGCAGTTGTGGAAGCACCATGGCAAACTAAAAAATATACGCGTGGTCTCTACCGAACCGTTTATTCCCTGGGAAATCGTACACCTCAAGGCCCCGGGCGAGCCGCTCGATCGGGGGGCGCCGACGCTGTTTTTTGGCCAGTTGGGATTGGTGCGATGGCTCCACAATGTCAATGGTCACCCACCTGTGCAACTGCAGGTTCGGGATGGACGCGCCCGGTATGTCATTCCCGACTATCCGCACCCGGACTTGGCATTGTTTGAAACGGCCGAGGAGCGTGCGTTCCTGGAACGGAACTTTACGGCAACCGCCGTGAAACCGCAGCCCAATGATGTGCGCGAACTGCTGGGTCGTGGCGGTGCGTTCGACCGCTGCACTTTGCTGGCCATGGTGAGGCCAATCAGGATGAGATCGGCTACGCGCGCATTGTCCTGGAAGGACGCATCGAAGGTTCCACTTACATCCCGACCTGGCTGGATGCGACGACCGTCGAGGCGTTTGCCAAGCTGCGCGGACAGGACGGCACACAGCCGATCGTGTTTCTCAACGCCTGCAAGGCGGGGCGCGCAGGTTACAAGCTGACTGGAATCGGGGGTTTTGCCCAAGCATTCCTGCGCGCCGGCGCTGGTGCTTTTGTCGGCACACTCTGGTCGGTGGGAGACGAGCCGGCGTTTACCTTTGGAAAGACTTTCTACGACGCGTTGCTGAGTGGTCAAAGCGTACCCCACGCGACAACGCTGGCACGCGAGGCGGCCCGGGAAGCCGGAGACGCAACATGGCTCGCCTACGTCGTGTACGCCCATCCGCATGCACGGCTTTCGCATTGGCGACGTCAGCGACGGTAGCCGAGGTGCTGCGGCCCTGGGCCACCGTCGCCGTCGGAGGACTGTTCTCAGCGACTCTGCTGACGCTGTTCATGTGCCTTCGCTTTACGTGGGGTTGAGACGTCCAAAGCCCGACGATCCTGCGTAGTGAAAATGGCGTGATGGCGATGGAAATGGAATGTAAATGCCGGCGCCCTGGATTTTGGCGGCTCATCGAATTTGCACTGGACTTGAAAAAGAACGCGTAGTGAAGAAGACACTTGCCAAATTTGCTGCGGTAACGGGTCTTGCAGCTGTTTCGACGGCCGCTTTCACTGCTACGAGCCGGTGCTGCAGCAGCATCGAATGCTGCTTCAGGATGCTGGGTTGCAGCTAAGTATGCAAGAGCGGGCAGGGCGGCAGGAACCAAACTTTTTCCATTCGCAGTCAATGAACTGATTGCTTCTTTTTCGGAGTACGGCTATATGGTCTTTCCGTTCGAGCCTGTTAGCTTAACTCCAACGCAGCGTGTTAGCTTAACTCCAACGCAGTACGAGCTGGCCGTCAAGGAGATCCTCGACGGGAGTGGTCTGCCGCTCGAACAGTTCACGTCAAACCACCTCGATGCAGTAAATGGTGTCGATGGTAGTTACGTGAACAAGGTTACTGCACGGTTTTCAGCGATGGGCGCCAGCTTTCTCGACTTGATCGAGTGTCAGCACGAGCAACGCAAAGTGGAGCGTCAGGCTATGCAGGTGCTGCATGCGAAAGTGATGTCAACCGGAGCACAAAAGGAAATGCTGTTTTCCGTTGCAGGTTTCAGTCGGGTGCTGTCGAGTACGCGAGAGTGCACGGCATCGCACTGATTCAAATGGCCGATGGGAACTCCACGTGGTTCACCAGGAGCTTTGGACCCTCTATGCTGCCGGCAGTTTTGATCGACGATCCGCGATACGTTGGGTGGTGGTGCCGCGGTAACGAATTCAGAATGGAAGTAAATGTGTCAGATCGATGCAGGTTGGGTATCTGAGAAATTTACTTCCAAAGATCTGAGCGTTTTACTTCCGAGAGCTTGAAGCTTGGGCGAGGTCCGCATGGAAATCATGCGGCTGCCCGGCTTGCACCATTAAGCGCATAATCTATATTATGTTAAATCAGGTATTTGGAAATCGATTCGATGGCGCGGCTGGTCCGTTCCCATCCGGCGAACTAAAAGTGTACATTTAGACGAACTAAATGTGAGACTCCCCGAAGGCTGCGAACTAATTTTGAGACATTCACCGAGTACAGCTAGCCTCCTCAGCTCTTTGGAGGTTGTCTTCTGCGACATGACATTGTCTCGCCGCTGTGAAATCCAGTTGGCATGACGGACGGGCCTGCGCGTGATACTGCAAGCTATGCTCATATGCAGGACGCGTAGCCGTGGTTCACCACTGCTGGACGTATGGCGGGAACGTTTATTGAGAGATCCCACCAGGTTGTAGACTATCTTTGGCTGAGCATTGCCGCGTAAGCATCCTGCTCCGAGCATAAATGGGGCTGGCGCCTGCTCGGGCATGGGCCGAGCTACGGTGGGGTCGCGTGCGTTCTAGGTCACGGTTTTGCTTATGCAGCGGCGTGGTGTTCAAGCGGTGCCACGCTGCAGTTGAAACGATTAGCGAAGTGCTAGAGCGGATCGGGCAAACGGGTGGTTCCTTCGGTTTTTCCGGTTACTTCGCGTTGTTTATACCGTACCCGCGCGTCGATCAGGTCGTCGTCTGGGTGCCTTCATTGCTTGGCCAGCCATTACCTGATTTAGTGCCTTTCGCACGGCTCGCGTGGGGATGGCGACACCACACATCGTCTACGAAAAGAATCCCTGTCCTGGCATAAGCAACCTGTCAAAAAAGACGAACTCGACATTATAAAACCTAATGTCGAGTCACTTTGAGGTCCACTACTCGACGCTGGATTGATACCAATCGCCACTAGCAAAGGGCGTAAGATTCGCCTACCAAATGGCGCAGCTCATATCTTTCGCCCCAACCTGATTGGTGCACCGCTCTTTTCCAAAATTCGCGATCCATAATTATGTTTTCGCCATCGCGCGCAGCGCCTTCCTTCAGGGCGTGTTCGATCGTTTTAGCGAAATAGGACATCGGCACTTCTGTCCTGGTATCCGCGCCGGTGGTCCGATCTGCCTCGACGAATTCCTGCCATAGGTCGCCTGCGTATGCTGCCAGACGGAAGCCGTTCAGATAAGCCTGAGGTAAGAAAAAACGGGTATGAGACCAGCCGCTATCGCGCGGAAAGCAGTCGTTGTCGAAAGCCTTGAGGCAGTGCTCGATTTCCGTTATCGAACGCATGCCGTGTAGCTCAAACGCTTCCGTTGGTACGCTGGGAACGAACGTGGGGAAGTCGCTTGCGTATGCAACACGCTTTTGTTTAAGAGTTCGTACGCGCGGATGACCAACAAGGACACTAAGTAATCGAATCCCGTTGTTCTTGAGTCGGTCCTGCAGGTTGCGCAGCGTATTTTCCGTGGTCGGATCCAATAACTGTGATTCGTCAATCCAGAGGACCAATGAGCGCTGGCCTGCCCGCTCGATCAGCTCCATAACGTGTTTTTCTAGGAAAAGACGCTCACGCCCAGGTGCGCCACTGACGGCCCCAGCGTGCACTTCCAAAAATCTAACATCTGGAAATTTAGCAGGTAGGTGTTCGGTGACATATCGTATGGCATATGTTTTGCCGATGCCGGGCGGTCCAAATATGACTGCCTGCTGTACACCTTGGTTAATCCACGCGGCAACACGGTCCGCCAATTCCTCCGCCTGCAGCGTTGAACAACTGTACGTGCGAAGGCGGACAGGATGTTTTTCGAAATCGATCGGGCGAGTTGTCGAATCCGCTTCCGGCACTGAAGAATTCGTCTGGGGGGCACCTTGGCCGTTGCTGTCTTGTAGAACAGTCATACGCTTTCCTTTCAGATGTCTAAGCGAAGCGAATACAAAGCTGCCTGGTCTTGACCAGATGATAACCTGGACTTGCAGTTAGGTGGCCGCTTCGACAGCGTTAAACCAACGATTCTTAGCGGAGCGACGGGTCGGCCCTCCAATGAGGATAGGCGGACAGTGCTTGAAGCTTACTTACTTCTTACCCTGCCACGACGCAGTCATACAGCTGGCTTTGCTTTAGCCCGGCGCGTGATGCGAATTTTCCCCTCCGAACTTGGTTTTGCTGCGCGTGCCGACGCAGAGGGACGGCGGTTTAGCTGTTCACGAAGGATCTCCGCGCGTGCCCGCTCGACCGCGATCTGCCCAGTCAAATCCGATATGGCGACCTGCAATTGCTCGGCCTTGTCTCGAGCAATGTCCCTCTCATTGATTGCGGCTTTCAGCTTCTCTTCTAGCGCGGCAAAGTCTCTGGCCTGCTTCGCCGCTTCGATCCGAGCATTCGTCAGCTCGGACTGGAGTCGCTGCGTTGACGTCGCAGACAGGCTTCGCTCTGACTCGAGAGCCTTCTCCAGTTTGTTTGCGGTCGTACGTTCGCGATCGATTTCGACCAGGGCGCGGTGTTCCAACGCAGCGAAGCGCTCCTCGGCGTGCGCAATCCGCGCCGTAACCCGCTCGATCTCCTCAGCGTGTTGGATACGCGTTACCTCAAGCCGCCGCTCCGCTTCCGAAACAGCGTGGAGAGCATCCGAAAGCCTTGCGTTCATCTCGGCAGTTGCCGCCAAACTGACGGCCGCCTCTTCACGCAAGTTCGCGTTTTCTCGGAAAGCGGTCTCCAGTTTTGCGGTGAGGATCTGCCGTTCTCGATTGGCGTTATCGAGTTGATCCTGGACAGTCTGTCTATCTTGTAGTGCCGAGTCACGTTCTTGCACTGCTGCCTGCCGAAACTGGTCAAGAGACTGGTCAGCCGCGGTCCGGGCCGAGCTCCAGAGCTTTGACACCAGATCGCCGGCGGCCTGCGCCAAGTCGACAGGCAGATCAGGTTGACCCAGATCCACCTTGCCCGACCGGCGTAGATCGGCCCAGAAAGCGCGCAGCGCCTCGGTCGGGGCCGACATGCTCCCTTTACGAACTAGCTGATACAGCTTATTGGCGGTCGGTGTAACGCCGTACCGGAAAAACATGACGATGCATACCTCCCTGTAGAGGTCAGGGGTCCGCGGATGCTCCGCGCGCAGCTTTTCCACATCCGCCTGCAATGCGGCGTCTAGATCGTTTTGCTCCGGCATAAGGCCCTCCGTATGTTCTAATATTACTACGTATTACATTAGATTTACGATCCCCTACCTCGGAAATATGACATTATTCTTATAATGTCAAACCTGGCGGCTGCCACGCGGGGGAGGTTCGCCCCGCCGTTTGTTCTCCGTCCGGCAGCAGCGCAAATCTCAGCTCTCATGTGGAAGTGCTTAGTTGTATGCGCAGTCAACGTAGAGTCCAAATTGACAATGCGAAAGGTAGCTCTATACCTATTTAGCTGGTGGTTATGCTAAGGACTGTTCGCTGATCTATAATCAAGTAGGACGATTCCTACGAGTCGCTCCGCAGCTCATGTGTTTCTAAATAACATTAACTTGATGTGGAGAATGTGTATGGCGCTGTACAAATTTGGTCAACGGTTGACGCAAACTAACGATGCGGCCTTCGACGGTACGCATACCCCCGGAACCGCTGCGCCTCATCCAGGGATCTATCGCTGCACCTCGTGCGGCGACGAGATTGCTATCGCGGGCGGCCACATCTTGCCGCCCCAAAATCATAGGCAGCATAATCCGCAAAGCGGCGACATCCGTTGGCAGTTGCTCGTTTATCCCGTTCAGCAGAAGTAAGTAGCCTGGGGCATGCTTCATGAGCTGTGCCGACAGACTTAGTCGGCGCAGCTTTCCGAAAATTCCCTACCGCCCAGTCGATAGATCGGTCACCAGGTCCATACAACGACCTTCCAAGTCTGTCGAATTCGTCGCGGAAGAAAGGTCGTACCGGCGGGCTGCTATGCCTTAGACAAACCGTTTTGAGCATTAAGCTAGAGTGGGCTGCCGCAGTTATTCTCGAGGCTCGCTGGCGACTCCAAGCCTCGGGTCAAAACCAGCGCCCTATTGCTAATGTGAGGCCGAAGCATCACTGCAGGTCGCTCCTGTCAACTGGTCTCACAGAGCTCAGTACCGGCCTGCACGGGTTCTCTAGCCCTGCCCTTGCCTGGATCTCCATGGCAGCACGGAGGGTCTGCAGTACAAGTGCGCTTCGGTTATCAAATGACGCGGCTGTTGCCAGTACATCGTCCGTCACGGCACCATCGAACCACTCCCGCGATCGCACGTCTACGCGCCAAGCGGCAAACTGCTTTTTGATTACACTCTCCCTGCGCAACGCTTCGGACTTGCTGCCGCCCACAAGGAATGCCCGGCTGCGCTCCAAGTCGAACACCTCCGCGACTGCACGGTACGGCAAGGTGAATGCCGAGACGCGGGTCGGCCACCGGTCATTCCGATCTTGACCTCGGTCCCGTCCAGCCGGCACAGTACATAGAAACAGTACACGGGAATGCGGACCGGGGCGAAAACGGCGACCGGAACTCTGAGGTTGTACCACTTCAATAGTGTCGAGACGAACGGCTGTTGTCCGGGCCAACGGTTTTGGGACTTGTCGACGCTCTTTCGCAGCTTGGCTTCACCGATCCGATTGACGAGCCAGAATAGGAGTGCACGGCCCATGTCGTTCTCGACCATTAATTGAACCGATCTGGCGGCAGCTCTTCGACTACTGGAGTTCGCTCGACAACGGTTCTAGCCGCTCGTGTAACCGTATTAGCTCTCACGGTGGCGACCTCCCTCCCCTGTCGTTGCATCGCAATATCGCGTCGTCTTTCCCACCCATCTTCGCACTCCCAAATGACGGATATTTGATGGGAGACCAGCAAGTTCGGGCGCGCGGCGGGGCGGATCGCGCGCATCTGGCAACGCCTCGAAGTACACTAGTAAAGATTCTGCGCCCAGAGGTTGTCTTAGGTCCGTGTTACCCATGGTAGAGTAATATTTTGATGGGGCCAGCCGCACAGCCAGCTGTGGCCGACCGATAAGCCAGTAACGAATAGTTCGAATCATGGACAAGATTAAGGTGAAGTACCGCTTCACGAGAGCCAATAATTCGGTCGCTGCTTTCCTGAGTAGCAACCGCGCGAGCACAGACGCACTCACTGCGCTACTCCGTTGGAAGGCCGGTTCCTCTGGGCGAGATTTTGTGAGGCTCGTCGACGAGGATGACTACATCGATGTCGAGGTCACATGCGACCCCGCTGACAAGGCCGCCGGCGCACAACTTGAGATGGAATCCGACAAGGTGGGCGTCGAAAGAAATGTTCTGACCTAAGCTGGCACTACTGAATATGGGTGAAGCAAAGTCCGCATACCTCGTTGACGTCGTTGAGGTCGACCGTGACAGGCGTGTCCGTTGCCAAGCCGAGGGATGTGGGCATTCGGTCTATGCCCGCATTCACATCTTGCTGGTCGGTGCACAGTTCCAGGTATTGGGAGGCAACTGTTTCCAGCGCCTGTATGGCCGGGTTCTGCAAGATGCGAAGTCGTACTATGGCGGCTCCGTGGGCTCGCCAACCCGGCTGGATGAGGACATGAGACTGCTGCTTGCAACGAACACCGCAGAGTTTGTCGGGCGGTTGGAAGCCAGGAGGCTCGAACTCGAGGCGTTAGCCGAAACCAGGCCAGCTCTGGTCCAGAACAAGGCCGATCGTCCGGCAGTGCATGACGAGGTTCCGCCAGCGGCTACCGGCGGCGAAGACCCCTCCTCTCGTCAACGGAGCCCAGTCGGTAAGGCTGGGTTCGATCCACCGAGCTTCGTGTACGTTTTCGATGATCCATCGGTGGCCGCGTACGAAGGCCGAGCAGTGCTTCGATGGCAGTGGCTCAAGGACAAAGCAACCGTTGCTTCGCGCCTGGCCGCATACAAGGCAAGTCCAGCTCCAGGCACGAACCAGGACATCGTAGCCAGGTGCTACGAGCAATTTGCGCACAAGACGCCGTACCTGTTCGCTCTCGCCGTAGAGTACGTTCATTTCATGCCGAAGAAAAACACTCTGCGGGCTCTTGACGAGTTGGGGCTGATCGAGCAGGTTTAACGATCAGGCTTCGCGCAATCTGACCCAGTTCGAGTGATTGTTCATCTGCGCCAACCACACAGCAAGGTTGAATGGTTGCCCCTTGTTTCCAAGAATGACAAGCAGGAAACCGGTCATATGGCCATCGAATTCGCTCAGGAAGTCTTGTGCCGTCGCGCGGTCTTGTGCCGAGGGCGTAGGATTGGCCTCTGGATGGGTATGCCATAGTCCCACGGCGTGACGGTGCTCCAGAAAATGTCGATGCCTGTCATCCGTTGCCTGTCTTGCATCGGGCACGAATGCGTGCCGACGCCGCATATCGCTTGTGTAAGGCCCGGTAGCATGCGAGATGATCACGGCCGTGTCCTGTGGTGTCGGACTGAACAGTTGTCCCCCTGCTTCACGTTGGAACCAGCGCGTTTGGGCATGCTCGTACATGTGCGCAAGCACAGGCCCGTCGAACAAGACATAACCGTGATTATCCGGAAGATAAAACAGTCGGCTGCTCATGACCATGTTCTCTCGATCAGCACGCCATCGTGTTCTGCTGCAGACTGCGCCCAATCACGGAGCTTCAAGCTGGGAAGTTGTGCGTCGAGGAAGCGCTGTCCTCGTACCCAACTGCGCACATGGGACCTCGATACAGTGCCATCGATTAGCTGCAGTGCTGTCTCTGCAACGAGAGCAATGCCATAGTTGGCTTGCACAGGCGTATAGCTCTGGAACTGGCTGCTGCAACCTGGTTCATTCTGTATGACGGTATCGGGCCAGTCGACGGCCTGATACCCCAACAGACGATCTGGCAGGCCGTTGAGCCAGTAGTCAGTGTCCTTCAGCACGCATGCATGTGCGGCAGCGACGTACGGCTCGAACCAACCGATCAGCAGATGGCGAGGATGCACCAGTCTCGCGGACTCAAGAGCTGACCTCACTTCTGGCTCGCCGGTAAAGTCCAGGACCACACTGACTTCAGCGAGTGTGGAACGTTGAAGCCATGCTTCCGCAGAGTCGCTCGTTCCACTCAACTGGCACGATGGAACCGAGCGGCCGACGTGCGTGGCCACGCTTTTGGCCTTTGGGCAGCCCAACATGTCGGCGCCAAGCAGATGTCGTCCGATATTGGGAGAGGAAAGGTAGTCCGGGTCAACTATCGTGATTTTTCCTACTCCACTGCGAGCGAGCAGGTCGATAACAGCGCTGCCAAGAGAACCAGCCCCAAGGACAAGTACGTGGGATTGCTGTCGATTTGATACTTGCGGATGCTGCGCGCGTCCGCAAGTCCAGGAGGGATCCATCCGCTCCACCCCCAAAGGCAGAAGACGGAGTGTAGGATAGGCACGCTTCGTCTTGTGCTTGACAACACGCGTTGGCGGCCCGCCAGGTAGCAGAAACGCGTATGTGCATGTCAGAGCCCTTAAAAGGACGACACGGTGCAAGGTGCGGCGCTTGCTTATCTTCTCGAACTGGTGATACTGGGCCGGGGTCAGGCGGCTCTCGAGCAAAAGGTTAACGTCGGCCAGAGTTGCGGGCCATGTCGCTGGGGTGTACGGGTAGTCGATCGGCACGTCCGCAACGACAGCGTTCGACACTTCAGTGGCACGCGGGCCGAGCGATGCCACGAAACGCGATGCCAGCGCCTCGTCGTCATTCACAATGAGCGCGCGCGAAGGTTGCACCAACCGCGCAATGAGAACGCGGGGCTCACTATGGCGCACTGCAAAGGTATAAACCCGCCTTACTGCATCGACGTCCGACGCCATCCGGCTGACGTGTATTGACCAATAATTTGCTGTCTCCTTTTCAAAATCCCCGTCGAGCCTTCCAGACAGCCAAGGGATCAGAAATTCCTGCTCAAAAAGATACAGCATGGCGCCCACCCGCTCTTCCGGAGACGCGCCGCTAGCTGGACCGGCATCGCCGGAAAAGCACAAGTCTGCAGCAGAATCGATGTGAGGAACACGTAAGACGGCGTCTTTCGAAAGCTGAATGCGCGCTCGGGCCTCAGGAAAATTTGCGGGCAATACTAACCATGCACCTGCGAAAGCACGGTCGGCCGGCATCGCAGGCAGCGCGAGCGCAAATTTACGCTCGCTACGTGTGCCCGCCGTCCTCGTCTCCGCCAGCAGAAGCGGATGGCTTTTCAAGAAATGATCGAAGGGACTGGTCACGTACAACTCAATTTAGGCGAGGCCCCGACCTGGGCGAATCGGTTGAACCTGTCGCGGCTGTGCGGGCGCAAGCCCAGTGAATATTCCCTGCGTTGCCGCATTTGGAAAGGACGCCCCTTCGCACCCAAAAGTCTTCTGGACTCGCTTGCGGACCTCTGCTGGTTCGGATGCTCCGAGAATGTATGTCAAGTCCGTGACCAGCAATCTGCACCAGTTCTTGAATGCTTGTGCACGTTGCCCTTCATCGGTATTCCAGCGCTCGGCGAAGTTCTCGCCGTGAACTGTCGGGTTGGCGACGACATACTGACCGTTATGGCATTCGACCATCGCAGGCAGCAGCACCGCAAGGTCCGCAAGAAGCTCGACTGGATGGTTGTAGAGGCGATGCCGGTCGGCGAGGCCGGCGTAACACTGCGTCAGGAGCGTCACGATGATGACCGAGATAGGTTTGAATTCGGCCGTGATATGCCCGCGGCGAACAGCCATGCAGCGGTGACGTTTGAACAGACGGATCGCTACACGCAAGGTATCCGACAGCGGCACCTCCTGGGATGGGACAGGCCGGATGTCCGCGCGCTGGGCCATGGCCTCTGCCTTTTGGAGAGGCTGAACGAGAAGCTGACGTCGTGCCTGTTCGTTCACCCATGCCGCGAAGCCGGCCGGATTCGAGGTTTTCCACTTTCCAGAAGGCCGATCAACTACTGCCAACGCGGTCGCTTCGTAGCCGGTTTCGGGCCGGTACTGAACATCACCACGCTGGCCAAGTGGTATCTTTGCCAGGGGCACCGAGGGAGTAAAGTCGATGTAATATCCCTTGTTCGGGAAGTTGATACGCCAGCACCGGCTCTTCTCTTGCGGCTCATGACCTTCGAGCGCAGCTCCAACGTCTTCAAAGAACTGCATTGGGTCCTGTGCCTCTACCCGCGACAGGTCAACTTCGCAAACTGCGTCCACGTCAAATCGCTCTGCCGTCGGAGCCCGTACTAAGGTCTTTGTGTTCGTGGATCCTTGAGGCGCGATTATGATAGCGTCCGCTGGCCAGCGCAGGCGATCGACAAGGAGCTTCCCCAGATCTTCGTAACTCGTTGCCGCTTCCCCCACCAGGGCCGGATCGACCGTAATGTGCTTGTTCACGACATCGAGCTCCCTGGCCCAGACATCGAACACATCTGTACCGTACTGGCGGAATGCCTTCTCAAGCGAATCGTTGCGGGACTGTGATGCCGACTCGACGAGCAGGCTAAACTTAGTTGTGGACATTGAGTTCTCCTGTTAGCGCAACTGAATGCTGGTAGTTCGACCACTGCCGGGCGCCAAAGCATCGGTGGCCTGTTGGCCTTCGATGATCAGAGCCGGCATGAACGATGCGGCGTGGTGCGGCCGGTCATGGATGATGTATTTGCAGTGATGTCCGGGCTGTAGAAGCTGGCCGAAGCGAAAGAGCGTACTGGCCGGAGCTACCGGAATCAGGTGTACTTTTGCGACGCGCATACTGTCCTGGAGGACAGCAACCGCTTGACGGGCAATCGCGGTAAACTGCTCGAGATCGTCAGGATGGCCAATGCACGCGTTATTCGGAGCTGTGGCACGCAAACGGATCCAGGGAACGGTGTTCTGGCGCACCGCCTCCTGCAGGTGCGAAGGAAGCGCCTGCTCATCCAGCGAAGCGGTCAACTCAATCGAGAGCAATGCTTCCGTCGAGCCGACACGGCTCTCCCCCTCCAAATAGAATTCGCCTGCTGGCTTGGGCCTCACAGCGCTATCCCAACCCCACGTACCACGATGACGGTGATACTGGAACACCTCGACCTTCCTGGCCTCGCCGACCATCCGGCCTGTCAGCAACAGCAGGGGCATCGAGTGCAGCGGGAAGACGGACAGTACCTCGGCGTAATCGTCCTGCTCGCGGTGAGCGATAAGTTCTCGCATGAACGCGTCCAGTTCCAGCGCATGCTCATGCAGTAAATGCCGCCAGAAATCCGGCTGAGTGCGATCATCTCGCTGCGTGCGCCTTAATGGATAACGGACTGACGGCAGGGAAGCAAGACCACGTTCCAACATGGCTTGGCGAATGTCTCGTTCCGAGGCCTGTGACCACACGCCTGCGACATTGGCCAATATCGCCATCGCCTTCGAGCGCGGGTACGTCAGGCAATCAAGAGACCGCCGGACCATATCCACGTGTTCCCGGCGCATCTCGCGTAGCAGCGAAACCGAAAATCCATCCGGATCGATCCGGTCGATCAGGCGATGGTGCTCATCGCACATGAGCATGACGTTCTCCGGGTCGTCCGATAAACGGTACGAATCGGTATTGCAGCCACGCGGCCCATCTGGATCAGCTGCGACAATATGGGCCAAATACCCGACAGCGGCAGATGCTGTCGTCAACGATGTTCTGCCCAGGTCCATCCCACATCCACGGAACATACATCGTCCGGCAGCATCATGCCAGACCCGTCGGCTGCCGGGGGCAGAAAGTGGCTTACCTCGCCCAATGTCGAACATTGCTGCCCGTGCCTTCAGCCAGTGCTTGATGTCGGCCTCGTCTGCACTGAATGCTGCGTGACTCCAGCCAGCCTCAGGCTTGATTGCGTCTCGCAAGACGGCTTCGGACAGTTCCAGCCGGCGCAAACGCCCTGCCCGTGCAATAAGTTGAAGTGTTTTCTTGGAGTCTCCCTCTGGGTCTGCCGGATACAGCTCGAAGGGGGAGCCGTCGCTATAAAACGCACACCGGTGCTTCGCATACACCATCGTAACAACGTGCTGTTCCCTATGGCTGCGCTTCAGCCATTCATTTGCATCGCTATCGCTAAGCATTCTCGCCGTCACACTCGACGGCCGACTTGGTTCGGCGGCAACAGTCGTGTTCGTAAAATTGTTCTGGAAAGAGGGAGTTGCTAACCTCATCATTTCTCCAACGCATTTAGCGGACGTGTGATGCTTAACAAAAAACCCTCCGAAATCCCTACGCCAAGCGTACCTCTGTCTTGCCATTTTGAAACTAGCAAACCGCTACGCAGGAAGGGACTCAGCACGCGGAAGTGCCATATCTAGTGCCGCAATTTGCAACGACACTAGATCTAGTACGTATTGATTATGCGCTACTTTAACTTAATTTCTACCGGAGACAAAGAAAAACTGTATGGTTGTACAGTTTAAAGACACGACGCAGTGCTGCCTTTCGTTCAGCCTTGTGACTGGCGGACGGCGACGGCGCGGTGGGTGTGGACCGAGAACGGCCGGGAAGGCTGCATCCATGTAGAGAACGACGCGAGCCCTGCGTTGGTCTGAGATGAAAGGCCGCGGGGTCGCGGAGGTCCTTTGGCGGCTACGAGACTTATCGTCCCTACGCTGCTTCTCGTGCGGCCTCTATTTCGCCGTACTGAAGACCCTGAAACTGGAAATGAGCTTCGCACCGCAGCTAAGCCGTCGAAGGCGAGTTGCTTGCCGTTGATGAGGTGATGAGGCGATCCAGTCGCAATCGTACATTCGCTGTGTCCAGGGATCGGGCAACTGCAGGCGTCTCCCACGCACGCTACCGGTACGCCGTGGATCTTGAAGTGGGTGGCACTGCTGCTGACTACCTTACCGCCGTGTGAGGTGGCGTCGCCTAACCGGATAACGTTGCGCATTCATTGTTCTCTCTGTTGCGTGGCTCGTGCTTCGTCGTTCCCCAAGACTTCACCAACCGTTGGCGATCTGTAGTTCTCGGGATCGATCGAGGGCTTGACTTGGTGCTTGAACACGTTCCAGTGCTCCTGGGCCTTGCGCCGTTGCACGGTCGGCGGGCTGATGAAGACAATGGTGGCCCCGGTCGGGTCACGCAAGTTGATGGCGGCCGACGGTCCACCGTCGATGTAACTGCCCATGACGCCGATCGCCATCTGCATGAAGAAGCTTGCCGCCCCCGTGTTGCCCAGTCTTCTGTCCGTGTTGATGAACTGGGCAGTCTTGCCGGTGTCGATTTCCGGTCCGCCCTGCGCCGCGTACTGATGCAATACGCCTTCCATCGCCACCAGGTGGTCGACGATGTTGTCGAAGGCGGCGATAATCCTCGCCGGTCCTTTCGCGCGCTCATCGTCCGACAGGGTTTGCAAGGCCTTGTGCCAGCCGTTTTCCAGCAGCTTCTGGCGAGCGTCGCGCCGCGACACTGGCTGGCCGTGCTCATCCTCAAACTTGACGAAAACCGGGCGGTGGATGAAGCCCAGCGACGGCAGGTTGTCGAACGCCTTCATTTGCTCGCGGTTCCACGGAAGCGGAAACCATGGCGTGGGCTTCCAGTCCTTCGGGGGATGGTTGGCCCAGCGCTTGAATGCGTCGAGCAGCGGACTGCCGTCCTTTTTTTCGAAGACCGGGCGCGTGGCGAAGGCTGCCGCCGCTTGTAGCCATTCCGATATCAATGGTTGGCGGTCGTCGTTGAACTTCTCGACATCGTCCGGTTTCTCGGGCCTAGGGACGTCCCCCTGAAGTTTGAAGTACATACGTCGCAGATTCTCTTGCAGGTAGGCGCTGTCCGGATCGTCCCACACGTAGGGCCGCAGCGGCTCCACCCGCTCGCGCCGCGCCAGCACGAACACGGCGGTCGCATCCGGCCGCTCGGGAATGTAGTAGCCGTCCTTGATTAGCGTCGGGGTGCCAGGGGGGCGAGTGCTGTCGCGCGAATCCATGTCATCGTTAGACAGCAAGACAACGTAGGGCAGATCGGGGTATTTGTCGAAGAGCGCGAATGCCTGCTCCAGCAGCTGGTCCGGACGTTCGCTAAGCTGCCAGGGTCCGGTCACGAACAGGTGCCAAGCCATGCCCGTGCCTATAGCGCTGGCAGCCAATCCCGCCATTGGCTCGATTTCGCTTGGCTGCTGAGCCGGGTTGTCAATCGGGCCGCCTGCATACATGCTCGGGACACCCCAGAACATCGGAGACGGTTCGACGCCGTTCTCCAGCGCGTCCAATGCGCGGCTCCCCGAATTGCCGATTTTGTCGGTATCTGCCCACTCATACTTCTTCGGGTCGCTTTCCCGAATGCTGGTGTACGGACTCCCTTGTTGAAGTGCATCCCACAACTTGCCCTGCCGGTACTTCTCGTAGGTGACCCCCAAGCCCAGCACCTCGAGCACATATTCGCGGCTAGCCTTCTCGGTGCGCGCGGCAGCTTCCTGCTCCTTTAGCTGCTGCGTCTTTTGGTGCCAGTCATGCTCGCGCGCGTTCGCGGCGAATGAGTCCTTGATCCATTTGCCTCCGAATAGGACAACGATTAGCAGCAAGGGCACGCCGAACCAGCGTATTCTGTCCATCGTCGTCTCCACCTCAACATTAGCAAGCTCCGGATGCAGCACGAAGTAATCAAACGCAACCCACAGTACAAATAGAAACGGAAACATTACCACTGCGCCAAAGACGTACTTCCAAGCTTTCGGTCGTCTAAGTTCCCCTGGATCCGGGAGCGCGTAGCTGTTCATGCTTGTCCCTTCCGGGGAATCGCCTGGCCCACGCGCATGCCCGTGGTCGTTTCCGAAACCACTATCTCCCACAACCCGCCCGTCAGGACCGGCAGACATTTCGGAAGCGTGCCGTCGCTGTAGTAGTCGACGTTGCCCTTGATGATCTGCAGGCGCCAGTCGGACTCGCATTCGTAGTAAGCGCCATATTTCGCCATGAACTTGTCCCAGGTGAGGACTCCTATGCGGCCTTTGTCATATTTTGTCTTTGCTGGCTTCTTCAGCCGCCAGTCCGCCACGGCGCACAGATAGGCATGGAACTGCGGATGACTGGACGCCTTGCCACTGCCGATTGCGACGTCATAAGCGGTCACATTGCGGTGGTTCGCCGGGCTGTCGTAAATCGCGCTATGGAATGACTTCTCGCCCAGCTCGTGCTGCCAACGCTTGCGCGCGGCGTTGGGACTTTCCATCACATATGCCACCACGGTACCGTCCTTCCTGCGGCTGGCACTGAGAATGGTGTAGCTGTTATCCGGACTAGCGTCATTTGGATGCTTCGCTTCGTTGTAGACTGCTTGCATCCGTTGGCACTCCAGCTTCGATAACCTTCCAGGCTTGGTATCAACGCATGCAGCGGCCACGGCGGGCGACAGCTCTTCCAGGTTGGTGTCCATGCCGCTGGTCGCGGTAACGGCGATGGCGGCGGTTATCGGATCGACTTCCTCGCTCGGCCCCCTCTTGTTCAACGGAGCCTGGGCCAGACGCGAGCTGGCCGGAATCATGTCCGGTGCTATCTGGTTGCCCCGCAGGTCGGCCTTGTACGGTGGATGCAGCGGCTCGCCGTTGATCCGGCGGATACCCCACCTCTGCGCCTCGGGTTTGTCTGTCTGGTTGATTGGCCACGTGGCGACCGGGAGCTTTTCGCGCAAACTCCGCGCGCTCGCTGCGACGTGTGCATGGCCGTCTTCGTCCTTGACGCATAGCGCGAAATCGTGCGGTGATTGTCCTATCAGTACCGGAACGGTTTTCCCGGTGTGTGGATCAAGCCGAAGTTTCGCAGTAAACACCCTTTGAAAGAAGCTGGTCCCAATTTCGTCCATAGGCTTGCGGGTCACGATTGTGTGCCGGGGCTGATAGCCGGCCTTGCTCACCGCGTAGCCGGATTGAACCTGCGGCTTCAATGAGACGGTGTGGAGATAGTCGGGCACCCCCTGCCAACCGATGCCGCGCATGTTATCCAGGGCGACCGTCATGTCTTCGGGGCAGAAGTAGAGGTACACCTTCCCGCGGTTGTCACGGTCCCCTTCAGGTTGCCAGCAACTGGCAACCATGCCACCGTTGTCACTCTCGTTGATCTTCGAAAAGGCTGGAGCGCCCGCCTTGGATTTCGCCACGCCGGCCACGATGTTCACCAGCGTCTGCAGCCTGGCGTGCATGCTCTGGCGACCATCGAGCAACTCATAGTCGGCCTCAGTCATCGCCGCATCCTTCCCGCCACGGAAGAAGGTCAAGCCCTTCATCATGAGGCTCATTTCCTCTTCCAGACTGTAAGGCGGATGGGTCAGGATCAAGGTGTCGGCCGTACGTTCGCCTCGCTCCATCAGAAGAGCTTGCGCGAGAAGGCTCAGCAGGCAGCCTTGACTGTGTGCGACGATGCTGACCGTGTCCTTCAGCTCGAACTTGCGGATCATGCTGATCAGGGCTGCAAGGCGCATTGCGGCCAGTACCATGTACATGCGCCCTGGCCCGGTCTTGATTGGCCTGAGCGCGTCCCCTACCGGGTCGCCGGCGGCGTAGACGCCGCGGTTCCACATGTCCGGCAAGGTCGCGGTCGCGTTGCCGAATGGGCCGCCTCCCTTGGTCAGGTCCTTGTCGAGACGGGTACCGTAGCGGTCAGTCTTCTGGCCGTTGACAGTCCTTGTCTCGAGGTGAAGTTCCCTGTAGCCCCAGTAAAACGGGATCACTGGGCTATCGGTGTCCGGTGTCGGTTTGCGCTTGAAGAATACGTCGTCGGGATCTTGTTCCAGTTTCTGCTTGTCCGTCTTGGTCGGGAGCCTGTATTCAGCGGGCTTGAAGTAGCGGAACAGTCGGTCTTGCAGGCCGGCGCAGATGCCCTTCTCCGCCGCGCTGTAGCCCATGCCAACATCGTTGACGCCATGAACAAGGATGATGTTGCCGGGCAGTTCACGCGGTACTTCAATCACTTTGTCCCTGACGCGGCTGCACTGGAGAACAGCGCTCTCGCGTTTGACGACATACTCGATCTTCGGATAGGGCTTCTCCGCCATGTCTTCTCCTGGAGGGCTACTTGTCGCTACCGCCACGCAGCAAACCAATGTCGGCCAGGTGCATCGCTTCACGCGCAATCAGTTCGGACTTGCCATCGGCGCCGCTACGCGCCTTCATACTCGACCCGTCACTCAGCGATATATCCATGCTCGTGTCCCGGACGATTCCGCCCATGACCGGCTCGCCGTCTTCCACCCGGGTTGAAGACGGATAGCGCAGCTCGAACTTCTGGTCCGCTCCTTCGCTGTTGAAGGTCGGACGCAGAGGCGTCATCGTTTCCGGTCCATCGTAGAGGTAGTCCGGTGCATGGAACTGGATGGGATGCTTGCTGCCGATGACAAACACACCATCACCCATCCGAATGAAGGAGCCGTCGCCCACCACCAGGTGCAGTGCCTTCGCCGAGACGGTTACCACCCCGTCGCTGGCGGTCAGCTGCATGTTCTTGCCCGAGTCGATACTGGTGTCATCGTGCTGGCTCTGGATGACCAGCTTGCCGTTATGGGCGATTGCGTTCAGCCCGCCGTGCTGTGCGAAGAGCGATATGCCCTTGCCGGCATTCACGGTGAAGCGCTGGCCAGCTGCTAGCTGCACGTGCTGCTGCGCGACCGTGTCGATGTTCCTCGCCGAGTAGCTGACGATCGCCTTGGAGCTGGCAAAGCCGATGCCCGCCGGCGACGTCACGCCGATCACCGGCTCGCGCGGCGCAGGCGCGTTCGGCGCGGTGTTGCTGCTGTCTTCCCAGTTCTTGAAGCGTGCCAGCAGTTCGTCCTGTTCCTTGGCGTCAGCCTGCAGGCCGTTGTGTTCGGCCGCATAGCTCCCGAGAGACGCGAAAAGCTCGCCGCACTCGCGCATCATGCCGAGGAACTCGCCCCGTTCCAATTGGCCGCCCTTGGAAGTTGCGGCGCCCAACAGCTTCCAGGCGCTCAGGAAGATCCCACGCGCAGCGTGCAAGGCGATCGCTTCACTGGTGCGCAGCTCGGCCCCCTCGCCCCTCGGTGCGGCCTGGCCGTCCTGCCGCAACTCGGTGAGGAAACCGAGATTCAGCTCAGTCGTCGCGTGGTCGCTCGCGAGCTGGGCGCTGATTTCTCGTGGCGTGTCGTCGAACCGTAACTGGTTTCCGCGGTGGCCGTGCACTTCACGGCTGCGCAGGCCCGATTGATACCGTGTGGCGGGCAGTGCAGCTTCGTGCCGAAACGCCGGGGGAGGCGCAACGGCGTTGTAAAGCTGGCCAACGATGATGGGTTTGTCCGGGTCGCCCCCCGCCCAGTCGACCAGTACCTCGGTGCCGACCGGCGGCAACAATCTGGCCCCGCATTGCGTGCCGCTACCGGGACCGTTGCCGGCCCAATTCGAGGCCACGCGGACCCACGCCGAGTCACGGTCGGAACCGGAAGCGCCGGCGCCACCTGCATGGGTATGGTCCTGCGGCCTTGCGGCTGGAAAGCGCACCTTCACCCGACCCATGTCGTCGCACCATACGTCCTCGCCGGGCGGGCCAACCACGATGGCGGTTTGAATTTGAGGACGCCTCAGGACGCGACGCGGCGGAACGATGCGCACTCCCCGCCGGACGCAGGAAAAGCGCGTCTTGTAGCCGGATCGCTCCCCGCTGCCTGCTGCCGGAGTGCCGTCGTCGGCCTGCTTCCAGCCATTCCGGTTGAACAGGCGCTCGACTCGGGCGCTAATGTCGACCGGCAGGTTGTTGTGAGCCACTATTCGCTGCTCAGTGATGACAAATTCCCGTTCTTTCTGCGGATGCATGTCGATCTCCGGATGCCCCGCGAGACAGAACCACTCACCGACAGCCAGATCACGCACACCTCCTTCGCCGTGAAAGGACTTCGAGACGTACTCGAAGCGCGCCATCTGGACGTCGCCTAGCGCGGTCAAATCCAGCGCCGTGTCGCCCAGGTGTGGCGCCGCGACATAGTACTCTTCGATGCCTGCCGCCAATCGGTTGCCAAGCTCGCCCTGATCCGCCCGGGACTGGGATTGCGCCGTTGTGATTGGCGTCGCGGCGGGACTCCTGTAATCGGGGCTGTACACAGAGAATCTGCCGGGCTGCAGATTGCGCTCGGCACTCCAGTCTGTGATGGCGTCACGCTCTTCGGTCGCGGCATCCCGGTGGAAGCGCACGCTCCCCGCTTCGTTCTGGCGAAGGCAAGCTGGGTCGTCGAAGAGCACAAGAGTGTGTCCGATCGCACTCTTTGGTTGACTGCCGGCGGCGACCTCCCGTTCGGGAAGCCCGGGGCGAAAGAACCAGGCGATTCCGCGCCGCTGCATCAGGCGCCGAAGGAACACTGCATCCGATTCGTTGTGCTGCATGGTGAATTCGCGCTGCGGCAGCCTTCCGTTCAATAGGCTCGCATGGATGTCGAGGTCGAACGTGGCCGCAAGAAGCGGATTGTTGGAACGCCACTCCGCGATGAGGGTCTCGACGATGTCCAGCTCGCTCATGTTTCGGAATATTCGCGTATTCACGCGGTTTTCCATCACTGACAGCGCGTCGCGCATGACCAGCTGATAGGTTGCCAGTCCACCGTCGCTCTGGCCTGACAAGGCGCCGGTAACGATGCCGCACAGGCGACGCAACTGCCCTCTGTCTGTGACGATTTGCAGCTCCGCAGGCATCCCGATGAAGTTCTTGAGAGCGAGGGATGCACTCTCGGCGAGGCACAGGATCCGAAACTCGAAGCCGCCACATATTGCTTCGTGACCGGTGATTTTCTGGGCTAGCAGCTGTCCATCCGGCTTGTCGCCAGCATGATCCAGCATGAGCCGGATCGGCCTGTTCTGTGTCGAAAGGAGATACTGGGCCAGGTCGGCAATTCGCGCGGTGTCAAACTCTGCCATATGTTGTTTCCCTTTACGGGGTTCCCGTCCATTTACTGACAGGAAAGGGATTATGTTTATTCTTCTACTAAGGAAATACTGCCAACTTCGCTCTACGGTTCGTAAGCACGAAAGCAGGATTATTAGTGTGGCAATGCCCCTGTATGCTGTGGCGCCGCAAGTTGCATGGGAAACGGGGTCTCGGGCACCTCAAGGTATCGAGTCCCAGGCCAGACGGTGGCGACAGTTAGTACCGTCGAGCCATCGGAAGTCCAACTGGAGGACATCCTGAACTGACTTATCTGGTAGTAGTATCCGTCAAGCAACCATACACGCATTGCTCAGCCGCAGTTAGGGACAGGAGCTAGGACAGATAGTGCTACCTACGAACAACACTGGATAGCAGCGGACGCCGAATCATTCGCCAGGGCGAGCGATATGATTAGCTAAGAACTCCCCGCCACAAACTAGCCAATACTCACCACTTTCAACAAGTACGCACCGAACTTGCCAGAGCAGCGGCCCTTCTCTCAGCTACCGTTAGAAATTGGTCTTTGCTACACTACTAGTCAGCAATAATGGACTGCCGGTCGAGCTAGTCGCTTTTTAACCTTGGTAAGGAGGTTCTGGTTTGCGAGTGCCCGACATCGAATTGACCGAGCGCGAGACCGCGCTCTTGAACCAAATCAGGTTCCGCTATTCATCGCATGATGAGCTCCGCGCGTCCCTTATGCCGATGGCCGGCCTGACGGAGTCTTTATTGGAACGCGGAGCCATTCCCGAGGTGCGGCTTTTATATTTCACCGATCCCGAGCGAAATCCAGGAGGGCGCGGGAAATCCCGTCAGCAGGTTTTCGAGAATAACGGCACCTCAGGCACTGAAATCTATGCTCATGGGAATTTCCTGAAGTTTCTCGAATATTTCATTTATGGTCCAGCCCTTCCGCCGAATATCGTTGCGAAATTCACGGAGGCCATGTCGTTCTCCGGGTATTTGACCGCTGGGGACATCAATGACCTGGCTCCTGCTGCACGTGCCGCTGTGCGATCAGCTCGGCTTATTCCTCATGAGGCGGCGGAAGAGTTCCACAAGTTAGCGCTTGAGTGCGGCGCAATGCCGTCTAGTGCTGAAAGTATCCGGAAGTCGATCCTGACTGTGCGCTAGCGCCTAGCTTCCAGCGACCTTGCGACCGGGCGAATACTCCTCATGCGCCAGAGCACGTTGTGAGCCCGCCCGCAGCCGGCCAATGTGCGAAATTGCGCCCTACCTGCTCTTGCCAGCCCTGCCAGGCTTTCTTCTGCCGCGCGTATTGGCTTCTTTCGCCCGGCCTTTGCGACCACGACGTCGCTGGATCTCGCCGTAAGCAATGAACCCGGCGGCGATGATGCCGAAGATGACCCCGACCAGTACCGTCAGGCCGACCATCTCGTCGGTAACAACGAAGTTCATGCGGTGCTTCCCCTCAAGCGTAGTGCATTGCCGATCACCGACACCGAGCTTAAGCTCATGGCCAGCGCCGCGATCATCGGCGAAAGGAGTTGCCCGGTAAAGGGATAAAGAAGGCCTGCAGCTAGCGGAATTCCCATGGCGTTGTAAATAAAGGCAAAGCCGAGATTCTGCCTCATGTTGCGTACAGTCTCCAGCGAAAGGAGTCGCGATCGCGCAATCGCACGCAAGTCGCCTTTGATGAGGGTAACGTGAGCGGAGTTGATCGCGACGTCGGTACCAGTACCCATCGCAATCCCGACGTCCGCCTTCGCCAGCGCCGGCGCATCGTTGATGCCATCGCCGGCCATCGCGACAATCTTGCCCTGTTGCTGCAGCCGTTCGACCAGGGCCAGCTTGTCCTGCGGTTTGACCTCGCCGTAGACGTCCGAAATGCCGAGCTTTGCAGCGACCGCCTTTGCCGTGGTGACGCCATCGCCGGTCGCCATCACCACGGTCATGCCAGCGTCGCGCAGGGTTGCCAGGGCTTCCGGCGTCGTCTCCTTGACGGGGTCCGACACTGCGATCAGGCCCACGAGCTTTCCTTGTAGTGCCAGGTACATCACGCTTGCACCGACATGTCGAAGCTCTTCCGCGGCCTTTTGTAGCGGCGTCCAGTCAACCTTCTCAATGTCCATGAGCGCGGTGTTGCCCAATGCAACCCACTCACCCTGCACGGTCCCGCGGACACCGATCCCGCTGGACGATTCGAAGTTCTCAGGCTTGTGCAGCGGCAGATTCCGCCTGCGTGCCTCAGCGACGATGGCATGTGCCAGCGGATGCTCGCTACCCTGGTCGATGCTGGCGGCGATCCGAAGCACATCCTCTTCCTGGAATCCGGATGCGGCGATCGCGCGGTCGAACGCAGGCTTTCCTTCTGTGAGCGTACCGGTCTTGTCGACAATGATCGTGTCGACCTTTCGCATTGCTTCGATTGCCGCAGCGTCGCGGAACAGCACGCCCTGGGTGGCCGCGCGGCCTGTCGCGGCCATGATCGACATCGGCGTCGCCAGTCCCAATGCACAGGGACAGGCGATGATCAGGACCGCGACGGCATTCACGAACCCATAGACCCAGCTGGGTTCCGGCCCGAACAGGCCCCACCCCAGCAGGGTGAGGAGCGCGACGACGACGACGACCGTGACAAAATAGCCGGCGACCACGTCAGCCAGGCGCTGCATGGGCGCCCGCGAACGCTGCGCCTGCGCGACCATCTGCACGATCTGCGACAACATGGTCTGCGACCCCACGCGCTCGGAACGGATGACGAGACTGCCGCTCGTATTGATGGTCGCGCCGATCACCTTGTCGCCCGGCCGCTTTGTCACCGGCAGCGGTTCGCCGGTGAGCATGGCTTCGTCCACTGCGCTTTCGCCCTCCAGGACCACCCCATCAACCGGTACCTTCTCGCCAGGCCTGACCCGCAGCGAGTCGCCGATGTGGACGTGCGAAAGTTCGACGTCTTCTTCGGTTCCGTCCGCACGAATCCGCCTGGCCGTTTTCGGCGTCAGGCCGAGCAAGGATTTGATCGCCGCCGAAGTTTGCGAACGTGCGCGCAACTCAAGGATCTGGCCGAGCAGGGTCAGCGAAATGATGACGGCGGCGGCCTCGTAGTACACGCCAATGCGGCCATGCATCGCAAAGCTCGGCGGAAACAGGCCTGGAAACAGAGTCGCGACCACGCTGTAGCCGTACGCTGCGGCGACCCCGATACTGATCAGGGTCCACATGTTGGGACTGCGATTCTTGAGCGACTGCGCCCCACGGACGAAGAAGGGCCAGCCGGCCCACAGGACGACAGGCGTGCTGAGAGCGAGCTCAATCCAGCTCTGGTATGCAAGCCCTCCGCTGAAGATCCGGTGCCCTGCCATCGCCAGGACGGTGACAACGATGGTCAGCGGCAGCGTCCACCGGAAGCGACGGCGGAAGTCCACCAACTCCGGATTCTCTTCCTCCTCCAGCGATGGCAGCATCGGCTCCAGCGACATTCCGCAAATCGGGCAGTTGCCTGGCGTGGATTGCTGGATTTCCGGATGCATCGGGCAGGTGTAAATCGTCCCCGGCGGCGCCTCCGGCATGGCGGCAGAGGCAGCTTTCTCTGTATAGCTGGTGGGGTTGGCGCGAAACTTGTCCATGCATTTCACGCTGCAGAAGTGATAGGGAGTTCCTTCGTGCTCGATGCGTCGATCCGGCCGGTCTGCAACGCTCATCCCGCATACCGGATCGGTATAGGGCTTATCCGACGAAGTGGACGGATAATGCTGGGATCCACCGGGCATACCTTCGCCAGAGTTGGCGTTGCCGGCATGATGCTCATGCGAGTGGTGACATTCCTGATTCTTATGCTGGTGACCGGCGTGATCATGCATTTCATTTTTCATGGCAGCTCCAGTAAAAAGCGACTGAGGTTCTCGCGCGGCCCACTTGTCGCAAGCGGTGCGCGGCCTGTTATGCCTATCCGTTTTCCTTGGCGTGATTCAGCGAATACCGTGGAATCTCGACCGTAAGATCCGCCTCCGCGACAATCGCCTGGCACGACAGACGGGACAAGTGCTCCACGCCCCAAGCCCGGTCAAGCATGTCTTCCTCATTGTCGCTGGCTTGCGCGAGAGATGGGAAACCCTCCCGTACGATGACGTGACATGTCGTGCAGGCACCAACCTTGCCGCAGGCATGCTCGATGTCGATGTCGTTTTCGAGCAGCGCATCGCAAATGCTGGTGCCGGGAGTGGCTTCGATCGACGCCCCGGATGGTACGCAATCCGGATGCGGCAGTACGGTAATTCTAGGCATGTGCCAACTCCTTCCCGGCACTTGGGCTTCGGTATCGGCAGAAGAGACAGCGCGAGGTCGCTGTCGCCGTCTCCGAACCGGACACCGCGCTCGTTACCTGTTTCGACCCCACCGGATCGTGCAGGCCTGTGCTGGACATTGCTGTTACGCGATCGGCGGAACGGTGGGCCTCGCGGCCAATGGACTCATACATAAGACGCCTCCGGAAAGTGGACCATTCCACTGTAAACCTTCCAATGATGGAAAGGTCAAGCGAATTTTCCGCTGAACGAAGCGCAGGTTGGGGTGCACACCATCCAGGTTGAAACGGCTTTGCAGCCGCTTCAACCCTTTCCTCGGTCAGAACTCATTGTCCTTCCGTTTGTCGCCTGTCATCGGCACAAAACCACAGTCTGAGTAGCGCTTGCACAGCATCTCGCGCATATCGTTGATTCCGTTCTTCTGAACGACCACGATGTTTTCGCAGTAACGCCGTAAACCGTCATGGTTCAGGTCGCTCTTCACTGTACAGTGCAGGCTCGGTGCAAGCGCACCCAGGTGGTGGTTACTGAACGATCTCAGGAAGACCTGGTTGAACTGTGCCCCAGCCGGCGTCGCCTCGAGCATGGCGATCATTCGTCTTCCATCGGCCGTGAGCTGCGGCTGATATTGGATGCCGTACCACTCCCTCAGGAAGCGCTGGGCACGGCCAATCTCTTCGCGCTGCTCCCGGTTGCCCATGCGCGCCATCGACTTGATCTCGTCATCGCTCGCCTTGGGCGGTGTCGCATTGAAGCCAGGGGTCGGCGATGTCCCTTCCTGGGGAGCGACGACCTGCGCGTCCCGGGTCAGGTCCGTGCCGGCCGCCAGCTCCGTCATCCGCAGGGCGGAGTAATGGTGATTAATAATAAAGACGAGGTAGTTCTTTTCGAACTGAGCGGTCGCTCCCCTGCCTGGCCCCTCGGCATGCGCCACGCCCATGCCGGGCACGAGCAGGCTCAAGCCCAGTGCGAGACTACGGCCGAGCACACGAATGTTGCCGACACCGGAAGAACTAGTAATCTGCTTGGTTGCGGTTTCCATGTTTGCTCCTTTGAATGATTGAGAACAACTCATTTGGACGACGTGAAGGCAGCGCATCGCCGGCGCCGTAAAGAGCAGGCTGCGACTCCTGCCCCCACTAGGAACATCGCGTATGACGATGGTTCCGGCACTGCAAGGACAACATTGTTCGAAGTCGCCCAGTAGACATTTCCTTGTTCGCCAATCGTGCTCAGCGAGACCTCGGTCAAAGGCGCGGTCGACAGGAATCCGAGGAACGAGGTTGGCGACGATCCATCGAGCGTATAGCTCGCGATACTTGATCCATCCATTGCCGTGAGCTCGATCGTGCGCCCGGGTACATAGCTGCCATAGGCATCGGTCGCAAAGAAGCTGCCGCCAAAGCCGAACACCCCAGGTGAAAACGCGTTGAAGCGCACGACATCCGCGGCAAGCGTCGGCGCCAGATAGACGTCGCCTTCATTCATCACTGGGAAAAAGCCGCCGCCTGCTGGCCCCGCATTGATCCGATACCCGTGTGCACCTGCGGTACGCGAGAGCTGGGCTTCCAGTGCGGAGGCTGGAAGGTCGTCAAAGCGATCGGTCCCGGTCGCCGACACTGCCGAAAGGAACGACGCCTCGCTGGTGAAGATAGTGATGTCAGCACGTGCTGGCATCACGACTGATAATAGAAGCGCTGCCAGCAGAGCCGGCTTAGGCAATGCGTTATTGCTTTTCATGTTCTACCTCATTGCTCAGTTGTTGATGCGAACGCCACCGTGCCCGCGCGGATACGCGCGGACCTGCAGCTTCGTAATTAAGCTGAAACACCTTGCGGCCCTGCACCGCTTGGATAACTGCGACGCGAGGGCGAGACACAAGGATGGAACGGCCTGCTGAGCTAAAAACGCGGAGGCGGATCGACGACGGGAGGAATGAAACTGGAAAAGTCAGTCGGCAAGGAATGCGACCGTTCGGGAGAACTAGAAGGTGCGCTCAGCGGCGCGAATGATGGAATCGGGGCGTAGGGGACGACGAAGTTCGAATAGCAGAGCGACTTCGATTTGCAACAGCTTCCGTCGCTACTTTCTGCCGTGCCGGAGCGCATGTCCGGGCAATCATCTTTCTCAGCCTGGGAATCGAACTGCACTACCTGCAATTCCGCCTTCAAGTTGTGGCATGTGACAGCCGCGGTCGCATACCCATGGTACCCGACCATCAGACACAGCAAACACCAGGCGATTTTGCGGAAGATGGCAGTCATGCAAAAACTGTAGCATCAGCCTCGATGTACCGTTGTACGATACAGATCGGCAAACCATTTCTATGGAAATGCGTGAGGAAGCGAGCATTGCGGCGCCGCTGCGCATGCTCGCGGCGCCATGCCTGCAGCAGCTTACTTGCTTGACGCCTTGTGCTTCGCCAGCCACTGGTCGAGCTTCTTGATTTCCTTGGTCTGATCCGAAATGACCTTCTTGGCCATTGCCTGCATCTGCGGATCCTTGCCATTCTTGAGCTGAGCCTTTGCCATGTCGATGCCGGCCTGGTGGTGCGAACGCATCATCATTGCGAAGTCATGATCGTGATCGCCGGTCATCTGCATGCTCGACATTTTCTGGTGCATGGCCTCCATCGACTGCATCATTTCGTGACCAGCCATGTCATGGTGCTGCCCCGCCTGGCCCGACGCGGCGCCGTGTTGCGCATGTTGCCCTGACTGCGCAAAGGAATTTGCGGACACACCAAAGACAAGTGCACATGCACCGGCCATGAGAGCGATACGGGTTTGTACTGTCTTCATGCTCGTCTCCTTGAACTAATTGATCAGTGTGCGGCGCCGGCAAACGAACGCGGCACGTCCAGTGGGATTCTGGAAGGAGTCCGATGACACATGCTGTGCGCTAACGCACCCTGTCTGTACATCTCTGCAAGTTGGCCATGCCCGGCCCCCTCGACACGTCATTTCGCCGCTATTCCACGCCTGTGTTTAGTCAGCCTTAAGCCTGCGCCCGGCCAAAATTGTCGTGCTATACTCACGGCATCTATGAACCGCTCGATCAAGACATTTCTGGTTTGGCTACTGTTGGCCGTGCTTCCGCTGCACGCGGTTGCGGCTAGCCGTATGTCGTGCGGACCGGTTCACCCGCAGTCCAGCCAGAACCTGATCGATGTTGGCTCACAATCCCACGAGCACATGGCCGATGCGCACGCCCATCACGGCGGCGAGCATGCAAGCCAGCCGGATGACACCTTGGCCGATGCCGATTCGGCAGACTCCAAGGCCGGAAAAAAGCCACACTCCACCTGCAGCGCCTGTTCCGCGTTCTGCCTGGGCGCCGTTGCGCCACCCTCCACCCATCTCGCGGTCCCGGCTTTCGATGGCTCCAATGCCGTTATCGTCGCGCCTGCGGCCTTCGCCGTAGGCTTCATCCAGGACGGCCCCCAGCGCCCTCCCCGGCACCAATCCGCTTAATCGTAGGAAGAGCTGACCCGCTGTCCTCCAGCGCTGTCGTCATCGCTCTTGAGCACTCGCGCGTGCCTGTGCACGCCCTGTCACCGATTTCGAGGATTGACCATGACCTCCAAGCTTTTGGCCGCCGTTGTCGGCGCCCTGCTGGCCCTGCCGATCTACGCGCAGGCCCAGCAATCCCGTCCGTCGGCAGACCCTGCCGACCCCACTGTGGCCGTGCCGCCGACCGTATACGAATCGGTCATCGCCAGACCTTCGCCGGGTCCGCAAGACGTCCAGACGACGCCTGACAAATCCTGGCGTGCCGCAAACGATGCGGTCGCCGGCGTGCCGGGCCACGCCGGACATGGTGCGCCTGCCAGTGAGCAGAACCACAACGGTCATGGTGCAGCGCCGGCTCCGACAACGCCCGTGGCGCCTGGAAAACCGGCCAATCCTGTGCCTGTCGACCACAGCAAACACCATTAAGCCGAACACATAATGACAACAAAGCTTTCTATTCCCACACTGCGCGCCGTCGCGGCAGGCGCCATGCTCGTCGCGTTGAGCGGTTGCGCCACGATTTCCAAGGACGGCGGCCTGGACGCAGTCTCATCCTTGACCGCTGAACGCACCGGCCAGGACGTCCGCCTGCCCAAGACAAATGCCGATGGCGCGGCCATCCAGGACGAACTGAACCAGCTGCTGAAACAGCCGCTTTCCGCCGACAGCGCCGTCCGCATCGCCCTGCTCAACAACCGCGGCCTGCGGGCCTCGCTCGCCGAACTGGGTGTCGCCGAGGCCGACCTGGTGCAAGCGGGCCGCATGGCCAACCCTGGCTTCAGCTTCAGCCGCATGTCCGGTGGCGGCGAGACGGAGATCGAACGCAGCGTCATGTTCGATCTCGTCGGACTCGTGACCATCCCGATCCGTCGCGATATCGAGTCGCGCCGCTTCGAGAGTGCCAAGCTGGTCGCGGCAACCGAAGCGGTCCGGCTCGCGGCAGACACGCGCAAGGCCTACTTCAATGCCGTCGCGGCAGTGCAGTCGGCGCACTATGCGGCGCAAGTGCGTGAAGCGGCCGGCGCGAGTGCCGAACTGGCGCAGCGCATGGCAAAGGTCGGGAACCTGAGCGCCCTCGACCAGGCGCGCGAACAGGCATTCTCGAGCGAAGCCTCGACCCAGCTGGCACGTGCACGACACAGTGCGACGGCCGCGCGCGAGCAGCTTGCCCGGCTGATGGGTGTGTGGGGAGAAAACACGGCATTCCAGCTTCCGGACAAGCTGCCCGAGCTGCCGGCGGTTCCGCGAGAGGCAGGCAATATCGAGTCGCTCGCGATGCAGCAGCGCCTCGATGTGCGCCTGGCAAAGCTCGGCACCGAGTCGACTGCGCGCGCATTGGGCCTGACGAAGGCAACCGGCGTCATCAACGTCCTCGACGCGGGATACGTCAACTCGAGCAAGTCCGGCGCACCCCGGGAAAACGGATACGAGATCGAACTCGCCCTGCCGATCTTCGACTGGGGAGGCGCACGTGTGGCGAAGGCCGAGGCGCTCTACATGCAATCGGTGCACCGCACGGCCGACACCGCCATCAATGCCCGCTCGCAGGTCCGCGAAGCGTACTCCGCCTACCGGACCACCTACGACGTCGCCAGGCAGCATCGGGACGAGCTGGTACCACTGCGGAAGAAAATCTCCGAAGAGAGCCTGCTTCGCTACAACGGCATGCTCATGAGCGTGTTCGAATTGCTGGCCGACGCACGCGCACAGATCGCGGGCGTGAATGCGGCCATCGACGCGCAGCGCGAATTCTGGATCGCCGAAACGGATCTGCAGGCCGCCATCAGCGGCAGCGGCGGTTCGTCGATCTCCATGGCTTCAACCGCCGCGCCCGCCGAAGGTGCGGCGGAACACTAAACAAGGAATGAATCAGCAATGAGTTCTCGTCGAGATTTCTTCACTGGCGCAGCCGCCCTGGTCGGCGCCGGACTGGTGAGCCGCGCCGGCGCGGCCACCCTCCCCGAAGCCCCGATCATGACCAGCGCGGCCACCCAGCCGCCGCCACCGCCGCCGAACGGCCGGCCGTACAATCCGGTCGTCACCCTGAACGGCTGGTCGCTGCCCTGGCGCATGAACAACGGCGTCAAGGAGTTCCACCTGATCGCCGAACCGGTGGTGCGCGAGATCGCGCCTGGCATGAAGGCGAACCTGTGGGGCTACAACGGCCAGAGCCCGGGGCCGACCATCGAGGTGGTGGAAGGCGACCGGGTGCGCATCTTCGTCACCAACAAACTGCCGGAGCACACCAGCATCCATTGGCACGGCCAGCGCCTGCCGAACGGCATGGACGGCGTCACGGGTCTGAACCAGCCGGGCATCCAGCCGGGTAAGACCTTCGTCTACGAGTTCGTCGCTCGCCGCCCGGGTACCTTCATGTACCACCCGCATGCCGACGAGATGGTGCAGATGGCGATGGGCATGATGGGCTTCTGGGTCACCCACCCGAAGAACCCGGCCCATCACAAGGTCGACCGCGATTTCGTGTTCCTGCTGAACGCCTACGACATCGAGCCGGGCAGCTACACGCCGCGCGTCAACGAGATGCTCGACTTTAACATCTGGACCTTCAACAGCCGCGCCTTCCCGGGCATCGACACGATGAACGTACGCCAGGGCGACCGTGTGCGCATCCGCGCCGGCAACCTGACGATGACGAACCACCCGATCCACCTGCACGGGCACGAATTCGAGGTGACCGGCACCGACGGCGGCTGGACCCGGCCGGAGTCGCGTTGGCCAGAAGTCACCACCGACGTCGCCGTGGGCCAGATGCGCGCCATCGAGTTCATCGCGGACGAGCCTGGCGACTGGGCCTTCCACTGCCACAAGTCGCACCACACCATGAATGCGATGGGCCACGACGTCCCGACCCTGATCGGCGTCGACCACCGTGGGGTCGCCGAGAAGATCACGAAGCTCGTGCCCGATTACATGGTCATGGGCGAGAAAGGCGGCTCGATGGGCGACATGGAGATGCCGCTCCCGGAAAATACCCTGCCGATGATGACCGGCCAGGGCCCTTTCGGCGGCGTCGAGATGGGCGGCATGTTCACCGTGCTGAAGGTACGCAAGGACCAGAAGCCGGGCGACTACAAGGATCCGGGCTGGTACAAGCATCCGGCCGGCACCGTTGCCTACGAATGGAAGGGCGAGGCCCCGGCAGCAGTGCGCAGCCAGAGCGCCGGCGGTCAGGCGATGCCGGCTGCGAAGAAGACACCCGATGTGGAAGTCACCGTGCGCAAGCCGACGGGCCACAAGGGCCATCACTAATCGTAACGGGAAAGGACGAACTCATGATCCGACGACTAGCAAGCAAAACAGCACTCGCCGCCGCCTTGTGCGCTCCGGTGCTCGCAATGGCGGCCGCACCGGTCATCGACGTCTTCAAGAGCGCCTCGTGCGGGTGCTGCACCGCCTGGGTGGAGCACCTGAAATCGAATGGCTTCAAGACCAGGGTGGTCAACGTCGACAACCCTTCGGACTACCGCGAACGCGGTGGAATCCCGAACGAACTCGGCTCCTGCCATACCGGAATGGTGGGCGGCTACGCCATCGAGGGCCACATTCCGGCGAGCGACATCAAGCGCCTGCTTGCCGAGAAGCCCAAAGCGAAAGGACTGGCCGTTCCGGCGATGCCGCTCGGCTCACCGGGCATGGAAGGCCCGCGCAAGGATCCGTTCGACGTCCTGCTGGTACAGGTCAACGGCAGCACCAAAGTATTCAAGCACTACAACTGAACGCTATTTCTTCACCAACGAAAGGAATGAACATGAACGCATTTTCGAAACTGACTCTTGCTATCACCCTGGCCGCCGCAGCTTCCGTTGCCGCCGCCCAGAACGGCGCCCACAGCGGCCATGGCGCTCATGACGCACATGCTGGCCATGCGGCACCGGCGACGGCCGAACTCACCGAAGGCGAAGTCAAGAAGATCGACAAGGAGGCAGGCAAGATCACGCTGCGCCATGGCGAACTGAAGAACCTGAACATGTCCGCCATGACGATGGTGTTCCGCGTCAAGGATCCGGCCATGCTTGACCAGGTGAAGGCGGGCGACAAGGTCAAGTTCGCAGCCGACCGCGTCAACGGTGCAGTCACGATCGTCCAGCTCCAGGCTGCCAAGTAAGCAGCATCCGCGAACCAGGGCTCGATACGCCTGATCGCGTTTTTCGAGCCTTCCAGGAGATAGCATGAAAACCAAATCCTTCTTTGCAGCGGCAGTAGCAGTTCTCGGACTGGTGGCCACTTCCGCGGCATCCGCTCACGCCAAACTCGAGTCTTCTGCGCCACTGGCCAATGCAGTGGTGAGTCCGGCGCCTTCGCAGGTTCGCCTCCAGTTCAGCGAGCAGCTTGAGCTGCCGTTCAGCAAGGTCAAACTGATCGACGAGAAAGGTGCCGTCGTCGAGCCAAGCAAGACCGCCCTGGACGATGCCAATCCCAAGGTGTTGGTGGCGACGGTTCCGACCCTGCATTCCGGGGCCTGGCGTGTCCAATGGTCCACCGTCACCCGGGACGGCCACAAGGTCAAAGGCCAGTTCGACTTTCGGGTAAAGTGACATGGAGTCCGACCTCACACTGGCTCAACGCTTCGTCACGGTCGTCCTGAACCTGTCGCTGGCCATCCTTGTCGGCGCCAGCGCAGCCCATGTCTGGCTGCGCAGCGCACGGTCGGCATGGGGAATCGGCCTGGTCCCGCGCTTGCGCAAGGTCTTGGTCTTCGCCGTCGCGGCGGCAGCGATGGCGTATGTCGCAGTGCTGTGGCTCGAAGCGGCATCGATGGCGGAGGTACCGGTAAGCGAGGCCTTCCCTGCAGTGCGGTCCGTTATCACCGCCACTCATTACGGCCTCGCCTGGATGATCGGCGCAGCAGCGCTGCTGGTCGTCTCCTTCACCCTTCGCACACGCAATGGTGTCCGGCCGAGTGCTGCAGCGCCGCTCATCCGTGCAGCGGCGCTCGGCGTACTGCTATATGCCCGCAGTATGGTGAGCCACGCCGGCGCCGCAGGTGATTTCACCTGGTCTGTGCTGGTCGACTGGGTCCATCTTGTCCTAGTCAGCCTTTGGGTAGGCGAAGTCATCGTCGCCGGCCTGGTCACGCTGCGCTCCCCGCCTGAATGGGAGTCGAAGAACCGGGGCGAATGCGCCCGCTTCATCACATCGCTGTCGACATCGGCCACTGTCGCCCTGGTCGGCATCTTCATCACGGGTGTCCTGAGCGCCTGGCGCGGGCTGGGAAGCTTCGAGAACGTCCTCGGCAATCCATACGGAACGACCCTGCTCATCAAGGTCGGACTGGTGCTGTGCGCAGCCGCGCTGGGTGGCCTGAACCGGTTCGTCGTGATGCCGAAGCTGCTGGCACAACTGCGCAAACCGAAGCCGGAAGGCGGGGCCAATGGGAAGTTCGCCCTGATCCTTCAGCTCGAAGCTGTCATCCTGGTGGCCGTGCTCATCGCAGCTGCCGTCCTGAGTTCCACCTCACCGCCAACGGCGTCGTGAGCACTTCTTCGTCCAAGGGATAATAATGAAAAGCAAAACCATTCCGGCTCTCGTCCTGAGCGCCCTCCTCATTGCGGTTTCTTCGGCAAGCCAGGCGGCGTCACCGAAAGAGACGCTCGCATCCTTCCATGAAGCCCTCACCAGCGGCGACAAGGCGAAGGCGCTCAGCCTGCTTTCCCCGGAGATTGCGATCTACGAATCAGGCTACGTCGAGCGATCCCGAGATGAATACGCCAGCCATCATCTAGGCGGCGACATGGAATTTGCCAAGAACTCGACCCGGAAAGTGCTGAAGCAGACCGAGCGCATCGATGGGAATACCGCTGTCGTGTGGGAAGAATCCGAAACCACGGGTACGTCTCGGGGAAAACCGGTGCACGTTTTTGGAACCGGCACGGCAGTCCTTGAAAAAAAAGGCGATTCCTGGTCCATCGTTCACGTGCACTGGTCTTCCAAGAAAGCGAAGTGATCACCGCAGGGCTGTGCAAACACAGCTCGCGGTGCGAGGAACATGGTACCTGCGAGCAGATCGGAATGTCCGCATGCAGCGCGGCGGACATCCATCCTCCGGTCAAAGTCTGTTGATCTGCTGGTCGATTGCCTTTTGCGCATGCTCGTTTCGCTCGCTGTACCGGTCGGTCAGGTAATCGGTCCGGCCGCGCATCAACAGCGTGATCTTGAATAGCTCTTCCATCACATCGACGATGCGGTCGTAATAAGCCGATGGGCGCATGCGTCCTTCGTCGTCGAACTCCTTGTACGCCATCGGCACCGAAGACTGGTTCGGGATCGTGAACATGCGCATCCAGCGTCCCAGCAGGCGCAGGGTATTCACGACATTGAACGACTGCGACCCGCCGCACACCTGCATCACCGCCAGGGTACGTCCCTGGCTGGGGCGTACCGCCCCCATTTCCAGCGGAATCCAGTCGATCTGGTTTTTCATCACGGCCGTAATCGCACCGTGACGTTCGGGGCTGCACCACACCTGGCCTTCCGACCACATGCACAACTCGCGCAGCTCGACCACCTTCGGATGTGTCTCAGGCACGCTTCCCACCATCGGCAGTTCCATCGGATCGAAAATCTTCACCTCGGCGCCGAAGTGTTCCAGGATCCGGGCGGCCTCGTAGGTGAGGAAGCGGCTGAACGAGCGCTCGCGCAAGGAGCCATACAGCATGAGAATGCGCGGCGGATGGCTCATGTCGCCGACCTGCGCGAGCTTCTCCAGCGTCGGCTGGTCCAGCAACTCCGGCTTGATGTTGGGGAGATTCGGGATCTTGTTCATTTGATTCGCTTTCCTTCGGCGTTCACAACTGGCTCGCCGTCTTCTTTCGTGAATGCGCCCTGCTGCTGGGCAGGAAAAATGTCGAGCACGGCTTCCGACGGCCGGCACAGCCGCACGCCGAGCGGCGTAACGACGAACGGGCGATTGATCAGGATCGGATGGGCGAGCATCGCATCGAGCAGCTGCTCGTCCGTCATGGCCGGATTGTCCAGGCCGAGCTCGAGGAAGGGCGTACCCTTCTCGCGAACTGCGCCCCGCACCGTCACCCCGGCGCGCTGGATCAGGTCGGCCAAGGTCACACGATCAGGCGGATTGTTCAGGTACTCGATCACGGTCGGTTCGATCCCCGCATTGCGGATCAGGCCGAGCGTGTTGCGCGAGGTGCCGCATGCAGGGTTATGGAAAATCGTGACGTCCATGGTGACTCCTTTTCAGCTCAGGCGAACGGCGAGCGCACACAGGGTGACGAAGAGGATCGGCAGCGTCAGCAGAATACCCACGCGGAAGTAGTATCCCCACGAAATCTGGATATTCTTCGCCGACAGCACGTGCAGCCACAGCAGCGTCGCCAGGCTGCCGATCGGGGTAATCTTCGGTCCCAGGTCAGCGCCGATCACGTTGGCATACACCATCGCTTCACGTACCACGCCGGTAGTGGCAGTGGCATCGATCGCCAGTGCGCCCACGAGCACGGTCGGCATGTTGTTCATGATGGACGACAGGATAGCGGTGATGAAGCCGGTACCGAGCGCCGCACCCCACACGCCATATTCGGCGCAGCGGTCCAGCAGCGCCGTCAGGTAATCGGTGAGGCCAGCGTTGCGCAGTCCGTAGACCACCAGGTACATACCCAGCGAGAACACGACCACCTGCCATGGCGCACCGCGCAGCACTTCGCGCGTCGAGATCCGGTGGCCACGTGCGGCGACGGCCAGCAACACCACTGCTCCCACCGCGGCGACAGCGCTGATCGGGATGCCGACATCGTCCAGCCAGAAGAATCCAACCAGCAGCATCGTCAGCACCCACCAGCCCGTAACGAAGGTGGCGCGGTCATGGATCGCCTCTTCTGGACGCTTGAGCTGGGCCAGGTCATAGTCGGCCGGGATGTCCTTGCGGAAGAACCAGACCAGAGCGGCGAGCGTGGCTGCGACCGACACCAGGTTGACCGGCACCATGACCGCAGCGTAGCGCGCAAAAGTAATGTCGAAGTAGTCGGCCGATACGATGTTGACGAGGTTCGAGACCACCAGCGGCAGGCTGGCGGTATCGGCGATGAAGCCTGCAGCCATGACGAAGGCAAGCGTTGCGCGTGCGGAGAAGCGCAGGGCAACCAGCATGGCGATGACGATAGGCGTCAGGATCAGCGCGGCGCCGTCATTGGCAAACAGCGCGGCCACTGCCGCACCCAGCAGGACGAGCAGGACGAACAGGCGCCGGCCATTGCCCTTGCCCCAGCGCGCCACGTGCAAGGCTGCCCATTCGAAGAAACCGGCCTTGTCCAGCAACAGGCTGATGATGATGACGGCCACAAAGGCCCCAGTGGCATTCCAGACGATGTTCCAGACGACAGGGATGTCGCTGATCTGGATGACCCCTGCAAGTAGGGCTACGACCGCACCGGTGGACGCGCTCCAGCCGATGCCGAGGCCGCGCGGTTGCCAGATAACGAAGATCAAGGTTGCCAGAAAGATGAGAAAAGCGATCAGCACAAAAATCCTTTGGACGGTGGTGGTTCACCACGAAAAAAGGCCGGGGGCATGCCCGGCCATCATGAGACCCGGCGTGTTCAGGCGCCGATAAGGCCGATTCGGTCGAGCTCCGCCTTGAATAGTTCCCGGTCGCCCTTCAGTTCTTCCAGCGGCAATGCAAGAAAGGCCTCGATCCGTGCGCGCAGCGTGGCGTAGGCTTTTTCGAATGCGGTGTTGATTTCCTCTTCCGTGCCGACCACGTGGCCAGGGTCTTCGACGCCCCAGTGCGTGCGCAGAATGGGGCCGAGATAAACCGGGCATGTGTCGCCAGCGGCACTGGCACACACGGTGACGACGACGTCTGGCGTAACCGGCAGGTCATTCCACGATTTGCTGTAATAAGCTTCCGTGGAGATGCCTTTGCTTGCCAGCAGTGCAACCGCTTTTTCGTTCAGTTTGCCAATTGGCTGGCTGCCTGCACTGATGGCATGCAGGCCTTCAGGGGCGATATGGTTGAAGACTGCTTCACTGATGAGCGAGCGGCAGGAGTTACCAGTGCAGAGGAAAAGTACGTTCACGGAAAGCCTTTCGTAGAAAAAATAGATCAGTTTGTTGCAGCGGCGTCAGCGCTGTCGCAGGAGGCATTGCCGACCGGCGTACAGGGATTGCCGCCGCAGCAGTTCTCGGTGAGGAAGCCCAGCAAGGCATTCATCGTGTCGAAATTCGCGGAGTAGATAATGAAGCGCCCGTCCTGGCGCGGAACCACCAGGCCAGCGTGCGACAGTTCCTTGAGGTGGAAAGAAAGCGAGGACGGCGGCACGTTGAGCGCCTCGGCGATCCTGGTCGCTGGCAGCCCGGCCGGGCCCGCCTGGACCAGCAGGCGATATGTGGCGAGCCGCGATTCCTGGGCTAGTGCAGCCAGGGCAGCGATTGCCGGTTTAGTGTCCATGACATGTACCCTTCTATTTGATATTTCTAGTATATTGGAATTGAAGCCATTACAGCAAGGAGTCATATGCGTGACGGTCGGGAACAGCGCCTTACAGCTTCCTCTCGGCGATTGCCCGGACGGCTTCGCGGCGTACCGAGTCGTCCTCCAGCCACTCCAAGGGCAGCGAAACGAACTGTTCGACCCGCTTTTTGATCTGCAAGAAGACCTGCCTGAAGGCTTCTTGCTTGTCCCTGTCGTTACCAGAAACCTGCGCCGGGTCCGGGTAGCCCCAATGCGCCGTCGTCGGGTGTCCCGGCCAATGGGGGCACACCTCTCCGGCCGCGCTGTCGCATACGGTGATGATGAAGTCCATGTGCGGCGCATCAGGCTGCCCGAATTCGAGCCAGCCCTTGCTGTGCATCGCCGCTACCGGGAAGCTGGAATCGAACCGTTTTATCTGTTCGATTGCCAATGGATTGACGACACCTGCCGGGCGGCTTCCCGCGGAATATGCCATGAAGCGCCCCCTGCCCAGCACAGTCAACAGTGCTTCCGACATGATGCTGCGCGACGAGTTGCCGGTACAAAGAAAGAGAACGCTGTAGCTCTTGCCTGCCATCGTCTGTCCGTTAACGCGAGGCGTTTTCAAGGCTCGCATCTGGGCGGGCAATGGCGCTCAGCTCTTCCTCGATGGCCATGCGTGAAAGTTTCGCGAAAGGCAGCATCGCGAAGATATCCAAGCGGTTCTTGATCTCACGGCACACCTTGCTAAACAGCTGCCGATGCTCCTGCGCACTGCCTACAAATGTCGCGGGATCTTCGAAGCTCCAGTGGGCCGTGATTGGATGCCCGGGCCAGCGCGGGCAAACCTCGCCAGCTGCCCTGTCGCATACCGTAATTACAAAGTGCATGTGGGGTGCATCGGCAGCGGCGAATTCATTCCAGCTCTTGCTGCGCAGATCAGCATACGGAAAACGAAGATGTTCGATCGCCTCCATTGCCAGCGGGTGAACAGAACCGGTCGGATGGCTCCCTGCGCTGTAAGCACTGAAGCGGCCGGCGCCGATCGCATTAAGGATGGCCTCGGCGATGATGCTGCGCGACGAGTTACCGGTACAAAGGAAAAGCACATTGAATGTTTCGTGGTCAGTCATCGCGGCCTCCAGGCAGACGGGTTGTTCATACGACTATTCGAAATATATCGAAGTTTCTTGACCGTTTGATGACACCGATATATTCTTTATTCGTCGAATGGCGAATAACGGCTATTGCCAGCCTCGCGCGGTGCTGACAAACAGCACGTCTGCATGCGTCTTCAAGCGGCACGCAATTCGTATTTTGTCGAATAACGAATAGTTTCCATGCGGGTCGACTACAGTCAAGCCACTTAAGGAGAGCAAACATGAAAAATGAGAACGCACAAAACTTGCCAGTCGCAGTGCTCGGCGCAGGTCCAGTCGGGCTCGCCGCAGCGGCCCATCTGATCGAACGCGGTCTAACGCCCCTGATCTTCGAAGCAGGTGCTGCCATCGGTGCGAACCTTGCGACTTATCGCCACGTTCGCTTGTTCTCGCCGTGGCAGTACAACATCGACAAGGCTGCCCGCCGCCTTCTGCTTGGACAAGGATGGAGTGAGCCGGCAGGCGAAGAATTGCCGACCGCTGGCGAACTGGTCGACCATTATCTTGCCCCACTGGCTTCGATTCGCGAGGTGAACTCGAATCTGCTGCTCGGCTACCGCGTCACGGCCATCACGCGCCCGGGGTTCGACAAGGTCAAGACAAAGGGGCGTGAAAGCGCGCCATTCCTCATTCGTGCTAACACGCCGGATGGCTCGTGCCAGTTCTTGGCCAGTGCCGTGATCGATGCTACCGGTACCTGGTCACACCAAAATCCTCTGGGTGCGGACGGCATCCCAGCGCTCGGCGAACAGGCGCTGTCCGACCGGATCGACTATGGCATGCCGGACGTTCTTGGTTCAGCCCGCGAAACCTACGCCGGGAAAAAGGTCATGGTAGTGGGAGCGGGCCATTCTGCAGCAGGCACCTTGCTCGCCCTCGCCCAGCTTACCCAGGAACATCCGGACACGCGTATCGTGTGGGTGACGCGCGGCAGCCAGCTGGCACGGTTTTTTGGCGGCGGTGAAGCCGACGCTCTCAAGGCGCGTGGGCAGCTTGGGCTGCGTTTGAAGGCATTACGCGATTCGGGCGGCCTCGAGATGCGGCAGAACTTCCGGATCCTGGAGCTGGCCGAGACCGATGGCAAGATCGCCGTGACCGCCGAGCCGATCGACGGTCCGGCCCCGGTCATCGAGGGAATCGACCGGATCATTTGTGCTGCCGGCGCACGGCCCGATCTCGCACTCACGCGGGAGCTTCGGGTCCGTCATGATCCGTGGCTTGAGAGCACGGATGCGCTGGCACCGCTGATCGATCCGAACGAGCATAGCTGCGGTACCGTGCGTCCACACGGTCACCGGGAACTGGCACATCCGGAATCTGGTTATTACGCCGTCGGTGCCAAGAGCTATGGCCGCGCCCCCAACTTCCTTTTGGCGACGGGCTACGAGCAGGTTCGCTCGGTGGCAGCAGCCCTGGTAGGAGACATGGCTGCGGCGGATGACGTCCAGCTGGACTTGCCGGAAACCGGAGTGTGCAACACGCGGCTGGCATACGAGGCAGCACCTGAGCCGACGGGCTCGTGCTGCAATGTTGCGCCGGCAGCAGCCGCTGCCTGCTGCGTTCCCGCGCCGTCGCCGACCGGCGCCTGCGGCTGCAGCAAGCCAGCCGAATCCACCTGCTGCGCTTGAGCTGACTGAACCCGCTGCCGGCAGATGCCGGCAGCGCCCAATCGGAACATTCCATGTCCCAGCCTTCGAAAACCATCGGCATACTGGCGATTACCCAAATCGTCTCCTGGGGAACGCTGTACTACGCCTTTACGATCCTGGCCGCCGGTGTGCAGCCTGAGCTTGGCCTCTCGCCTGAGCTCGTCTTCGGCGCTTTCTCCTGGAATCTTCTTGCGGCTGGCCTGGCGGCGCCCCCTGCCGGCATCCTGCTCGACCGCTAAGGGGGCCGCTACGTAATGGCCCTAGGTTCGTTTGTTTGCGCCATTGGCCTGGCCGTACTAAGCCGTGCTGGCGGTGTCGTTTCCTTGTACATCGCGTGGACGCTGATCGACATCGCGATGGCCCTCACACTGTACGAGGCAGCTTTCGCAACGATTAACCGCAAGTACGAGACCGGCTCAAGGCAAGCGATTTCGACCCTGACGCTGTTTGGCGGCTTTGCCAGTACGCTGCTCTGGCCGCTCACCGCCAAGCTGGATACGGTCTTTGGCTGGCGTGATACCAATTCGTGCTTCGCTGTCATGCAGCTGCCTCTCTGCATGCCTTTGCACTTATGGCTTGGCGCGGCCCCTGTGCGGCAGCCTCGACATCATCTCAGTGCCGAAGACCAGGGGCACACTTTGAAACATGCATTGCGTCACCCCGCGTTCTGGACGCTGGCATTGGCCATTTCGGCTAACACGTTCGTCTTTTCGGCGATGTCGGTGCACCTGATCCCACTGCTCGAGCGCCTGGGACTGTCACTGTCCACGGCTGTCTTGTTGGCCTCGCTGATCGGTCCAATGCAAGTAGCCGGACGTATCGGGGAGATGACGCTCGGCCGCAATACGTCTCTGCAAATCGTAGGAATTTTGACCTTCGCAATGCTGCCTGCTGCGCTGCTCGTGCTCGTATTGTTTGGAGCCAATGCATGGATTGTTGCCCTGTTCTGCATGCTGTACGGCGTGAGCAATGGCATCCTGACGATCGTACGCGGCTCGATCCCGCAAGCCTTGTTTGGCCGCCAGCATTACGGGGCGATCTCCGGTGCGTTGGCAGGGCCATCGCTACTATCGAAGGCTGCAGGGCCGCTCGCAGCTGCAGCATTACTGCGCCCGGAGGGTGGGACCACAATGCTGCTCATCGTGCTTCTGGCCGTTTCCATCGCCTCCCTCGTCTTCTACCTGCGTGCCGTGAGTATCGGCAGCTCGCCATCGATCGCGAAAGCCTTTGACAAGAACACAGCCTGACCACTAAGCTGCGTTCGCCGAATAACGAATGAGCGTTTCCATGTCTAAATCCTGCTGCTCCCCGGACGCCCGCAACACCCCGGGAAAAGAAATTGATGTCGATGACCTCGCACGCATGTGCAAGGCACTGTCACACCCCGCGCGAGTGCAGTTGCTCAGGCATCTTATCGATTACGGCGAGTGCTATTTCGGCAGCCTGGCGGACGTGCTGCCTTTGGCGCCATCGACAATCTCCAAGCACGTCTCGATCCTGAAGGATGCGGGCTTGATCGAAGGGTCATCGGATGTGCAACGGGTTTGCTATTGTGTCAATCACGAACGGCTTCTACAGTTCAAAGCAGTAGTACAAGATTTTTAGAATGAAGACGAGCGATCGGCATCATCGTCTGAAGTGCATTTGGGTAGGTCTGCTATCGCCGAGAATGAAGCTTCATTTCGCTGCCATTACGCGGTGATATACGGAGTTATCGCAGCACTGACTCTGGTTTTATATTCAGTGGCCTGCCGCACAGTCAGTCGTCGATCAATGCCTGAATGACTGGACAGCTTGTATCCGGAGCCCCACTGTCGCAGCGCGCAACCATTCCGGCGAGTGCTGACTTCATCGCCAGAAGGTCGCCTATCTTGGCCTCTACCATGGCGAGCTTTTTCGCCGCCAAAGCGCGCGTGCTCGAACATGTCCCCGAACCTTCCAGCTTGAGCAGGCTCGAAATTTCCTCAAGCGTAAAGCCCAGAAGCTGTGCGCGCTTGATGAAGCGAATTCGGCGTACATCTTCGTTGCCATAGGTGCGGTAGCCGGAACTTGGCCGTTCCGGCTCATCGATCAATCCACTTCGTTGATAGAAGCGAACGGTCTCGACGTTCACACCGGCGGCGTCAGCCAAGCGGCTGATGGTCATTTTCTCAGGCATGCGCTTGACTCCGTATCTATATACGGAGTTTATCCTATCTCTGTCTTAAACCGATCAGGATAAACATGAAGATGGGAACGAAAGGACCGCTAGTCGCGGGTGTGCTGGCTGCGCTGGGAGCATCGGCTTGTTGTGCGGGCCCGCTCGTCCTGCTATTGCTGGGCGTCGGCGGCGGTTGGGCATCCCGGCTTATCGCGCTGGAGCCCTACAGCCCCTATCTCACCGCGCTTACGGTACTGTTCCTCGGTACTGCATTCCATAACTTGTATCTGCGCCGGCCCGCGTGCCCCCCTGATGACGCCTGTTCCGATGACCATGTCTTGAGGAACCAACGCATTCTGTTTTGGCTCATTTCCTTGCCAGTCATACTGCTACTGACCTTCCCCTTGTACGCCGCGCTCTTCTACTGAAAGGATTCTTCGATGCACTTCTTTAACATCGCTATCGCCGGGATATTGCTTGCCAGTCCAGCCATCGCCGGTACGTCGCAAACCCTGACCCTCGACGTGCAGAACATGAGCTGTGCGACTTGCCCAATCACCGTTAAAAAAGCGTTACAGCGAGTTCCGGGCGTGATTGACGTAAAAATCGATTACGAGCGCAAGACGGCCACTGTGCAACTCGACTCCGACAAGGCTAGCGTAACAATACTGACCAAGGCGACGACCGACGCAGGCTTCCCTTCGACGGCCAGGAAAGTGCAATGAGCGATGCAATCCTCGAGTCGGTCCTGACCTGTCCGCATTGCGGACACAGCAAACAGGAAATCATGCCGACTGACGCTTGTCAGTTTTACTATGCATGCGAGGGCTGCGCCAACGTGCTGCGCCCAAAGGCCGGAGACTGCTGCGTTTTTTGCTCTTACGGCACAGTGAAGTGCCCGCCTATCCAGCTTGAGCGCCCCTGCTGTGGTTAAGCTGGGCTGTCGCCGAAATGCATCCTGTAGCTGGTTATAGTGATGGCATGGCATGTTGACAGAGCCGCGTAAGAGACCCGCGGCTCTGCTCGACGGAGGACTTGGCCGTTACATACCAAGCCTACGATCAGATCTTGAAATCGTCAAAGGCAACGTTTTCTTCCTTTACACCAAGGCCGCGCAGCATTGCCTGTGTCGCCGTCAGCATGGCCGGGGGACCGCACACGTAGAACTCGAGCGATGCGATGTCCGGGTGCGTGCGCAAACTCTCCAGCGCGGCTTCGTGTACCAGTCCCGCTGGCGCCCCGTCCCCTGCCTTTTCCTCGGACAGCACCAGGTGCCATTCGAAATTCGGGTGTTTCGCTGCGAACGCCTGCATTTCGTCCACATACGGCGCATCGCGCCGGCTGCGCGCCCCGTACCAGAAGTGCAGTGGTTCGGTCTCCCCCTTTGTCAGGAGCTCATGGATCATGGCGCGCAAGGGCGCCATCCCGGCGCCGCCACCGATGAATACTTTCTCGCGCGATCCCGGCTTCAGTGCGAAATCGCCGAAGGGGCCGCTGAAGCGAACTTCGTCGCCCACCTTCAGGGTGTACATGTAGCCTGATCCCCTGCCCGGCCGTTCTCCAGGCATGAAGCGAACCAGAAAAGTCAGTTGCCAGCCTGCGCATTCGACCGGCACCGATACCGAGTACGACCTGCGTACTGGCGTATCATTTGCGAGACTAGCCAGCGTACCGATCGCGCGCCAGTCGTCCTGATGATGCTCCGGGACTTCCACTTGGCTGGCGTCCCGCTCATACGGAGGAACATGAATCTGTACGTAGGCACCTGGACGGCAATCGACACGGCCTTGGGGGCTTAAGGTGATCTCTCGCAGGAAGGGCGTAACCGGTCTCACGCTGGTGACTATTCCAATCCGCTCGGCCGGCATTGCCAGGGCATTTCCGATATCGACATCGAGGCTGCGCTTCACGGGAAGGTTGCAGGCCAACCTGTATCCCGCCTCGAGCTTCCGGGGCGACAGCAGCGCACGGTCTGCGCTCGTAGGTTCGGGCGCCTGGCCAACGCATCTCACTTCGCACAGGCCGCAGCTTTGGCCGCCACCGCAGTTCGACGGCAGCTGCAGGCCCGAGCGGCAAAGCGCCTGGAGTACGGTATCGCCCTGCACCGCCTCGACCGAGCGCTGCGTCGTGCCGCTGCCGTCGACCAGATTCACGGTACGGCGCCGGCGCCAGCGGCTCGGGACGAATTCCGCAAGTCGGACGCTGACGAACAGCAGCCAGACACCCGTCAGTGCCATCCACAATCCGCCGATTGCACTGGAGACGAGCAAGGGATTGTTGAAGTTGGTCCGCTCGCCGTAGTCCATGATGTGAAGCATCCAGAACAGGTCAAACAGGCGCCAGGTACTGTTCCTGTGTTCGAGCACGGCTCCCGACCGGCTGGAGACATAGACCGAGGTCTCGTCCGCATCGTCGAAGTCGACGCGCCAGACGGGCTCCTTGTGGGCGCGGGCCTCCAGCGTGAAGTTCAGCAGGCGGGGCGTGCCGGCCTTGCCGCTTCCGGAGTAGGATGCACGGGCAATCTCCCTTGCCAAGCTGGCGTCCACCGCCACGGCCTTCCCGTCTGCGGCGCTGACGAGCCAGCTGCGCTTGTCGTTCTGCAGCCGATATACCGGCCGGTCGAGCAGCCAGCCGGAAGTAATCGCCATGACCTTGTCGCGGCTGGCCGCAAGCACGGCGTCCGTACTGAGCACGTCGCGCGGCCATGCCGGCGGCGCCGGCGGCTTGATGCGGAATTCGCGTCCCTGAACCTTGTTCGCGTCGAGCAGGCTCATGACAACCCCACTCGACATCCACAGCAGGAACTGGATCGCCAGGATCACCCCGACCCACTTGTGCAATCGTCTCATCCAATGGCTCATGCCTGCTTCCTCCGGTTGAAGCTGTAGAAGAGCAGCCATGCTCCGATGAGGGCAAACAGCAGGCCGGTAATCGAGGCCGTGCGCAGCAGCGTGTTGTTCACGTTCTCACGCTCCTCGTAGTCCATGATGTGGAACATCCACAGGAAATCGAACCACCTCCAGAGCTCATGCCTTCTGGCCACCAGGTCCCCGGTATGCGGGGAAAAGTACAGCGTCGTCTGGCCTGGCTCGTCGTAATGGACGGCCCACAGCGGTACAGGCCGTGAACCGACTTCCTGCGGCGCCTTCGTCACCCATTCGACGCCCTTGATGCTGCCCTCCCCCGCGTAGGCCGCATCCGCGAGGGCAACGATCTGGTCGCGATCGAGCGGGCTGATCTTCTTGCCACTGGCGGCGTCCACGAGGCTTGCTTGTTTGCCATGCTTGATCTCGTAGACTTCCTTGCCAAGCAGGCTTTTCATGCGAACGGCGGTGAGGCCTGGGTAGGCCTCGTGCAGGCGAGCCTGGCTGATACGGGTGGCTGACGGGTTGAGCCTCTCAGTCGGGACGTGGGCAAGGTGGTCGCCGTGGATCACCTCCAGCGGGACGACGACCATGTAGAGACCACTGATCATCCAGAGCAGCGCCTGCACGCCGATGACAAGCCCGATCCATTTGTGGGCGCGTCGCACCCAGAAAGCTAATTGCATAGTTGTTGTAATAGTAAAGTTACCCGGTCAGTTGGGCGGACCGGAGCGAAGCATACATGCTCGCGGACCGCCCGGCATCATTGAATGGCTAGAACTTGTAGCCCAGGCGAACGTGCCAGCGGCGACCCAGCAGGTCGTAGGTCATCGTATCGGTGTTCCCGTCCGTCCAGCTCTGGATATACGGGGCACGCTTGTCGAACAGGTTGTCGACCCCGAACGAGAGTGCCATCGCTTTGTTGAATGCGTACTTCACGCTAGCGTTGTGATACGAGATGCTCGGTGCGTGCGAGCCGATGTCCTCCGGTGCGGCGTTAATGTCGTCCGCCTTGCCGATATACTGGACCGTATAGGAACCCGACCACGGCCCGTTGGACGCCGTCAGGGATGCCGTCGACCGCCACTTGGCGTAGCTTCCTCGTCCACCCGTGATCTTGCCGGCGTACTCGATGACCTCGCCGCCAGGGAATGGCGTCACGTCGTAGCGGTTGAGGCGCGAGACGTCGGCCGTGACGGACGAGGCCCAGCCGAAGAGGCTGAAATCATACATGGCGCCGAAGTCCAGGCCAGCAACCTTCTGCTGCGCCGCGTTCTCCGGCTGGGACGACAGGAAGTTGATCTCGCCTGTGCGCGGATCGCGGGTGAAACTCGAAGGCCGGCAGAAGATGTGGGACAGTCCTGGCGAGTTATAGCACACCGACAGTTTGGTCGATCCCGGGACCGTCTCGATGGCGTTGTCGATCTCGATGTTGAAATAGTCGAGGGTCAGGGTCAGCGCCCTGGACGGCGTCCACACCATCCCGACCGTGAAGGTATCCGCCTCTTCCGGCTTCAGGTTCTGGTTGCCGCCGCCGGTCGTCAGGATCGACGGGCCGAACTGCCTGTAGCCGGCAGGTACGCCGGACGCCTGGCAGTTCTTGTAGACCGCGGAGTTCGGATCGAGCGTGTTCCAGTTGTTGCATGGGTCGGTCGTCGTCAGGTTGCCCTCGGAAACACCGCCGAACAGTTCCGGCACGTTCGGCACCCGGAAGGCCGTCGACCTGTTCGCGCGCATTTTCAGCGCCGGCATCACCTGCCAGTCCAGGCCCAGCTTATAGGTTCCCTGGGAACCGAACAGGCTGTAGTCGGAATAGCGGGCCGCCGCATTCATGGTCAGCGACTGCACCAGCGGCAGCTTGGCCAGCAAGGGAACGGACAGTTCGGCAAACACTTCACGCGCGCTGTACTGGCCGGCAATCGGGTCCATGGCAGGTGTATTTGCCGCGCCCGACACGATCAGGCTGTCCGGGTCCCGCCAGCCTTTCTCACGCCGGTATTCGAAGCCGGAAGCAAATCCCACCGGACCTGCCGGCATCGAGAACAGCTCGCCGCTGATGCTGGCATTGAAGCTCTTCTGGTCGTTTCCGCCATGGTCGCGCGTCGTGAAGTGGATGTACTCCAGCACCGCCGGGCTCAGGTTGCCGTAACCAAGGTAATTGCCGCAGGGAGCGGCGGTCGGTGTCCTGCCGCAGGTCGCAGCGTTCAGGGTCGCATCGACACGGTCCAGGTTGATGATGTTCGTCATCCCATCCACGCCTGTGTTGCGGCCCCAGTTGAGGGACGCCGACCAATCCCACTTGTCTCCAAGCGCGCCTTTGAGGCCGGCGACGATGCGGAAGGTGTTCGTTTCTTGGAAAAAGTAGCGTGGCCCCACCTCGGCCACCCTGCGCCGCTCTAGGGTCAAGTTCTGACCCGTCGGGTTGGTCGGATGGTTCGCGGCGATCTCGATCGGACGGTAGACCCCGATCGCGCCGGGCGTCGCCAGCTGCTTCGATTTGCGGTTCGTGAACATGAGCTCGCTGAACATGTCCACCCGATCGGTCAGGCGCATATTGCCGAAGGCACTGACGCCGACACGCTTGATCGGGTTGACCGCGTTCAGGAACGGATTGCTGTTGTAGGCGTGCTTGGCCGCGCTGTAGGTTTCGAATCCACGTGGATTCCCGTTCGGATCCTGGTTGAAGTTGACGCGGCGACCATCCGCGAGGCGGGCACGGCCGCCGATGGTGGACGAGCTGCCGGAGCAGACCAGTTCGCCATTCTCTTCGAATAGTGAACAAGGCGCACGCGACGCCAGGTTGACAGCGCCGCTCTCGGAGTAGTTCAACGACGCCATCAGCGATCCGCGCTCGCTCCGCGTACCCCATACGAGATCAGCGGACTTCTCGTCGCCGTCGCCGCGCTCCGTCTTGCCGTACCGGACAGAGGCCTCGGCACCGTCGATTGCCTTCTTGGTGATGATGTTGACGACGCCGGCGACAGCGTCCGCGCCATAGATCGCGGATGCGCCGTCCTTCAGCACCTCGATCCGCTCGATCATCGCGACCGGGATCATGTTCAGGTCGACCGAGCTGTTGGCGCCCGTCCCTCCCGACACGACGCGGCGTCCGTTCAGGAGGACCAGGGTGCGGTCGATGCCGAGGCCGCGCAGGTTGACCTGAGTGGTACCATAACCGTTACTGGTCCAATAGGCACTGGTCTGGCTCCCCGCGGTGCCCGCGGAAGACGGCATACGCTGTAGCAGCGTCTCGACCGAGATCGCGCCCGAGCGCTGGATGGTTTCCGCGTCGATCACGGTCACCGGGCCGACACCGGACAGCTGCTCCTGTCGCAGATTGATCCGGCTGCCCGTGATCTGGACCCGTTCCATCCCGGTCGCCTGGGTGTTCTCGGTGGTAGCGGGTTGCTGTGCATGGGCGCCTTGCTGCAGGACCAGCATTGCGAGCGCGGCTGTCGTTCTTGGGACGAATTTGTGAACCATTTACCCTCCGGGGCTATTTTTGTAAGAGCAATAAGACCGCAAAGCTTACAGCTTCGGTCGCGGCATATGGTGGGTGAAGCAATCGATTACTTCTTGTATATACAATTGCGCAGCATTTTTAATGTAGCGCGCTTTCTGCCGATAAGCAATAAACACGCATTTTTACAAAAACTTTCCGAATAAAATTTCAGAATGAGCGAATGCGCCGGCGCAAATTCGCGCCGGCATGAGCTTACTTGGTGGCGGAGGGAGTTAGGTGTCCTGCCCTGCCGCCTGTCCCTGCTCAGGTCACGATCATGCTGCAAGCATCCGGCGGCACTCTTCGGCACACCGGCGGCAGGCCGCAGCGCACTCCTGGCAATGCTGCATCTGATGCTTTCCGCACTCTTCGGCACACATGTCACACAGCGCGGCGCATGCCTCGCAGACGAGCTTGGCCGCTTCGCTGCCCCGTGCCATCATGGCGGCAGCGACCCGGCAGAGCTGAGCGCAATCGATGTCGAGTGCGATGCAGCGGGCCATCATCTTTACGTCCTCCTCCTGCAGGCAGGCGGCGGCACACATGTCGCACGCATCCGCACAGTCATTGCAGGCCTCGATACAGGTTTCGTGTTGCTGGTTCATGGTGATCTTCTAAAAACGGTTGGTCTCGGTCTCTATCAGGACAAAACTTTTGCGCGCCGCAGAACGATGCCGCGCCGCGGGTCAATCAAAACCAAAGGCGCACTCCCACCACCGCCTGGACTTCGCTCCGGTCGCCGCCACGCTGTCGCGTGTAATCAGCGGTTCCGCCGAACTGGCGGTTCCAGGTGACGCCGATGTATGGCGCGAACTTGCGCGTGATTTCGTAGCGCAGCCGCAGGCCCATGTTGATGTCGGATAGGCCTTTCCCAGTGGCCCGCTCGGGATCCGCGCGGCTGTACAGGTTCGCGCCCAGCTCGGGCTCGAGGATCAAACGGGGCGTGAACAGGATTTCGTACTTCACATTCAGGCGCGCGGCGAGGCCGCTTCCGGGCCGCCAGTACGCGGTGGCCTCGGTCTCGAACCAGTAAGGGGCCAACCCCTGCACCCCGACGGCAAGCCAGTTCCTTCCGCCACCCTCACCGCTGTCGTGCCGCACACCCAACTGGGTACTCCAGAACGGTGCGAATGCCCGGTCCCACAGTAGCTCGGTGCGGGACGAATCGAGCGAGCCGCCCCGGCGCTCTCCCTCTACCTTGAGCCAGGCCTTGTTGTAGTCATTGCCATACCACGCCTCGGCTTCGAGGTTCTGACCGTGTTCGCCATCGCCCCTGGCTGCTTCGAGCTTGTCGACCAGTACCTTCCCGAACGGAGCGTTGTCGTTCATTTCGTGGTTGCCGAAGTTGGCGTGGCGAGTCCCCTCGTTATAGGCGTTCGGATCCCGGGAGTCCGGCGGAGGGTCGCCTCCCTGCATGGGTCCCATTCGCATGGCATGACCTGCCATGACGCCCTCCGGGCCTGCCGCGCGTTCCTGGCCACCGCTTCCTGCTGCGGGAACTGCGCCGTGTCGCATGGCTGCATGATCCATGCCGGGCATGGCCCTGGTTGCCGGCTGGGCCTGCGGCTTCGCGGGAGTTGCTGCTTGTGCTGCGTGACCCGTATGGCCGGTAGCGTGACCCTGGTGTTCCGCCGCCTGCGCTGGCGGGGCCTTCTGCGCTGCGACTGGAGTGTTCGCATGCACGGCATGGCCAGCAGCATTCGACGCAGCCGGATTGGGCGGTGTCTGCTGCGGCGACTTCTTGCTGGCCGGCGCGGGTGTCCCGTGTCCCATCTTCGAGTGGTCCATGGTCGACATGTCGTGACTGCCGGTAGACTGGGGCGGCTGGGTTGGAGCTGCCGTCTGTGCTGCAGCGTGCGCCGCAACCAGGCACGCCAGCACGAGCGCGCAAGGCGCAGGCTTGATCGATGGGTTTTTCATGATACGACCACCTCCCTGAACATCCCGGCTTCCATGTGGTACAACAGATGGCAGTGGTAAGCCCAATGGCCGGGCGCATCGGCCGTGACCCGGTAGGTGATCCTTTGCGCCGGCTGTACATTGATCGTGTGCTTACGAACCTGGAATTTCCCGTCGGGAGACTCCAGCTCGCTCCACATGCCATGCAAGTGGATCGGATGGTTCATCATCGTGTCGTTCACGAGCACGATGCGCAGCCGCTCCCCGAACCGGAAGCGGATCGGCAAGGATTCCGAGAATTTCTGGCCATCGAACGACCACATGAAGCGTTCCATGTTTCCGGTCAGGTGAAGCTCGATCTCGCGGCTCGGTTCCCGTGGATCGACCGGCCCGCCGATCGTGCGCAGATCGGCATAAGTCAGGACGCGCCGGCCGTTGTCGCGCAGGTTGACGCCAGGGTCGTCGAGGTTGGTGCGCGGCATATCGACGTGCATGTCGACGCCCGGCCCGTATTCGGTGCGCGCATGCGTCGCCTTCGGCGGATGGCCCGCTGCCGGCGCGCCGGCCGCTGGCATCTGCGCATGCCCACCCATCGCATGGCCGCCCGCGGCCCCCGAACCATGCATGCCTGACATGGCCATCGCACCCATCATGTCGGTCATGCTGAGCCACTGGGCCTCGTCCATCTCGGGCACTGGAGCCTGCATTCCCGGCCGTGGTGCCAGCGTGGCGCGGACGAAGCCCGAGCGGCCGATCGACTGTGCAAAGATGGTGTACGCCATGTCGTCTCGTGGCTCGACGATGACATCATAGGTTTCGGCGACCGAAATCCGGAATTCATCCACAGTGACAGGTTCGACTTCCTGTCCGTCCGCGGAGACGACGATCATTTTCAAACCCGGGATGCGCACGTCGAAGATGGTCGTCGCGGCGCCGTTGATGAAGCGCAGGCGCACTCGTTCGCCGACGCGGAACAGGCCGGTCCAGTTCATCTCTGCTGTGGAGCCGTTGATGAGGTAACGCAGTGCCCCGCTGATATTCCGGCTGGCCGTCACATCGCTGAAGTCGGTCGGCATCATGCGCATCTGGTTCCACATCTTGCGCTTGTCCACGGCCGCAGCGAATCCCATGCTCCGCACGTCCCGGATGAACTCGCCGAAGGTGGGCTGTTTGTTGTTGAAGAAGTCGCTCATCTTCTTCAGGTTGGCCAGCACCCGCTCCGGCTTCTCGTCCGTCCAGTCCGACAGCATCACGACATAGTCGCGCTCGGCCTCGACCCACTCGCCGGCTTTCGGGAGTACGACGATCGGGCCGTACAAGCCGAGCTGCTCCTGAAGTCCAGAATGGCTGTGGTACCAGTACGTACCGCTCTGCTTGACCTCAAACCGGTAGGTAAATGTCTGCCCTGGCTGGATCCCGGCGAAACTCAGACCCGGCACCCCATCCATGTCGGCGGGGAGAAGGATGCCGTGCCAATGAATCGAACTGACTGCCGACAACCGGTTGGTCACCCGAATCGTGACGGTATCGCCCTCGTTCCAGTAGAGGGTGGGCGCCGGCACCTGGCCATTGACCGCAATGGCGATGCGGTCCGCTCCGGTGAAGTTGACGCGCATCGGTCCGATCTCGAGATCGAAACTGGTACCGCGAAGATGGCGCCTGTCCTGCGCGGCAAACAACGCGCCAGGGCTGAAGCCCGCGAGGCCTATCGCTGCGCCGATCCCTTGCAGGAAGCGGCGGCGCCAGCTGCTTGCGCAGCCGTGAGTAACTACTGAACGTTTCATAAGGTTCTCCGATTCGACATGCGACTTCTGGCACAGTACACAGTAATCTGCTCGATTCGGCCCAAACGTTCCCCATGCCGGTAACCAGGGACGCGGACACACCTGCCCCGCGGCGGATAGCCAACAGGGCACGACTCGATTGTTTGATCTGATTTGTTTGAACGCGTGCCCGGTCAGGTTGACTCATTCGCGCAGGCGCGAGCGCAGGCACGGGCCGGTCTTCCGCAAATCAGGAACGCATCGCCGGCGTTAGCCGTGAAGGATTACGCCGCGATTGACGCGGCAGTGCGTGGGGGGCGTTCGATCCGGGCAGGAATATGCCCGGGGAACGAAGGCAAGGAAAATTGCAGGGCAGTGCTGACCGCTTCCTCGACCGCAGTCACGGCCATTACAGGCGGTGGCGCATAGGCGCCGATGGAGCAATTTGCACAGGTGCCGCAGCCAGATCGCGCGTGCGCGCCGTCATCGTCGCAGTCTTCATCCTGCGCTGCGACTCTCTGCGCCGGCGCGGCGGCATGATCGTGCCCGCCATCTTGTCCCTCACCGGCCACCGTCGCCTCCATCGGCATGCCAGCGGCATGGTCAGCGTGGGCGGCCAAGGGATGATGCGCCATGCCGCACTCGAACCTCGCCACTCCCGCAATGCTCTGCAAAGGGAGGGAGACGATGAGTAGGCACAAGAAAAATGTTCGAAGCCTGGCGCGCATATGGTCAATGTAGCATGCTCCCGGCATAGCGTGCACACAATTCCGTGGCGCTGCCCGCGCGGCTCTTCGCCGCACTCACCCAGTTCGCCAGCGTCCCTTTCGGGATCCCGATCCGCTGGGCCGCTTCCTCCTGAACAATCCTTGCTCCAGCAGCTTCACCGCCTCGGCCCAGAAATCCGGCAGGTATGTCTTCGAGTTCTTGAGTTTGCTCCTTCCGACAAGACACGATCAATAATTCCTCGTCACACCCTGCATGCCTGGGGCAGATACGGCGTTTCCATGAAGGCCCATTCAATTGACAAAGACATAGGGCGAGCCTAGACTTCGAACTGACCATGAGACTTCCACGCACATCTCGACTAATTGCCGCGACAATAGTGCTGTTCAGCATATTGTTTATGCAACTCGCTGTGTCGGCTTATGCGTGCCCAGCGCTGGGTCTGGGGCATGACCGTCAGATGACCTCGTCTGTGCAGACAATGCCAGCCGATATGGTCCCATGCGAAGACATGGATAAGGAACAGCCGAATCTGTGCCATGCGTCCCACCAGACAGCTAAGCAATCGCTCGACAAGCCTGCGACGCCACCTTTGGCAGCTTTCGTTGCTGTCGGCTACGGTCTTCCGATAAACCTGGAAGTAATTTCATTCGAGCGCTTTCTCGGCAGGTCAGCTCCTGCTTTCCTCGCGCGCGCGACGGCTCCGCCTATAGCCATTCGCAACTGCTGCTTCCGAATTTGATCCTTCAGTCTGCTTGATTCCTCATCGCTACGCGTCGGCGCGAGCGATGTTACTCAATGCATTCTGGAGGTTTCATGCTTTCCCGAGATATCAAAGCGCGCCACCCCGCGCCTCGTCCGGCTGTTCGGCCTCTCCGAGCAGTCCTCTTTGTTGTATTCACAGTATCGGTCGTCGTTACCAACGCCACCGTTGCCAGCGAACGGGTACTGTCGCTGGTTGAAGCCCAGCAGCAGGCAGTCGAGCGATCCCGATTGTTGGCGGCGAAGGACCATGCTGTCCAGTCTGCACGGGAGATGTCAGTCGCTGCCGGTCAGCTCCCCGATGCGGTCCTGAAGCTCGGTGTCGACAATCTACCGATCAATGGACAAGATCGCTTCAGCATGACGCGCGACTTCATGACGATGCGACGCATCGGCGTGATGCAAGAGCTGACGCGTACCGACAAACGTCGCCTGCGTGCGCAACGATTTGAACGCGAAGCGGAAAAGTCGGTGGCGGAAAAATCTGCCACGACCGCGACAATCGAACGCGAGACCGCACTGGCCTGGCTGGACCGTTACTACGCCGAAGCAATGTCGACCGCAATAGCCGAACAGCTAGATCAGGCGAAGCTCGAGATCCAGGCGGCGGAGTCGGCGTATCGGGCCGGCCGGGGCAACCAGGCAGACATCTTCAACTCACGAAGCGCATTCGCTTTCCTGGAAGACAAGGCAAGCGATATCAGGCGCCGCATCGGCAATGCCAACATCGTGTTGGCCCGATGGATTGGCGACGCGGCTCAGTTGCCGCTCGGCGACAAGCCGGCAGTCGACTCCATCCGCCTCGACGAGGCTACACTCGAGGCCCAACTCGGACACCATCCGGAACTTGCCGTGCTTGCCAAACAGGAAGACATCGCAACGACAGAAGCGCAGCTTGCAAAGGCGAACAAGAAGGCGGACTGGAGCATCGAGGTCGCAGTCCAAAAACGCGGTCCAGGGTATTCGGACATGGCATCGGTCGGCCTTTCGGTGCCCCTGCAGTGGGACCGGAAAAACCGCCAGGACCGCGAACTGTCGTCGAAGCTGGCCCAGGTCGAACAAGCAAGGGCGGAACGCGAGGACGCGCTGCGCGCCCATGTCGCTGAAGTGCGGGCCATGTTGAACGAGTGGCATACAAACAGGCAGCGACAGATCCGCTACGAGCAAGAACTGATCCCTTTTGCTCGCTCCAGGACAGAAGCGTCGCTTGCCTCTTACCGTGGCGGCAAGGCCACGCTGGCAGACGTCCTCGTGGCGCGGCGCAGTGAAATCGATGTGCGCTTGCAGGCTTTACAGCTCGGGCAGGAAACCGATCGCCTGTGGGCGCAACTTAATTTTCTTTTCCCGCAATACGGCCATACCCAGCCATTGAGAAGCAGGGCGAACAAGGATTTTTAAATGAATGCTAGAAAATTAACAACTGTACTGCTAGTGGCTGCGGCACTGAGCGCCGCCGGGTACGGCCTCTACAAGTTTGGTATGAATCGCGGGATGGGGATGTCCCCTGCTCCACAATCGGCGCCCTCCGCCCAAGAAGCAGGTGCAGATCAAGCTACTGGACGCAAGGTGCTTTATTGGCATGACCCGATGGTCCCGGGCCAGAAATTCGACAAGCCGGGCAAGTCGCCGTTCATGGATATGCAACTCGTTCCTGTGTATGCCGACGAGGCTGGCGATGAGGGCAGTGTCAGCATCAGCCCACGAGTGGAACAGAACCTGGGTATCCGTACCGCCGAAGTCACGAAGGGCAGGCTTGCCTCCAGCGTGGAGGCTGTCGGCAACGTGGCTTACAACGAGCGTGACGTCGCCGTCGTGCAGGCGCGCAGTAACGGCTACGTCGAGCAGCTCTTCGTGCGCGCACCCCTCGACCAGGTGAAAAAGGGGCAGCCCCTGGCGGCTTTGTATGTGCCTGACTGGGTCGCAGTGCAGGAAGAATATCTGACGGCCAAGCAGATGAAAGGTCCAGGGACGGACGGCCTGGTGGAGGGCGCGCGGCAGCGTATGCGCCTCGCCGGGATGACGGACGCGCAGATCCGAGGTGTCGAATCCAGCGGCAAGGTGCAGCCTCGGGTAACCATCAGCGCGCCCATCAGTGGTGTCGTTGCAGAGCTCGCAGTTCGTGAAGGGATGACCTTCGCCTCCGGCGCTCCGATGTTCCGAATCAATGGGCTCAGTACAATCTGGGTCAACGCCGAGGTGCCCGAAGCGGCGGCGGCTGAAGTACGTCCTGGCACCAGAGTCGAAGCCCGTACCCCCGCGCTGCCAGGCACTGTCTTACATGGCAAGGTCAGCGCAATCTTGCCTGAAGTTGAAGCGACTACACGCACATTGACGGCGCGTGTCGAACTCGCCAATCCACAGCAACGCCTGGTGCCGGGTATGTTCGCGACCGTAAGCTTCACGCCGGCAGCCAGCGCGGAAACCTTGATGGTCCCGACGGAAGCGGTGATCCAGACAGGTACACGCAGTGTTGTGATGGTCGCTCAAGGTCAGGGCAAATTCAGCCCTGTCGACGTCCAAACCGGCCGCGAGAGCAATGGCCAGACTCAAATTCTCAAAGGTCTCGACCTTGGGCAAAAAATCATTGTCTCGGGTCAGTTCCTGATCGATTCGGAAGCCAGCCTGAGAGGTACCACGAACCGGCTAAGCGGCCCCGTGCCAACCGAAGGCAATCAGCAAACCGCTGGCCCGACGACGCATCGCGCTCAAGGCAAAGTCGAGGATATCGACAAGGATGAAATTACGCTTTCGCACGATCCGATCCCAAGCATGCAATGGCCGGCAATGACGATGGGATTCAAGGTGCCGGTGGCGGGCGCACCGAAAAATCTGGCAATCGGCGATACGGTGAACTTCGAGTTCCAGCAAACCAAGGACGGCTCGTTCCAGATCACCAGCATTTCCCCTGCTGGACCGTCGATGCAGGGCATGGGTGACATGGGCGCCGCCGCTATCAAGCATGGCGCCCACACTCCTGCCGCTATGGGAGACGCAAAGAAATGATCGCCAAACTCATTCGCTGGTCGATCCTGAATCGCTTCCTGGTACTTCTGGCAACAGTGGGGATCACGGCGTGGGGCATCTACGCGTTGCAGCGTACTCCGCTCGACGCCCTGCCTGATTTATCCGACGTGCAGGTAATCATCCGCACATCCTACCCGGGCCAGGCGCCTCAACTAGTCGAGAACCAGGTCACCTATCCGCTCACTACGACAATGCTGTCGGTGCCGGGCGCGAAAACGGTACGCGGCTATTCCTTCTTTGGCGATTCCTTCGTCTACATCCTGTTCGAGGACGGCACCGACCCGTATTGGGCGCGCTCGCGTGTACTGGAATACTTGAATCAGGTGCAGTCGCGCTTGCCGCCGCAGGCGAAGACCTCGCTCGGCCCCGACGCTACGGGAGTTGGTTGGGTCTACGAATACGCACTCGTCGACCGCAGTGGCAGGATGGACCTGTCGCAATTGCGCGCGTTTCAGGACTGGTTCCTCAAGTACGAGCTCAAGACGGTCGCCAATGTGTCGGAAGTCGCAAGCCTGGGCGGCATGGTGCGGCAATATCAGATCGTACTCGATCCCGCGAAGCTTCGCGGCTACAACATTGCGCATGGCATGGTCATCGACGCGGTGCAGAAGGCCAACCAGGAGGCCGGCGGTTCAGTGCTCGAGCTGGGCGAAGCCGAATACATGGTACGTGCGAGCGGTTACCTGCAGTCGCTCGACGACTTCCGCAAGATTCCCCTGATGACTTCGGAGGCCGGTGTTCCCGTCCTGCTGGGTGACGTCGCGCGAATCCAGCTGGGTCCGGAAATGCGACGCGGCATCTCCGAGCTCAACGGCGAAGGCGAGGTTGCAGGTGGCGTCATCGTCATGCGCTCAGGGAAAAATGCGCTGGAGACTATCGATGCGGTGAAAGCGAAACTGGCGGCTCTCAAGCCAAGTCTGCCCCCTGGAGTTGAGATCGTTCCGACCTACGACCGATCGCACCTGATCAGACGGGCGGTAGACAATCTGCGCGACAAGCTGGTCGAGGAATTCGTCGTCGTTGCAATTGTGTGCGCAATCTTCCTGTTCCATTTGCGCTCGGCGCTAGTTGCGATTGTCACACTGCCGATCGGTATCTTAATCGCCTTCATCGTCATGCACTACCAGGGGGTAAACGCGAACATCATGTCGCTCGGCGGTATCGCGATTGCGGTGGGCGCGATGGTGGACGCCGCCGTGGTCATGATCGAGAACGCGCACAAGCATATCGAAGTGTGGAACCACGCTCATCCGGGGACGAAGCTGGAAGGAGAAGATCGCTGGCGGGTCATTGGAGATGCAGCGGCCGAAGTCGGGCCGGCGCTGTTCTTCTCGCTGTTGATCATCGTGCTGTCGTTTATTCCAGTGTTCACGCTGGAGGCGCAAGAAGGCCGCCTGTTCTCGCCGCTTGCGTTCACGAAGACCTACTCAATGGCAGCGGCGGCAGGGCTGGCTGTGACCTTGATCCCGGTACTGATGGGCTACCTGATCCGCGGACGCATTCCCGAGGAGCACAAGAACCCACTGAATCGCTTCTTGATTGCCGTGTACCGCCCCTTGCTCGATGGGGTGCTGCGCTTCCCCAAGGCGACGCTGATCGCGGCCGCTGCGATTGCCCTTGTGACCGTGTGGCCGATGACGCGGCTCGGCGGGGAATTCATGCCGCCTCTTGATGAAGGCGACCTCCTGTACATGCCTTCGGCGCTGCCAGGACTGTCGGCAGGCAAAGTGTCGCAGCTGCTCCAGCAGACTGACCGCTTGATCAAAACCGTACCCGAAGTGCAAAGCGTGTTTGGCAAAGCAGGGCGGGCCGAGACGGCAACCGACCCTGCGCCCCTGGAGATGTTCGAGACCACGATTCAATTCAAGCCCAGGGATCAATGGCGCTCAGGAATGACCACGGACAAGCTGGTGGAGGAACTGGACAGCGTAGTCAAGGTGCCTGGACTTTCCAATATCTGGGTACCGCCGATCCGGAACCGCATCGACATGCTGGCTACGGGCATAAAGAGTCCGGTCGGCGTCAAGGTGGCCGGTAGCAGCCTGCAGGAAATCGATCGCGTTGCCAGTGAAATCGAAAGGATCGTCAAGAAGGTTCCGGGCGTGTCATCGGCATTGGCTGAACGTCTCAATGGAGGACGCTATATCGACGTCAACATCAGCCGCGACCAGGCAGCCCGGTACGGCCTGAATATCGCCGATGTGCAGAGCGTCGTCTCGGCGGCAATTGGCGGTGACAACATTGGTGAGACCGTGGAAGGCCTGCAGCGCTTCCCGATCAACGTCCGCTATCCGCGCGAGGTCCGGGATTCCATCGAAAACCTGCGGCAATTGCCCGTCCTGACGCCGCGCGGGGCACAGATTCGCCTGGGTGATGTGGCAGAGATCCGCATCAATGACGGCCCACCCATGCTCAGGAGTGAAAACGCGCGCCTGTCCGGTTGGGTGTACGTCGACATTCGAGGACGCGACATGAATTCGGTGGTGCGCGACATGCAGCAGGTTGTCGCGAAGGAGGTCAAGCTGCAACCGGGGTATTCGATTTCCTGGTCAGGTCAGTTCGAATACCTGGAACGCGCCAGTGCGAAGCTCAAGTTCGTGGTGCCGGCAACGCTATTGGTAATCTTCATCCTTCTCTACATGACATTTAAGCGCTTTGACGAGGCCATCCTCATCATGGCGACCTTGCCGTTCGCACTGGCCGGCGGTATCTGGTTGCTCTGGATACTTGGGCACCACATTTCGGTCGCCAGCGCGGTGGGCTTCATTGCACTTGCAGGCGTTGCGGCAGAATTCGGGGTGATCATGCTGCTCTACCTGAAACATGCCTGGGAAGCCCGCCTGGCGGCAGGAAAGGCGTCGGAAGCTGATCTGTTAGACGCTATTCGCGAGGGCGCGGTTCAACGTGTGAGGCCAAAGGCAATGACCGTCGCGGTCATCATTGCCGGTTTAGTGCCGATCATGATCGCCCATGGCACGGGTTCGGAAATCATGCAGCGTATTGCAGCGCCAATGGTCGGTGGGATGTTGTCCGCGCCATTGCTGTCGATGTTTGTGGTGCCAGTGGTCTACATGTTGATGCGCCGTCGGGAGGTACAACAAGAGAACGTCCGTCAATCCGGAGCCAAGGAGGCCATCTATGAAAATACATGAGTTACAACGACGGGATAGCACGAGTCGACCAGGTCTCCGTGGATTACTCAATCATTAAAGGAGACGATCATGAAGAAGATATTTGGGATGTCGTCTGCTCACGGACGAAAATTACTTTACCCACTTTGAGGAGAAATCTCATGAAACGTTTTGCCCCCCTGTCCCTTCTCGCTGCATTGGCCAGTTCCGGCGCGGCCTTCGGTCAAGCTGCCGATATGAAGGGGATGGGCATGAAACAAGCCTGTATGGATATGAAGGACATGAAGGACATGAAGGGTATGGATATGTCGGCATGCAAGGACATGATGAAGGAGAAAGCGGCCGATAGCAAAGCCCAAGGTGCATCCAAGAATGGAGTGGTACACAAAACCTCAGCTGTAGTGAAGGGGGTCGATCGAGCAAACGACAAAGTGACGCTTGCACATGACCAGGTGAAAACGCTTAAGTGGCCACCAATGACGATGAGCTTCGGCGTTAAGGACAAGTCATTGCTTGACAAGCTGGTAGTCGGCAAAAAAGTTGAGGTGGAGTTCACCCAGCAAGGGTCGGACTACGTCATCTCATCCGTCAAATAAGGCGGACGCGAGCGTTCATGCTCGTATCCGAGCTGTTCAGTGCGGTGGCAGGCCAAGGCATTCCTAGCCTCCGACATGCCATTGCGCTGAGGTTGATTGAATATGATCTTGCGCACTACATCTTCAGGAAGACGCGTCACGTGTCAGTTTTGGGTTTTGTTCAAACGCTTTTGGAAAGTGGCGTAAATAGAACCGAGAAATGGCACAACGAGCTGTCGTCCTGACCTGATTGACTCGCCAGCAGAGCGTGACGGGGTTCCCAAAGAGGCTCCCATAACCCTGAGTACATTCAAGGAGAATATCATGGTGCAAAGTCAATTCCAGTCGTGTATCAAGGCGTGTTACGAATGCGCCGAGGCGTGCGATACCTGCGCCGCGGCGTGCCTGCGGGAGACGGACCCCAGGATGATGGCGCGCTGCATTATGCTCGATGACGAGTGCGCGGCAATCTGCCGTCTTGCCGCGCAGCTGATGAGCCGCGCAACCGAGCATGCTCATCAGCTATGCCAGCTGTGCGCCGACATTTGCGACGCCTGCGCCCAGGAATGCGCAAGCCACCAGATCCAGCATTGCCAAGATTGCGCCGCCGCCTGCCGCCGCTGTGCGGACGAGTGCCGCAGGATGATGCAGCCGACCAGTGGTCAAGGAACTTCCGTAGGCACTCACGCCCACTAAAGTACCTTTTTCGGGATCTGCGGCGCGGATCCCGAAGTTGACTCTGCCGTTATGCGGGTGATCCCGTCGAATTGCTGCTACTTGCGACCTTCGAACCCACGACCCAATTCATATCGGCGCCAGCATAGACCGGCTGCGCGCTTCGCGCTATGGGATGAGCGTGGCCGACATCCAGACAGTGGTGTCCGGCGATCGGTGGCGACAACGCCCGCGAAGTCGTCGACGGGCGCCGGCGCTTCCCGATCAGCTTGCGCTACCCGCAGGACCACCGCGACTCATTCCAGGTCCTGCGCTAGCTGCCGATCGTCACCGCTGGGCCCGCAGATTCGTCTTGGCGACGTGACGACGGTCGTCGTGATGGACAGTTCCCTAACGATCCGAAGCGAGGAAGCGCGCCTGTCAGGTTGGGTATACGTCGATGCCCGCGGTGTTGGCCTGCTCACTGCGGTTCGTGCGATGCCGGAGCGTGTCCGCGACAACGTCTCGCTGCCGCCAGCTTATGCCATCGGCTGGTCGGGGCAGTTCGAATATCTCGGAAGCGCGGCCGGCTCCAAAATCTTGCAGCGCATCGATGCACCGATGATTGGCGGAATGGTCACCGCACCGCTACTTTCGCTGTTTGTGATCCCTGCCGCCTGGCGGCTACTACAAGAGCGGCGTATAGGTAAGCGTCAGAACGAAGTGACCTAGCTTCAAGGCGCCGGACGTCCATGAAGGCGTGCTTCGCATTACGATTCGAAAAGGCCGCGAACACCAACCTTCCGATCTTCGGGCGCTTGGCAGGAGGCCGCCGATCGCAGACAGTTTGACTAGCCTCCTCTTACGGGCGTCGTTTTTATTCGCATAACTGTAGGATGCTCAACAGTACTTTAAAGAGTCTGATAAGCCATTCGACTGGCATTTACCGATGAGGAATGATGGATGGGAGACCAGCACCGCCACAACGTCCACAACGGCAGCGGCAACCTCAAGGTTGCATTTCTACTGAACTTTACGTTTACGCTGATCGAATTCGCCGGCGGACTGTGGACGAATAGCGTGGCCATTCTCAGCGATGCCGTGCATGACCTCGGTGACTCGATCTCGCTCGGACTCGCCTGGTACTTCGATCGTCTTTCAAAGCACGGCAGCACCCCGAAAGACACCTACGGCTACGCTCGATACTCACTGCTTGGCGGCCTGATCACCGCTATCGTATTGATTGCCGGCATCGGCTTTATCCTGTGGAACGCAGCGCAGCGCCTTCTCGATCCGGAGGAAGTCAACGCGACGGGTATGATCGTTCTGGCGGTGGTTGGCGTCATCTTCAATGGCGCAGCGGTTCTGCGTGTTCGGAAGGGGGAGTCGCTGACCGAGAAAGTCGTCAGTTGGCACCTGCTGGAGGACACCCTCGGCTGGATTGCGGTGCTGATCGGCGCAGCGGTGATGGCAGTCTGGGACCTCCCCTGGATCGACCCGGCCCTATCGATCTGTATTTCGCTCTTCGTGTTGTGGAACGTTTTCCGCAATCTCCGGAAGTTCTTCGAAGTTTTTCTGCAGCGGACTCCGTCCACCTTTGACCTTCCTGCCTTCGAAACTGCGGTGAGGGCTATTCCCGAGGTCATCGATGTACACGATACCCACAGTTGGTCGATCGACGGCGAGAAGCACGTACTGACAACCCACGTCATCGTCTCGCAGAAAGCGTTTCCAGACAAAGTCATGTCGATCAAGTCGCACGTGACAACCCTCATTGGCGACAAGGCCTTTGAACACATTGCAATCGACATCGGAACGCCTATGGACCATATTGAAGAGAAAACACGTACAGGGTCCGAGATTCGACAAAGGCGGCAGGACTGAAGAATGACAAGAGCGCAGTCCATTGCATGAGGCCATGCTATACTTTTCCTATGACCCGCCGGTTTATTTACCTTGTGCTTACAATCATGATGCTTCAGCTTAGCTGGAGCGTCGTGGCAGAGTATTGCGAGCACGAAACCGGCCGCGCTGCACAGCATCTTGGCCACCATGCGTCGCACGACGAGCCTGCTCAAGAGGCTTTCAGTTCGCTCGACCAGCCATCCAAGTCGAAAACAGGGACGCTGCATTCGCACTGCACTTCCTGTACCCACACGCCCCTGACGTTCGAGGCGCTGCCTGTCATGGCCGCGGTTTCCGAACCTCTGCGCATTGCACCCATCTCCCCCCTGCTTCGCCTCTCCTCTATCGATGTGGCCCCGCCCGAGCGGCCCCAATGGGTTGCCGTCGTCTGATTCGGCGGCGACTCGTAACTAGTCAGTCTTAATGTCTCTCAGGAGTGTCGTCACGGCACTCCTGATGCGGATCGTCGCTGAATATCCTTCGCCTATTGTTTTCGGAGTTTATTCATGCACCCCAAACGTATTGTTGTTGGGTCGCTCGTGCTATTGGCATGGGCGCTCCCTGCGGCCGCACAACTGGCTGGCGATCCGCCAGTCGGGCGCGCGGCCGCTGTTCCCACCGTACCCGCCGCCGGCACGCTATTGACCCTCGAAAAGGCGGTCGACATGGCCATGGCCGCCAACCCGAGCCTGCGCGCCAGCGCCCTGGACATCGTCATCGCCGGCGCCGGGCGCCGCCAGGCGGGATTACTGCCAAATCCCACAATCTCCTACACGACCGAGGGAACGCAGCGCGGTACGAGAACCCGTACCTTCGAGCTGAGCCAGCTGGTCGAGCTTGGCGGCAAGCGGCGCGCCCGCGTGGAGCTCGCCGAGCGCGACAGCCGGCTTGCACTTGCGGCCGCAAGCGTGGCTCGGGCCGAACTACGCGCTGACGTCACTGCCGCCTATTTCAACGCGCTGGGCGCCCAGGAACAGGTACGCCTTGCGCAAACCTCGCTCGACATTGCGTCAAAAGCAAGGGCGGCGGCTGAGAAGCGTGTTGCCGCCGGGCGTGTCTCGCCTGTCGAACTGTCGCGTGCAAAGGTAGCCGAGTCGACTGCACGCCTCGACCTTTCCCAGGCCGACGGCGAACTGCTTATCGCGCGCGGCTTGCTGACGGCGTATTGGGGCCAGGCACAGCCGGGAACTCTGGCCCTGGTCGAGCCAGTAGACGAGCTCGCGGCTGTTCCTTCCCTTGAAGACTTGCGAACACGCCTGGCGGGCTCGCCGCAGCTGCAGCGCGCACGCCTGCAGGTCGAGCGCGAAGAGGCGCAGGTGTCGGTCGACCGCGCGCAGCGCATGCCCGACGTCACCCTTGTCGTCGGCCGCCAGAAGGATGAGGAGATGGGGCGAACGCAAACCGTGCTCGGCGTCTCGCTCCCGCTCCCCTTGTTCAACCGGAACCAGGGCAATCTGCAAGCTTCGCTCGCCCGTGCGGACAAGGCGCGCGCCGAAAGCGATGCGCAGCAGCTGAGGCTCGACCAGACCTTGACCAGTACCTATCAGCGCGCCCAGCTGGCGAGGGACCAAGTGCGCACCATGCGGCAGGAAATTCTGCCGGAAGCGCAACGTGTTTTCGATGCCGCCGTCATCGGTTTCGAGGCTGGCAAGTTCAACTTCCTGGATGTTCTCGATGCCCAGCGCACTCTGCTGCAAAGCCGCGCGCAGTACGTACAGGCACTCTACGACAGCTACCGATTCAGCGCGGAGCTTGGCCGATTTGCCGACGCTGGCACCGGCGCCACCAATACCAACAGGATTACCCCATGAAGTTCAATATCGACAAAAAATCGGCGCTTTCCATCGCGGCTGTGATCGCAGTCGGCATCGTACTGGCCCTGCTGATCGTGTTCTGGAAAAGCGATAGCACTCCGGCACCGGAAGGCGGCGAGCACGCGGAGGAAACCGCCGAGACGAAGGCCGAACACGGCGACGAGAAGGAAGAAGGTCATGCCGAAGAGCCCGGCCTCATCGAAATGAGCCCGCAGCAGATCCAGACCGCCGGCATCGCCACTGCAACGGCCGGTCCGGCAGCCATTCGCACCGAACTTGTCCTCCCCGGCGAGGTGCGCTTCAACGAAGACCGGACGGCACACGTCGTGCCGCGCGTTGCGGGCGTGATCGAATCGGTTGCCGCCTCGCTTGGCCAGGATGTGAAAAAGGGACAACCCCTGGCCGTCATCGCCAGCGCCGAACTGGCGGACCTGCGCAGTGCCGCGCTCGCTGCCGGCAAGAGGCTCGAGCTGGCGCGCATCACCTACGAGCGCGAAAAGAAGCTGTGGGAACAAAAGGTCTCCGCTGAGCAGGATTACCTCCAGGCCCAACAGGCCTATCGCGAAGCCGAGATCGAGTCGCAGGCGGCTCGCTCGAAACTGACCGCACTCGGCGCGGACGTATCGGCCGGCGCGGTCAACCGCTTTGTCCTGCGAGCTCCGTTTACCGGTGTCGTCGTCGAAAAACACCTCGCCCAGGGTGAAGCAGTGAAGGAGGACGCGAACGTCTTCCTCGTCTCGGATCTGTCGACCGTGTGGGTGAACATCGCGGTCGCGCCGAAAGACCTGGCCTCGGTCCGCGTCGGCCAAGCGGTCACAGTCAGGTCGGCAGCCGGTGGCCCGTCCGTAGCAGGCAAGGTCAGTTACGTGGGCAACCTTCTCGGCGAAGAGACCCGGACCGCAAGCGCACGGGTCGTGATCGACAATCCGGGACTCGCATGGCGCCCCGGCCTGTTCGTCAACGTTTCCGTGGTCAGTGGGCAGAAGGACGCTGCGGTTGCCGTTGCTTCCGACGCCCTGCAGACACTGGAAGGCAAGAACGTCGTGTTCGTCAAAACCGCCAAGGGGTTCCAGGCCCAGCCGGTGACCACCGGCGTCAGCGACGGAAAGCTGACGGAGATCGTCTCCGGCCTGGCCTCGGGCGCACCCTATGTCACGACCGGTAGCTTCGTCGTGAAGGCCCAGCAGGGCAAGGGCAGTGCCGAGCATGAACACTGAGCGAGGATCCGGACATGTTTGAACGCATCATTCGCTTTGCCATCGAACACCGATGGCTAGTCATGCTGGCCGTCATTGCGATGGCCGCCGTCGGCATCTACAACTACCAGAAGCTGCCCATCGACGCGGTACCCGACATCACCAACGTCCAGGTGCAGATCAACACCTCGGCGGCCGGCTATTCGCCGCTCGAAGTCGAACAGCGTGTCACCTTTCCCATCGAGACCGTGATGGCCGGCCTGCCTGGACTCGAAGAGACCCGCTCGCTGTCGCGCTATGGCCTGTCGCAGGTGACCGTCATCTTCAAGGACAGCACCGACATCTATTTCGCACGCCAGCTCGTCAACCAGAGGATCCAGGAAGCCAGGGAAAACCTGCCTCCCGGCGTGACGCCCATGATGGGGCCGATCTCGACGGGCCTGGGTGAAATCTACCTATGGACGGTCGAAAGCGAGCCAGGGGCCAAAAAGCCTGACGGCACGCCCTACACGCCCACCGACCTGCGCGAGATCCAGGACTGGATCATCAAGCCGCAGCTGCGCCAGGTTCCCGGGGTCACCGAGATCAATTCGATCGGCGGCTTCGCAAAGGAATACCTGATTGCCCCGGATCCGGCAAAACTCAGTTCCTATAGGCTGTCCTTGTCGGACGTCGTCAATGCGATTGACCGCAACAACAGCAACGTCGGCATGGGATACATCGAGCGCCGCGGCGAGCAGTTCCTCGTCCGGGCGCCCGGCCAGGTGCGCACACTGGACGACATCCGCAACACCATCCTCAGCAACGTCGACGGCGTTCCCATCCGCGTGCGTGACGTCGCGACGGTCGACGTCGGACGCGAGCTGCGTACCGGGGCGGCAACGGAGAACGGCCGCGAAGTCGTGCTGGGAACGGTCTTCATGCTCATCGGCGAAAACAGCCGGGCCGTCTCCCAGGCAGTGGCCAGCAAGATGGTCGAGGTGAACCGTTCGCTGCCGAAGGGCGTAGTGGCGATTCCCGTGTACGACCGCACGACACTGGTGGACAAGGCGATCAATACGGTCAAGAAGAACCTGCTCGAGGGCGCGGTTCTCGTGATCGTGATCCTGTTCCTCTTCCTCGGCAATATCCGCGCTGCAATTATTACGGCCCTGGTCATCCCGCTCTCGATGCTCTTCACCTTTACCGGGATGGTGACTTACCGGGTTAGCGCGAACCTGATGAGTCTTGGTGCGCTCGACTTCGGCATCATCATCGACGGCGCGGTCGTCATTGTCGAGAACTGCGTACGGCGCCTCGCGCACGCGCAGGAACACCACCGGCGCCAGTTGACCCTTACCGAACGCTTCCACGAGGTGTTCGCGGCTGCAAAAGAAGCGCGTCGCCCTCTGCTGTTCGGCCAGCTCATCATCATGGTGGTGTACCTGCCGATCTTTGCTCTTTCAGGCGTCGAAGGCAAGATGTTCCATCCCATGGCTTTTGCCGTTGTCGTCGCGCTGCTCGGGGCGATGATCCTGTCGATCACCTTCATTCCCGCAGCCGTCGCCCTGTTCATCGGCAAGCGCGTCACGGAAAAGGAAAACCGCATCATGGTTGCGGCCAAGCGAGCCTATGCACCGGCCCTCGAAAAGGTCCTCCGTAACGGCGCCTTAGTGATTACCAGCGCCGTCGTGCTGGTGCTCCTGTCGGGACTGCTGGCCACACGGCTGGGCAGCGAATTTATCCCGAACCTGAACGAAGGCGACCTCGCGCTGCAGGCGATTCGCATCCCTGCCACGAGCCTGAGCCAGTCGGTGGAGATGCAGCAGAAGCTCGAGGCCGGCCTGAAGGCGAAGTTCCCGGAGATCGATCGCGTATTCGCCCGCACCGGTACCGCCGAGATTGCTTCGGATCCGATGCCACCCAACATCTCGGACGGTTACATCATGCTCAAGCCCGAGTCCGCGTGGCCGGCACCAAGGAAGACCCGTGCCGAGCTGATCGAGGCGATCGAGGAGGAAGCGGAAAAGTATGCCGGCAATGCATATGAACTTTCGCAGCCGATTCAGCTGCGGTTCAACGAGCTCATTTCGGGTGTACGCAGCGACGTCGCCGTGAAGGTCTTCGGTGACGACATGGCCGTGCTGGAAACCACTGGCAAGGAAATTGCCGAGGTCCTCCAACGGGTGCCTGGTGCGGCTGAGGTCAAGGTGGAGCAGACCGGCGGCCTGCCGATGCTGACCGTCGATATCGACCGCGAAAAGACGGCCAGGTACGGCCTGAACATCGGCGACGTGCAGGAAGCACTGGCAATCGCCACTGGTGGGCGCGAAGCCGGCACCATGTTCGAGGGTGACCGCCGCTTTGACATCGTGGTTCGCCTGCCCGAAGCGATGCGCACCGACCTGGACGCATTGCGGCAGCTGCCAATTCCCCTGCCAGCCAAGGAAGGTAGCGCAACGACCTACATTCCCCTCGCCGAAGTCGCCACCCTGAACTTCACGCCAGGGCCCAACCAGATCAGCCGGGAGAACGGCAAGCGGCGCATCGTCGTGAGTGCGAACGTGCGAGGCCGGGATATCGGCACCTTCGTTCCTGAAGCGCAGGCTGCCATCGCAGGCAAGGTCAAGGTCCCACCGGGGTATTGGACCAGCTGGGGCGGCACCTTCCAGCAGCTAGAGTCGGCGACCCAGCGCCTGCAGATCGTCGTGCCGCTTGCCCTCTTCATCGTGTTCACCTTGCTATTCGCGATGTTCGGCAACGTGAAGGATGGCTTGCTCGTCTTTACCGGCATCCCGTTCGCGCTCACCGGCGGCGTCATCGCCCTGGCCCTGCGGGGAATTCCGCTGTCGATTTCCGCGGCAGTGGGATTCATCGCCTTGTCCGGCGTGGCCGTCCTGAACGGCCTCGTGATGATTTCCTATATCCGGACCTTGCGTGAAGAGGGAATGGACCTGGACACGGCAATCACGCATGGCGCGCTCACACGACTGCGGCCGGTCCTGATGACTGCCCTGGTCGCATCGCTGGGCTTCGTGCCAATGGCGATAGCGACCGGGACGGGCGCCGAAGTCCAGCGGCCGCTGGCAACCGTCGTCATCGGCGGGATCCTGTCCTCGACCGCACTGACGCTGCTCGTTCTTCCCCTGCTCTATCGGCTCGCGCATCGCAAGGATCCTGATGACGAACCGGTAAAGCCGGCGAAAGTGGTCGTCCAGTAAGCGTATGGGCCGCAGCTGCCGTTTGCGGCCCAACTCAGAGAGGACGATATGGGTCGAGACAATCCGGGTCGGCGTTTCCCGGTCGGGCGCCGGCTTGTCAGGCTGGACCTCGCTGCGCATGGAGCGGCCTTCGCCAGTTGCGCGGCGGGAGGAATCATTGTTGAAAGCGTTATCCTGGTGGCAGCCGCTACGCATCACGCCGCAACGATTGCGTTCCGGCTGTTATCGATCGAAAAGCTGACGATGCAAACGAGACCCAAAACCGAGGTCGCGTTCTCGGTCCTGCAGATCGCTCTATGCATGTGTTGCGTTGTCATGGTCTTGGTCGTGATCGCGCTGGGGACGCATGGCATCTTTCACGGAGAATCTTTCGATGCCGTGGCCGTTGCTGCGTTTGCCCTGCCTGGATCGGTCGCCATTGCCACGACGGCTGGATTGGCATGTGGGCGGGCTAGCGCCGGCGAGGCCCCCAGCAGAGTCGATGCAATTCTTTCCGCGGTACCGACCGCACTCGCGCTCGGCGTCGCTTTTTGCGATTTGGGCATCGCTGCAGGAAGGTTGGACGCGCTCGCCGGACTTGCAGCTGTACTGGTCCTGTGTGTGCGCACCGTGATCAATCTCGGCCAGACGCTGGATTGAATGGCTGGAAGCAAGCAAGTGAAGGACAACATCGAATGGAGGTGACATGAGACTGCCACAACAGGCACCAGAGCCATTGCACGAAAACCTCTTTGAAGTTTTCGGCATTATCGGCCTTGCATTGGTCGGGGTGATTATGGTTTTTCTCGGCTGGCTGAAGTACAGAGACCGTTACAAGCGCCCCGGGCCGAAACCTCGGAAGCGTGCAAAGGAAAATGGCAAGAAAAAGTAGGAGAAGGCAGCAACACGATCATCACAACGTGAGGGGAGCACGATGGGTTCAGGACATTCTCATGCAGCGCAGCCGGGTCAGAATGAGCGTCCGCTCTGGATAGCGCTCATTCTCACGACGACTTTTCTTGTAGCCGAAATCATCGGAGGTATTCTCACTAACAGTCTTGCGCTGATTTCGGATGCGGCGCACATGTTCACCGACACCGCGGCGCTGGCGATCTCGCTTGCGGCGATCCGCATCGGCAAGCGGCCGGCCGACAGCGAACGAACCTTCGGATACTACCGCTTCGAGATCCTGGCCGCGGCTTTCAATGCCATACTGCTGTTCCTGGTGGCCATCTACATCCTGTATGAGGCGTACCAGCGTCTGAACAACCCGCCGGAAATCCAGTCAGGAACGATGCTCCTGGTTGCTGCCTTTGGCCTGGTCGTCAATCTCATCAGCATGAAGCTGCTATCGAGCGGCAAGGACAGCAGCCTGAACGTCAAGGGCGCATACCTCGAGGTATGGAGCGACATGCTCGGTTCGATCGGCGTCATCATCGGCGCCCTCGTCATCCGCTATACCGGTTGGAGTTGGGTCGACTCGGCGATCGCCGTTGCCATCGGCTTATGGGTGCTTCCCCGCACCTGGACGCTGCTCAAGGCAAGCATGAACGTGCTGCTCGAAGGCGTCCCCGAGGGTCTCGGCATTGCTGAAGTCAAGGACGCGATCACGCGCATACCGGGCGTGGACAGCGTGCACGACCTGCACGTCTGGTCGATCACAAGCGGCAAGGCCAGTTTGACGGCACACGTCGTGCAACGTGAAGACGTCACTGACGCGCAAGCGCTCCTGACCAGCATACGCCAGCTCATCGCGAGCAAGTACGATATCCACCACTGCACCATTCAGATCGAGACAACGCCGTGCGAGCAGGCTGTCGAGGAACACAGCTTCGGCCCGGCTGCATCCCACGACCATGCCGGTCACGATGAACATGAGGGAGAAAAGCGATGATCGACCATATCAGGAACAATCTTGTTGAAGCGCGCGATGCACTTGATCGCCTCATCAGCGACGATGCCCAGCTGGGCAATATCCAGGCCGGTGCAAACCTGCTCGTCGACGCATTGGGAAGCGGGCACCGCGTTATCTCGTGCGGTAACGGCGGCTCTATGTGCGATGCCATGCACTTGGCGGAAGAGCTGTCGGGGCGGTTCCGCGAGGACCGCCCTGCCATGGCAGCGGTAGCCATCAGCGACCCAAGCTACATCAGCTGCGTCGCCAACGACTATGGTTACGAGCAGGTGTTCGCTCGCTTCGTCGAGGGCAATGGCGCCGCCGGCGACGTCCTGTTTGCGATCAGCACGAGCGGCAGCAGCCGGTCCGTGATCCTCGCCGCGCAAGCCGCCCGTGCGAAGGGCATGAAGGTGATTGGCTTGACCGGGCGTCCCGGCGCGGCGCTCGCGGAAAGTTCCGATGTCTGCATCTGCACGAGTGCGGGACGCTATGCCGACCGGGTGCAGGAACTCCACATCAAGGTGATTCACATCCTGATCGAATTGGTGGAGCGCACCCTTCAACCAGCCAACTATGTCGTAAAACCATAAGATCAGGATAACGGTCGCAAGAATGGCCCCTCCCCCATGGGGGGCGGCTGCCGGGTACAAGGCGAGCCGGCATCGCACGGCCGCCATGCCTAGCCGCGTTTCTCCCGGCTCTTGAGCAGCCGCAGTCCGTTGAACACCACGAGCAGGCTCGCGCCCATGTCCGCGAACACGGCCATCCACAAGGTAGCCGATCCTGCAATAGCGAGCACCAGGAACACAGCCTTGATCAGCAAGGCGGCGACGATGTTCTGCTTGAGGATGGCAGCGGCCTGCCTGCTCAAGCGGATGAACTGCGGGATCTTGCGAAGGTCGTCATCCATCAGCGCGACGTCGGCTGTTTCAATGGCGGTGTCGGTGCCCGCTGCGCCCATCGCGAACCCGATATCGGCCTTGGCCAGCGCCGGAGCATCGTTGATGCCATCCCCCACCATGCCGACGGTACCGAATCGCGCCACTTCGTCATTGATGGCAGAGAGCTTATCCTCGGGCAGCATGTTCCCGCGGGCGTCATCGATGCCGACCTGCCGTGCGATCGCCTTGGCCGTCACTGCATTGTCGCCGGTGAGCATGATCGTCCGGATTCCCAACCCGTGAAGCTGGGCCACAGCTTCGCGACTGGTTTCACGAATGGTATCGGCCACCCCGATCACCAGCAGTGGCGACGTTTCATCGCAGAGAACAATCGCAGTCTTGCCTTCACCCTCCAGTGTCGACAGGACGCTTTCCGTCGCGGTGCTGCAGATGCCGAGCTCCTCGACCAGGCGGTGATTGCCGAGGTAGTACCATTTCCCGTCGATCCGCCCTTTCGTGCCACGGCCGGTCAAGGCCTCGAACGCAGTCACGGATGCGAGGGGAAGGTCCAGGCCCGAGTTTTGCCAGTAGCGGCTCACCGCGGTCGATACCGGATGGTCGGACCGGTCCGCGAGCGCGGCTGCGAGCTGCAGATGAGTCTGTGCATCGCCTTGCAGGGGCAACACATCCGTCACCTCGGGCTTACCCTGGGTGATCGTGCCGGTCTTGTCCAGTGCGAGCGAGCGCAGCTTGCCACCCTGCTCCAGGTAGACGCCGCCTTTGACGAGGATGCCGGCCCGCGCCGCGGCAGCTAGGCCGCTGACGACGGTGACCGGGGTCGAGATCACCAGGGCGCAGGGGCACGCGATCACCAGCAGGACGAGCGCCTTGTAAATCCATGGCATCCATTCGGCGCCCAGCATGAGCGGCGGTACGAGGGCGACTCCGAGCGCGATGGCGAACACGATGGGCGTGTAGATGCTGGAGAAGCGGTCGACGAAACGCTGCGTGGGCGCGCGGCTGCCCTGCGCGTCCTCGACCGCGCGGATGATGCGCGACAGGGTCGAGTTGCTGTGGCCCGCGGTGACACGGTATTCGAAAGAGCCGGTTTCATTGATCGTGCCGGCAAACACCTTGTCGCCGACTGTCTTTGGTACCGGCATGCTCTCACCCGTGATCGGCGCCTGGTTGACGGACGACTGACCGGTGGTCACTTCCCCGTCCAGGGCGATCCGCTCGCCCGGCGCGACACGGGCCAGGGCGCCGATCGCGACCGTGGTGGCGTCCTGTTCACTCCAGCTACCGTCGTCAAGGCGCACGCTGACCCGCTCGGGTGTCAGTGCCATCAGGCCCTGGATGGCGTTTCTCGCACGGTCGAGCGAGCGGGCCTCGATCATCTCGGCGATGGCGAAAAGGACCATCACCATTGCCGCTTCCGGCCACTGCCCGATCAGTACCGCGCCGGTCACGGCGATCGACATCAGGGCATTGATATTCAGGTTGCGGTTCTTGAGCGCGATCCAGCCTTTCTTGTATACGTTCAAGCCCGTCGTCGCGATCGCAAGCAGCGATAGCAGGATGACTGGCCACCAGTTTTCATCGCCCGTCGTCCATGCGACGATTTCGGCACCGACTGCTGCGGCCAGGCCCAGGGCAAGGACTGCATACTGCCGCTTTCGGGAGGCAGGTGGGACCGTCTCGGCTCGTCCTTGTCCCGCTGCAACGAGCACCGCCTGCATACCGATGGACGTCAGTGCATCCTGGATCGCCGCTGCCGGCCCACTATGCCTGACGACCAAACGACGCTGGACGAGATTGAAGTCGAGCTGTTCAACCTGAGCCAGGCCGGACAGCTTGTTACGGATGAGCGTCTCCTCGGTTGGGCAATCCATGTTGTCGATGCGGAAAATGGTACCGGCTGCTGAGCCGCTTTGCTCATCGGTCTGTTCAACCACCGGGTCCATGCCGACCGCCCGTACTGCTGCAAGGATCGCATGTGGATCGCCGAGGCTATGCTCCACCCGCAAGCGGCGCTGGACAAGATTGAACTCGAGCTTTCCGACGCCTGCGACGCGCCCGAGCGCTTGCCGCAGCAGTCCCTCTTCTGTCGGGCAGTCCATCTGGTCGATGCGAATGACAAGGGAACGGTCCAGGGCTGCAGATGAGGCACCCGCGGTCTCGATCGGTGCAGATTTTTCGCAACATGATTTGGTCTGGCATTCCGACATGACGACTCCTTGAGAACTGTGTATAGTTCCCATTGAACACCCTGTAGCGGGTACGGGGTCAAGCATTAAGTTAACGTACCGGGATTTCTCTTGAAAATTGGCGAATTGGCAGACCGCTCGGGCTGCTTGGTTGAAACCATCCGCTACTATGAGCGCATCGGGTTGCTTGCCCCGCCAGAGCGGTCGGCAAACAATTATCGAGCCTATAACGAGCTTCACGCTGAGCGCTTGCTGTTCATCCGGCATTGCCGCGCCTTGGACATGACACTCGATGAGATCCGGACGCTGCTCGATTTTCGCGAGGCGCCGGGAAAAAATTGCGAGAGCGTCAACGCGCTGCTCGACAAGCACATCGGGCACATCGTCGACCGTATAGCAAACCTGTCAGTACTGGAAGCGCAGCTCAGAGACCTCAGAAGCCGTTGCGTCGCCACCAACAGCACAAACCCATGTGAAATCCTGCAGGCGCTCGGCACTGCCGACGCTTGCGACGAGCCAGCAAGGCTTGGGCGCCATTGACCAGCCCTGGACTTTCCGCGCCATCACTGCATTGCCGAATCAGCGAACAGCCGGAACAATGCGCTTGACCTTCAAGTAGCTAGAAGGTGTTTAATATCAGGTTCTCGAACCTGAAGACAAGTATCCCGATATGACGTACCCCATTTGGCGTCGGCTAATCGCCTTCGTAATGTTCTGCTGCTGCGTGATCGGTACGACACACGCTAATCCCACATCATCGGAAGCAGAAGTCCGACAGCTCTGGCAGTTGCTCGATTATGTCGCCGTCGATTACGCCGGCGCGGTCCAGAACGGAGCGATTGTCAGCGAACTCGAATACGGCGAAATGCAGGAGTTCTCGACGCGCGCGCAGAACCAGGTGAAGGCATTGCCTCCGCATCCCCTGCATGCAGAACTGGCAGCTGCCACCATCAAACTAAAGCAGGCGGTCGAGCGTAAGGAGTCGCCGCAACAGGTTGCCCAGCTTGCGCGCGAGGCAAACCGTTTGCTGCTGCAGGCCTACCCCTTCCCTGTTGCGCCGCGCGCCCTGCCCGATCTGGCCCGCGGTGCGGCGCTGTACCAGGCGCAATGCGCTTCATGCCATGGAGCGGCCGGCGCCGGCGATGGGGCACTCGCGGCCAAGCTCGAACCCAAACCAATCGCATTTACCGATGAGGAAAGAGCCCGCTCGCGCTCTCTCATGGCCCTGTATCAGGTCATCAGCCAGGGTGTCGAGGGCACATCGATGCCGGCCTTTGCAGGCTTGTCCGAGCATGACCGCTGGTCTCTGGCGTTCTATGTCGGCAGCCTGGCGTTCAAGGACACGGACATCGCAGCCGGAGAGTCTGCATTCGCACAGAACAACGCCGCGTCCGCAACGATTCCCGACATGAACACGCTAGTGACGGCAACCGAAGAAGAACTGGCGAAGGCAGGCTCACCGTCGACCGCGCGGGCGGTTCTGGCCTACGCACGCATCCACCCCGAGGCCGTACAGGAGCAGCAGGAACGCAAGGGCATCGTCCTTGCGCGCAAACTGCTGCAGGACAGCCTGGATGCCTTGAAGAATAACCAGCGGGCGAAGGCCACCGAGCTTGCTTTATCGGCTTACCTGGACGGCTTCGAGCCGCTCGAGGCCAGGCTCGACGCGACGGACCGCCAGCTCCTGGTGGACGTGGAGCGAACCATGCAGCTGTACCGGGGCGCGGTTGCACAAGGCAATGTGTTGCGTGCGACCGAATATGCCGGGCAGCTGGACGCGTATTTCGTACGTGTCGAGGAGCTTACCGGCGCGAACAAGACCGACGCGACGACGGTGTTCGTGGGCGCGTTGACCATTCTCCTGCGCGAAGGTGTCGAAGCCCTGTTGATCGTGATCGCGATGGTCGCGTTCCTCCGCAAAGCGGAGCGTCCACAGGCCTTGCACTACGTGCACGCAGGCTGGATCTCGGCGCTGGCCGCCGGCGCCTTGACCTGGGTGGTAGCCACCTATGTGGTCAGCATCAGTGGCGCAAGCCGTGAAGTGACCGAAGGCCTGTCGTCGCTCTTCGCCGCAGCGGTGCTGCTGTCGGTCGGGCTATGGATGCACCAGAAAGGCCAGGCTGGACAATGGCAAGCCTACCTCAAGCAGCATCTGACGGCGGCAATGGAAAAACGCTCCGCATGGGCCCTGTTTGCCCTGGCATTCATCGCGGTATACCGGGAAGTCTTCGAAACGGTCCTGTTCTACTCGGCGCTCGCCGCCGACGGCAACGGCCCCGCCCTGCTGGCAGGATTCGTTACAGGCCTGGTCCTGCTGTCGGTGATTGCCGTGATTTTCCTGCGTACCAGTGCACGCATGCCGATCGGCAAATTCTTCTCGTTCAGCTCCGTGCTGGTGGCCGCCCTGGCAGTTGTCCTGGTCGGAAAAGGGATTGCAGGGCTGCAGGAAGCCGGATGGCTGACGGCCACGCCAGTCTCGGGACCGCGCATGCCTGTTCTGGGCCTCTACCCGACGATACAGACTTATGCGGCGCAACTGGCCCTGCTCCTGGCGGCTGGTCTTGGCTTCGGCTTCAATCTGATGAAGGTCCGCAAATAACAAGCGGACGCTCGCAGCTGGCATCGCGACCGATGCCAGCCGGAGCAATCTTCGGCTTGAGCCTTACCTGGCTTGACGCATGCAATCATCACGTTATCGCCGGGAGGTAAACAGCTTGAACCGCGAAAGCTTGGAGCGGAATCAGATTCCAGTCTATGTTGTAAGCGCCGCCTTGGCCGTGCTTGGGGGGATCCTTGCGCCTGACGCTGCGGCCAAGCTTGACCTGTTGGTGACACCTGCCATTGCGGTCCTGATGTATGCGATGTTTCTGCAGATTCCCTTTCTCGAGCTAAAGCAGGGGTTGGGTAATAGAGCGTACATATCTGCAGTTTTGGTCGCCAATTTTGTGCTGATACCGCTTCTGGTATGGGTCTTGACGCGTGGACTGAGCGATCATCCCGCGCTCCTCATCGGCGCTCTCCTGGTCCTGCTGACCCCATGTATTGACTACGTGGTCGTATTCACCCATCTCGGGAAGGGCGACTCGCGCCTGACCCTGGCCGCTACGCCAATCCTGCTTCTGCTTCAGCTGCTCCTTCTGCCCATCTACCTCAGCGTAATGACTGGCGGAGAATCCGGGGTCGTCATCGCTGTCGCGCCGTTTGTCGACGCATTCCTGCTGCTGATCGTGGCTCCGCTGTTGCTTGCAGTGGCTACTGCCGGGCTGGCGAAGCGATCGTCCATCGTCGAGAAATGGAATGCCGGATGGGCCTGGCTTCCGGTCCCTGCCATGGCCGCAGTGCTGGTCGTCGTCATCGGTTCGCAGATCGGGGCGATCATCAGGGAGATCGAGCAATTGGTGCCGGTCATTCCGGTTTATATTGGCTTCATGGTGCTCGCCCCACTGATAGGAGCCTTTACGTCGCGCATGTTTAAACTGCCGGTAGCAGCGGCTCGCGCCGTGACCTTCAGCGCGTCGACGCGCAATTCCCTGGTAGTGCTGCCACTCGCGCTCGCGTTACCCGAAGATTTGCGTGGAATTGCGGCGGCGGCTGTGATCACACAAACCCTGAGCGAACTGGGCAGTGAACTGGTCTACGTCCGTGCAATTCCTGCCCTGGTCAAGTGAGGTGTACTGTCAATCGTGGACACGTCCGTTTCAAGCAGCCAGCTGCCGTCTGCTGATCTTTTCGGCAAACGATGCTGGCGATAGATAGTCGAGACGCGAATGGCGCCGCTGGCGGTTCCAGAAAATCTTGATTTATTTTGTAATTGCCGATTCAGCGTTGGCCCTGGTCGCATACCTCTGGCGATGGATCAATTCGTTCTTCAAGCCTCCCGAAAACCTCCATGCTTGCGTTGTCCTGGCAGTTTACTGCAAGTGCTCGGCAGCCCTAATCCAAGCCTCTTACCTGGATCTTGTTTGATATGTGCGCGCTCGCTTTGGTAACTGACGTATTCTGTGTTCATCCAAGCGCGTCCGGTCGAGAAAAGCGCAGGGCGCATTCTTCCTGCAATCTTTTGGAGATCCGATGTCGGATATTGGCAAGGACAGCGATGACGAATCAGGTCTGGACGCTTCCAACGAGCGTGATCGTGGCATTTTATGGAAGGTCTTGCTAATCAATCTGGGCCAGTGTTTGGCCGGGGTGGCTGTCGGAACATGGGCATCTTCAACTGCCGTAGTTGGCGCTGGCCTTGACAACTTGGGTGACGCTGCAGTCTATGGCGTCAGTCTGTACGCGGTCGGCAGATCCAGCACAATCAAGAAGCGTGCGGCGCAATTATCTGGCTGGCTCCTCATTGGTTTCGCTTGCCTGTTGTTAGTTGAAGTTGTCCGTCGCTTTCTTGGCGGTGAGGCACCACTGGGACCAGCCATGATGGCCATAGCTGCAACAAATGCCCTACTGAATATCTATTGCATTCGCGTGCTGAAGCAGCATCGCGGCCAGGACATCAATTTCAAGGCCTCGACTATATTCACGAATAACGATTCGCTTGTAAATGGCGCGATCGTGCTTTCGGGCGCGTTAGTAATGTGGACAAATTCAAACCTTCCTGATCTGTTGCTTGGAACAGTGGTTTCGTTCATCGCCGCCAAGGGAGGTTATGAAATCCTCTCAGAGGCAAAAGGACATCAGTCGTGATACGAGGTCTGCCATCCGAATTCTGCACGCGCAACAGAAATACATCCAGTGTGGTTCTCTGTCTGGTCGGAGCATGAATGGCGACGCAAATCAGGGAAGCCTGGCGCGGGACCCTGGACATTCTCATCAGGCAGGTATTTCCCTTCCCTCAGGTGATCAGATTTGTACATTACCAATCACAAAACGGCTGGGCGGCAACGCCGGTATGCGTGAGAGGCTCATCCGCAAATCCTGCTGAGGCACGCTGTACCGTAAGCTTGTGCTGAGAAACATAACGGCAACTTTCATCAGTTCGATGGTGATCCACTCACCAGGGCAACGGTGACCATCGAGATATTCCCCCCCTCCCTGTGGAATGAAGCTGAAAGGGCTACGCTTCCATTGACGAAAACGCTCGGGCATGAATGTATGGGGATCGTCCCAAAGCCTCGGATCGTGATTCGTCCCATACAAGTCGAGCAGGACTCTTTCGCCTTTCGGAAAACGATAGCCCTTCGATTCGAACTCCCGCCGCGTGCGTGCAGCTACCACCGGGAAAAACGGATAAAACCTGCGGACTTCTTCAACGAAATAATCGAGGTAGTACGCTTCAGCAGCCAGCAGACGCTCCCGGCATTGCGGGTGCTGATGCAAAGCCATGGCTGCGAACATGATATACCAGGCGACCGCGACGGTTGGCCTTGCAACATTGATGAGTTCCACCGCCGCAGTCCGCTTGTCGAGCAATTCCCCAGACAAATCGCGATGCCAGGAGATCGCATATAGTGCGCAGTCTTCATCCACCGTTAGCCGATGATGACGCACATCTTCTACCAGACCCTCGATCCAGCGCTCAGCGCGGTTTCTCGCCCATCTTCCACGCCAGTGTCTCGGGCCGATCGCCGCGCCAGCGTCGATCATCGCTACGAAGTCATCCGTTCTACGCCTGACTTCGGACTCAACCAGCGGGATTCCTGTCCAGGCACAGACGGCCCGGCACAAGCTTTCACACGCTTCGTCGAATAAAACCACCTGACTGCGGCGCTCCCAATTTGCCGCGGACCTGTGCCATTGCGCGGCACTGAGCTCCGCCAGTTCCGCAATACGCTCGGCGCTCATCAAGGAGAGAAACATCTCCTTTCGGCACCGATGGGGATTACCGTCCAGTCCTTGCACGCCTCCTCGGCCAAACAGTGTTTGCTGGAGTCTCGATGGAGCAACACCGGCGCGTTCGAACCTCTCATTGTCATAAAAGAGTCTGGCCAATTCTTCGCCGCGCATACAAACTGTCGATTGAAGCATCAGTCGTGAGCGGAACAGGTCGGTCCCCAGGCGCGTACAGCGTTTAGTGATGAAAAGATAGCCGTCCCAGGCGAACGAAAGAGTACTGTCCGGAACACCATCTCGCGGTATCTCATGCATGAGCGTCTCCGTCAAATTGAGCCGTCTTCATACTGCCCGAGTACATAGTTCAGCGGCGCTTGTTTCAGCACTGCTTATATCAATAGCGTCGCACGCGGGGTACGCGCACCCCGCTTGTTGTCGCCCGGTAGCTTGCATATCAGGCTTCACACTAGTTCGATGCCGCGGGCGGCTTCGAACTAGTGATAGCGCCCTACCAGAACGCCAAATGGCGAAGCTTAGTTGGCGTACATTGGACTTTCCTCAACATAGATTGTTACATTCGTTGCGTTTGGAAGGATGTTCGCCAAGGAGATCGGCAACAGGCCGAGCGTATCGAAGGTCCAGGTAACGCTTCTTGGACCGTCTACAATACGGATAGTCTCGAGTCGCTTGACGTGAATCGATCTGGTCTTGCCTGCCACTATCGTGATAACGCGGTCAGGCGCTGCATTGGAGGAGTATCCGAACGGTGCTTCTCGACCAGTCTTCGCTTCTGCAGCGCTCCTTGCGGGTATGCCCCCCTCATTGGCCCGCGAGTCGAGTGGAATGAACATGCACGCGAGAAGTACCGCGGATAAGAAGTTGATGTGAGTTTTCATTGAATTTTCCTGTTGAACATTTGATTTTTCAAGCGCACTGACTCTCGACGTGGCCGATTGTGGACCGCCATGGTCGGGAGTAAGTCAGATGCGACTGCTTTATTTGTAGAGACGGATGGAGTCGTGCAGTGCTTGTGCACGATTACCCATCAAGCGCAGGCGGTAGTTGCCGGCTTCGATGATCAGAACCATTTCGGCCGAATCGGGCCGTCCAGTATTGGAGACTGGTAATTCAGTTGACTAAGACTGGCGGGGCAGGAGCGTGACTGTCCTGACCATCCGATTGCGGAAGAACCGCTGCCGAGGGGCTGCAAGTCGCATGCCGATACACAAGTCGCGCTGCAGCCAGCTTCGAACAGCACTTCTGTTGGATTCTTAGAACCGGTGACGTCGGACACCGCTTCGGTGGCCGACGCTTCGTCGGAAATCACGCACCATCCTGCCGCCCAGCCGGTCTGTAAGGGCAAAAGCGCGAGCAATATGATCAGAAACAGGCGCTTCATGGAGTCGTTGACTGCTTGGTCACGGAAGAGAACACTGGAGTATGGCAAATTTTACAACGCCCGCTGGGCAAAAACATGGGTCTCGAATTGTTGTAGATCTGATTATCTTTGTTCTGTGGGCCCGGATCGTCGCCCTGCTCAGACCGCCCGGCGCAACTGCCCATGCTTCCGGCGGCAGTGCGCGCCCAGGGAGGCGATGACTACCTTGTCTTGTCGGTTACCGAAGGCGCTGCGCGGTCGCCGAACAGTGCGTGCAACACGATGACCGCGGCGCCGACCGTGATCCCGATATCGGCGATGTTGAAAGCTGGCCAGTGATGCGCTCCTACATGCACATCGATCCAGTCAACGACGCCCATCCGCGCAGTTCGGTCAACGAGATTGCCAAGCGCTCCGCCAAGGATCATGGCCAGAGCGATCCTTTCCGCGGAGCCTGTTTCCGGTTTCCGGATCATCCGGACGATCAGGATCGACGCGAGTACGGCTACAACGATGAAAAGGTAGCGTTGCCATCCGCCAGCCGTGGCCAGAAGACCGAACGCCGCTCCCTGGTTGATCACATGGACGATGTTCAACAAGGGTAACAACTCGATCTGCTGGCCGTAGGCCAGATGTTCCACGATTGCGGCCTTGGTGACCAGGTCGGCAAGGGCGATCAGCCCGGCGACCAATACGGCAGCGAGCGGTGAAAAGGGTTTGGCCACTATTCGTTTCCTGTGCAGTTGCCGGTCAGATGTTCAGCGCACGCTTGTCGACAGCGAGCGCCGCTTCCCTGATTGCTTCATACAATGTCGGGTGCGCGTGGCAGATCCGGGCAATGTCCTCCGAAGACGCCGAAAACTCGAGCGCCATTGCCGCTTCACCGATCATTTCCGACGCGAGCGAGCTGACGATATGCACGCCCAGCACAAGGTCCGACTGGGCATCGGCCAGGACCTTGACAAACCCCTGTGCGTCGCCGTGGCCGAGTGCGCGCCCGTTGGCCGAGAAAGGAAACTGTCCCGACTTGAATGCGCGTCCTTCGCGGGCCAGTTCCTGCTCCGTCTTGCCAACCCACGCGGCTTCCGGACTCGTATAGATGATGAAGGGGATGGCGGCGTAATTCACGTGCCCGGATTGCCCTGCGACGATCTCGGCGACCATGATTCCCTCTTCCTCGGCCTTGTGCGCAAGCATTGGCCCGCGCACGACGTCACCGATGGCGAACAGGTTCGGCAATTTCGTCCGGCAGTGTTCATCGACCGGAACATAGCCGCGCTGGTCGAGCTCCAGGCCAATTGCCTCGATTCCCAAGCCATCCGTATTCGGCACGCGCCCGATCGCCACGATCACCTTGTCGCAGGCGAGCTCCTTGGCGGCGCCGGCGCGGTCGCGATACGAAATGTGCGCCCCGCCGACGCTGAGTGCAATGCTGTCGATCGCCACGCCAAGGTCGAATTTCAGCCCCTGTCCAGACAGCAGCTTGAGCATTTCCCTGGACACGGCGGTGTCGCAGCCCGGCAGGAAGTCCGGCATGGCGTCGAGCAGGGTGACATCCGCACCCAGGCGCCGCCACACTGACCCGAGCTCGAGACCGATCACGCCGGCACCAACCACGCACAGGCGTTTCGGCACCTCGCGGAAATCGAGTGCTCCGGCGTTGTCGCAGATGATCGCATTGTCGATCCGGGTGCCCGGCAGCTGGCGCGGCTTCGACCCGGTGGCGATAATCACGTTACGCGCGCTGATCTGCTGCACGGAATCCCCGGCCGAGACTTCCAGGGAATACACCCCGTCCTGCATCCCGACGAAGCGCGCGCGCGCCTTGATAAAGTCGACCTTGTTCTTCTTGAACAGGTATTCGATCCCTTTGGCCATCTTCGAGACCACCCCGTCCTTCCGGTCGATCACCTTGTCGACGTCGATCGCCGCGCCGCCGGTGGTGATACCGTGCTCGGCAGTGTGGTGCAGGACCTGTTCGTACAGGTGGCTCGACGCAAGCAATGCCTTGGATGGGATGCATCCCACATTCAGACAGGTTCCTCCGGGGCGCGCCTGGCCGTCGGGTGCGGCGTAAGGATTCGATTCGATGCAGGCCACGGACAAGCCGAGTTGTCCGGCGCGGATTGCGGCGATGTAACCGCCTGAACCCGCGCCAACGATGACCAGGTCGTATTGCGCTTTCATGTGATTCCTTTTAATGTCCGAGTCGTTGCGTTCACTCTACTGGATTGTTCAAATTCCCTCCGCCACGTTCTCCGGCGGACGGGCGAAGCGCTGGTAAAGCGTCGGCAGCACGAACAGCGTCAGGATCGTGGCGGAGATCAGGCCGCCGATCACGACGGTGGCCAACGGGCGCTGCACCTCGGCGCCGGCGCCGGTTGCCAATGCCATCGGGACGAAGCCCAGCGACGCGACCAGTGCCGTCATCAAAACGGGGCGCAGGCGCCGCAGCGCACCTTCGCGCACCGCCTGCGCCCACGGAAGCTGTTTCGCCAGGTCGTCGATCGAACCCGCCATCACCAGCCCATTGAGGACGGCAACGCCGGACAGTGCGATGAATCCGACGGCTGCCGAAATCGAAAATGGCAGGCCACGCAGCCAGAGTGCGGCGATACCCCCGATCAGGGCGAGAGGCACACCCGTGAACACGACCGCGGCAGCGCGCCAGGAACCGACGGCCGAGTACAGCAACAGGACGATGAGCGCGAAGCAGGCCGGTACCACGACCGCCAGGCGCATCCGCGCACGCTCGAGGTTCTCGAACTGCCCGCCCCAGGCGAGCCATACGCCGGCGGGCACCCGCACGTCCGCGTTGATGCTTGCGCGCGCTTCGCCGACCACGCCGGCGATGTCGCGTCCGCGCACGTTGGCCTGAACGACGACCCGGCGCTTGCCGTTCTCGCGGCTGATCTGGTTCGGTCCCTTGGCCGTCTCCAGCGCGGCCACCGACCCCAGCGGCACGAAGCTGCCGCCCGGCGTCAGCACCGGCAACAGGCGCAAGGCTTCGACATCGTTCCTGGTCTTCTCGCCCAGTTTCACCACGACGTCAAAGCGCCTATCCCCCTCGTAGATCGAGCCGGCCTCACGTCCCGCGACGGCTGCCGCCAGGGTGTCGTGCACGTCCTGGGCGGTCAGCCCGACCCTGGCCATGGCGTCGCGGTCCAGGCGGACATCGAGCAGCGGAAGCCCCTGCACCTGCTCTACCCGGACGTCTTCCGCGCCCTCGACCGCACGCAGTTTTTCGGCAACCTGCTCGGCGGTGCGGATCATGGCGTCGAAATCGTCGCCGTAGACCTTGACCGCGATGTCGCCCCGTACGCCGGCCAGCAGTTCGTTGAAGCGCATCTGGATCGGCTGGGTCAGCTCGTAGTTCTGGCCCGGGATGCCTGCAACCGCCTTCTCGATCTTCTCAACCAGCTCGGCCTTGCTCATCCCGGGTTCCGGCCATTCCGAACGGTCTTTAACGATGACAAAAGTGTCCGTGATATTCGGCGGCATCGGGTCGGCGGCCAGTTCAGCCGTACCTGTTCGGGAGAACACCAGCTTTACCTCAGGCAGCTTGCCGACCGCTTTCTCGACAGCGAACTGCATCGCCTGGCTCTGGTCCAGGGAGGTGCCGGGAATGCGGGCTACCTGCAGCAGCACGTCCTGCTCGTCGAGTGTCGGAAGAAACTCCTGTCCAAGCGTCGTGAACAGGCCGAGCGCGCCTGCGAAACCGGCAGCCGCCAGCACGCCGACCAGCTTGGGTTTCGCGAGCGCGCGGTCCAGCCAGGGCGCGTAAGACGACGAGGCAGCCTTAACCAGCTTGTTCTCCTTTTCGTTGACATGGCGCGAAAGCCACAGCGCGATCGCAGCCGGCACAAAGGTGAGCGAGAGGATGAAAGCGAAGACCAGGGCCAGAATCACCGTTACCGCCATCGGTGCGAACATCCGGCCTTCCACTCCCTGGAACGTCAACAGGGGGACGTAGACGAGAATGATGATCGCCTGGCCATAGACGCTCGGCCGGATCATCTCGCGCGCGGCGGCGGCAACGGTATCGAGACGCTCCGCCCTGGTGAGTATCCTGCCGGTGGCGTGCTGGCGTTCGGCGATGCGGCGCAGCGCGTTCTCCACGATGATCACGGCGCCATCGACGATCAGGCCGAAGTCCAGCGCACCAAGGCTCATCAGGTTTGCGGAGAGTCCCGCTTCGAGCATGCCGGCCGAGGTCAGGAGCATGGTGACCGGGATGACTGCCGCGGCAATCAGCGCCGCGCGCAGGTTTCCGAGAAGTGCAAACAGCACCGCAATGACCAGGAGCGCGCCCTCGGTGAGGTTGGTTGCCACGGTCTTGATCGTGGCATCGACCAGGCGTGTCCGGTCGAGGACTGGCCGGATCAGCAAGTCGGGCGGCAGGGAACGTGCGATTTCCTTCAGTCGGACGTCGACGGCGGCGGCAACGGTCCGGCTGTTCTCGCCAATGCGCATCACAGCCGTACCGACGACGACCTCCTGGCCGCCTTCGGACGCCGAGCCGAAACGCAGCTCCTGCCCCAGGCCGACGCTAGCGACGTGCGACACCAGCACGGGCGTGCCGTTACGGGTGGTGATGACGGTCTTCGCCAGTTCTTCCGACGAGGTGATGCGCGCATCGGCCTTGACGGTGAGGGCCTCGCCGTTCTGGACGACGACGCCGGCGCCGGCGCTCGTGTTATTGCGCTCCAGTGCCTCGCCCAGCATCGTCAGGCTGATGCCCAGGGCCGCGAGTCGTTGCGGATCCGGTGTGACCACATACTGCTTGACGTAGCCCCCGATGACGTCGACGCCCGCCAGCCCTTCGGTATTTTTGAGCTGCGGTGCGACGATCCAGTCCTGCACCGTGCGCAGGTAGGTCGCCTTCTCGGCAGCGCTGCGCAGCACTTCCCCTTCCGGGGTGATATAGCTGCCGTCCGCCTGCAAGCCCGCCGACGTGCCGGCTTTCTGGGCCGGCTTGGAGGCATACTCCACCGTCCACATGTAGACGTCGCCAAGCCCGGTCGCGATCGGGCCCAGGCTCGCGGTAGCACCCGGGGGCAAGTTGCGCTCGACGGCGCGCAGCCGCTCCGCCATCTGCTGGCGAGCAAAATAGATATCCGTGCCGTCCTTGAAGACCGTCGTGACCTGTGCAAATCCATGCCTGGTCAGCGAGCGCGTGGATTCCAGTCCGGGAATGCCGGCAAACGCCGTTTCGATCGGATAGGTGACCTGCCGTTCGACGTCGGCCGGCGCGAGCGCTGGTGCGACGACGTTGATCTGCACCTGCGTGTTGGTGATGTCCGGTACCGCGTCGATCGGCAGGCGCGTCAGTGCGAATGCGCCGAGGATCGACAGCAGGATGGTGGCGATGAGGACGTGCCACCGCCGCGCAACGGAAAAGTTGACGATGCGAGCAATCATGGTTGGGTATCCTTCAGGAGCCGTTGAATGAGGAAATCAGTCATCGTCCCCTGCCTCTCCCTTGCCATGCTCCGCCTTCAGCAGATAAGTATTGCTGACCGCAATCTGTTCCTTGCCGTCTAGGCCGGACATCACCTTGACGTAGCCGGCAGCGTTACCGCCGAGGACAACGTGCTTGATCGCGAACCCTTCTTTCTCCCGGACGAACACGCTCGGCTGGTCCTCCACCGTCTGCACGGCGGTCCGTGGAATGGCCAGCTGAGTGCCGCTGGTACCGCCCTCGAGCGCGATCGACGCCCTGACCGTTTCGCCGATGCGCCAGCTGCCCTGCCCGTTCGACAGCCGTGCAATGGCGCGTACCTGGCGGGTGGCGGGATCGAGGACGCGCGATACGTGGGTGATGCGGCCTGCACCGGTTCGGCCGTCAGTCGACACGTCCACCGCCGTACCAACCGTGACGCGGGCAGCGTCGTTCGGCGACAGCGAAAGCTCGACGGCCAGTTCGTTGAGGTCGGCCACTTCGAACAGATGTGCGTCCGGCGCGACGATGTCGCCCAGTGCGATCTGCCGCGCCGTGACGTTACCCTTGATCGGGGAGCGCAGCATCAGGCGGTTAAGCTGCCCTCCGCCCGTTCCCCCGGCGGCGGCAAGTTGTTGCTCGGCCAGGCGAAGGCGGGTGCGTGCTTCTTGCGCGGCATTGCGCGCAATCTCGAATTCCTGTCGCGAGGTGACTTTTTCGCCAAACAGACGTTCTTCGCGCGCGAACGTGGCTTGCGAGAGTTCGTATTGCCGCTTGGCGATTTCGACGTCGGCCCTGAGCTGGGCTACGTCACGGCTTTCGATTACAGCCAGCACGTCGCCCCGAGCGACCGGGTCGCCCAGGTTGCGCCGGACCTCGACAACCCGGCCGCCAACGGCGCTCGAGACGACGGCTGCATGCTTCGGGTCTGCCGCGATGACTGCAGGCGCCTCGACCGCCCCAGCGAAGGACTGTCGAACCGACATGATCTCGATACCCGCGGCTTTGATTTGCTGGTCCGATAGCGCAACAAAGTCTTCCTTGCCTTCGGCTTCGCCTTCCCTCTCCGCGGCTTCGCCCCGCTCGCCGGCTTCGCCGCTCTTCTCGGCCTTCTCGGCTTTCTCGCCCTTTTCGGAATTTTCGGCTTTCTCGCCTGAGGCGTTCGCCGTTTTTTCACCCTGTTCGGCAGCTTCTTTTGGGGCTGTTTCTGGTTTGGGGGAGCATGCGCCCAACAGGATCATCGCGGCGCACAGGCCCGATCGGAATACCGCTTGCATGGGTCAATCCTTATAAATTGGAGAGTTGGAACCTTGGAGCCGAGCCAGACGTGCCCGGGCAGTATGGAGTGCTGCGAGCGCGTCGACCGAGCTTTCGCGGGTTTCGGCTAAAGAGCGCTCGGCCTCGATTAATTCGAGTTGCGGGAATTTCCCTTCCGCATAGCCGATTCTGGCGATGCGCGCCGCTTCTTCTGCGGCGGCGAGCGCGGGGCCATTGGCGGCCCGTGCGGCTGCCAATGCGTCGGCCACCTCGCCTTCCGCCTGCGCGCTGGATTGCTCGAATTCCAGTGCGACGGCGCGGCGCGCGGCGGAAGCCCGATCAAATTCCGCCCGCAAGCGCGCCAGCGCGGCCGTACCCTGATTGAACAATGGCAGCGGGACCGAGAGGCCGAGCACAGCGGCCTTGTCGGACGATTCGCCGTAACGGCGCATGCCTGCGGTCAGCGTTACGTCCGGTATCCGGTCGCGCCTGGCCGCATCGACGCGGGCTTCCGCAGCGGCCACCTCGGCCTCTGCTGTCGCGATCGCCAGCCCCTGCCCTGCCGGCGGCGGCGTCTCGCTGCGTTCGATCTGCTCGAACCACGTGGAAGCGATCGTGAGCGGCATCGCCATACCTGTCAGTCGTGCGATCGTTTTCTGCGCCAGTTCGACGGCGCGTAGTGCTTTGCCCAGCCGAACCTCGGCATTGATTCGCAGCACGTCCGCCCTTTGCTCTTCTATCGGAGATGCTTTTCCGACGCGTACCCGTTCACGTGCTGCATGGTGAGCACGCGCAGCCAGTTCATGACCAGCTTTTGCGATCGCGACATGGCGTTCGCTGGCAGCAAGGGTAACGAACGCCTCGGTAATCAGGAATGTCAGCTCCGCTTCAGCGGAGCGCGCTCCAATACCCGCGGCGGCCCGTTCGGCCTGTGCCACGCGCATCCTCGCGCCCCGCTTCCCACCGAGCTCCAGGGGCATCGACAGCGCGACTGTCTTTTCTCCCCCACCAAAACCGGAGTAGCGTCCCGATCCCATGACATTTTCGGCCTCAAGGGAAAGTGTCGGGTTCGGTCGAAGTCCAGACTGCCGCACATTCGCATCGGCGATGCGCAGGGCTGCTTCAGCGCCCTGCAATTGCGGTGCTTGGCTACGTGCCCGAGCGACGGCCTCGCCAAGCGTCAGTGGAGTGCCCTCAGCAAAGGCAGAGCCTGCGGTCATACACATGACCAGCAGGGCCGTGGCAACGGAAGCGTTCATCTTGATGCGCATGATTGGATTTGCTTGACGGATTAATAAATGAGCTTTATAAACCTTGAAGCCACTTTAATGTCAAGCACATGTCACGCACATTTACGATAGGACAGCTGTCCGCTGCGGCGCAGATGCCCCCAGCGACGATTCGCTATTACGAGAAAATTGGGTTGCTCGACTCTCCATCCCGCTCGGGCAGCAACTACCGGCTGTATGGGAACGAGGATGTAGCCCGCCTGAGCTTTGTTCGCCGTGCACGGGAGATCGGGTTCACGGTCGACCAAGTTCGAAGCCTGTTGGCCTTCTCCGACCAGCGAGACGGCGACTGCTGCGCCGTGACAGCGCTGACAGAACAACACCTTGCCGAGGTCGAGCAAAAGATCAGAGACCTCAACGTATTGAAAGAACACCTTTCCCGTCTGCTGGTTTCATGCCGGGGCGGTCGATTTGCCGATTGTCGGATCATTGATGCCCTCACGCCGCCGGGACAAGCCGGGTAGCTCACTCAGCCTGGCGCCGATCGCAGGTCCTGAACACACTTGACCTTAAAGCTGGTTGAAGGTTTATCCTCCGATAATCAGTCACCATAGGTTCATTGTCATGACACAAGATCAAACCACAGCGGGAACCCGCCTTGAAACCGAACTGTTCGTTTCGAAAATGGACTGTCCGTCCGAGGAAAACCTGATCAGGATGGCTTTGGGCAAAGTCGACGACGTCGATCACATCGCCTTCGACCTCAATACCCGCACTGTCACTGTGCTGCACCATGGGAACGCAGATGCCATTGTCGAGGTGCTGCAACCCTTGCGACTCGGCGTCGAACTGCGCGGATCGCGCCCGGCCAAGCCAGCCAGCCAGCGTACGATCAGCACACTTGGAATTCCGAAGATGGACTGCCCATCCGAGGAAAACATGATCCGCATGGCACTCGCTGATGTCGATGGCATCCAATCGCTCAACTTCGATCTCTCCCAGCGGCAGCTCCACGTCTCGCACACGGCAGATGTCAATCCCATATTGGCGAAGCTTGCCCCGCTAAACTTCGGCACCCATTTGATTGGATCCCGACCTGACTTGTCTCAAGCGGCCCCTGATAGCGACAAGGCCGGTGACGCATCGGAGGCGAAGACGCTTCGACTGCTGCTTGCCATCAATGCCGTGATGTTCGTGGTCGAGCTGGTGTGGGGATTGATTGCACAATCAGCCGGGTTGGTGGCTGATTCGCTGGACATGTTCGCCGACGCTGCCGTCTACGGCCTGGCCTTGTACGCGGTTGGCCGTGCGGCTGCGCTGAAGACCCGTGCAGCCCACGTGGCTGGGTGGCTGCAGCTCGTATTGGCCTTGGGCGCCCTGAGTGAAGTGGTTCGCCGCGCCTTCTTCGGCAGCGAACCCGAATCGGCGTTGATGATGGGTGTCGGCGCGGTGGCCCTCGTTGCGAACGTTGCTTGCCTGGTGTTGATCGCCAAGAAGCGCGATCGCGGAGCGCATATGAAGGCAAGTTATATTTTCTCTGCGAACGACGTCATCGCAAACCTCGGCGTGATCGCCGCCGGGGCGCTCGTCACCTGGACTGGATCGCCTTATCCGGATCTGATCGTTGGCACTGTCATCGCCGTCATCGTTCTTACTGGCGCGCGTCGGATTCTCAAGCTGAAGTGACGTTGCTGCCGAGCGCCCCCTGCCTTGACAGCGGGGGCGCAGCCCGGCGAAAGAACTTCTTCTGCTACATCATCCACTCACAGTAGCTGCACCAGTACAACGGGGCATCGGCTGCGCATATTCCCACGTCGGCTGTGGGAGTGCCGACCACTGAGCCGACTGTGCAACCCCACGTGATTACGCTCGGACAGCACGTCCGCGGGCATAAAGCACTGTTTTCAGCCATTCCCGAACACGGTAGGTCTTGGCTTCGAACGGCAGGTGGAACAGGTAAGCCCCGGCGACCAGCCCGAGATACAAGATCAGGTACACAAGCATGTCCAGCGGCTGGTTCGGGTTCAGCTTGCCATCTCCGAGGACTGGCGCGGCAAGCCGCAGTAGCGCCGCGATCAGCGGGATGTGCAGCACATACAGCGTGAACGAAAACTCCGAGAAGAATCGGCCAATCCGGTTCAGCCACTCGGTTGCGTGCCCTCGCGTACGCCGGAACTGCATGCTCGAGAGAAAGAGCACGAAGACCAGGCTGAACAACAGGTACTGGGCAAAACTGTCGACGGCGATATGGCTCTTTCCTTTCAGTCGAATAATGACTGCGGCAGCGACGACACCAAGGAATAATGCCCAGCGCAGGAGCGGGCCACATTCAATGCGCACGCGTGAGAATGCTGCCCCCAAGAGCCAGATCGAGAAGTACAGCAGGATTGCTTCGTTCAGCAAATGCACGATTGCCACGACTGCTACCAGTATCACGAGCCGATATGAAGTGGACCGCGTGCGAAACAACATCACCAGCAGTGGGAACAGCACGTAATACCAGGTCTCGTTCGACAGGCTCCACAACGGGAAATTTCCGCCGAACTCGGGCACGACAATATTTTGCAGTCCGACGAGGTTGCCGATAAACGCCGGCGCCGAGTACGCATTGTCGAGCGCAAACGAGGGGCGCGCAGGATCGAGCGTGGATGTGGCCATTCCCAACAAGAGCATTGCGCCGAACGTCGGTATCAACACGAACCACAACCTGGTCACACGGTCGATAGCGTAATTCGCGATCGCACGGTCGGTGTCTAGGCGGTTCAGCAGACTGCCTCCGACCAGCCAACCACTGAGCACGAAAAATACGATGACAGCAAGGTAGGCGAATCCTGTAGCGAAGGCCAGTCCCTGGAATGCAAGCGAGGGGTCCTGGACGGTGTCGAAGCCTGGGTATACCTGGGCGCGCAGGTGAGCTGCAGCAACCTGTAGCGCAGCCAGGCCGCGCAGAAGCGAGATGAGCATCGAATGCCATTGGTCTTCGGACAGGTTCGCGCGCTGAAGTACTGTGATCTTTGGCATGGCTGAAGTCCGGATGTCGAGGTTTACCAATCCTAGGGCCAGCCAAACTTAACGATCTGATAATGGACAAGCGCTTTGGATTCGCGCTTCAGCAATGGGAGTGCCCCCCCGGCGCCGGCGGCACAGTGATTCACTCGTTTAATTCGCCCTGGTTTCCTATAATCGGCAGACAATCCTTTAACCCTCCCCTGCTCATGCCTGACTCGAACAGCATCATTGCCACCTCACATTCCGTTGCGCCCCTTGAATTGGTTGTGGTACCAGCACATATCGATGGTTCAAACGGAAGCAACCGGGCACACGGCGGCACGCGCCAGATTCGTGCCGATAACGATATCGATGCGATCAAGGCCTGGCTAGCACGTTTCCTGGATAAGCAGACCACGTTCGACAACTATCGCAAGGAAGCCGAGCGGTTGCTACTGTGGTCCACGCTGCAACTCGGTAAGCCGCTTTCATCGCTGACCCACGAGGATTGGCTCGTTTATCAAGGATTCCTTCGTGATCCCAAACCTGTTGGCCGATGGATTAGCGCCGAGGGCCGCAAGTATCCGCGAAGCCACCCCGGGTGGCGACCTTTCGCCGGGCCGCTGTCGGCATCAAGCCAGCGTCAGGCTGCGGTTATCCTGAATACCATGTTCTCCTGGCTTGTCAACGCGGGTTATTTGGCCGGGAATCCACTCGCGCTCTCGCGTGAGCGTCGGCGCCGGCCCCAAGCAAGGGTTACCCGATATCTCGATGACGAAATGTGGCACGAGGTCAAGATGACGGTCGACACGATGCCGCGAGAAACACCGCGGGAACGCGAACGCTATTTAAGGTTGCGTTGGCTTGTTTCGCTCTCGTATGTTTGCGGGTTGCGCATTTCTGAGATTACCAGCAACAGCATGGGCGGATTTTTTCGCCGACGCGACCGCGACGGCGAAGAGCGGTGGTGGCTGGAAGTGGTCGGAAAGGGCGACAAGTTGCGCATCGTGCCGGCAACCGACGAGCTGATGGTAGAGCTCGGTCGTTACAGACGTGAGCTCGGACATTCACCGTACCCTGTACCCGGGGAGTCGATGCCTCTGCTGTTGCCGATCGGGGGCCAACTGCGGGCGATGACACGTGGCGGCGTGCACGAAATTTTCAAAGTGATTTTTGCCCAAACCGCCGATCGACTTAGTCAGCGTGGTCCCGAGTACGCGGCGGCTGCCGCCCGGATGACGCAGGCGTCAGCCCACTGGTTGCGACATACAGCAGGTTCCCATATGGCGAACAATGATGTCGATCTTCGGCACGTGCGCGATAACCTCGGGCACGAGTCGATCAGCACGACGAATACCTACTTGCATTCGTCGGACGACGCTCGCCATGCCGAGACAGAGAGCAAGCACAAGATCGGATGGTAACTGTGGTTCATCGTGATCCTGGCGATCCGATGAACGCGAGGCCCAGCTTCAGCTGGTTGAGGTACTGAACTATGCGTCAGGGTCTTGTTCGACCAGTTCCTGGGTGAGTTGAATCAATCGCACTGGCTCCAGCTTTAAGGCAGCTGCGAGCCTGAAGAGTACACGCACAGTCGGCTGCCGCTCGCCGCGCTCCATGAGGCTGACAAATGTCCGGTCTATCTCTGCAGCGTGGCCCAGCTCCTCCTGCGTCATACCGACTTCCTTCCGCACTACCCGCAAAACTTTACCGAACGCCAGTCCTGGATCCAAAGAATTCTCCCGATTGCATAGGAGAAATCATGTCTCTGCTGTATCATTTCGTCTTCGGACTATAGTCATCATTTTGGCGGCACAGAACCGGAGTCGCCTTACGCAGCTTCCGGGCTATTGGGTGCTGCACGCCTCCCTGCCTCATTCTTCAACGATGTCAACCAGCTTTCCTTTTCTCTGCTTTCTTACCGATGACCCTCTCCATCAAGCCTTCTGCCTAAGGTACTGGGCTGTGAACGACGGAGCATGGGTCGAAAAATTTGACGCAATACTGCACGATTCAGGAATCAGCAAACCCAAACTGCTTGAGATACTGAAGTCCAGTTGCCGCGCATACTTGCGTCACTTTCCCTGTGTCGATTGCGGTGCTCCACTGGAGATACGAAATAGAAGCCAGTATGCGCCGCTGAGCGGGCGGCCAGTTGGCTCCGCGTACTATCGGAGAGTGAACCGGTGTGGATCCTGTTCGGCTGCAGCCCTCGCCGCCGACAAGAGGGCCATTGAACTCGCGTTGGTGCAACACAGAGCTCGCGTAACGCAGGCACTGTCGCGTGCCCGAGGGGAGGCCTTGTCCATTGATTACTCGGAATTAAGCTATATACAGTCGTTCTTCCTTTACTCCGTACTGGTCGCAGCCAATGGCGGATGGGAAGGTAATCGGATCGCGCCGCTGGACTCGCAACCAGGGGACCTCGGTCCAACGCCAGACTTGTCGGAGCATGTCTATAGGGCGCTCTACGAAGACAAGATCATTTCTCCTGATCCCGCGTCCGATACTCGGGCGTTCAAACTTCCTGATGGGGACGGAGACATTGACTTCTCCTTAGGCAGCGTCGCGTGGGTACTGGCTCCTGATGCATCCGGGCGCACCATGAAAGAGGTCTTTTCCCTACTGCTCACGCGTCTCGACGACCCGGAGCCGGAAGCCGTTGAGCAGCTGTGGTTCATGGTCGCAGAAAGCGAATGCCGCCGGTACTTCGTCAAGCAGTGTGAGCGGTATCGCTTTTTTCAGCCGGAGATCTATTCCGCAAAGGTCGCGGCCGCGATACGTGACTTCCTGCCCCACTATTCCATTGGACAGATGTGGAACGTAATCTACTACGTATTAAAGGACATCGCTGCGCTATCGCAAGAGAGGAGTTACGCCCGCCAACACGTTTACAACATGATTCCTGGAAGCATACGGCGCTACCTCGACTACCGCTTAAGCAACAACAAAACGATACGGCCGTGGAACCGTCCGGCACCGATAACGGAATCATGGATGACCAGTATCCTTTTTGACAAGGTTCTAGGAGATGGAAATGTGTCGTTTGAAATGCTAACCGGGCAGTCGGTGGGGGCGCACGTGGAGTTCAACCACCGGTTGCCCGAGCAGATCGGCTAACTACTGGCCTGACCCATCAAAGTTGCGCCTCGCTGTCGGTGCCTGACTGGGCTAATTCATACACGGGTTCGAAAATGCGGCGGAGAGTCTTGTCATCCGCGCTCGGCTCACGGGCGTCGAGCAAGTACGCATGAATTCCAGCAAGAAAGGCTGACTCTTCCCTGTCCAGACTGAGTGCGGAATTGGTGTGCCAAGCCTTCGCGATGACTTGGGCGACGGACGCTGGCGCGTCGGATTCTTCTGAGGACTCGTCGATACCCATGCTGTGTTTAGGCGTGCAATAGCCGAACGACGAGTGTACTCAGCGCTGAGAGCAATATCTTGACGCATCACACGTCGACGAGGTCCTGTTGTGTGGGCGCTCGTTGCGGCACTTTCCTGGACCGGACAGCAGGAAGCTATCGATAGATTGTCGAAAGACGTGTGATGTGGTTCTTAAAGTGAGCCTGCCGAGTAGCTTCAGCTATTCGAGGGCGAAACGCCGGCATCGGCGATCGCACATATACATAGGTTGGGCGGTCGGCACAGTCGGCGCCTCCGACTGCCCAGTATGTGTCGTACCGGGAAGCAGTGCGCTGGCGGAGCCAGTATGTTTTGCCTCGCTCTGAGTTTTTTTGTGCTACCGCTAGTAGTTCCCGGAAACTTTCAATGCAAGCACTAGAAAATATATGGGCGAGCACCCAAACTTGTGTCGCTGGCGACCAGTGCCCAGGGCAAGGAGAAGCCCGAGCTGACAGCCAGCCGACAATACCGTACATTTCTAGATCGGTTTCGCTAAAAAGATATCGTGGAGTGCCGCAGCCTTCCCAGATCATCCTCCAGCGGATAAAAGCCTCGGCGACTGGACAGAAACTGCTGGTGATCTCTCCTTCAACCCGCCACCAGAGATGCTGGGCGGCGGTGAAAACACAACGGCGATGGGGACCTACCACGTGCCGCCATAATCGCCGACGCAGGGCTCGATACACAGCCTTTAAGCTCGCCAACTCGGCATCGCTCTTTGATGCGACTGTCCGTGCAACCGAGAGGTCAACGTCGGCGGAATCATCTGCTAAAGGGTCATCGTCTTCAAATAGAATGGTACGTGATACACCTCGCTCACAATGTTCAACGCGGTCCATTGTAAGATGCAGCTGCTGACTACCTCTGCCGTATCCAGTTTCCTCAAGTACATGCGAAACGAATCCGAGGTATCTTGAGATGTAGCCGGAGCGCTCGATCGGCGAGAATGAAATTTCCCCCTGTGCGAGCTGAAGGGTCTTTTTGCCGAGTTCGAGTTTCGAGGTAAGCACACGATCCTCGAACTGAAAAAACCGTTGAAGCCTGGTTAAGAAACCATGCTCTTTCAACCGAGGTATCAGCATGTTCGCACGCGGCGCGCGCAACCTGGGAGCCCAGTCCATTCCGCAATGGATGCATGCAAAAGGTTTTGAGAATATATCCGACCTCAACCTGTAAGGCATCTCAGAATTACATTGAGGGCATGTGGAGCGAATAGCAGTCCGATGAATAGGGCAATAAGCTGCCATCGAGACTTGGAATATAGCCGGATGAAACCCGCGCTGAAGGCATAATTCGCACCAACGCAGATTGTCGCTTGATCTGAGCCTCCCCTCGGGAAGAATTTCTTGGAGAAATGCCGAGCGCACTTGAGTTTGACCAACTCGAAAAATATTGCTCATCTCTTCAAGATCGAATACGTCGGCGCTGCGGAGGTCGACATCGGGTCGACCACATATCGCAGCCCTCCTCCGGCAATTTGCGCTCACGAATATTTTTGCAAGCTCGCGAGCGGACAGCGCGTTGAGCATAGCAAACTTCATAAGCAGGCCGAAGCTTGAGTCGATGCCGCTGTACCAGTCGTCGCGCCAGGTCCATCCAGCGACTGGTGGCCGAACAGTATCAAGAATTATTCGCGCGCTCTTCATTACGCTTCTTCGCGGCTAAATCCGTCGCTGGCAACCCTAAGCGCAGCTCCTCCTGCGCTTCTACATACATGGCATCCTTGATCGCCTTGTTCCAGATATCCCGACTAAATCGAAAATCAGGCGCGTCAAGATGCTTATTCTCTGACAGCGCGATCTCTACGGTATGGGCGAAGTACTGCATAGGAATCTCGATGTCAAAGGTAAAGCCGGCATTAGCATGCGCCGTACAAAATGCCTCCCACAGGACGTTTGCCTGATCAAGCAGCCTTAGGCCACTGTCATAAGCATTCGGATAGAAGAACCTTGTGTAGGACCAATCGGACCCTTGAGGAAAATAAGCTTCGTCGTATGCTGCTAAACAAGTAGCTATGTCTTCGGCGCTGCAAAGCCCGTCGAAGCGCATTTCTACAATCATGAAGCGTAATACGATCTGGGTGTGGTTACTTTGCCGTAATGCTGTCTTCTGATGAAGCAATTGTGGCTGCCCCACCAAAAAAGTGATCATTCGAATCCCTCTCCTTTCAAGCTTATCGTGCACATCGCGCAACCATTCGTACTCCGTCACCCCGAGCTTCTGCGCCTCGTCCCCGAAAAAAACAACCCAGTTGTGCCCCGATCTGTCGACAAGCTCACATATTCGCTCAATCAGTCGTATGCGTTTCTTCGTTACAGACCCTGGCGCTGCTCCCTTATGTCCTACTGCTTCAAGAAGGTTTGCGAAGAAGCCATCTTCCGATGGCGCTTTCTTAAACTCACAGCCGAAACTAATAAAAACCGATTCAGGGAAGTCTGCCTGGAGGACATTGATGACGTAGCGAATACTGTAGGTTTTGCCGAAACGGGGATACGCGTAGATAATCGCACCAGGAGTTCGTAGGCGAATCAGGCGTTTGACACGTTCAGTCAGAGCATCGATCGAAGGCGTCGGAACAATGTAGGTTTGCTGTGTTACCGGATGCTCAGCAAATGTGACGGGCCGGAGATACGTTATCAAAGCAACTCCTAGAATGTAACAGTACGACGGATTTTAAGAACCCGTGGCTGCGCTGGAGTCAGATCGGAGGAATTTGGTTCAGCGGTGTTTTCTTTCTGCTCCTCGCTGCTTGCACGGAGAGTTCGGCTAGCTAAACTGTTCTCCGGTACGCGTGGAGCTGGGGCGCTTGCCGGGGGAAGCAACGAAACGTTCACATGTGCTTTCGCTAAATCATTTGCCGCCTTCTTGTTTGTTTGAGCTTGGCTCCACTTGTATTTTTCCCACAGTTCGATCGGGTTTTCACCTTCTCGGACGAGCAGCTTTTTCTCTGCTATCAGGCGATGTATCTCTTGTCGAACGCGAAGCGAATGCGGCGTAAAGCACCATGGCCGCGCTGCGGTTAAAATGCCGAGTTCCGATCCATCTTCGAAGAACGCCTTCACAACTCGGATGTCCCGAACGTCATAATAGATTCGCAATTTTTTTCCAATTAATCCAGCATTACTAGCCAAGACTTCGTTGGTATACCGAGCGTTGGAGAAGTTGATGTGGGGACGGACGCCGTTTCGAAGTGAACCTTTCACTGTAACGACGCGAGCCTCCTGTAACAGGCAAAGACTTGAGCGCAGGAATACTGGAAGCTTTCGTAAATATCCAGGTCGATTCACTGAATATGCGACCGCCTCCAACGGAGTGCGCCCGCCAATGCCGCCGTGAGGTTCACCGTTATAATTTCCGAGAAGAACTTCGATCAGTTCTTCCAATTCGTGATACTCCACTAGCAGAGAGATATCAGAGCCAGGATCGCTGAGGGCCCTCTCTATTGACGACGGATCACTCCCCAGATTTCCCGGCAGTCGGTGCGCGAAGTGAAGTGAGATAAGGTGAAAAAAACGTTCGATGAAGGGTCGCTCGTTTGGCTCACCAGCCGGCCCATTGTCCGACCAACAGCCGATAATCTGGTTTAACCTGATCTGCGTATCCACGGCGAGATGCGACTTTGCGCCGTCGACACGCAACCAGTTCCAGCACGCGTACGCGGCGCCTGGAACCGATGACGATGGAAAACCTCCACCAGCCTTTATTTGGAGACCAGGAATCGTATACGAGCGTGGCGCGAATGGGCTGAGCGCTGACTGCAATGCGGTTGCCACGTCGTCCTTGTTATATTCTTTTCCAAGGGCGAGCGAATACCCAATCACGCTTCTCGAATAGACATCGAGAAGCACAAGAATCCAGATGCGGTGAAGTTCGAGACACTGCTCGAACCCGAAGGGATCCTTCAGTTTTACCGTCAAACGTAGGTCGATCTTGTGCCCGTCAAACTCAACGACTTCGAACGCACGCGTGGCAGCAGGCGCCTGTTCTTTACCACTTACCGCCGCACCCGCCTTCAGGCCGCCTGCATTGGTCACTGCTGTCCCGTATTCCTTCTCTGCCATGGTTTTGAAATACTTTTGCAGCGTTCGAAAGCCGAGTCGACTCTCGGTGAACGGGTATTCGTTTGGCTTGATCCCTTCCGTACGGCACGCTTTGAGGAATAGATCGTGCACCTCTCGAAGTGGCTTGCGCACTTCGCGCGCCGACTTTATCTTCTCGTTGCGTTTCCTTGCATGCTTGTTCAGAAGCTTCTCGATATTCGGATAGTTGCGCAACAAGCGCTGGAATGCCCCCGATGAACCGCCGTGCCCCAACATTTCCTCACGTATCGCTGCGGATCGTTCGTAGGACTTCAGTCGACTATAGGGAATGGCCCCTCGGAATCCGTAGATGCGCCCATCAGGGTGTTTTTTCCAGCAACGAGCGAGCGCACGATATAGTGAGGCCCTGGTCACTCCAGTGGTCTCGAGGATGATGGAGACAGGTGTGTGTGGGTCTGTCAGGAAGATTGTGATAGCTTCGCAAAGCTGCTTGAAGGAGGATCGCGACTCCTCTGAAAGTGCCATTGGATCGACGGCAGGCCAGCTTATGAGGTCGGCCAGGTGCTCAGGTATCGAGAATCTGTCAAACTTCAGCGCCCCAAAGACTAGCTCTTTCATGATTTAGCCTCGATCACAGTTCGGGACGAGAACGTTTCGCTTCCAAGGGTGCTGCATATTGCACGCCCCTGGTGAAGTAAGGACACGACCGCAACACGTAACAGTACGGGATCCTCTTCAGCGAAATGTTGCTCGAGTTCGGTCAGGGTTTTAAAGGAAGGAAGCGCTTTTAGTACCTGGTCCGATAATGCCTTTGGAACATATCTTCCAAAAGCAGAGAGGTCGCAGAGGAAAGACTCCCAATTCGACAACAACAATTTTTGCCGCGCAATGTCATCAGGATCCACGAAGGCAGGCTCGACGTTCGAACTAGCAGCCCAGGCCCTGAACGCTGGGATCGAAGAAGGATGATCTAATCTGGATGCAAGTTCGCTGGGGCGCAGTAGAAAAATGAATTCTTCGCGTTCCTTCCGGCAGACCCAGAAATCCACTACCCGCTTGCGCTTAAGGTCGGGGAGGCTAAGCGGACGCTCGCAATAGGCTACGACGTCTGGATCGGCCTCAAGCAGAGTCCATGCATCGAGCGCGTCACGTCCGAAGAGTGCCAACTGCCGTTGTATCTTGGGACCGAACACATCATAGCGATGGCTTCCGTGCGGACGACTATTGTCAGTGGGACTTGCGAACCTCAGTGGAACAGACATGACACCTCCTGAACCCAACGTTAGCGATTAGGCAATCTTAACTTAGAGAATCTTTTTGTGCCATAACATTTTTCCGCGGCCCTGCTCTACCCTCTGATGTGCTGTTAGGCGTTTGAGTCTAAGATCGTTGGATCCAGTTTTTGGTTGAGAAGCCTGCGATTCGCGACATTGAGGCCGCGCAAGAAGGCTATGATGAAGTCTTTGCCGGCATGTCTGCGAGATCTACAGGGACCTTCATGAAGGGTGCCGAGTGAACTCCATTGAATAGAGTATGAAGACCTTCCAATTGACTCGCATGGGCGAAACCGCTCTAGGTGGCAGCGCACCCCAGGCCAGAGTCATCGCGAAGTTTCAGAATTAGTTCGCGCGTTCGCCGAGTTTCAAAGTTAGTTCGCGATAAAGCGAACTAACTTTGAGATAGCAGAGTAAAGAAATCGCGTAGAATCAAATAGTTACATGCGAACGAGACAGGTCGAATTTAGTTCGCCGGACGGTTCCGCAGTACCCGTTACCCAAGATACACACCTACCCTCCCAGCGACGCACTGTTCCCCTTCGCCTGCCCAGGGACGACCAGGCACGCCAGGCTTTCCGCGGCATCCTCGGAACACATTGCCCCGGCAGAAAGACAGGCGCGAAAAAAACCGCGGGCTTGCGCCCGCGGCTTCGTTCAAGACAAGCAGCTCAAGGCTTAGAACTTGTGGTTGTACTCGACCGTGAAGCGCCCATAACGCGGCGTCTGGGTCGACAGGACACGCTGGTAGCTGTCCAGCCTGGTCTGGGTCGAACCGCTGTTCAGCATTTCCTGGATCGACTGGGTGGTCTGGCGATTCGCGACGTTGAACACGTCGAGTTTCACCGACAGGCCCGGGACGAAGGACGGCAGGTAGGCCACGTTCAGGTCCAGGCGCGTGGTCCACGGCAGGCGGCCTTCGGAGCCGCGCGGAGCCGGACGGCCGAAGCAAGTCGCGTAGTACGAGCCATAGCTGTGTGCGGCCGGCACGGTCGGGTCGGCGCCCAGGCAGTTCATCGGACGGCCCGATTGCGCCAGCAGGTTGCCGCCGACCATCCACTCAGGCGTGACCTGGTAGAAGCCGAAGGCCTTCAGCTGGTGGGTGCGGTCGTTCGGCAGCGGGCCGTACTTGTCGCGCATCAGCTCGGGTTTGTCCCAGCTGATGGTGTGCGACACGTCGAGCTGGCCGATATCCGATTGGGTCTGGCCCTCGGTATTGCCGTAGTTCTTCGACCAGGTGTAGTTCACGCGGCCGTACCAGCCGTTGCGGAACGGATGCTCAAGGAACAGGTCCACCGCCTTGTAGGTGCGCTTCGCATCGTCAAAGCCGAGGTCGGCCTTGGAGAGCTTCACTTCCGTCAGGTTGGTACCGGTGTTGGCGAAGTCGACCAGGAAGGTGTTGTCCTCGCCCGGGTTGAAGGCCGCGCAGCCGAAGCCGGTCCAGTTCCTGGTGTCCACGTTCGGGTTACGTGCCAGCCACGCCTTGAATGGACGGTCGTCGCACATGTCGTCGATGGTCGAGCGCAGGGTGCGGTAGGTTGCGCGGGCGCCGAACGTGAGGTCGGGCGTGAGCGCGCGTTCGAAACCGAGCGTCAGTTCGTCCTGGAAGGTCGGACGCAGGTTGGTGGCGGCAACGCTGTTCGGGTGCTTGACCTGGAAGTACTCGTTGTTGGTCGAGAACGGCGCCGGCACCAGCGCTACCAGGCCCTGCGGTGCACCGGTGGTCGGATCGACGCCGGTGTAGGTGAACGACTGGGTGGTGAACAGCGAACGCGATGCGCCACGGACCGAGATGTTGGTCGGGACCTGCACGAAGTAGCGGCCGGCGGTACCAAACACCTTGAAGCTCGAATCGCCGTTGACGTCCCAGGATGCCGCGAAGCGCGGGGCGATCTGGTCCTTCATGTCCATGAACTTCTGCTGGTCGCCGTTACGGTTCTCGAACTGCTCGTTACGCACGCCGATCGTCAGCAGCAGGTCCTTGGTGACTTGCCAGCGGTCTTCGATGTATTGCGCCGACTGGTCCGAATAGGCGTCGGTCACCGAGGTGAACTTGGTTTCGGTCACGTAGTAACCCTGGAGGCCATAGCCTCCGCCGCTGGCGGGCGCCACGACCACGTTCTGCAGCGGAATCGGGGTGGTAGGCGGCTGGGCGCTGCGCGCATAGGTCCAGAGACCGCCGCCGGCGCGGTACAGGCCGGCGTCCACCGAGCTCAGACGGTTCTCGTCGATACCGGCGCGGATCGTGTGGTTGCCGATCTTGTATTCCAGGTCCAGACGCGCGGATTCGACCGTATCCCGGCCACCCGTTACCGGAATGTTGCCGCTGATGGGGTTCGGGTTGGGATAGGAAAGTCCCGGGACGCGTGCCGCGACCGTGGACGAGACCTGGTAGACGTTCGGGTTCACGCCCGGATACGTGCCGTAGGTGTTCTCGTGCTTGGTGGTCGAACGGCCATACAGGGCGGTCAGCGTCAGGTTGTCGGTCAGGATGCCGGTGTATTTTGCAATGTTGACGATGCCGCCGACCGGCGTTTCGCCCGAGAAGTTCTTGTAGTGTTCGCTCGCGCCGATGACGCCGTTGCGAGCGCTGGTGGCGTAGTTATAGCCGGAGAGGTATTTGTCCTTCTTCGACGTATCGCCGAAGCCGGTGTACTCGAGACGGTGGTTGTCGTTGATGTTCCAGTCCAGCTTGACCAGGTAACGGGTGGTCTCGGTTTCCGACTCTTCCCAGCCGCGGATGCCGGCCGAGGTGCTGGTACGCAGGCCGTTAACGGCATTGGTGCCCGAGAAGTCGGTCCGCGACTGCTCCAGCGAACCGAAGAAGAACAGCTTGTCCTGGATCAGCGGACCGCCGACGTTGACGCCGACCAGCTTGCGATCGGTTTCGTTTTCCGAACGGCGGCGGTACAGGGTGCCGTCGGTCGCGGCCGTATTGGTCGCGCCCACGACCGGGTAGTAGATGTCGACCTGGCTGGCTCCCAGCTTCTTCGGTTCCCATTGCGCGATGCCGCCCACTTCCCAGCGGTTGGTGCCGCTCTTGGTCGTGATGTTGGCAACCCCGCCGACCGAGCGGCCGAATTCCGCGCCGAAGCCGCCGGTGAGGATCTGCGCCTGGCTGATCGCCCCGAACGGCAGTTCCATGTAACCCAGCTGGGTCAGCGGGTTGGTGACCGGGAAACCGTTGACGTAATAGGCGTTTTCAGAGACCGCGCCGCCGCCGAAGCTGTTGGCGCCGTTCGGGTAGCGGTTGTCGCCCTGGGTCGTGTTCGGCGCGATCAGGATGATCGACTCGACGTTGCGGGCAACCGGCAGGTTCTGCAGCTGGGCCGCAGTGAAGATGGCGCCGTTGTTGGTGTTGGTCACGTCGATCGCGCGGCGGCGGCCGACCACCTGCACCTGCTGGGTCGTGAACACGGCTTCGGCGCCCTGGCCGATCAGCACCTCGACTTCGCGGGTCTGGATGACCGTGCCGTTGCGCACCAGCTGGACCGAGTAGCGGCCCGGCGGCAGCGAGGTAGCCGCGAAGCGGCCGTTGCTCTCCACGGAGGCAGTCCGGCGCAGCTTGGTGTCCAGGTTTTCGATCACGACTGTCGCGCCGGCCGGGCTCTCGACCACGCCGTACACGTTACCCGTTGTATTCGATTGCGCCAGTACTGTCGAACTCATGCCCAGCGTCAGTGCGGTCGCCCCGAATGCGAGGGCAAGCGAACGGGCCAGTTTCGTTTTTACTGCCATGAACTCTCTCCTATTCTCTGTATATCTGCCGCCAAGGTGGAAGCAGGCTGACATCTCCCCCGGCCACGGGCAGCATCGTGGGCTGTCCGGCGCTAAGAAGAATGCAACGATTGTATGTATAAACTACATTGTTGCGAGCAACGTTTGCGAAATAGAAATTCCGGTTTCAGCATGCGATTAGCATGCAGATTGTCAATATTCGTAAATACGCGGGAGATACGGGCTCATCCGGCACTTTTCGCTGCAAATCGCGCAGTGGACGCGGGAGACGCCGGCCGGGGGGCGCGCCAAATTGATGTTGTGAAAACGCAACCGCCGGGAGCGGGCACCATCGTTCAAGAGTCATTCATACTGGTGAACCGGGTAGGTGTCCGACCTACCCGATAGTTCGCCTCCCACCTTGCGGTACAACGAAATCTACTCGACATTAGCATACATAATGTCGAGTTCGATCCTGGCTGGGGATGACGCCTATGGGTAACCTCTTTTGTACGTTTTTGAGCTGAGGACAGGTAGTTGCGGTAGTTCTGCCCGGCATGTTGTTTGGGAAGGCAGCCAGTTTGTAGCAGTTCGTACCGGCACCAATACGGGACGTTGGCAAACACGGCCCACTTTCCATAGACCCGCCTTTTCCGCGAGTGCCTGCCGCTACGCTTGGCGTTCCCTCCCCCTGCAAAATCCGTTTCCACCCCATGCTTTTACACGCCGGTCGTGCCGGTCCTGCCCTTCTGCCCGGGTCGCGCAGTGGGGCACGGGCGCCGCTGCCCCGCCCGCCCGTCATGGACCATGCTCCCCCGCCATGACACGCGCATACCCAGCGCAGGCAGGAGTCGCCCATCGACGCTGGCGCGGCGGTGGTGGCGCCAGTTGAGGACTACCTCCCCCGCCGCACCTGCGCTGGGGACACGCGCCCGCGCACGGATGGCGCACGCCCGTTTGCGCCCGGATGCTCAAGTGGGTAAGAATGTGCTTATGCGAACTGATCACTCGAAAGGATGAGCATGGCCATTACCGTGAAGAACACGACGCCGGACACCACCAAGGTGATGCTGGTCGGCGAGATGATGGACGGCAGCTTCGACGCCAAAGTCATGGCGGAAACCGATGTGCCCTATACCAAGTACTGGGACAACGAACTGGAGCAGCGGATTGTCTACCTGCAGCCCGACCAGGAGCAGCTCGCTTCAATCGTCGCCGCATTGAACGAACGCCGGCTCTCGCTCGACGACCTGCAGAACTTCGGCGGCTCGGCCGGCGGCACGTCCGAACTGCCCATCTGAGCGAAGGCTATCCGGACTTGTCCGGAGGGACCAGGCGCGAGCCCGATCCCAGGATCTCGTCGTGCCGTTCGTGATCGCGCTTGTGCAGGTAGGCCGCCGTGGTGGCGATGTTGGCGTGGCCGGCGGTGTCCTGCAGCGTCTTGAGCTGCACGCCGCTGTTGGCATGGTTGGTCAGCATGCTGTGGCGCAGCCAATGGGTTGAAGCCTGGCGCAGCGCCGCCGCGCTGTCGCCGTCGCCCTTCGCCGCGGCATTGCCGGCCGCGGCAAGGAACACGGCCTTCAGGGCCTCGGAGGCCGCTTCGTCGGTGATGCGCGCCGGCTCCTTGCTCCGGCTCGACAGCACGAGGGGGGTGCGGTCGGTGCGGTTGGCCTCGGGCGGCAGGTTGAAGGCCCCGCGGTAAGCGCGGTAGGCGGCCAGCATCGCCGGCGGAACCGGCAGCCGGCGCGGCTTGGCGCCCTTTCCCATCACGTCCAGCCACCAGCGGCCGTCACCCTCGCTGTACACGGCGCCCATGTTCGCGCTGACGATCTCGCTCAACCGCGCGCCGGTCTGGGCGAAGGCGATGAGCAGGAAACGGTCGCGCTCGCGCTGGCGGATCGCCGCCGGGGTGTCGGCGCTGCGCGCGCCCACCGTATCGATCGCATGGGCGATGGCTTCCGGCGTCAGGTAGCGCGTGATGCGGCTTGCATGCGGCGCCCGCACGTTACGCACCAGCCGGGCCGGGTTGCGCCGCAGGTAGCCGGTCTGCTCGGCATAGTTGAGCAAGCCCTTCACGGCGATCATCGCCTGGCGCCGGCTCGCATCCGACAGCGGGCCCGAGAACGGACGGTAGCGCGGATCGTTGCGCGGCCACTTCGTCGCCGAGACCCATTCCGGCGGTGGATTGCGGATGAACTCCTTGTAGGCGTTCAGGTCGGCCACGTTCAACTGGTGGAAGGTCTTGCGCGCCTCTTCGCGGCACCAGGTCAGGAAACGGTACAGCTCCTTCTGCGTGTTGGCGATCGACTTCGGACTGAGTTCGCCATGGCCGATGTATTCGCGTGCCAGTTCGGCGTCGGTCTGGGCGTCGGTGACCGGTTCGTCCGCGATGCCGCGAAATACCCCGCCGCGGGCGCTTGCAGCGGTGCGCTCCAGCGTATCTTCGGGCGGCGGATCGAGGTCGATCGGGAGGAAATGGGGCATGGTGATGCAAGTAATACTGTGATTATGTACAGTATAGCACCGTGCTCGACCGGCACCAAGGGCGCCGCGGGATGCCGCTTCCGTAGCCGTTCACGCCGCCGTTCCGGTATAGTATTGGCGCCTTCCGTCCCCTCATTGGAGCCTTCATGTCCCGTTTCCTGAACCAGGCGGCGCTCGCCGCCCTGCTCTCCCTTCCCTTCGCCGCCGGCGCAGCCCAACCGGTCATCGAGGTCTACAAGACCGCGACCTGCGGCTGCTGCAAGCAGTGGATCAAGCACCTCGAAGCCAACGGGTTCACGGTGAAGGCCCAGGATGTGGACGACCCGTCCGGCTACCGCGAAAAATTCGGCATCCCGGCGCAGTACGGTTCCTGCCACACCGGCCGCGTGGGCGGCTATGCGGTCGAGGGCCATGTGCCGGCCGCCGACATCAAGCGCATGCTGGCCGAGAAACCGAAAGCGCGCGGGCTCGCGGTGCCGGGCATGCCGATGGGCTCGCCCGGCATGGAAGGTTCGCGCAAGGATACGTACGAGGTGCTGCTGGTGAAGGATGGCGGCAAGACGGACATATACAAGCGCTACGAAGGGGACCGCCAGGCGGGCCGCTAGGCCGGCCGGTCCGAAAGCGCGCGCCTGGCCGGTGGCGGCTGGGCGATAATCGGCTTCCATGCACATGGAGGCCGACATGCCCAACCAGACCACTCAGAACGACCCATCCACGACGCTCGGCGTCGGCGGCACCACCAGCGGCCAGCAAGGCGCGACCCCGCAGCACGAGACCCAGCAGGAGACCGGGGGCAGCGGCGGCGATGGGCTGACGCGCAACCAGGCCGGCGAGACCGCCAACGCGCCGGACGGCACGGTGGCGGCCAGCCGGCACGGGCATGCGCACGGGAGCGAGCACGAGGGCGAGCACGTCGTGGCCGAAGGCAGTGCCATGACGAACGCGGGCCGCGGCCCGCAGGACACCCGCCCCGACCAGGCCAGCCCGACCGGCACCGGCCTGGGCACGCCGGAAACCGGCGGCAACCAGGACGAGCGCGACCTGCCTCCGGCACGCTAGGCGGTCTGCTGCCGGGGGCGGCAGGTCTGCTACATGCGGATGGTGCCGTGGTCGGCGTCCACGTCCGGCGTCGTACCGGTGACCGCGGCCTTGGCCATCGCGAACAGGCGCACCATCTTGCTGTCGTTCGAGTCCCAGTATTCGGCCGCATGCGGCATCACCCGCACCAGGACCACGTGCTCGTCTTCCGGCCCGGCCGGGAACCAGGCCTGTACCATCGGGTTCCACATCGCCTGGACCTGGGTACGGTCCACCACGCGCTCGGCGATCCCGCTCACCGAGACGTAGGTGCTGTCGTCGCTGTTGGCGAAGCTGACGTTGACTTCCGGTTCGTGGGCGATGTTGTCCCACAGTTCGGTCGTACTGCGGGTATAGAACCACAGGCCGCCCTCGGCGTCGACCTGCTGGTTGGTCATCGGCTGGCTGACCAGGTGGCCGTTGGCATCGCGCGTCGTGAACATGGCGAAGCGCATCGATCCGATCTTGTCCGACAAGGCGGCAGCGCGTGCCTGGGCATTGTGTGCTGACATGGCATTCCCCGTTGCTTGATTGGTGGTGGGATCGATGCTAGCGCGCCGCACCCGGGTCATCGGTGCGGCTGCGAACACTGTCCCGCCCTTGTCCCTCTGGCAAGGCCCCGGCGCGGAATGTGCAAATCGTCTATAGTGATGCCTCGCTACAAAAACAACATCCACAACACATCCCAATGAAATTTGACGTTGCAATCGTCGGCAGCGGACTTGCCGGCCTGTCGGTCGCCCTGCACCTGGCCCAGACCCGCAAGGTGGCAATCATCTCGAAACGCGCGCTGCTGGACGGTGCCAGCAACTGGGCACAAGGCGGCATCGCCGCCGTCCTCGATTCCGCCGACAGCCACGACCAGCACATCGCCGATACCCTGGTGGCCGGCGCCGGACTGTGCGAGGAAGCGGCAACCCGCTACATCGTCGAGAACGGCCGCGCGGCCATCGAATGGCTGATCGAACAGGGGGTGCCGTTCACGCGCGACGCCTCGGCCGAACTGGGCTTTCACCTCACCCGCGAAGGCGGCCATAGCCAGCGCCGCATCATCCACGCCGCCGACGCCACCGGCCACGCGGTGCAGGTCACGCTGGAGCAGAAGGTGCGCGCGCACCCGAACATCTCCCTGTTCGAGCACCACTGCGCGATCGACGTCATCACCTCCGACAAGCTCACCGGCTCGGGCGTGCACGGCGCGATTCACGGTGGTATTCCGCACCTGGTCGGCCAGCCGCGCTGCTATGGACTGTACGTGCAGGACGAAGAGAGCGGCCAGGTGCTGACCTTCGAGGCCGAGCACACCGTACTGGCCACCGGCGGCGCCGGCAAGGTCTACCTGTACACGACCAACCCGGACACCGCCACCGGCGACGGCATCGCCATGGCCTGGCGCGCCGGCTGCCGGGTCTCGAACATGGAATTCATCCAGTTCCACCCGACCTGCCTGTACCACCCCTATGCAAAGTCCTTCCTGATCACCGAAGCGATCCGCGGCGAAGGCGGCCTGCTCAAGCTGCCGCCAGGGGCAGGCGCCGCCGGCGGCACCCGCTTCATGCCGGCACATGACGAGCGCGGCGAACTGGCCCCGCGCGACGTCGTCGCGCGCGCCATCGACTTCGAGATGAAGAAGCGCGGCCTCGACTACGTCCACCTCGACATCAGCCACCAGGATCCGGCATTCCTCAAGGAGCACTTCCCGACCATCTACGCGCGCTGCCTGGAACTGGGGATCGACATCACGAAGGAACCGATCCCGGTGGTGCCGGCGGTGCACTTCACCTGCGGCGGCATCGTCACCGACCTGGCCGGGCGCACCGACATCCCGGGCCTGTATGCCGTCGGCGAGACCGCCTGCACCGGCCTGCACGGCGCCAACCGCCTGGCCAGCAATTCGCTGCTCGAATGCGTCGTCATCGGGCGCGCCTGCGCGCACCAGATCGCGGCCGCGCCGAAGATCGAGAACCCGGCCCTGCCGCCCTGGGACGAGAGCCGCGTCACGAACGCCGACGAGGAAGTCGTCATCGCCCACAACTGGGACGAACTGCGCCGCTTCATGTGGAATTATGTCGGCATCGTGCGCACCACCAAGCGCCTCGAGCGGGCCCAGCACCGGATCGCGCTGCTGAAGGAGGAGATCGACGAGTACTACCGCAACTTCCGCATCACGCACGACCTGCTGGAACTGCGCAACCTGGTCGAGGTCGCTTCGCTGATCGTCAACAGCGCGCTCTCGCGCCACGAAAGCCGCGGCCTGCATTATTCTCGCGACTTCCCGGACACGCTTCCCAAGGCACTGCCGAGCGTGCTGACGCCGGACCGCCGCTGACTCCCCGCTTCTACCGGCCCCGTATCGCGGGGCCGGCTTCCCCGCCATGAACCGCCCCTCCCTCACGCCTTCCACCATCCTGCTGCTGACCGTGCCGCCGGTCCTGTGGGCCGGCAATGCCATCGTCGGCCGCCTGGTGCGCGACGCCGTACCGCCGATGACGCTCAACCTGATCCGCTGGACCATCGCGCTCGCGGTGCTGGTGCCGCTGGGCAGGGCCGCATTCCGGCACGGCAGCGGCGCCTTGTCCAATTGGCGCCGCTACGCCGTCCTCGGGCTGCTGGGCGTGGGCCTGTACAACTCGCTGCAGTACCTGGCATTGCAGAGCTCCTCGCCGATCAACGTCACCCTGGTCGCCTCCGGGGTGCCGGTCTGGATGCTGCTGGTCGGACGCCTGTTCTACGGGGTACCGGTGCGTCCGCGCCAGGTCGCCGGTGCCGTGCTTTCGGTCGCCGGCGTGCTGGTCGTGCTGTGCCGCGGCGACCTGGGCGAGCTGCTAAGCCTGCAGCTCGTCATCGGCGACCTGTACATGATCCTGGCGACGATCGCCTGGTCCTTCTACAGCTGGATGCTGATGCAGAAAAAGGATGCGCCGGCGCTGCGTGCGGACTGGGCGGCCTTCCTGCTGGTGCAGGTAGGCTATGGCGTGCTGTGGTCGGCAGCATTGACCGGTGGCGAATGGGCGCTGCAGGGGGTAGAGGTCGGCTGGAGCTGGAGCCTGGGCGCGGCGCTGCTGTATGTGGCGCTGGGTCCGGCGATCCTGGCGATGGGCTGCTGGGGTGCGGGGGTTCAGCGCGCCGGCCCGAACATCGGCGCCTTCTTCATCAACCTGACGCCCCTGTTCACGGCGCTGCTGTCCTCGGCCTTCCTCGGGGAAGCGCCGCACCTGTACCACGTGCTGGCCTTCGCCATGATCGTCGGCGGGATCGCGGTGTCCGCCCGCTGAGGCGGCCGAACCTCGTTCAACAAGCCGGAAGATACGGTAGCGAAACGTGTTTCGGTGCCGTGGAGCGTGATGTTACGATCCCAGCCAATGGAGGATCACGCAACATGGCAGAAGGTTACACCGTTCAAGACCATGCCGAGAGGCTGGCGGAGTTCCTGGAACGGTATCCGCGCACGCTGGTACTGACGGGCGCAGGCCTGTCCACCGCCTCGGGCATTCCCGATTACCGCGACCGCGACGGCACCCGCCGCGGCCGCCTACCTATCCAGGGGCCGGAATTCCGGCGCTCGGTCGACATCCAGCGCCGTTACTGGGCACGCAGCATGGTCGGCTGGCCGGTCATCGCGCGGGCGGCCCCCAATCCCGGCCACCGTGCCCTTGCCGGACTCGAACAGCACGGCCGCTTCGGCTACCTGCTGACCCAGAACATCGACGGCCTGCACCAGCAGGCGGGCAGCCATGCGGTCCTCGAGCTGCATGGAAACATCCACAGCGTGATCTGCATGGGATGCCGCGCGCAGTTCCCGCGTGCATTCGTCCAGACCCAGCTCGAAGAAGCGAACCCGGAGCTGGCCAATGCCCTGGCGACGCCCTTGCCCGACGGCGATGCCGCCATCGAACCGGATTCGCTGCTGGGTTTCAATCTGCCGGCCTGCGTCCATTGCGGCGGCCCGCTCGCCCCGGACGTCGTATTCTTCGGAGACGGCATTCCGCCGCCGCGCACGGCCTGCGCCCTGGCCCAGATGGAAGCGGCCGATGCGCTGCTGGTGGTCGGCTCCTCGCTGATGGTGTATTCGGGCTTCCGGTTCTGCCGCATGGCGACGGAGAATGGCAAGCCGATCGCCGCGATCAACCTCGGACGCACCCGCGCCGACCACCTGATCGCACTCAAGATAGAAGAGTCGGCCGAGCGGTTGCTGCCGCGCGTAGCCGGCCTGCTCCACGCGGAGGAGCCGGAGGAGTCACCACCCGTCATCGACCATAGGGGAATTCTGTGACCACAAGCTACCGTAGCAGTACAAGCACCACCACAAGGACCGGCGGCACGCGCCGCTCCGGCGCGCTGAGCGCCGGCGCCGTCCTGGCAGGCATCGGCCTGGCTGCCTCTTTCTTTTATGTCCGCGCCAAGACCAGGCAGGCCGAGCGCGACAATCCGCCGCAAGGGCGTTTCGTCGAGGTCGATGGCGTGCGCCTGCATTACCTCGAACGCGGGAGCGGGCCGGCACTGGTGCTCCTGCACGGCAATGGCGTGTATGCCGAAGATTTCGCCACCAGCGGCCTGCTCGAACGCGCGGCGGAGCACTACCGCGTCATCGCGTTCGACCGGCCAGGCTTCGGCTACAGCGAGCGTCCGCGCACCACCGTCTGGACACCGGACAAGCAGGCGGCCCTGCTGCACGGCGCCTTGCAACAGCTGGGCGTCGAATCCGCGATCGTCGTTGGCCACTCCTGGGGCACGATGGTCGCGCTGGCAATGGGTCTGCAGGCGCCGGAGTTCGTGCGCGGACTGGTGCTGCTGTCGGGCTACTACTACCCCAGCGTGCGGCTCGAGGTGCCGGTCCTGGCGCAGCCGGCGGTGCCCATCGTTGGCGACCTGATGCGCTATACAGTCTCGCCGCTGCTCACGCGCCTGTTGTGGCCGAAACTGACGAAACGGATGTTCGCGCCGATGCCTGTGGCCGAGCGCTTCAAGCGTTTCCCGGTATGGATGGCGCTGCGGCCGAAGCAGCTACGTGCCAGCGCGGCCGAAACCGCCCTCATGGTGCCGGCGGCGATGTCGCTGGCGAAGCGCTACACCGAGCTGAAGGTCCCGGCGGTTGTCGTGGCCGGCACGCGGGACAAGATCATCGACTGCGGCCACAACTCGGAGCGTCTCAGCGAGCGCCTGGCGGACAGCCAGTTGTTGCTGGAACCTGGCGTCGGCCACATGACCCACTACGCCCATCCGGAAAAGGTGATGGCGGCGATCGACGAGATCGCGGCCCACGTGGGCGAACCGGTGCACATGCGCACGCCGGAGGCCGAGGCGCTGGCGCGGGCCAGCGAGAGCGGGGTCTGATCTTGCCCGACTGAAGATCAAGCAGCAAGCTTCGTCTGCCCGAGGAGTCGTTCCGGCACGGGCCGGACGAGGCCGGGAACCTGCAGTCCCCGGCCGCTCAGCCGTTGATGACGAACTTGATGACGATCCCTGCGGTCAGCGCGAGGAAGGTGACGAGTGCCAAGCCGCCGTGCAGCGCCGGCGAGCCGATCGACACCTGGGACGTCCTCGGATCCTGCTCCAGCCTCAGCGCTTTTCCGAACATCACGGGACGCAGGAAGCCCCGGATGCCTACCAGGGACATGCCGATGCCGAAGCACAGGTCGGCCGTGCTGTTCGTGCTGATGCCGATCGACAGCGACGGCAGGCCCAGGAAGAGGCCGAGTGCCAGCCACAAGATACGCGCGCCCAGCGAAAGGCGAAGTCTGCTCCAATCCATTGTTCAATCCACCTTGTCGACGATACGAAGCGAATAATCGGTAGCGCGCACGTCCTTGGTCAGGCTGCCGATCGAGATGCGGTCCACGCCCGTCTCGGCGATGGCGCGCACCGTGTCCAGGTTGATGCCGCCCGAGGCCTCGAGCAGTGCGCGGCCGGCATTCACACGCACCGCTTCGCGCATCATGGCGAGGTCGAAGTTATCCAGCAGCACCGACTTGACGCCGGCTGCCAGCGCTTCTTGCAGCTCGGCGATGGTTTCGACTTCGATCTGTACCGGCACGCCGGCGCCCAGCGCGTCGGCAGCATGCAGGGCCCTGGTGACGCCGCCGGCTGCCGCGATGTGGTTTTCCTTGATCAGGATCCCGTCGTACAGCGCCATGCGCTGGTTCTTGCCGCCGCCGACGCGTACCGCGTATTTCTGCGCCTGGCGCAGGCCCGGCAGGGTCTTGCGGGTGTCGAGAATGGCCGCGTTGGTACCCTGGATCACATCGACGTACCTGCGGGTCGCAGTCGCCACGCCCGACAGCAACTGCATGAAGTTCAGCGCGGCGCGCTCGGCCGTGAGCAACGAACGCGGGCAGCCTTCGATGGTGCACACCACCGAATCCTTCGCCATCACGTCGCCTTCGGCGTATTGCCAGTCGATCTCGGTGTCCTGGTCGACGGCCAGCATCACGCCTTCGAACCAGGGCGCGCCGCACAATACGGCTTCTTCGCGGACGACTACGCGGGCCTGTACGCGCGGCTCGAGCGGGACCAGCTTGCCGGTAAGGTCGCCGGTGCCGACGTCTTCCAGCAGCGCCGCCAGGATGTTGGTCTCGAAAGCCGACTGCAGTTTCTCGTCGAACCGGCCCTCGGAAATAAACGGGTTACGCAACGTGGTCATGCCGGGCCCACTCCCTGGAACAGCTTGGCGTTCTGCTCGAGCGCACCGCTCGGCAGGGCTTGTGCCTTCTTGGCGGCGGCGAAGTCGAGCATGCGGTCGATTGCGCGCTTGGCCTGGCGGCCGATCTCCGGATCGACGTGTACTTCGTTGGCGCCTGTTTCGAGCACGTCCGCCAGGTTCTTCAGGCCGTTCATGGCCATCCACGGGCAGTGCGCACAGCTCTTGCAGGTGGCGCTGTTGCCGGCGGTCGGCGCTTCAATGAAGTGCTTGCCCGGCGCGGCCGCGCGCATCTTGTGCAGGATGCCGTTGTCGGTGGCGACGATAAAGGTGGTTGCCGGCAGGTTGACCGCCGCGTTGATCAGCTGGGTGGTCGAGCCGACCACGTCGGCCTGCGCCACCACCGAAGCCGGCGATTCCGGATGCACTAGCACCTTGGCCTCCGGATGTTCGGCCTTGAGCAGGTCGAGTTCGACGCCCTTGAATTCGTCGTGCACCAGGCAGGACCCCTGCCATAGCAGCATGTCGGCGCCGGTCTGTTTCTGGATGTATGCGCCCAGGTGGCGGTCCGGCGCCCACAGGATCTTCTTGCCCTGCGCGTGCAGGTGCTTGACGATGTCCAGGCCGATCGACGAGGTCACCATCCAGTCGGCGCGCGCCTTCACGGCGGCGCTGGTGTTGGCATACACGACCACGGTGCGGTCCGGGTGCTGGTCGCAGAACGCCGCGAACTCGTCTGCCGGGCAGCCGAGGTCCAGCGAGCAGGTCGCGTCCAGGTCCGGCATCAGAATGGTCTTTTCCGGGCTCAGGATCTTGGCCGATTCGCCCATGAAGCGCACGCCGGCCACCACCAGGGTCTGGGCCGGGTGATCACGGCCGAAGCGGGCCATCTCCAGCGAATCCGACACGCAGCCGCCGGTTTCCTCGGCCAGGTCCTGCAGGTCGGCGTCCACGTAATAGTGGGCGACGAGCACCGCGTTGCGTTCCTTGAGCAGGCGCTTGATACGTTCCTTCAATTCCGTCTTCTCGGCGGCGGTCGGGGTGGCGGGCACGCGCGCCCAGGCCTCGGCCGTGGCCGGATTGATGGTGCAGGCGTCGCCGACCTGCGGGCGGTCGTATTCGTATGTCTTGATCGGTGCTGTAATCATGTGGGTGACGGTCTCATGATGTGTATGCGGAAGCGTTCCGGCGCTCGTAGGGTGGCCGGGTTTTCCCGGCCGCGCGTCCAGCTCCGCTATGCGTAGTAGCAGCGCAGTAGCAGATCGCGCCGGAGTCGAACGCGCGGTCGGCAGAGCCGACCACCCTACCCATCCTTATGCAATGCCCTGGCTCGTGAGGTACTCTTCGTAGTTACCCTGGAAGTCCACGATTTCGTTCTCGCGGATCTCGAGGATGCGGGTGGCCAGCGAAGAGACGAACTCGCGGTCGTGCGAGACGAAGATCAGGGTGCCGGCGTATTTATCGAGCGCAATGTTCAGCGACTCGATCGATTCCATGTCCATGTGATTGGTCGGTTCGTCGAGCAGCATCACGTTGTGGCGGCCCAGCATCAGCTTGCCGTACATCATGCGGCCCTTCTCGCCACCGGACAGCACTTTCACCGACTTCTTGACTTCGTCGCCGCCGAACAGCAGGCGGCCCAGGATCGAGCGCACCGCCTGGTCGTCGTCGCCTTCCTGGGTCCACTGGCCCATCCAGTCGGTCAGGTTCTCGCCGCCGGCAAATTCCTCGGTCGGATCCTGCGGCATGTAGCCGACGTTGGCGTTCTCGGCCCACTTCACGCGGCCCTGGTCGCTAGAGAGGCCCGTGATCTCCTGGCCGCCGATGCAACGCAGCAGCGTGGTCTTGCCGGCGCCATTGGCGCCGATGATCGCGATGCGCTCGCCGGCCTCGACCATGATCGAGAAATTCTTGAACAGCTGGCGGTCGTAGGCTTTCGACAATCCTTCGGTTTCGACGGCCAGGCGGTGCAGCTTCTTCTCGCCTTCGAAACGGACGAACGGATAGGCGCGCGAGGACGGCTTGAATTCCTCGATCTTGATCTTGTCGATCATCTTGGCGCGCGAGGTCGCCTGGCGGGCCTTGGACTTGTTGGCCGAGAAGCGGCGCACGAAGTCCTGCAGTTCGGCGACCTTTTCCTTGGCCTTGGCGTTGTTGGCCAGTTGCTGGTTGCGCGCCTGCGTCGAGGCCAGCATGTAGTCGTCGTAGTTGCCCGGATAGATCTTGAGCGTGCCGTAGTCCATGTCGGCCACGTGGGTGCAGACCTGGTTCAGGAAGTGACGATCGTGCGAGATGATGATCATCGTCGAGTTGCGCTCGTTGAGGATGTTCTCCAGCCAGCGGATCGTGTTGATGTCCAGGTTGTTGGTCGGTTCGTCCAGCAGCAGGATGTCCGGGTTCGAGAACAGGGCCTGTGCCAGCAGCACGCGCAGCTTCCAGCCCGGCGCGACGGCGCTCATCGGTCCCTGGTGCAGGTCGCCGGCGATGTCCAGGCCGAGCAGCAGTTCGCCGGCGCGCGCTTCGGCCGAGTAACCGTCGTATTCCGCGACCTTGCCTTCCAGTTCGGCGGCGCGCATATAGTCTTCGTCGGTCGCTTCCGGATTGGCGTAGATGGCGTCGCGTTCCGAGATGGCGTGCCACAGCTCGGTATGGCCCATCATGACGACGTCGAGCACGCGCACGTCCTCGTAGGCGAACTGGTCCTGGCGCAGCTTACCCAGGCGTTCGCCCGGGTCGAGGCTGACGTTGCCGGCCGACGGCTCGAGGTCGCCGCCGAGGATCTTCATGAAGGTCGACTTGCCGCAGCCGTTCGCACCGATCAGGCCGTAGCGGTTGCCTTCGCCGAACTTGACGGAGATGTTCTCGAACAGCGGCTTGGCGCCGAATTGCATCGTGATATTGGCTGTGGATAGCACTAGGAAACCTTTAGAAGCAGAGTTTGCGCGGAGTTCGCACGACATTCGCGCGAACAGCCCGATAAACCCTGCATTTTAGCACGCCCCACCCTGTTTATCGCAGCCTGGGGCGCCAATCCCCTACCCGCTTGCCTGTGTCAGGCCGGTTGGCCGGACGGGATCCCGGCCATCAAGCCGAGCGCGACTTCGCGGTTGCGCCGCGTCACACGCCGGATCTTGAAGAAAACCGCGCAGGCGGCCGCAGCCAGCACTGCCGCGGCACCGCCCGCGCCGCCGAACAGGAAGCCACCCACCGCGAAGAAAGGCCCGTACATGAGGATGTCGCCCAGTTCCTCTACCCACTCCGACCAGGTCGGATATTTCAGGATCGGCTTTCCCGAAGGAAGCTCGCGCCAGCCCAGGACGCTAGCCCAGTTCCCCGGCTCGGCAAACGCGACGGCATAGGCCGCTCCTGCCTGCGGAATGGCATTGCTCCGAAACGTAACGCCGTAATACGCGTGGCCGCCGCTCCTGAAGCTGAAGTCGCCACGGCCAGCCGCTACGTCGAACACTTCGTCGAAGTGGACTAGCTCGACTCGCATGCGCATCCTTGCGTGACGAGCCGGTCAGGCGCAGCCTGGACCGCTGCGCAGCGTCGGATAATCGGACAGCTTGAGCGTGAACCCGCAGGCATCCGCATCCAGCTGTCCCTGCGCGCCGAACGGAATCGTGACGCGCGTCGGAATGTGTCCGAAGGTGAGCCCGTGTATGACCGGAACCGGCAAAGTAGCGCGCAGGTAGGCCAGCATGGTGTCGAAATCGTAGCCGTTGTCGTTGGCGCCCAGCTTGTAGCCGGAAAAGTCGCCCAGCACGATGGCGCGCTGGCGGGCCAGGACGCCGGCCTGGTGCAGCTGCAGCAGCAGGCGCTCGACCCGGTAGGGATGCTCGGCAATGTCTTCGAGATACAGGATGCCATCGTCGATGCGCGGGAACCAGGGCGTGCCCAGCAAGGACACGAGCATGGCCAGGTTGCCGCCCCAGACCGTTCCGGCTTCCTGCACCCGCGGGTTGCCCGGCACGCATTCGGTAATGGTGTGGGTCGGCCCCGCCAGGCAGCGCCAGAAGTCGTCGAGCGTGAACCGCACCGGCTCGGCGACGCCGAAATCCGGCGTGATCATCGGGCCGGCATAACTCAGCGCGCCGGTGCGCGCGAACAGGCCCATGTGCAGGGCTGTGATGTCGGAGAAGCCGACCACCAGCTTGCCGCTGGCGGCGATCGCCTCGAAATCGACGTGCGGCAGCAGCCTGGTGGTGCCGTAGCCGCCGCGCAGGGCCATGATGAGATGAACGTCCGGGTCCTGGACGGCCGCATGGAGCTGGGCCAGCCGGCCCTCGTCGGTGCCGCCGAAACGTTCATGGATGCAGGCGTGGTCGTAGTAGTTGTGGACCAGGCAGCCCTGGCCTTCCAGGCGGGCGATGGCGCGGTCGACCGCGCACGGTTCGAGCGCCTGGCCGGCGGGCGCCACGATGGCAATGCCGATTTTCGGGGTGATCACTGATTGACGATTATTGTTTGACAAATAAGCGGGGTGTTGAGTCTGGCAACATCTTACCCCTGGCGTGGGCGTCGATCAAGGCAAGGAGCCGCTCGGCCAACTGCGGCGGGAGGTCGTGGCCCATGCCCTCGATGATCTCGAGGCGGGCGCCGGGGATCCGGCTGGCGGTGTCTTCGCCGCAGGCGGGCGGCACCAGTGGGTCGGCGGCGCCGTGGATGACCAGCGCGGGCGCGGTGATGGTGGCCAGTTGCGCGCAGCGGTCGCCCGAGGCGGCGATTGCCATCATCTGGCGTGCGACGCCGCCGGGACAATAGCTGCGGCGCACCGAGCGGGCAACGCGCTTGCGCAGCAGTTTTTCCGGCGTCGGATAAGCGGGGCTGCCGATGGCGCGCATGATCTTTACGCCCTGGTCGATGATGCTCTCGATGTCGGCGGCGTCGCCCGGCCGGCTGGACAGCATCTTGCGCACTTCCTTGGTGGGCCCGGGCAGCCCGCGGCGGCAAGTGCTCGACATGATCGAGGTCAAACTCAGGATGCGCTGGGGATAACGTGCTGCGAGGATCTGGGCAATCATGCCGCCCATCGAAACCCCGACCACGTGGGCGCGGGCCACGCCGAGCGCGGACAGGACGCCGATTGCGTCTTCGGCCATGTCGTCGAGGCGGTAGGCCGCGCGTAACGGCCAGCCGAGCTTGGATTTGAGCCATGCCAGCGTGAGGTTGGGCACGCCGGCCTGCTCGAACTTGGTGGACAGCCCGCAGTCGCGGTTGTCGAAGCGGATGACATAGAAGCCGAGCTCGACCAGGCCGTCCACGAACTCGTCGGGCCAGGCGGTCAGCTGCATGCCGAGGCCATGTACCAGCAGGAGCGGTACAGCCTTGGGGTCGCCTGCGGTGTCGAAGGCGATGCGGATTCCGTTGGCGTTCAGCGTAGGCATGGCACGATGTCGGCGCCGCGGCACACGCGGCATCAAATCATTCGGACGTCAGTCGGGCGACAGGAAAACCTCGCAGCCCGGAGGCAGCTTGAAACCAGCATACCACTTTCGATGGCGTGGGGGCGCTCAGGCAGGATCGGCGACCGGCTTCTGTTCGGCGGAAGGGATTTTCCGGGCTGCGGCCCTGCGTTCGGCGAAGAAGGCCTTGAGCAGGCTGCTGGCCTCTTGCGCCATCACGCCGCCCTGCACGGTCGTGTGGTGGTTCAGCGTTTCGTGCTCGAACAGGTTGACCACGGAGCCGGCGGCGCCGGTCTTCGGGTCCACCGCGGCGTACACCACCCGCGCCAGGCGCGCGTGCATCATCGCGCCCGAGCACATGATGCAGGGTTCCAGCGTGACGTAGAGTTCGCAACCGGGCAGGCGGTAGTTGCCAAGCTTTTCGGCCGCGGCGCGCAGCGCAACGATCTCGGCGTGGGCCGTCGGGTCGTGGCGCCCGATCGGCTGGTTGTAGCCGGTGGCGATCACTTCCCCATCCTTGACCACGACCGCGCCGACCGGCACCTCGCCCTCGGCCCAGGCCAGGCGCGCCTGCTCGATCGCCAGTTGCATGTAGCGTTCCGGCATAGGGTCACCCATACGATCAGGCGTCCGTGATCTCTGCCCAGCAGTTTGGGGTTTCGTGCAGCACCAGCTTGTGCAGGCGCAGGCCGGTACCGTAGCGGTCGGTAAAGACCGTCTTCAGGATGTTGAAGGCGACGCGCGCCAGGTTCTCCACGGTCGGGATGCAGCCGATGACCACGGTCTTGTGGCCGGGCAGCGATGCGAGGAACTCACGCACCTTGTCGTCTTTTTCGTACACGAGAAAGGCATGGTCCCACACGTCGATCAGATGCTCTTTCGCCAGCGTCTTGACGTCCGAGAAGTCCATGATCATGCCGTTGTCGGAATTTCCTTCAGCATCGATGACATCTCCGGTCAGCGTGATCTCGAGGGTGTAGCGGTGGCCGTGCAGGTTGCGGCACTGGCTCTTGTGGTCGGGAATGCGATGGCCGGCATCGAATTCCAGCTTGCGGGTAATGGTCAGCATTGCGGATGAAGGAATCTGGAACTTATGGAATCTGGAGGAGTTTGTGGGTCTGGATGCTGAGCTTCCACTTCGGGTTGCGGCGGCAGGTTTCGATCGCCAGGCGCGTGTTGTGCGCGGCGAGCGGGCCGTCCATCGGCTGCACGTAGAAGTTCTCGAAGTCCAGGTGTTCGTAGGCGGACAGGTCCTGCCCCGCCTGCGGGATGACCACCTTGATCTCGTTGCCCTTCTCGACCACGAGCTTCGAGCCCATTTTCGGGCTGACGCAGACCCAGTCCACGCCTTCCGGGACCGGCAGGGTGCCGTTGGTCTCGATGGCGATGGCGAATCCGCAGGCGTGCATCGCATCGATCAGCGCGTGGTCCAGTTGCAGCAGCGGCTCGCCGCCGGTGAAGACGACGTACTTGCTGGCAGCGTGCATGGCCGGCCACAAGCTGTCGATTTCGGCGGCCAGCAGCGCCGCGTTGCGGAACTTGCCGCCGCGCTCGCCGTCGGTGCCCACGAAGTCGGTATCGCAGAACGTGCAGACCGCGCTGGCGCGGTCTGCCTCGCGGCCGGTCCACAGGTTGCAGCCGGAGAAGCGGCAGAACACGGCCGGACGCCCGGCATGGGCACCTTCGCCCTGCAGGGTATAAAAGATCTCTTTGATGCTGTAAGTCACGAGATGGAATGGAAGGTAAGCCTTTCGGTAACCCTCCATTATAGCGCGGCCTTCCTTCGCAGTGGTCCCGGCGCCTGTCTTTCCGCTGCGGCTGTCGTGTTCATGCATTGAGGATCGACAATATTCGTGGCCGGACTGCGGTGTACCTTCGTACGGAATCTTCCGAATGCTCGTAAGAAGGATGCCATGACGAAATCCCTCTCATTCCTAGTCCTTGCTATGGCCAAACGCCTGCCGCGCCGGTTGGCAATCGGCGCCGCGTTCGCCGCCAGCACGCCGGCGTTCGCCTCGGTGCCGCTACCCCTTCCGATGCGCGGCACCGCGCCCGAGCTCCTGGCCGCCGCCATGGTCACGCTCGCCGCGCTCGCGATGGCCGTGCTCCTGTCGCGCCGCACCCAGGCGGCCGAAGAGCGCTCCCGATCGCTCGAACAGCAGTTGCAGGCGGAACGCCGCGCACATGCCGATGTCGAAAATGCCTTGGCCGGCAGCCATGAAGTGCTGTGCCGCCTGGTGCGCAAGCAGGAAGGCGTGCGCGACAGCGAGCGCAACCGGATCGCGCGCGACCTGCATGACGAGCTCGGCCACCGGCTGCTTTCGTTGCGGGTCGAATTGGCCCTGCAGCAAGCCGCAGTGCGTGGCACCTCGCCGGCGGCACACGATAAGCTGTCGGTCGCGATCGCCAACCTCGACGCCGCGATCCGCGCGGTGCGCGCCATCGTCGCGGGCCTCAGGCCGATCGCCCCGGGAGACACCCTGCGCCAGGCCGCCGAGCGCCACCTGGCCGATTTTGCGCGCCTGCATGGACTGGACTACCGCTTCGATGCCGGCGTCGATCCGGCGCGCCAGCCGGGCGACCGCGAAGCCGACGCGGTGCTGTTCCGCGCCTTGCAGGAGTCGCTGTCCAATATCGCGCACCACGCGCATGCCACGACCGTCTGCGTCACCCTGGTCGAATCGGCCAGCGAGATCATGTTGAAGGTCGAGGATGACGGCGTCGGCCTGGCGGTACCGGTGGTCCGTGGTTGCGGCCTCGACGGCATGCGCGAGCGCGCCGAGGCGTTCGGCGGGACCATGCGGGTCGCCAACGGGCGCCGGGGCGGTACCGTGGTCTGCGTTACCCTGCCGGCAAGGCGGGAGGCAATCCCGGTCTGAACCGATCCACAGGACATGTTCTCTTGCTGAAAATCAAGAAGGCGACCGCGGCGCGGTAGCAGAATTCTTTCCTGTTGGCAGTCATTTCGGCTGCCGGACCGGAACCGCAGAGGACGACCATGATCAGTTCGACAAGCGACGGCGCCGCCGACGGTGCTCCTGCCCCTACCGCACTCGTGAAGGACAGTGCTTTCGTCGGGCAACTGATGGAATCGCTGTCGATCCCGGTCTTCGTGCTCGACCGGCAAGCCCGCGTCATGATCTGGAACCGCGCCTGCGAGCGCCTGACCGGCGTGTCGGCCAGTGAAATCGTCGGCACCAGCGAGCATTGGCGCAGCTTCTACGAGCATCGCCGCCCGACGCTCGCCGACCTGGTCTTGCAGAACCGCACCGCGGAAGTGCGCCGGATAATGCCGCGCTGCGCGCCGGAGGGCATGCCGTCCAGCCTGTGCATCGAGTCCTGGTTCGACATGCCACGCGCCGGCCGCCGCCGCTACCTGGCCGCCGAGGCCAGCCCGATCTTCGACGCCGAGGGCGAACTGGCGGCGGTGGTGGAAACCCTGCGCGACCTGACCGACGAAAAAATGGCCCAGGTCGCGCTCGAGCAACTGGCCACCCGTGACGGCCTGACCGGCCTGGCCAACCGGCGCTGCTTCGACGACACGCTACACGCCGAATGGGCACGCGCCCTGCGCCAGGGGCAGCCGTTGTCGCTCCTGATGGTCGACGTCGACAACTTCAAGGCCTACAACGACGCCAACGGCCACCTCGGCGGCGACGAATGCCTGAAACGCATCGCCAAGGCGGTGTCGAGCGAGATGCGCGCCAACGACCTGGTAGCGCGCTATGGCGGCGAGGAATTCGCCGTCATCCTGCCGAACCAGTCGCTCAAGGGCGCCGCGATCGTGGCCGAACGCATCCGCTGCCGCGTGGAGCAGCTGCAACTGCCTTCCACTGCGCCCACCCGCCACGTGACGGTGTCGATCGGCGCAGCCACCGCCATCGCCGGGCCGGACAACAACGCCAGCCAGCTGGTGGCCACCGCCGATGCCGCCCTGTACCGCGCCAAGCATCTTGGCCGCAACCGCATCAGCCTGCCGCTCAGCGAAGCGGCCTGAATCGCCCGCATCGCCTGCCGCATTGCCCGGATTCTGTGCGGGCCTCGGCCCGGGCCGCCTCGCGTATGCATGCCTGATTGTGCTGTTCTTTCCTTGCCGAATATTCTATCCTTTGCGGTTAGCAATATTCCATAAAGGAGAGAACGTGCTGAAACCCACCCTGTCGCGGACCGTGCTCGCGACCCTCATTTCCACGGGCATGCTTGCGTTTGCCGCACCTGCCCTGGCGGCGCCAGCCACCAAGGCAAGCGCGGCGAGCGCGGCCGGGGGCGACGTGTTGCCGTTCAAGGCCACCGAGAAGACCCTGCCCAACGGCCTGAAGATCATCGTCGTGCCGACCGGGTTCCCGAACCTGGTATCGGTGCACATCCCGGTGCAGACCGGCTCGCGCAACGAAGTCGAGCCGGGCAAGTCCGGCTTCGCCCACTTCTTCGAGCACATGATGTTCCGCGGGACGCCCACCTACCCGCCGGAGAAGTACCAGGAGATCATCACCAGGGCCGGTGCGCGCCAGAACGCCTACACCAGCGACGACCTCACCAATTACTACACGACCTTCGCCAAGGAAGACCTGGAAACGGTGCTGAAGGTCGAGGCCGACCGCTTCCAGAACCTATCGTATCCGGTCGAGGCATTCAAGACCGAGTCGCGCGCCGTGCTGGGCGAGTACAACAAGAACAGCGCGAACCCGATGCAGAAGCTGTTCGAGACCCAGCGCGAAGCCGCCTTCAGCACCCACACCTACCGCCACACCACCATGGGCTTCCTCAAGGACATCGAGGACATGCCGAACCAGTACGAGTACTCGAAGGTCTTCTTCGACCGCTGGTACCGTCCGGAACGCACCACCGTGATCATCGCGGGCGACGTCGAGCCCGCGAAGGCGGTCGCGATGGTCGAGAAATACTGGGGCGCCTGGCGCCGCGGCAGCTTCAAGTCCAACGTGCCGGTCGAGCCGGCGCCGAAGGGGGCCCAATACCGCCACGTGGCCTGGCAAACCCCCACCCTGCCGCTGGTGACCGTGGCTTTCCGCGCCCCGGCCTTCTCCGACACGCAAAAGGACCAGGCCGCGTTGTCGATGCTGCTGTCGCTGTCGTTCGGGCGCACCTCGCCCCTGTACAAGCGCCTGGTGCAGGACGAACAGAAGGTCGACCAGCTGTTCGACTTCGTTCCGAACCGCGTCGACCCGACGCTCGCCACCATCGGTGCGCGCGTCAAGAAGCCGGCCGATGCCCTCTACGTGCGCGACGCCATCCTGCAGACGGTGGCGAAGCTGCGTGACGAGCCGGTGACCTCCGCCCGGCTCGCCGACGCCAAGTCGGCCAACAAGTATGGCCTGATCCGCTCGCTCGACAACACCGAGGCGATCGCCTCGACCCTGGCCTCGTACGTGCACTTCGACCGCTCGTTCGGCACCCTGAACCGCTACTACCGCGTGGTCGACAGCTTGACGCCGGCCGACCTGCAGGCCGCCGCCCGCAAGTACCTGGTGGACGACTCGATGGTGGTGACCACGCTGTCGCACGAGGCGCTGCCGGCCGGGATCCAGACCCTGCCGAAGCTTGCCGACCTGGCGCCGGCCGCAGCGCTGTCGGACGCCAGGTTCGATGTGCTGGTGCAGAAATCGGCCCTGCCGCAGATCCGCTTCAAGCTTCTGTTCGCGGCCGGCTCGGCGCACGACCCGAAAGGCAAGGAAGGGCTGGCGGCGCTGACTGCGGCGATGGTCGCGTCGAGCGGCTCGCGCGAGCGCAAGATCGACGAGGTGACCAAGGCCCTGTTCCCGCTGGCCGGCAGCTTTACCGAGCAGACCGACAAGGAGATGACCACCTTCACCGGCACCACCCACAAGGACAACTGGGACCAGTACCTGGGTATCGCCCTGCCGCTGCTGGTGGAACCGGGCTTTCGCGAGGAAGACTTCCGGCGCCTGAAGGATGCGCAGAAGAACGCGCTGGTGCTCGACCTGAAGGACAATAACGAAGAGGAATTCGGCAAGGAAAGGCTGCAGGCAAATGTCTTCGCCGGCACGCCCTACGGCCATCCGGTGCTGGGCACCGTCAAGGGCATCGAGTCGATCACCCTGGACGACGTGAGGAATTTCTATCGCCAGGCCTACACGCAGGGCGCGGTACGGGTCGGCATCTCGGGCGACGTGTCGGACCGGATGGTCGCCTCGCTCAAGGCCGCACTGGCGCGCCTGCCGGGCGGGAACGGGCTGGCGGCGACGCCGGCCATCCGCGGCCGCATGCCGAACGGACTGGAGGTCGAGATCATCGAGAAGAACACGCGCGCGACCGCGATCTCCTTCGGCCTGCCGCTGGAAGTGACCCGGTCGCATCCGGATTTCCCGGCCCTGTGGCTGGCCAAGACCTGGCTGGGCGAGCACCGCGCCTCGAGCGCGCGCCTGTACCAGCGCATCCGCGAAGAGCGCGGCATGAACTACGGCGACTACGCGTATATCGAAGCCTTCCCGCGCGGGATGTTCCAGTTCTTCCCGAGCCCGAACCTGGGCCGCAAGGCGCAGCTGTTCGAGGTCTGGATCCGTCCGGTGGCGCCCCAGAACAGCCACTTCGCCCTGCGCGCCGCGCTGTTCGAACTGGACAAGCTGCTCGCCAACGGCCTGTCCCAGCAGGACTTCGAGACCACCCGCGGCTACCTTGAAAAGAATGTGTTCGTCATGACCGCGACCCAGGACCAGCAACTGGGCTACGCCCTCGATTCGCAGTGGTACCGTACGCCGGAATTCACGCGCATGATGCGCGAAGGTTTGCAGAAGCTGACGGTGGCGGACGTGAACGCGGCAATCAGGAAGCACCTGTCGAGCAAGAACCTGTCGGTGGTGATGATCACCAGGGACGCGGCCGGGCTGAAGGAAAAGCTGGTGAGCGATGCGTTCTCGCCGATCAGCTATGACGCGAAAAAGCCGCAGGCGCTACTGGACGAGGACCAGCAGATCGGGTCGATGAAACTGGGGATCAGGCCGGAAGCGGTGCGGATCACGCCGGCATCGGCGGCGTTCGCAGAGTAAGGCAGTCCGGCTGCGGGCTGTAGCAGTGAAATCGGCGCCCCGGGGGCGCCGATTTTGTAGGTGCTGCGGGCTGTGTTGGAAAACTTGGGTTTCCGCCTGCGCGGGAACGACGTCTGCAAGTACCTGGCCACGCTTTGGTTCCCGCTTTCGCGGGAACGATGCACAAGGTTAGGTGCCCGCGACACCTCGTTTCATTCACCAGCCTGAAGACCGTCGCTCCCGCGAAGGTGGGAGCCCGATTGTCGCGGGAGTACCATCAATGCATGCGCCCGCTCAGGACGTCATGCGATCCCATCCATGGCGAACCGCCGACTTCATCTTCTCCCAGGTCGACTGCCCACCGCTGCCGTAACGGGTATCCCAGTCGGTCCGCAGGTCGTTCTCCACCTCGTTCCACTGGCGCCCGCGGTACTTCTCGTTGAGCGCCATCTCCGAACCGTAGGAATAGGCCGGCTTGTACTCGTCGTACGTGCTGCCGCTTTCGGTGCTGTAGGTGGCGTTCCAGTGCGAGCGGTATTCGCGATCGTTGTCGTCGTCATCGGTCATGCGCTCCCATCCGTGACGCACCGCGGACTTCATCCTGTCCCAGGCGCCGCCCACGGCCGCGCCCGCCCCGCCCGTGGTGCCGGCCGAGGTGTCGGTGGTGTCGCCGGAGACGCCGGTGCCGACGTTGACGCGCGAATCCCAGCCGCGGCGCATGTCGCCCTCGATGTCGTCCCATGGGCGGTTGCGGTACAGTTCGCTCTTGCGCATTTCGGCGCCGTAGGAGTACGCCGGCTTGGCGCTGTCATAGTCGACGCCCGAATCGCGCAGGTGCGTGTCGTAGTGGCTGCGGTAATAGCTGTCGTCGTCATCGGTCGTCATGCGGTCCCAGCCCTGACGCACTGCGGCCTTCATTTTTTCCCAGGTCGAGGGGCCGCCGCTGTTGCGGGTATCCCAGTCGCTGCGCAGGTCGTTCTCGACCTGGTCCCACTGGCGGCCGGTGAACCTGCCGCTGCGCGCCATCTGCGACCCGTAGCTGTAGGCCGGCGCGTAATCGTCGTACGACTCGCCCGAAACGCCGTAGGTGCTGGTGAAGTGGTTGCGGAAGTAGCTGTCGTCGTCGCGCATGTCGGAGCGCGCCATCGTGCCGTCCAGGCGCTGCACGTCGACTTCGGTATGGCGCACGGTGTCGTGGATCTGCTCCTGGCGCTCGCTCACCTGCTTGCCGACCGTGACTTCCTCGACAATGCGGGCCGACTTCTCGACCACGGGCTCCTCGGCGGTCTCGCGCATCTCGATGCTCTGCTCCCGGAACGCGGCGCTGTCGCCGGCGCCGAGCGGCTGGTTCACCGGACGGCGCTGCACGTCCACATGCTCTTCGCGCAGGCTCACCGTTTCATTGACGGGCGTTTCGCGCACCCGCGAGTAGATGCGCACGCCGCCGCGCTGGACTTCGCGCTTGCCGACGCTGAGCTGTTCCTCGACCACCGGGATCGATTGGGTGCCGGCCGCGTGCATGGCGTCGCTGCGTAGCGACTCGGTGCGGCTGGAACCCGGCTGGTAGCTGGTGTCGCGCTGCTGCGAGACCCCGGTGGCGCCGGTCAGGTTGCCCGAGTCGAGCTGCCGGGAACCCAGGTGCGCGTGGCTCGGGCTGCCCACCGGATCGCCGCCGAGTCCCGAGCCGGGCGTCTGGATTGCGTTCGTCGCCGAGCTGCCTTGCAGGGTACCGCCCTGCTGGCCCGAGCCCAGGAACGAGGTGTCGCTCTTTTGCGTGCCGTCGAGCGAGGAGCCCTGCACCGAGTTTTCCTGCAGGGTCGAACCCTGCAGCGAGGTGCCGCCGGTGGCGCTCAGGCCGCTTTTGCCCTGCGGTTCCTGGTAGGTCTGGCCCATCGGCTCGGCCTGGTTGAGCGACTGCTGGGCGAACAGCTTGCGGTCGCCCGGGTTGTCGAGTTGTGGCGTCGCCAGCTGCTGGCTCTGGCCAAGGCCCGACTGGGTCGACTGGGCCGACATGCCGGCCGACTGCTGCATGCCGCCCGCGCCGCTCATGCGCATGGACTCCGGCGTGGAGGCTGTCGCGCCCATGCCGGCCATGGCGCCGGCCCCCATCGCGCCCACGCCCGAGGCCTGCTCGTCGATGTCGGTCGGCCCGTAGCGCTCGACGATATCTGCAGCGCGTTCGACCTCGGGCAAGGAATCGGCGGTTACGGTCAGCACGTGGTGGCCGCGGGTGACGGCGCCCTCGTACCTGCTGGCATGCTCGCTGTTGTCGGCGCCGAACAGGTCGGTGAAGAAGTTCTTGATGGTGGAGCTGATGCCGCCCCCGGTGTCGTCGGCGTCGGTATTCGTCGCGCTGGCGCCGGTCACGCTGTCGGTCATGCCGGTCGGGTCGGAGTTCGACAGGTGTACATCCTGGCGGGAAAAGTTCGACGACAGGAGTTCATTCATCGCATTCTGTGCGTCGGTCCGGTTGTCGAACACGGCTACAAGCGTATGTTGCATGGTCGTTCCTCCGTAAAGTAGTTGTCCTTGCCTCGTGGCCTTGAGGCTAGTGAGTTGAGATTACATCAATCACGTCAGGGCGCGCGCGCGGCTGCCGGTCCGGCCCGGCACGGCGGTTTCGCTTCAAATCGTCGGGAAACGCGGGCAATAAGAAAACGGCGCCGCAGCGCCGTCGTCCGCCGCCCGGAGAGGGGGCACGGGCGACCCGCCCAGCCCGGCTACGAAAGCAGCCGGGCTGGCCAGGTCGCCCCAAATGCTCAATACGAGCGGTTGGTGCCGCCGCTGTCGGTCATGCGATCCCAGCCGTGGCGGACCGCCGCCTTCATCTTCTCCCAGGTGGAAGTGCCGCCGGTATTGCGCGACTCCCAGTTGGTGCGCAGGTCGCTTTCGACCTCGTCCCACTGGCGGCCGGCGTACTGGCCGCTGCGCATCTGCGAGCCGTAGGTATAGGCCGGCGCATAATCGTCGTACGCCGCTCCGGTGCTGCCGTAGTTGCTCTGGAAATGATTGCGGTAGTAGCTGTCGTCGTCGATGCCCGACTGCCCGGACACGCCGCCCAGGCGCTCGACCTCGACCTCGGTATGGCGCACCGTGTCGGTGATCTGCTCCTGGCGTTCGTTCACCTGCTTGCCGACGGTGACTTCCTCGACCACGCGGGCCGACTTCTGCACCACGGCTTCCTCGGCGGTTTCGCGCAGTTCGATGGTCTGCTCCTTGAACGCGGTGGCGTCGGCCGGGCTGATCGGCTGGTCGACCGCGCGGCGCTGCACATCCACGTGCTCCTCGCGCAGGCCGATGCTCTCGTTCACCGGGGTTTCGACGATGCGCGAGAAGATCCGCACGCCGCCGCGCTGGACTTCACGCTTGCCGACCTTGAGTTGCTCTTCCACCACCGGGATGCTCTGGGTAGCGGTATCGCGCTGCAGCGAGTCCACGCGCTGGCCGCCGCCCTGCATGCCCTGCAGGCTGGAGCCGGTCTGGGTCGACTGGAGCGTGCCGGCGGACTGTGCCGACATCGACGACGACTGCTGCATCCCGGCGCTCATTCCCGCAGCCCCGGCCGTCGTGCCCATGCCGGCCATGCCCACGCCGGCCGAGTGCTCGTCGATGTCGATGGGACCGAAGCGCTCGACGATGTCGGCGGCGCGCTCGACTTCCGGCAGCGAATCGGCGGTCAGGGTGACCACGTGCTTGCCACCCGAAACCGCGCCCTCGTAGCGGCTCATGCGGTCGGCGTCGTCGTCGCTGCCGAACAGGTCGCTGAAGAAGTGCTTGATGCTGCTGCCGATCCCGGTGCCGCTGTCGGTGTCCGTGCCGGCGGTGGTACCGGTGGTGGTGCTGCCGGCGCTCATGCCGGTATCGCCGGACATGCGCACGTCCTGCTGCGAGAAGCCCGATGCGAGCAGTTCATCCATCGCGCCCTGTGCGTCTGCGCGGTTGTCGAATACGGCTATCAGGGTATGTTGCATGGTCGTTCCTCCGTCATGGTGGGTGTCAGGGTGTTGGCGGTGTGCCGGCCTCGTCGAAGCGCTCGACCTCGACCCGCTCGGCCTTGAGCGGGACGGTGTCCTGGTAGCGTTCTTCGTGCCGGATGCGGGTGATGTGCAGTTCCTCCTTGATGCGCAGGCGGCGTTCGACCACCAGCACTTCCTCGAGGACGGGTACCACCAGCGTGTCGCCTTCGTGGCGCGTTGCGGGTGCCTCTTCCAGGGCGACGATCCGGTCGACCGGGACGTGCCGGACATCGACTTCCTCGCGCGTGAGGCGCTCGTCGATGGTGACCGGCTGCTCGGAAACCGTTTTATGGATGCGGACGCCGCGTCCGGTTTCGACGACGCGGGTGCCGACGTCGAGCTGCTCCTCGATGACGGGAATGCGCAGGCCTTCCTGTGAATTTGTTTCGGGGATATTGCTAGACATCGTCTCGGCTCCTTGTCGCAGGCAGTCGAACGAGATTACCGCAATCGGTGCGCGGCACGCGCACCGTTGCCGCGCCGGAACGATGAGCCCGCATGGCGCGGGCGGGCCGGTCAGAGGAAAGGGTTGTCGACGGTCTTGACGTCGGGCGGGGGAAGCGCATCGGGCAGTTCGCCCTGCTGCTCGCGCGCCTCGAGCGCGGAGACGACGGCGGCGAGCGCCGCGTGCAGGCGCCGCGCCGCGGCCAGGCCGGGCTTGTCCACGGTGAGGTCGACGTCGCCGGACACCGTGATGCGGTCCAGGCGGTTCTCGAGCATCAGGTTGCCGATCTCGAGCACGTCGGCTTCGTTGGCGTAGGGCTTGAAGGTTTTCTTTGCTGGCATGGATTTCCTCGGCGTGGGTTGTGCGGCGGACCGGCTCCACCGGATCAGTTCCGGCTCTTCCTCTGGCGGATTTTCGGTAGCGACAGCATGCGCTCCTTCTGCTGTTGCGTGAGCGAAGGCAGCAGCTCGATGCCGACGATGCGCTCGAGTTCGGCGACCGGGATCACGTGGATCGGTGCGTCGCCGCGGTTCTCGACGAACCAGGCGGCGGCGGCCTTCTGGCGGGGACTGTACACCACCTTGTACAAGTGGCTCGGCACCAGTACGTTACCGACCTTGCGCAGGTTGCTGCCAAGGAAAGCCGGGCCGGTGATGACATACAGCGCGCCATCCTTCTTGACCATCTTGCGCACTGCACCTTCGATCGGCGCCCAGATGTGCCGGTTATGCTCGCGGTCCTGCGGCACCATGTTGGCCAGCGAAAAGCTCTCGCGCTGGGCGCGGCGGTCCGGCATGTTGCCGTTCGGGGCAAGGTGCCCGCGGTCGAAGCCGCTGCGCGCATAGTCGGACAATTCGGCCCGCTGCGAGCGCGGCAGGCGCGGCTCCGGGTGGAAGGCATTGTCGCGGTCGAGGCCTTGCGCGGCCTCGATCTGGTCGGCGCCAAGGTATTCCGCCGACCACAGCGCGGTACGGGTGACGCCCGAATGCATGATGCCGAATTGGCTGTAGCACAGTTCGCGCGTCGCGGCGGCCAGCTTGGGGTTACGGATTTCCGGCGGGCGGCCGTCGAGATAATGGTTGGCACAGCTGGCGGCATGGACGGCGCCGGAAGCCAGCAGCGTCGCCAGCGTGGTAGCCACGGTCGCGGCAAAGCCGAGGCGGGCCAGGAAGGGTCGGAGCATGGTGTATCGGGTGAACATAAACAACCCGCATTGTAGCCGAGCACCATTGAGGGAGGTCAAACGCCCAGTCGCGTATGGTCGCGCACGATTGAATCGCCATTTCTTGCGAGAATGGTCTAAAATTGCCCCTTCCTCAACAAATGATTCCTTTTGGGAAACCTAACCCGAAGAGAATGAATCGAACGTCGATCCCAGAGGAGTTGCGCCGCTTTGTCCTGACGAGCGTACCCTCCGTGCCCTTCCTCGAGGCGCTGCTGCTGCTGCGCGCCAACCCCGGCCAGCAGTGGACCGGGGCGATGCTGGCCGGCCGGCTGTACATCAGCGAACGCACCGCGCAGGCCCTGCTCGACGACCTGTGCCGCGCCGGCATGGCCGCCCCTTGCGCGGCGCCGCACGAAGCCTGCTTCTGCTACGCACCGGTCTCCGACACGCTGCGCGAGCGCATCGACGGCCTGGCCGACCTGTATGCGCGCCATCTCGTCGATGTGACCAACCTGATCCACTCTACCCTCGACCGGAAGGCGCAGCAGTTCGCCGATGCATTCCGTTTGCGCAAGGATACCTAAAGGAACCACATGGGCGAACTCATCTATACCCTGTGCATGCTGACCTCGCTGGCCTGTACCTGGCTGCTCTTCGCCAGCTACCGGCGTACGCGCTACCGCCTCCTGTTCTGGAGCGGCTTGTGCTTCGCGGTAATGACCTTGAACAACCTGTTCCTGATCTTCGACAAAGTCGTATTTCCGAATGTCGATTTCATGCCGCTGCGCGTCGTCAGTGCGCTGGCTGCCTGCCTGCTGTTGTTGTACGGACTGATCTACGAGAAGGAGTGAGCCGATGGTCCATATGATGTACGGCGCGATATCGATGGCTTCCCTGACCATCGCGCTGTTCTTCCTGCGCTTCTGGCGCAATACGGGAGACCGGTTCTTCCTGTATTTCGCCCTCTCGTTCTTCATCGAAGGACTGCACCGGGTGTATTCCGCCGTACTGAATGAAGCTGGCGAGGATTCGCCGCTGCATTACCTGATACGGGTGCTGGCCTACGGCATGATCGTATGGGCGATCGTGGAGAAGAATTTGCCGCAGAAGGAAAGGCGCGACCGGGAAGATGCAAACTAGCGTGCGCCCGCTCGTCCGGGCCGGCGCGATAATGGGCCATGAAAAACCGTCAACAGGAGGACAGCATGGCCCCATCGATCCAACCAGGTAGTCAACCAGGCAACGAACAGAAAGCCGCGGACCAGGCCGCGCCGAACGCGGGCGGCGGCCAGGACCAGCGTTCCGAGAACCTGCTCCCGGGCGAGGAAGGCGCCGAGGACGGCCGTTTCGACGTGGCCGAGGAAGTCAGCCTCGACCAGCATTCGGACGAGGCGCGCCGGGTCGGCCAGATGCCTGAAAACGGCATTGCGGATGCCGTACCGGACGCGCTCAAGACCCCGGTACCGTCGCAGCAGGTACCCGACAAGGACTGACCCGGCAGGGCTGCCGCAGCGCGGCCCTGCCGGCGAGGCGTTCCCGGCTCCGCCGGGCGCCTCGTTCGCTATCCCCCCATCGCTCCCATCACACCCATCGCCACGCCCATCTTCAGGCCCTCGATCGTGTGCGCCTGCTGGATCGGTTCGAGGCGCTCGACCACCCGGCAGCCGAGATTGTGGCGCAACTGCTCCGGCAGGCTCTCGTAGAATGCGCGCGACACCTGCAGGTCGTGCTTGATGGCGTTGGTGGCGTCCGGGGCGTCCGCCCCGACCACCAGAACCGGCCGCGAGATGCTGGAGCGGTTGGCCGTACCGCGGTGGATCGTGAGCGCCGAGCGCGCCGAGATGTCGCCCACCTTCGGCAGCTTGCGCTGCGCACGCGCCTCGTAGCGCGGCCACAGTTCCTTGGCCGGAAACATCGGGTCGCCGTCGTAGGTATCCCACTGGGTGCCGGGTGCGATTTCGAATGGCCCCATTTCCTCGGTCACGTCGACGGTCGTGATGTTGAAGGCAAGCGAGCTCAAGCGTCGACCCCGGACCGTCTCCGGCGGCGCCGCGAAGTCGCGGTGCCAGGGTTGGTGCATGGCGCCCGGACCCGGTACGTCGAAGCCGACTTCGACCAGCCGGTAATCCGGCCCCAGCACCGCGCGGCACACGGCGACCACCCATGGGTGGCTGGCGATGGTGACGAAACCGCGCAGGCGCTCCGGGTGCACCTCGACGTAGTAGCGGTTCGGTCCGCGGTTCAGGGCGCCGCCTTCGCGTGCCTGCGCCTCCTCGAACAGCATGTCGATGTCGGCGCGCAGTTCCTCGATGGTGCTGCGTTCGAAGGCGCCGCGGCAGGCGATGATGCCGTCGCCGTAGATGCCGCCCATGATGGCGCCGACGTCGTAGTCGGCGCCGGTTTGTGCGTTGTTCATTCTTCCTCCTCCAATACAGGCCAACGGCAATGGCGCCGCGGCACGTCAATACTATGGATATTATCCCGTCCGCGTCGCCGACGTCGCTTGCATCGGCTGCGGCGCGCCCCACCTCTGACCCGGCCGGCGGGTTGCGGCATTGACAGCGCCCGCAGCGGCTCGTACATTGTTGAACTTACCGCAACCCTGTGCAAGCCATGCAAGCCATGCGACCATCATTCCACTGCCGGCCGCTGCCGGCCGCTACCGAGGGTGGCGCGCAGTGAAGCCTCCCGGACGCGCCAGCGTACTGCTGGTGTGCGAGCGGCCCGCCCCGGATCCGGTGGTGGCCCGGGTGCACGAGGAGCTTGGCCAGGCCCTGGTGTGGGAACGCACGGCCGCTGAAGGACTCGCCCTTGCGCGCAAGCAGGATTTCGCGCTGATCCTGGTCGACTATGGCGGCGACCCGCAGTCACTCGCCGATACCATCCGCCAGGTGCGCAGCAACCGCCGTTCCAGCCACACCCCGGTGGTCGCGCTCGGGTTGCCGGCACAGGCACCGTTCCCGGTGGACCCGCTGTATGAAGCCGGCGCCATCGCGGTGCTGACCGAACCGCTGTCGCCGACCGTCCTGCGCGCCAAGGTGCGCTTCTACATCGATGCCTTCGTCGCGATGGAGGAACGGCGCCGGGCCGAGGCGGCCCTGCTCGAGACCCGTTCGCGGCTGGAGTCGATCATCGCCGCCGCCGAACTGGCGGTGTGGAGCTGGGACATCCCGCGCGACCGGGTCAGCGCCGATGCGCGGATGATCGAGATGTTCGGCATTTCCTCCGCGCTGCGCGACGGGGAGCCGGTGGCGGCGTATTTCGATGCCCTCCATCCCGACGACATCGCGGCGACCCGGGCGCTGCTGGACAAGGCCATCGCACACGGCGGCGTGTACGACGCCACCTTCCGCATTCGGCGCGGCGGCGGCTGGCGCTGGGTCATCGCGCGAGGGCATGTCGAGCACGACGCGGGAGGCGCGGCGACCTGCATGCAGGGCGTCGTCATCGACGCCACCCGCCAGTTCGAAGCCGAGCTGCAGCTGCGCCTGAGCGAGGAACGCTACCGTACCCTGTTCGACTCGATCGACGAAGGCGTGTGCGTGATCGAGATGCTGTACGACAGTGCCGGCCAGCCGAACGACTACCGTTTCCTCGAGACCAATCCGGCCTTCCTCAAGCAGACCGGCCTGGCCGACGCCATCGGCCGCACCATCCGCCAGATGGCGCCCGGTCACGAGCGGTACTGGTTCGACATCTACGGCCGCGTCGCCGCCAGCGGCGAGCCGGTGCGCTTCATCAACGAGGCCAAGGAGCTCGGCCGCTGGTACGATGTCTACGCCGCCCGCATCGGGCCGCCCGAGCAGCATCGGCTCGCGGTCGTCTTCAACGACGTCACCGAACGGCGCCGCAACGAAGATGCGCTGCGCCAGATGGCGGCCGACCTGGCCGAGGCGAACCGTGTCAAGACCGAGTTCCTGGCCACCCTGGCACACGAGCTGCGCAACCCGCTGGCGCCGATCCGCAGCGGCCTGCAGTTCATCCGGCGCGCGCCCGACGACCCGGCCGCCGTGCAGCGCATCCACGCGATCATGGAACGCCAGCTGGGCCACCTCGTCAACCTGGTGGACGACCTGCTCGACGTGGCGCGCATCACCCGCGGCCAGATCGAACTCAAGCGCGAGCGGATCGAACTGGCGGCCGTGCTGTCGGCCGCGGTCGAGACCAGCATGCCGCTGATCGAGGCGGCGCGCCACCACCTGGACGTACGCATGCCGGTCGAAGCGCTGGTGGTCGACGCCGACCTCACGCGCCTGACCCAGGTGGTATCGAACCTGCTCAACAACGCGGCCCGCTATACCCCGCGCGGCGGCAACATCGTGCTTGCAGCCGAACGCGACGGCAATGAAGCGGTGATCGCGGTGTCCGACAACGGCGTCGGCATCGATCCGGCTTCGCTGGACGACGTGTTCAAGATGTTTACCCAGGTTGGCGACAGCCGCAAACAGGGCGCAGGGGGACTGGGAATCGGCCTGTCGCTGGTGCGCAGCCTGGTCGAGCTGCACGGCGGGACGGTACATGCTGCGAGCGCCGGTACCAATGCCGGCAGCGTGTTCACCGTGCGGCTGCCCCTGTCCGATGCCGCGCCGCAGATGGCTGCGCCTGCGGACGCGCCCGCGGGCGTTGAGCCGGCGGCGCCTGCCGTCCCCCGCCAGGGCTTGCGCGTGCTCGTGGTGGACGACAACCGCGACGCGGCCGAAACCCTGTCGGCGCTGCTCACCCATATCGGCCACAGCGCACCGGTGGCCAACGACGGGCACCAGGCCTTGCGCATGATGGCCAGCTTCCAGCCGCAGGTCGTGTTCCTCGACCTCGGCATGCCGGGCATGTCCGGCTACGAGGTGGCGGCGGCGATCCGGCGCGACCTGCGCCATGCAGGCGTCAAGCTGGTCGCCCTGACCGGCTGGGGCGGCGAAGCGGACCGCGAACGTACCGCGCAGGCCGGCTTCGACCTGCACCTGACCAAGCCGGCGACCACGGCGGCCATCGAGGACGTGCTCGCGCGGCTTTGAGCCGGCCCGGGCACGGCTGTTCGTCCATCTCCTGACACAGCAGCGGCTCGCCATCGGCCCGCTCCCGTGCCTGTCAATTGTGCGCGCTCCATGCGCCCGGGACCGCACACTGTCAGGTGTTTTGTCTCGAGCCGATGGAGTTGTGGATGGAGTATTTACTCAACAATAATGAACTTGAAAACTGGATGCTCGCGCTCGGCGTGTGCATCGGCAGCACAGCGGTGATGTACTTCATCAAGGCCATCTTCCTGCGGCGTCTCGGCGACCTGTCGCGGCGCACCGTTACGCGCGTGGACGACCTGGTCGTCAAGATGCTGAACAAGACCTACCTGGTGCTGCTGCTGGCGATCGGCGTGCACCTGGGCTGCATGTTCCTGGTGCTGCCGGACACCTACCGCCTGATCGTATCGCGCCTCGCCGTCGCCGGCCTCGTGCTCCAGCTCGCGATCTGGGGAGATACTGCGCTGCGCGCATGGCGCAGCCAACTGCTGAGCGTTCCCGGCGATGGCGCCCGCAAGGCTTCGAGCACCATCCTGTTCTTCATGATGCGCCTGATCGTGTGGACGGTCGCGTTCCTGATGATGCTCGACAATTTCGGCTTCAACATCACCACCCTGGTGGCCAGCCTCGGAATCGGCGGCATCGCGGTGGCCCTGGCGACCCAGAACATTTTGGGCGACCTGTTCGCCTCCTTGTCGATCATGCTCGACAAGCCTTTCGAGATCGGCGACTTCATCATCGTCGGCGATGCGCTGGGCGCGGTCAAATACATCGGCCTGAAGACCACGCGCCTGCGCGGGCTGGGCGGCGAGCAGATCGTGTTTTCGAACGGCGAACTGCTCAGGAGCCGGATCCACAACCACAAGCGGATGCTATCGCGCCGCGTCGCCTTCGTGCTGCGGGTTGCCTACGGCACCACCGAAGCGCAGATGACGGCCATCCCGGGACTGGTACGCGATATCGTCGCGGCCAGGGACAACGTCGACTTCGAGCGTGCGCACTTCTTCCGCTATGGCGAATGGTCGCTCGATTTCGAGGTCGTGTACCACTTCAAGAGCCCGGACTACGTCCTCCACATGGACGCGCAGCAGGACGTCCTGCTGGAAATCTACCGCGGCTTCCAGCGCGAAGGCATCCAGTTCGCCCACCCCCTTTCGGTGGTGCGGGTGGCCGACCAGAAGGACCCCGCAGGTGGCTGGCCACCCATCGGCGCCACAGTCGGAAATTCGCTAAGACACTGATTGGAAACGACTTCATAGGCCGGACCGATCCTACATGGATGGGCCGGCCAGTCCTATTCCCCGGTCCAGCCTGCTCGCCTATCATGGACTCACCTCTTCCCGAAGACGCCATCCGCAAGACGCGGACGGCGTGGCGGAAGGGATTCCGACCAACTTTGTCATTGCTAAAGGAGACGATCATGGCATCGAACAACCAGGGCAACAGCAAACGTGGCTTCGCATCGATGGACGAACAGAAGCAGCGCGAAATCGCTTCGGCCGGCGGCCGTGCTTCCGGCGGCGGAAATCGGGGCAACTCCCAGGGCGGCAACTCGCAGAGCGGCAACCAGGGCAACAGCCAGAGCGGCGGTTCGAGCAACCGCGGCTTCGCGTCGATGGACCCGCAGCGCCAGCGTGAGATCGCTGCCGAAGGCGGCCGCGCGGCACACGCCTCGGGCAATGCCCACGAGTTCACCTCGCAGGAAGCACGCGAGGCCGGCCGCATGAGCCACAAGAACGACGGCAACCAGCAGAGCGGTAACCGCGGCAATGGCGGTAACAACGGCGGCGGCAACCGCTGACGCGGCAGCCTGAGCTTGCTCATGGCCGGGCCGGTAGCGGGGTGACCGTTACCGGCCTTTTTCATGAGCTCGCCAAGTGCCTGCAGGCGCAAGACCGGTGCACCCTCATTATCCTTGCGGTTCTCGAGTGACTGGCATCGGCCCGACGGCCGCTTTCGCGTCATGCGCAAACGACGCGGGAGGCCGTACCCGGCCCTGCCCGCAGCACCCGGCGCAGCGCCGGGCAGAGTCCCAGGGCAGGCCTGGACTCAGGCGGTCTTCGCGACCGGAACCTGCTTGGCCTTGGCCGGCACGACGTCCTTGACGGGATCCTGCGCGGCGACCAGGCGGCGCGAATTCTCGCTCGGCACGGCGGTGGTGATCAGCTCGTGCATACGCGAGGCGGTCAGGTCCCACGAGGTGTTGGCCACCACTTCGCGCATGCGCTTGGCCATAGCCTGGCGTTCGACTTCGGTCAGGGCCAGTTGGCGTTCGCAGGCGGCGATGAACTGTTCCGGGGTCTCGGCGATCGCCACCACGTCGCCGTACGGCACCTTGACGTCGGTGATCGGGGTCGACACCGCAGGCAGCTCCGCCGCCATGTACTCGAGCACCTTGGTCGGGCTGATGAACTTGGTCGAGTCGTTCATGGCGAACGGCAGCAGGCAGACATCCCAGCCAGCCAGGAATTTCGGCAGCTGGTCATAGGTGCGCTGGCCCATGTAGTGCACGTTCGGCTGCTTCGGCAGCGTTGCGGGGTCGATCTTCACGACCGGGCCGACCAGCACGATCTGCCATTCCGGATGCGCGTCGGCCATGGCGGACACCAGGTCCACGTCGAAGCGCTCGTCGATCACGCCGTAGAAGCCCAGGCGCGGACCCGGGATGTGGGCCTGGTCCGGATGCGAGATCTCGCGGTCCTGGGCCTGGCGGAAATGCTTGGCGTCGACACTGCTCGAGAAGCAGTGAGCGTTGGCGTGGCGGTCACGCTTGGACTGGTACAGGCTCGGGCCGCCGGTGAAGACGACATCGGCCATGTTCAGCAGTGCGGTTTCGCGCTGCAGCAGCTGTTTCGGGGAGTTCTTGAACATTGCCAGCTCGTCCATGCAGTCGTAGACGATCTTGGACGGATTCAGGCCCTGCAGCAACGGGAGGGCCATCGGGGTGTAGAACCACACGATCGGCTGTTCGCCTTCCGGTACGAGACCGGCCAGCAGGGCCTGCAGCGTCGGGAGCTGGTCGTCATGGAAGCCCGGCGCGTCGATCGCGGTGTGCGGCCGGCAAACCGTGATATTCGGCGCCACGGCCGTCTTCTTCAGGTATGCCTCTCCTTCGCTATACACCGGTTCCTCGACAAAAAGGATTTGGTAGTGTTCCGCCAGGCGGGTCATCAGGTGCTGTGGGCGCTGGAAGACGAAATCCCAGCGCAGGTGGCAAAACACGATCAAGGTCGGCATATTCATTTCCTTTCGCCTTGTGGCGCTATAGTTGTTGGCAATAGGCCAGCTGGTTCTTTCTCTCTCTGTTGCCAGTGTCCGACGATGCGGGAACCAGACCGGACCCCGCTATCGTAACATGTAAATTTTTTAATGTTTTCATTTATGCATTGCAATATTGCAATGAGGAAAATATTGCACCGGGGTTGTACCGGGCTCCGTCATAGGAGAGAGACGGCTGAAGAGTCCGTTCACGTAAGTAGCGTCCTACAGCGATAAAGGAAAATCCACTACGAAAAGTGCCCCGCGCTGCTACCTGAAAACGGAGGCTGGGAGCGTTTCCAGCCTCGTTTTCATTCGGGAGAAGCCGCTGCGCCGCCGTGCAAACCGAACACGGAACGGCGGCGGGAAGAGAAAATCAGTCCGGACGGTAGGGCTCGGCGCCTTCCGCATGGCCGTCGGCGCTGAACCCGGTTGCAACCGACACCCCTTCGAGCCCGAGGGCCAGCAGCGCATCGCACAGGTTGTCGACCTCGGCACTCAGGTCGGCGGCCAGGTCCACCGGCGTGTCGACGCTGCCCCAGGGCGTGCCGCCGTCCAGGGCATACAGGTTAATCCTCAGCACGATGTGCTCGCCCGCGTCGAGCGGCGCGACCGCGGCGTGCACCTGGTCCGCTTCGAGGTCCTTGGCCGACAGCGTGCGCGCCACCTCCGACAGCGTGCCCAAGGTCGCCAGTTCGCCCACGCCCTGCTCCTTGGCGCCGTAGAACAGATCCTGGTAAAGGAAGTCGAGCTGGATGCGGTCGGGATCCGCGGCCAGGCAACGGCGCAGCAAGGGCGCATGCCGCACGGTCCAGGCACGGTAGCGCTCCTCGCGCGCGGCGTACCACGCGTCGGACGCGCTTTCTTCGGGGGGGATGGCGTAGAACGGATCGTCGGCGCGCTTGAGCGAGAAGCCCAGCAGGAAACGCAGCTCCATCGCGGACTCGTCGGGAGCGAAGCGCTCCCCGGTCCAGCCGCGGATACTGGCTTCGATCGTCGGCGCCGGCTGCAGCTTCTTCTCCAGCAGCGAAGCCGCGGCTTCGCGCAGCATCTCGTGCAGGGTCGAATACGCCACGTGGTCGATCTCGGCCAGGTCGTAGGCATGCTGGATCAGCACCACCTTGGCATCCGTGCTCTCCAGACCTGCAGGGTGAAAGCTCGCGGCGAGCTCCTCGAAGGCGGCGTCGTCCTGGAAGGTTTCCTCGGCCACCAGCCCGCCGATGCTGCGCGCGAACAGCGGGATCAGGAAAGCGTCGATTTCGTATTCGGTGTCGTCGCGGCGCAGGCGCAGGGTGGCCGCTTCCTCCTCGATACGGCTGCGCAGCAGCCGGCAGGCTTCCGGGTCGGTGTAGCGGGCCAGCTCGATCGCTTCGTACAGCGGTTCGTCGCGCTTCTTGCGCAGCAGCCTGCGCACGGCCAGCAGCAGTTCCTCCCCGCGCTCGGCGCCGGAGCCGAAGCCGGGCGCCTCTTCGCGCTCGACGACCTCAAGGGCCAGGTCGGCCAACTCCTGGGCCTGGGTGGCAGTATCGGGCTCGCGCGGGTTGTTGGAAGTACGAGGCAGCGGGCGCTTGTTCTTTGGCATGGATATTCGTTGATGTCGATGTTGATATTGATGTTGCTAATGTTAGCACCGGCATGGGATTACCATGTCCGATTCGCCGCGGGTTGCGTACCGGTCATTCCCATACGCCTGCCCGGCGGGAGATGTTATGCTTCGGGCAAAACAACTACGGAGCGCACCCGAGATGCTCGAAAAACTCTTCAAACTCCGGCAAAGCGGCACCGATGTCCGCACCGAACTGCTCGCCGGCCTGACCACTTTCCTGACGATGGTGTACATCATCTTCGTCAATCCCTCCATCCTCGGCGACGCCGGCATGCCCAAGGAGTCCGTGTTCGTCGCCACCTGCATCGTGGCTGCGCTGGGCACCGCCGTGATGGGCCTGTACGCGAACTACCCGATCGCCATGGCGCCGGGCATGGGCCTGAACGCCTACTTCGCCTATGCCGTCGTGCTGGGCATGGGCGTCGCCTGGCCGGCTGCGCTGGGCGCCGTGTTCATTTCGGGCTGCCTGTTCATCCTCGTCACCCTGCTCGGCCTGCGCGGGATGATCGTCAACGGCATACCCAAGTCGATGCGGGTCGCCATCACGGTCGGCCTGGGCATGTTCCTGGCCCTGATCGCCCTGAAGAACGCCGGCATCGTCGTGTCGAACGAGGCCACGCTGGTGAAAGCGGGCGACCTGCACCAGCCGGCGGCGATCATGGCGATCATCGGCTTCTTCACCATCGTCGCGCTGGACAGGCTCAAGGTGCGCGGCGCGATCCTGATCGGTATCGTCCTCGTCACCGTGCTCTCCTTCTTCTTCGGCGGGAATACCTACCAGGGCATCTTCTCCGCGCCGCCGTCGATCGACCCGACCCTGTTCAAGCTCGACATCCCCGGCGCCCTCTCGGCCGGCATCCTGAACGTGGTCCTGGTGTTCTTCCTGGTCGAGCTGTTCGACGCTACCGGTACCCTGATGGGCGTGGCGCGCCGCGCCGGACTGCTGGTCGAAGGCAAGATGGACCGACTGAACAAGGCCTTGCTGGCCGACAGCGGCGCCATCGTGGCCGGCGCGGTGCTCGGCACCTCCAGCACGACCGCCTACCTCGAGAGTGCATCCGGCGTACAGGCCGGCGGGCGCACCGGCCTGACCGCGCTGACCGTCGCGGTGCTGTTCCTGGCCTGCCTGTTCATCGCGCCGCTGGCCGGCGTGGTGCCGGCCTACGCCACCGCACCGGCCCTGCTGTTCGTGGCCTGCCTGATGCTGGCCGACCTCGGCGACGTCGAGTGGGGCGACTCGACCGAGAGCATTCCCGCTGCCGTGACGGCGCTGGTGATGCCCTTCACGTTCTCGATCGCGGAAGGCATCGCCTTCGGCTTCATCACCTACGCCGTGCTCAAGCTGCTCACCGGGCGCGCCCGCGAAGTTGCACCGGTGGTGTGGGTGATTGCGGCGCTATTCACGTTCAAGATCGTTTATATCGGCACCTGAGCATGACCGGGTGGCCCCCCGGGGACTGGCCGCCCCTGGGAACGCACGTTTGCGATTAATCGCGGCAATTGTGTCCTAAAGCATCGTTTTCTGATTTCTTTGCGCTACAATGTCGCCGATCTTGCGAGAAACGTTGCCGGCACCTTCTGCCGGCAGCCTGCTGCTAACCGAATGTCCATGAAATCACCTCACATCCTGGCAAAGGCGCTGATGCTGGTCCTCGGCGCCGCGTGCGGCGTGACACAGGCCGCGCCCGACGACCTTCCCGCGGTGGGCAATGTCCATGCTCCCCTGACGGTCGCGCTCCCCGAGATCCCCGAAGGCGGCTGGTTCACATCGGCCGAACTGGGCGCGATCGCGACCTCCGGCAATACCACCGGTACCTCGGTCACGGGCAAGATCGACGCCCGCCACGAAACCGCGAACTGGAGCCACGAGTTCGTCGTCAGCGCCTTCTTCAAGGAAGACAAGTACAAGGACGACGAAGGAGAGCTGCAGCGCAGCAAGTCAGCAGAGCGTTTCGCCGCCTCGGCCAAGGCTTCGCTCAAGCTGCTCGGCGAAGGCAAGCGCGCCTTCATCCTCGGTTCGCACGTCAACGACCGCTTCGGCGCCTACACCCGCTATTCGTCGATCGCGATCGGTCACGGCTCGCGCTGGCTCGATGCCAACGACAGGACGCTCGACGTCGAGATCGGTCCCGGCTATTTCGCCGGCGAACGCGCAACCGGCGAGGACGAGAACGGCGTGACCGTGCGCGGGGCGGCCCAGTTCCGCTGGCGCGTCAGCCCGTCGGCCTTCTTCGCGCAGACGGTCAGCGTCGAGAAAGGCACCTCGAACACGCATTCGGTGGCGGAGACCTCGCTCAGCACCAAGATCAATTCGACCATGCAGATGAAGGCCGGCTTCAGTGCCCGCAACGACACCAGCGTCCCTGCGGGCAAGAAGAATACCGATACCCAGACCTCGCTGACGATGGTCTATTCGTTCTGACCTGCGCAGCTGCGCCGTCAGAGCGCGAATCCGCCTGATTCCCGGGTGAATGCATTGATCCCGGCGCTCATCGCCGTGATCAATGCACGTTCGGCTTCGGACAGCTGCGGGTGCCAGATGTCGAAGATCAGGACCACGCGCAGCTTGTCGCTGTCGTTCCAGGCCTCGTGCTCGATGGTGTCGTCGAACACCAGGGCCTTTCCTTCCTCCCATGCGACGCGGTCGTTCCCGACCCGCAAGCCGCAACCCGGTGGCACGATCAGCGGGAGGTGCGCGACCAGGCGCACGTTGCTCACGCCCGTGTGCGGCGGAATCCGCGTGTTCGGCTTCAGCACCGAGAACATTGCGCTCGGCGTGCGGCCCGGCTGGACCGGCTGCGGCGCACTCTCCAGCAGTGCCATGGTGCGCGGGCAGCGCGCCGCGTTGCCGGCCACCGCCTCGCCATTGTCGATCAGGCGGAAGGCGCTCCAGTCGAGCGAGCGGTTCAGGCCCGCCCACTGGGCCAGCGGCTGGTCGTCGCCGTAATTGACGTAGGGGGTGAAGCCTTCCTCTTGCGCCAGCACGGCCAGGAACTCCTCGCGGATCTCGCTTGTCGCCGCCTCGAACGCGTCGAGCCAGGGAAAATCGGCGCGCTCGAAGAAGGAGGCCGCTGCCAGACCCTGGTAGTGGAACAGTTGCGGCTGCGGATCGTAGCGCCGCTTTCGGCCCAGCATCACATCGAGCGAGTCGCGGAAACGCCGCAGGTTCTCGCCCTGTTGGTCCCGCAGGTGCGGTGCGAGGAAGTCGTCGAGGAAGCCGCCGAACTCGCGGTTGTAGGCCTCGTGCCAGGCCAGTGCTTCGCGCACCGCAGGCTGCAGGTCGGGCGCGAGGGTGTGCAGCGGCGGGGCGACCGCCGCCACCGCGGCGCAGGCGCCGGCCGCCGCATGGCGCCTGCCCTGGCGGATGTAGAGCCGGCTGCGCAGTACCAGGGCGACCAGGTCGTACGGATCGACGACCAGCGCGCCGCGGATCGCGGCTTCCTCGCCGGCCTCGTCCTGCATCGCCAGGCAGACCACGGCCAGGTTCAGCCACTGCTGGACCTCCTTGCCGTCAGCGGCGACGAGCCGGTCGAGCAGCGCCCGCGCATGCGCCAGGTTCCCCGCCTGGAAAGCCAGGTGGGAGAGCGAGCGCAATGCACGCGGATGCGCCGGCGCCCGGGCCAGGATGGCTTCCCACAGGCGGGCGGCGCGCTGTGCGGCGCCCCTTCCTTCGGCCTGGAGCGCCTCGCGCTCCAGTGCCGCGATCTTGTCGATGTCCGCTTGCTGCACGAGTCTCCCGCATGTCCTGACTGTCAATACATTCTGGACGAGACATATGCATATTGGCAAGCAGTATTTACATCAAGCCACCTTCTCCGCCGCGTCCGTCCGAGCACTGCCGGCCATCAGCAAGGCGAGCAGGCTGAGCAAGGCTGCGGCAGTCAGGTAGTAACCGACCCAGGGCAGCCCGTAATTGGTGGCCAGCCAGGTCGCCGCGTAGGGCGCCAGCGAGGCGCCCAGGATGCCGGCCAGGTTGAAGGTGAGCGAGGCGCCCGTGTAGCGTACCTCGGGCGGGAACAGCTCGGCCAGCAGCGTGCCGAGCGGGCCGTAGGTGAAGCCGACCAGGCACATCCCCGCCACCATGAAGGTCCCGACCGCCAGCAGCGTACCGGCGCCGAAGAGCGGGCCGAACAGCAAGCCGAACACGGCAATGGCACCACTCACCAGGATCATCGCCATGCGCCGCCCGTGGCGGTCGGCCAGCAGCGCCGACGGCGGGATGGTCAGGCCGAAGAACACGACGGAGACCAGCTGCAGCAGCAGGAATTCCTGGCGCGAGAAGCCCAATTGCGCCGTGCCCCAGCTGAGGGCGAATACCGTCATCAGGTAGAACACCACGAAGGTTGCCAGCGCGATGAGCGTGCCGAGTACGAGCGCGCGCCGGTGCTCGCGCAGCACCGCCACCACCGGCACCTTGACCCGCTCGTTACGGTCGAGCACCTTCTGGAAGTCCGGCGTTTCGGTGATCTTCAGGCGCACATACAGGCCGACCACCACCAGCAGCGCACTGGCGAGGAAGGGAATACGCCAGCCCCAGCTGAAGAAATCCTCGTCAGCCATGAAGTGGCCCAGCAGCAGGAAGGTGCCGCCCGACAGGAAGAAACCGATCGGCGCGCCCAGCTGCGGGAACATGCCGTACCAGGCCCGCTTGCCGGGTGGCGCGTTCTCGGTCGCCAGCAGCACGGCCCCGCCCCATTCCCCGCCCAGTCCGAGCCCCTGGCCGAAACGGCACAGGGCCAGCAGCAGCGGCGCGGCGGTGCCGATCGCCTCGTAGGTCGGCAGCAGGCCGATGAGGACGGTGGAGATGCCCATGGTGAGCAGCGCCGCGACCAGCGTCGCCTTGCGGCCGATGCGGTCGCCGAAGTGGCCGAACACGGCCGAGCCGACCGGGCGCGCGAAAAAGGCGATCGCGAAGGTGGCGAGCGACTGCAGGGTCGCCGCCGCCGGGTCGGCGGCCGGGAAGAACAGCCGCGGGAACACCAGCACCGCGGCTGTGGCATAAATATAGAAGTCGTAGAACTCGATGGTGGTGCCGATCAGGCTGGCGAACAGGACCGTGCGCGGCTTGTTCGCCGGCTGGCCGGCCGGGGCGGATACGGAGGCAGCCGCGCTCATGCGGCACCGGCCTGGGCCAGCGCCACGAGCACTTCGTCGGCCGACTCCGGGCGCACCACGCGCGCCACTTCCTGCCCGTCCTTCAGGACGACCACGGTAGGCCAGAGCTTGATGCGGAAGGAGCGGCCCAGCGGGCGGCCCGGGCCGTCTTCGACCTTGATGTGCTGCACGGCGCCTGCGTTCGACAGCGCTTCCCCGATGACCGGTTCGGCGGCGCGGCAGTAGCCGCACCAGTTGGCGCCGAAATCGAGTGCGACGACGCCGGGCAGCGCGTCCACGGCGCTGCGTTCGGGTTGGGCGGTCTGGTATGTCATGCGGATGCTCCTCAATAGTGCCGATATGGCAAGCGTACCTCAAAACCCTATCGCGGAGCCAGCACTGCCGCCCTTCACCACGCCGACGATGCTTCAGCGGCCAGCCTCAGTGGGCATGGCCGCCACCCGCCTCCCCGCACTGCACAGGCTGCTCGTGGCAAAAGCGCTCCTGCGCCTCGAGCGCCAGCTCGCGCGCCTTCAGCTGCTCCGGCGTGCGCGCCGGCGCCAGGATCTCGTCCTGCGTGATCACCCGGCCGTTCTTGATCACCAGCCGCACGTCGGCGGCGGCGCGCAGGTCGGCCAGGGGATTGCCGCGCACGACGATGAGGTCGGCCAGCTTGCCCTTCTCCACCGTGCCGAGGTCGTCGCCTACCAGCGCAACCCGGGCGGCGTCGCGCGTGACCGAGTACAGCGCCGTCAGGTTGCCCTGCACCAGGGCCGCCCCGCGCATGTTCAGGTGCAGCGAGATGCCCGGCACCACCAGCGGCGAATCGGTACCGTTGGCCACCAGTGCGCCCGCCGCGCGCACCTTGGCCTGCTGGGTGGCGTCGTTGACGATGGTGCTGATCTGGGCTGCCGTCGGCGGCTGCGCATTCTGCAGGCCGGTCACGAAGTTCGGCGGCACCAGGACGAAGCGCGGGTCGGTGACGATCCCGCGGTCGAGGCCTGCCAGCGCGCTGGCCGAGAACAGGGTGTCGATCAGGAAGAATTCGCCCTGGCCGTACACGGCCGCCGCGTCCTGGTAGGTGATCGCGCGCGCGAAGGACTTGGACCAGCCGTAGCCCATGCGCTGGGTCGCCGACAGGTGGGTGGTGCCGCCCAGGCCGGTGGCAGCGCCCGGCTGAACCATGTGGGTCCCGCTCGGCACGCCCAGGTCGAGCGCGCCCTGCGCAATGCGTTCCATGATCGGGATCGGCGCCCGCACATAGCTCTTCAGGAAGTCGGCGTCGAGACGCTTGGCCTTGGCGATCTCGAGCTCGGCGATGCGGGGTGTGCGCAGGGTGCGCGCGAAGCTGTAGAACTGGCGGTTGCCTTCCCACAGCGGCGGCGAGACGAACAGGCGCGGCCCGAGCAGGTTGCCGGCTTCGAGCGCTTCGCGCAGTTCGACGCTCTGGTGCAGCGGCCCACCGACCGACTGCGCCGTGGTGATCCCGTACGAGAGCATCAGCTGGGCGATCTGGCCGAACTGGCCGCCCTGGTAGAGCGTCAGCGGATGGACGTGGGTCTCGATCAGGCCCGGCATCACGGTCAGGCCGCTGGCGTCCACCACGCGCACGCCCTCCGCATGGGCGCTGTGTGGTTGGACCGAGACGATGCGGTTGCCCTCGACCACGATGTCGACGTCGTGGCGCAGGTTCTCGCCCACGCCGTCCCACAGTGCGCCGGCGTGGATCAGCGTGCGCCCTTCCGGAATGGCCTGGCGCCACTGGAGCCGCACCGGCACATTGCGCGTGGCGCGGCCGTCGGCGCGCACGGTACGTACCCGCTCGGCCGATTTGTACAGGATGGTCTGCGAATCTCCGGCCCAGGACGGCAGGTCCGCGATGTCGTCGGTGACCTGCCGTGCCGGACCCGTGGGCGCGGCATCCGGTCCCACCGGGATCACGTGCAGGCGCGAATCCATGATGAAGGCGACCTTGGTGCCGTCCGGCGACAGCGCGGCTGCGCCTTCGTCGCGTTCCGAAATCTGGCGCGGCTCCGGCGCCACGTCGTGGAAGCGCGCCTGGCGCGTGGCCAGGTCGATCACCCGCAGCTTGTTGTAGCCCTCGCGGAAGCGGTTGTTGATGCGCTCGTTGTCGACCAGCAGGATGCGCCGACCGTCCGGCGTCCATTGCGGCGTGCTGACCTGGGTGCTGAGCGAAGGCAGGATCACTTCGGATGTGCCGGTGGCGCGGGTCCAGATCTCGAGCTGGCCCGAGAGCGTGGTATAGGCAATGCGCGTGCCGTCCGGCGAGAGCTTGGGCGTGGCGATCGAGCGGCCGGGAATGGCAGCGAGCCGGGTGCGGGTACGGCTCGCCACCTCGACCTGGTCGACCGCCAGCTGGCCCGCATTGTTGCGTTCGGAGGAAAAATACACCGCACTGCCGTCGGCCGTCCACTGCGGGTTGAGGTCGCGGTCCGGGTCGTTGGTCAGGCGCACCGGCTCTTCGCCGATGCGCATCATCCAGATGTCGTTGAGCGCGCCGAAGGCGATGCTGCGGCCATCCGGCGACAGGACCGGGGCGCTGATGCCCAGCGCCTGGCGTGACGCGCGGTTGTCGAACTGGCGGTCCTTCGGCTTCTTGAATACGGGGCGCCGCAGCTTGAGTTCGGCGCTGAAACCGATGTCGGCGGGCGCCGTGCCGTCGGCGGCGCGGGTGCGGATCTTGCCGTCGGCGGTGTACAGGAAGCGGCCATCCGGGAGGAAGCGCACCGGGAATGGGAAGATGTCCTCGTCCGTGGTGACCTGGGTCGCGCCGACGACCAACTGGCGCGCCGCGTTCTGGCACACGAGGCTGGCCCCGTCCGGCGTCCAGGCCGGGGCCGTACCCGGCGCCACGACCGTGGGCGCCCCGCCGGCGAGGGGCGCGGTGACCACGTTGGCGCCGTCCACGTAGGCCAGGCGGGTGCCGTCGGGCGACACCACCGGGTTGCTTTCGGCGCCGGGGCCCGTGGTTACCTGCACCGGCGCGCCGCCGCCGATCGACACCCGCCAGATCTTGTACTGTCCATCGTCGCTGCGGTCCGACGAAAACACCAGGCCGCTGCCGTCGGGCAGCCAGGCCGGTTCGCGGTCGTCGAAGTGGCCGGTCGTGTGCTCCCGGGGATTGCGGCCGTCCGGGGAAATGGTCCAGATGTGGAAATTCCCTTCCGGCGCGTAATTCTGGAAGGCGATCCGCTTGCCGTCGGGCGACCAGACCGGGTGGGTCGGCTCCAGGCGGTAGTCGGTGATGCGCACCGCCTTGCCGCCGGTGGCGGGCATGACCCACAGGGCGCCCTGGGCGGAAAACACGATGCGCTTGCCGTCCGGCGAAGGCGCGGCGGCCATGTTGGTGCCCTCCCGCAGCTCGACGCTCAGGTCGCGCGTGGGGCCGCGCAGTTCGTTGAGCTGGTCGACCTTCGGGCCGCCCGGCCACTGACAACCCGACAGCAGGGCCGCACCGACGGCGATGGCGAGGATGGCGCGCACGGGTGCTCGCGCACTGCCGGGTGGCCCGGCAAGCCGGCGGGTGAGCGGGAAGTTGAACGCGCTGCGGGTCTTCATGTTTGCCTCCAGGATTGGTTACCAAAATGCACCAAAACGGTGCGCGGATGACCAATCGATCCTCGGCTGAGCTCCTTACACCAAACTTACTGCTGAGTCCGGCTGGAAACGGATCGGCAGCAAAGCGCATGAAGGCTGAGCGCGATCAAGGTAGAGCCAATCCGTACGGGAACTTTTGCAGCCAAGCAGTGCGGATCAAATACGGTTCAAAGGTGAAATGCCTAACGGACCACGCCTGGGCCCGGTGGCATAGTCAGGCCAAACACCTTATCAGGAGGCCAATATGGCGGACAATCTGCAAGACCGTGGCGCGCAGGATCGTGCCCGCATCAATGTGAACGAAGAGTGGGAAGTACGCCACTGGACCGAGGCGCTGGGTGTCAGCAAGGAACAGCTGGAAGAGGCCGTCAAGCAGGTCGGGCCGAGCGCCCAGGCAGTGCGCGAGCACCTGAAACGTCACTGATCGGCGGGACGGGGGCGGCATGCCCCCACCCTGGATTTCCATATCGGTTGACCTGGGTCAGGAAATCCGTCGGGGGCAACCTGCTCCTCTTCTTGCAAGCCTGGCTTGCGAGTCGTGGTGGTTTCCGTAGTCAGTGGCGCTTGAATCATCCGGTTTGGTTTGAGCCACCTGTTGATTAGTTACATTTTATGTATTGGACTGAACCGCTCCAATCCGATGCGCATCGCCATCGTTCAATATGTTTCGGGGGTACCGATTCACTTCGTCCATTCATGGAATGCTGCCCCATCCACGCGACACGTGCCGGAGCCTGCGCCGATGCTGGTCGGCGTCCTGCGCGGGAAGTGGGCTCCGGAACGGCACCGCTGCCGGGGCGGGCCGACCCCGGTGTCGTGGGCCGGCCGTGTCGAGCGGCCTGCCCTTCCCGTCCGTCCGGGACGCGGCCGGCGTTGGCCGTCCCAACAAGGAGTCCGGTTTGAACAGTATGATTGATTTCTACCATTCCCTCGATCTCACCCCGACCAATGCCCTGTTCGGGCTGGCGGCCGCGGTGGGCAGCTACGCCCTGATGCACGGCGCGCTGATCCTCTTCCGCAAGCGCCTCGGCCAGCTGAGCGAGGAACGGATGCACGGCCCCATGGTGCAGGTCCTGCACAAGACCCTGGTCAGCACAGGCGCCTTCTGGATCTTCGCGACCGCCGTCCTGATCGGCCTGTCCGTGCTGGACCTGCCGGAACCTTGGAACACCCGCCTCGGCCACCTCTGGTTCTTTACGCTGGGCATGCAGATCGCCATGTTCCTGCACCGCGCCGTGAAGATCGGCTCGCGCCATTATTTCCTGACGCACGGACGGGCTGCCGGCAACCAGCAGGTAACCGTCGCCCATACGGTGGTCATCTGGCTGTTGCAGACCGCCGTGTGGGTGGTGTTCGTGCTGGCGATGCTGTCCAACCTCGGCATCAACGTCACCACCTTCGTCGCCAGCCTCGGTATCGGCGGCGTGGCCATTGCGCTGGCGGTGCAAAATATCCTCGGCGACCTGTTCGCCTCGATGTCGATCGCGGTCGACAAGCCTTTCGAAGTGGGCGACTTCGTGTCGGTCAATAATTTTTCCGGCACGGTCGAGCATGTCGGCCTGAAGACGACCCGCCTGCGCGCGCTGGGCGGCGAGCAGATCGTCATTGCCAATGCCGAGTTGTTGCGTAACACCGTATTCAACTTCAAACGCATGTCGACGCGCCGCATCGTGTTCAGCCTGCGTGCCTGCCCGAATACGCCGCCGGAGCTGGCCGCACGCGTGCCGGAAATGCTGCGCGACATCATTGGCCGCCAGGAGAAGGCGCGCTTTGACCGGGCGCACCTGAAGACCGTCGACCAGAACTGGATCGAGTACGAGATTGTCTACACCATGCTCGACGCAAGCTACGACCTCTACATGGACACCCAGCAGGCGATCAACCTCGACGCCATGCGCATGTTCGCGGACCTGGGCATCTCGACCGCGCCGCGGCCGCAGCATGTGCTGCTGCAGGCGGCGCCCGGCGTCCAGGCCGATGTCCGCGGCGACGCCAAGGGTGCCGCCAACGAAGACGCGCCGGCCCAGCGCCCGCGCTACCTCAACCACTGACGGGGAGAATGCACGATGAACCAACCGAAGCAGCAGCAGGAACCACCAGGGCTGGAATCGGCCCTGCAACCGAAGGCCGACCACGGCGAAGCCAGCTACGTCGGCTCCGGCAAGCTGAAGGACAAGGCAACCGTGATCACCGGCGGCGACAGCGGCATCGGGCGCGCGGTCGCCCTGGCCTTTGCGCGCGAAGGCGCGGACGTGCTGATCGCCTACCTCAACGAACACGAGGATGCGCAGGAAACGGCGCGCCTGGTGGAGGAAGCGGGACGCAAGGCCATCCTGATGCCGGGCGACCTGGCCGACGCCTCACATTGCCGCGCCATCGTCGCCAAGGCGGTGGAGGAGTTCGGACGCATCGATGTACTGGTGAACAACGCCGCCTTCCAGATGACCCACGACTCGCTGGAGGAGATTCCCGACGAGGAATGGGAGTACACCTTCAAGGTCAACATCACTGCGATGTTCCACATCTGCAAGGCTGCGGTCCCGCACATGAAGCCGGGCTCGTCGATCATCAACACCACCTCGATCAACTCGGACAATCCGAAACCGACCTTGCTGGCCTATGCGACCACCAAGGGGGCCATCGCCAACTTCACTGCGGGACTGTCCCAACTGTTGGCAGAGAAAGGTATCCGCGCCAATTCGGTGGCCCCAGGTCCGATCTGGACGCCCCTGATCCCCGCCACCATGCCGCCCGACCAGGTAGAAGGCTTCGGCCAGCAGGTGCCGATGAAACGGCCGGGCCAGCCCGCCGAGGTCGCGCCGGTGTATGTGCTGCTGGCATCAAGCCAGGCCAGCTATATTTCCGGAGCGCGTATCGCCGTCACCGGCGGGACGCCGATCCTGTAAAGCACTCAGTCCCCCGCATTGCCGCGGGGGGACAGGCCGGCACCGACCGACAGCGCAGCCGATGCCGAGGCATTGCCCGAGGCGCCGGCCTGGCCGGATGGCGCCGGCGCGCCGCTACTCTGCGCGCCGCCGCCCTGTGCACCGTTGCCGGATGCCGAAGCCGCACCGCTCCCCGCGACGGAAAGCGCTTTTCCTGCAGTTGCGGCCTTCCCTGCTGCTCTGGACAGCGCCGGGCCTGCGCCGGCGAGTGCAGCCCCGCCGCGCTCGGCGGCCGCCTGGCTGCCCGCGCGCAGCGACGCGTCCGAAGAGGCTGCGGTTTCTCCTGCTGCCCGGCGTGTGTGCGCTGCCCGGTTGGATGCCGCCTCCGCCGTGCCGCTTGCGGCCCCGCGCAGTGCCCCGGCTGCTGCGCCCGCCGAACCTGCCGTCCCGTCCAGACCGATCCAACCCGAACCGCCGGCCTGGCCAGCAGCTTGCGTGGCGCCCTGGTCCGCCGCGCCGCCAGTGGATCCGCCGGCGCCCATTACCGCATCGCCACCCCTGCCCGCATCTGCCCTGGCCTGCGCCGCCTTCGAGACCGCAAGGTCCCCCAGCGCCTGGCCCCGGGCGGAGGTAACGCCGAGGCTGCCGTCCACGGCGCCGCGCACCTGTCCCGCGACGCCGCCCGCGGCCTCCTCGCCACGCCGGGCGGCAGCGGCGTCGAGGCGGCCGGTATGGCGCACACTGCCCATCGCATCGATCGCACCCATCCGGCCAAGATTGCCGCCGGCGCCGATCATGCCGCCGACCGAGCCGCCCAGCCCGCCCCCTCCACCGAGCAGTTGCGCGTGGGCGGACACGGCGACGCCGAAGGACAGCACGAAGGCGAGGTGTTGAACGAGTTTCTTGGTTTGCATGGTCATTCTCCTTGTTGGTGGCGCGGACCGTTCCGTTGCCGATACAAGGAAAACGAAGCACGATGGAAATTTATTCCATGAGGTCAAAAAAAAATGTTCAGCGCAGGCGCGAGGGGTCGGTGCGCACCCACGCGCCCACGATCCCCAAGCCCGTTTCATTACTGACCGTGTCAGCTTCGGCGCGCATGGCCTCGCGCGCCAGCGCGGCCACGGCCCGGCGGGCGGCGTCGGTTCCGGGCGCCGGCAGGTGGCGCGCCAGCAGCGCGGAGACGATCGGCGCCGCGTAGGAGGTGCCGCGCACCTGGCGGTACGGCGGCGTGCCGGGCACGGCGCTGACCATCTGGCTGCCCGGCGCGGCGAACATCACCTGCGGGCCGCGCGCGGCCTCGGGCAGCGGCCGGCTGCGGCGATCCACGCCGCTGACGCCGACCACCCCGGGATAGCTGGCCGGGTACAAGGGCGGCGCCGCGGGTCCGTCGTTGCCCACGGCGGCGACCAGCAGGTGCCCGCGCGCCTGCATTGCCGCCACTGCCCGTGCCAGCGCGGCGTTGGCCGGGCCGACCAGGCTGATGTTGATCACCCCGACCTCCTGGCGCGCCAGCCACGCCAGCGCGTCGGCGATCCGGTCGACCGCGCCGCCGGCGGGGCTGTCGCAATACACATCGGCTGCGTACAGGCTGGCGCCGGGTGCGGCACCCTCGAAGTGCGCCGAACTGCCGACCATCAGCGCGGCCACCGCGGTGCCGTGCGCGGCCGGATGCGCCTTGCCGCCGCATCCCCATGACTGCAGCCGGGCGCCGGCGAACACCACGTGGTCGCGCTCGACGCCACTGTCGATGAGCCCCACCCGCACTCCGGGCGCCGGGGCGCCGCCGGGCCGGCGCCGGCCGGGCGCTCCGGCATCGGCGGCGGCCGGCCGGGAGCCGTCGCTCGCGCCGGCGCCGAAGACGTGGTTGAAGTCATAGGCCCCTTCGGGGTCGGCCGCCCGCAGCGCGTCGAGCAGCCGTGCCGACGCCAGGCCTGCCGGCACGCCGAACACGACCAGCCGCTGCGCCAGCTCCGGATACGCCTCCTCGCGGACAACGGTCAGACCGGCTTCTGCCGCGGCCCGCAGCCCGGCCGGGCCCGGCGACCATGCCAGGATCTGGCCGCGCACGGCCAGATTGCCGCGCGGGTCGGCTTCCAGCACCTGCGGATGCCGCGCCAGCAGGGCCGCGGCCTGCTCCAGGCGCAGCCTTCCGAGCTCCGGCAGCGGGGACCGATCCAAGAGCTGCTCCACCGGACGGCGCAGCAGATCGGTTTCCAGCGGCCCGACCCGCTGCGGCATGGCCAAGGACGGCAGCCCCAGCTGGGCATTCGCCGGAACCGCTGCCGCAGCGAGCAAGACAGCGAGGGCAAGGTGACGATATGGCAAACGGGCAAATTTCATGCGTGGATCATATATGATTACAGTCAATACATCGATAAACGACGGGCGCATGGAAGAAATTCCCTGCGCCAGGCGTTTTCCTTTTACAGGCCACCAATGCTAGCGACCGATATTGCTTCCCTGCTGCCGCGCATGCGACGATTCGCGCGCGCGATCACCTTCCACAGGGAGGACGCCGACGACCTGGTGCAGGTGGCGATGGAGCGCGCGCTTGGACGGAGCGAACAGTGGACGCCGGGTACCCGGCTGGACAGCTGGATGTTTCGCATCATGAAGAATGCGTGGATCGACGAAGTGCGCAGCCGTGCGCGCCGCGCCGACCTGTTCGTTCCAGAAGAAGCCGGCGAGCATGTCGGCGACGACTCGGCGCATGCGCACCAGCAGCGTCTCGCGATCCAGAAGGCGGTCGCCATGCTGAGCGAGGAACACCGGCTGGTGGTCGGCCTGGTGTTGATCGACGGAATGGCATACAAGGAGGCGTCCGAGGCACTGGAGATCCCGATCGGAACATTGACCAGCCGCCTGGCGCGGGCACGGGAAGCACTGCAACAACTCTTATCTGACGGGACAAAGGCATGACCAAGACGTTTGACGACGAACTCCTGATGGCCTACGCCGACGGCGAACTCGATCCCGGCCAGCGCGCCGCGATCGAGGAGGCGATGCGGTCCGACCCCGAGGTGGCGGCGGCCGTCGCCCGTCACCAGAACCTGCGCCGCGACGTGTTCGGCGCGTTTGCCGATGTGCTCGCCGAGCCGGTTCCCGAGCGCCTGCAGCCTGCGGCGCCGGCCCGGGTGATCCAGTTCGACGAGTACAGCCAGCGGCGGGCCGCGCGCGGCCTCGAGCCGGCGCCGCGGCGCTGGTCGTGGCCGCAATGGGGCGCGTTGGCCGCCTCGCTGGCCGTCGGCGTGCTCGCCGGTGTCCTGGGCGCCGGCCTGCTGGGCGGTAGCGGCGAACTCGCGGTCGCACGCGGCGCCAACGGCGAGTTGCTTGCCAAGGGCCGCCTCGACCGTGCCCTCGACCGCCAGCTGGCAGGCACCGGGGCCGTCGACGCCGACATCCGGGTGGGACTGAGCTTCGTGGCAAACGGCGGCGGTTATTGCCGCAGTTTCGTCCTGGGTGCCTCGGCCGGGCTCGCCTGCCGCGAAGGCGGCCAGTGGCGCATCCCCGTACTTGCCCGCGCGCAGAGCCAGGGGACCGCGTACCGGCAGGCCGGCGCCGCACTGCCTCCTGCCGTGCTCGACGCGGTGGACGCGCGCATTGTCGGCAACACGCTCGATGCCGCCGCCGAGCGCGCCGCGCGCGACCGCGGCTGGGTCGCCGCCGGCACAGCAGACCGGTAGATCGATAAATTGCCCGGCTTACGCCATTGCGGCGCCGGAATCCTGGTTTCCAAAGCAATGATTCCTGCCAGAATTGTATTGAGTCTGTTAAGCTTCTCAGTTGACTATTTACAATTCCGTCGCACATTCCCGGCCATCCCACCGCCAGCATGAAAACCCGCACCTACCTGTTCCTGATGGCGGCCGCCATCCTGGTCCCCGTGGCCCTGGTCTTCTGGATCGGCGTGTCCATGCTGCTCGACTGGGAACGCGAGACGCGCATCCAGCGCGTGCAGGAAACCGCGCGCGCCACGGCCCTGCTGGTGGACCGTGAAATAGCCGTCGCGGAAACGCTGCTGCGCGTCATTGCCAAGTCCGAAGCCCTCGACGAAGAAAATTACGCGCGCGTGTACCGGCTGGCGGTCCGCCTCAACGAAGGCGAACCATTGTCGTGGACGACGCTGGTCGACGACCGTACCCGGCCGATCTTCAACACCCTGCTGCCCTTCGGCACCCAGCTGGCCGGCACCACGCGTCCCTATGCGGCCGAGGTCCTGCGCACGAACCGCACCCGCGTGTCCGGTTATTTCCAGGGCCCGACCTCCAGGCGGTCGGTGGTATCGGTCGATGTGCCCTCGCCGCCAGGGGATGGCCCGCGTTATGTCGTCAGCCAAGTCTTCGATACCCGCTACTTCGAGCGGGTCTTCGCCAACCGGGCGCTGGAGCCGACCTGGCTGGTGGGCATCTTCGACGCCAACGGCGTCACGGTCGCGCGCAACCGCCACGGGGCGCAGGCGGCGGGCAAGCCGATGCACCCGGAAATGCACACCACGGCCAGGCATGCGGGCAGCGGCGTGCTGCGCCATACGACCCACGAAGGTGTCGAGGTATATGGCGTGTACACGCGCTCGGCTGCGAGCGGCTGGACGATCGTGATCGGCGTTCCGGTCGCGGAAATCGAGGCCGCCGCCCGTACCGCCGCCATGTTGGCCACGGTGGCGCTGATCGTGCTGATGGGGTTCGCAATCGTCATCGCGGTATTCCTCGGCAACAAACTGTCGGCGGCGCTGCAGCAGGCGGGCAGCGTAGCCAACGCGCTCGCGCGCGGCAGCATCGCGAAACCGCGCCCGACCAGGGTCGACGAAGTCGATGCCCTGCTGGACGGCCTGCATTTCACCAGCGGAGCCCTGGTGCGCGAAAGCAAGGCACGCCAGGCGCTGCAGCACGAGCGCGAGCAATTGCTGCTGAGCGAGCAGCATGCTCGCCGCGAGGCGGAGGCGCAAAGCCGCGCCAAGGACAGCTTCCTGGCCATGCTCGGCCACGAACTGCGCAATCCGCTGGCCGCCATCTCCGGCGCCATGAGCGTCCTGGACATGCCGAACCTCAAGCCCGAACTGGCGGCCAATGCACGCGACGTCAGCCGGCGCCAGATGCGCCACCTCACCCGCATCGTGGACGACCTGCTCGATGTCCAGCGTATCCTGTCGGGCAAGATCGTGCTGCAATGCGCACCGCTGAACCTGGGCGAACTGCTGCATGCCTGCGTCGAGGCCAAGCGCCTGGTCGACGCCGGCAGTCACGCCTGGGAAGTCGCGCTCGAGCCGGCCTGGATCGACGGCGACCGCACGCGCATCGAGCAGATTGTCGACAACCTGCTACACAATGCCATCAAGTACACACCGGCTGGCGGCAGGATCGCCGTGCATTGCCGCCAGGCCGAGGGCTGGGTCGTGGTGGAGGTCGTCGACACCGGGATCGGCATCGCCCGCGAACTGTTGCCGCTGATTTTCGACGTGCTGGTGCAGGGTCCGACGAGCATCGACCGTGCCCAGGGCGGCCTGGGGCTGGGCCTGGCCCTCGTCAAGGAACTCACGGCGCTGCACGGGGGCAAGGTTTCGGTCCACAGCGAGGGGCATGGGAAGGGCTGCACCTTCACGGTCTACCTGCCGCTGCGGCCGGACGGCGCCTTCGAACCGGCGACAGGCGCGGACGCGGCACCCGCGGTCGCACCGCGCAGCAGCCTCGACCCGGCCTGAGTTTGTAAAACGCAGGGTTCGCCCATACGTGTCACTTATCTGTCCACAAACGGACGCCGACACCTACAGCCATGCGAACATTCCTGCGCAGCCTGCTGCTTGCCGTACTCCTGATTGCCGCATGGGGCCTGCTCGAGCCCTGGGTCCGGCACGCCGTCTATGCAATGCGGCTGGCCGCGATGCCGGCGCCGTCCTCGCTCGCCATGCCGGTCAGCGGCGTGCGGCCGAAAGCCTTGCGCGATACCTGGCATGCCGCCCGTGGCGAAGGCCGGCGCCACGAAGGCATCGACATCTTCGCCAAACGCGGCACGGCGGTGCTCTCGGCCACCGAGGGGATCGTGCTGCGCGTCGGGACCAACCGGCTCGGTGGCCAGGTCGTGTGGGTACTGGGCCCGGGCGGCCAGCGTCACTATTACGCGCACCTGGACCGCTTCGCCGACGTGGTGCCGGGGATGCGGGTCGAGGAAGGTCGCGTGCTCGGGTATGTGGGCAATACCGGGAACGCCGTGACGACACCGCCGCACTTGCATTACGGGGTGTACGGCAAGTCCGGCCCGGTCAACCCGTATCCGCTGCTGCGCGAGGAACCGGCACGCTCGGCGGCAAAGTAAACCCGGGCGGGAACGGCGCGTCGTCCGGACGCTGCCGCCCCGGTCGCAGGCCGTGCCGGATCAGAATACACCCTCGTCGCCGGTCGCCGGCGGCGGTGGGGGCGGTGGCGGCAAGGGGATCGCCTGCTGCACCGGTTCCGCAGGCAGGTCCTCATCGTCCTCGATCGGCTCCGGGTCGGGCACTTCGACCGCCTCGTCGTGCCCTGCGTCTTCGAACTCCAGCTCGCCGGGCAGCTCCTCGTATTCCTCTTCCGGCTGCTGGACCGGCCGGGGCGCCGGCGGTCGTCCGCCCGGCAGCAGCGCATTCGGATCGAGCTTGCCGCTGTCGATGGCCGAACGCATGAAGTCACCCACCAGCAGCAGTGCGTTATGGCCGCCCTGCCCCCAGTAGCTGCTGCGCATCGTCACCCGGTTGTCGTTGAACCCCACCCAGGCGCCCGCGACCAGGTTCGGGTGCATCAGGATGAACCAGCCGTCGGTGTTGTTCTGGGTCGTGCCGGTCTTGCCCGCCACATCGCCGTGGACCCCGAAGCGGTAGCGCACGCCGCCGCCGGTGCCGCGGTTGACGACGCCGCGCAGCATGTCGATCAGGTTCTGCGCCGATGCCTGCGACAGCGCGCGTTCCGGTGCGCCGGGCGCAAAATCGGCGATGACCTTGCCTTCGCGGTCGGTAATGCGGCGCACGAAGATCGGCTTGCGGTATTCGCCCTGGGCGGCAATGGTGCTGTAGGTGCTGACCATCTCCAGCAGGGTCACCGGGCTGGTGCCCAGCGCGAGCGAAGGCACGGCCGACAACTGGCTCTGGCGGATGCCCATGCCCTGGGCCAGGCGCACGACCGGATTGACGCCGACTTCCTGCATCACCTGGGCCGTGATCGTGTTCTTGGAATACACCAGGCCGTCGCGCAGGCTCATCATGCGCCCGCTGTTGCCGGACATGTCGGTCGGGCGCCAGACCCTGCCGCCTCCGAGCTGGATGTCCTGGACCACGTCGCGATAAGTCTGCTCGGGCGAAATCCCGCGCTCCAGCGCCGCGGCGTAGACGATGGGCTTGAAGGTGGAACCGGGCTGGCGGGCGGCCTGTGCGACGTGGTCGAACTGGTCGCGCTCGAAGCTGCGGCTGCCGATCCAGGCGCGCACCTCGCCCGTCAGCGGGTCCATCGCGACGAAGCCGGCCTCCAGGCGCGATTTGGCGGCCTTCAGCTCCGCCATGAACTTGCGATCGCCCTTGAGGCGCTTGAGCGCGGCCGCCGGCGCTTCGCCGTCTTCCACCGCGCGCCGGTATTCGGCGGATTCGCGCACGAAGGCGTCCAGCGTGCGTGCGCGCGACGCCCAATAGTAGGCGAAGGGGTTCACGCTGCTGCGCATGGAGGTGTACATCCCGGCGGAGGTCGAGCGCGGCATGGCGGACGAGGCCCACTCGACGTCCGCGATCGCCTGCAGCGTGTCGGCCTGGCGTTCCACCGCGCGCCGGGCGGCTTCCTGCAGTTCCAGGTCGAGCGTGGTATGCGCCACGAGGCCGTCGAGCTGCAGGTCGTAGTCGTTCTCTTCCGCCCAGTCCTGGAGCCACTTGCGCACGTGGGCCGTGAAGTGGTCGTCCTTGCCGCTGCGGTCGTTCAGGCGCGCGAAGCGCACCCGCAGCGGACGCTTGGCCAGGGCGCGGTAACGCTCCTCGCTGAATGCGCCGTGCCGCGACATCTGCCTGAGCACCACGTTGCGCCGCAGCTTCGAACGCTCCGGGCTCGTCACCGGATTGTAGTAATGGGTGCCCTTGAGCATGCCGACCAGGGTGGCCGATTCCAGCACGTCCAGGCGCGCCGCCGATTTGCCGAAATAGGTGCGCGCCGCCATCTCGATGCCGTAGGCGTTGTACAGGAAAGGCACCGTGTTCAGGTAGGCTTCGAGGATCTCGGTCTTGCTGTAGGTGTTCTCGATCTTGATCGCGGTGATCAGTTCCTTCATCTTGCGGTTGATGCTGCGCGCGCGGCCGATCTCCTGCGGGAACATGTTGCGCGCAAGCTGCTGGGTGATGGTCGATCCGCCCTGTGGATCGCCCTTCAGGTTGGCCAGCAGCGCGCCGCCGATGCGGGTGAAGTCGACGCCATGGTGGTCGTAGAAGCGGTGGTCCTCGGTCGAGATCAGTGCCTTGACCACGTGCGGCGACACCTGCGACAGCTTTACGCGCTCCTGCAGGCCTTTCTCGAAGCTGCCGAGCGGCTTGCCGTCGCTCGACAGGATGATGCTCGGCTGCGCGTTGCGGACCTGGTGCAGGTCTTCGATGCCCGGCGTGAGCGGAATCAGGACCAGGAGGTAGACGAAGAAGGCCATCAGGCCCGCCGCCAGGCTCCAGAGACCGATGAGCGCGGCCTGTTCGATGCGCGGCCGGTCGCGCAGGCGCGCGGAGGCCATCGAATAGCCGGCGTGCGCGCGGCCGCGTGCGCCGTCGAACAGGCGCCGCCCATGGCGCCTGAACGTGTTTCCGTCGGCATTGTCCTTGATGTCGGTCTTCTCGTCCTGATCCACTCTGGGTGTCCTTGCTGCCTGTTCAGTGCAAACATCTTGCGTATGCGACAAGTATAGCTGACCGCAGCCTCGACCATGGTCCGGCACGTGCGCGCCGGTCGGACACAGCTCAGGCATCCGCCGGCGCCGGCTCCACCCTCCCCCTGCGCAACAGCGCCTCGACATCGCCGCTCGGTTCCGGGCGAGCGTAGATATGGCCCTGGACCTCGTCGCAGCCGCAATCGCGCAGGTAGTCGAGCTGCTCGATGGTTTCCACGCCTTCGGCGATCACCTGCTTGCGCAGGCCGTGCGCCAGCGAGATGATGGCGTCCACCAGCGCCGCGCCGTCGGCGTTGCCGACGATGTCGCGCACGAAGGACTGGTCGATCTTGAGCACGTCCACCGGAAAGCGCTTCAGGTAGGCCAGGCTCGAGTAGCCGGTGCCGAAGTCGTCGATGGAAAGCTTCACGCCCATGGCCTTCAGGCCACGCATGGTCTCGATCGCCGCCTCCACGTCCGCCATCATCATGCTCTCGGTCAACTCGATTTCGAGCGAGTCCGCGTCCAGTCCGGTATCGTCCAGCACCCCGCGCACGGTCTGCACGAGGCCGGGTTCGGCGAACTGGCGCGCCGACAGGTTGACGGCGATGCGCAGCGGCCCCAGCCCGGCTCGCTGCCACTCGCGGTTCTGGCGGCAGGCCTTTTCCAGCACCCATGCGCCGATCGGCACGATCAGGCCGGTTTCCTCGGCCAGCGCGATGAAGCGGTCGGGCCGCACGGTGCCCAGGTGGGGATGGCGCCAGCGGATCAGTGCCTCGGTGCCGACCACGCGTCCGCTGTGCAGGTCGACCTGCGGCTGGAAGTGCAGCTCGAACTGGTCGTCGCGCAGGGCGCCGCGCAGCGCGCCCTCGAGCGCGAGGCGATCAAGCGCATGGGCATTCATGTGCGGCGCGTAGAAATGCACCGCGTTGCGGCCTGTCTGCTTGGCGCGGTACATCGCCACCTCGGCGTGCTTGACCAGGGTTTCGGCGTCACGCCCGTCGGTGGGGTAGCCGGCCACGCCGGCGCTGGAGCCGAACTCGAGCACGTGCTCGTCGACCCGCAGGGGCTTGCCGATGGCTTCGCGCACCGATTGCACCTGGGCCGCGGCCTGCCCTTCGTCGGCGCAGGCGCACAGCACCAGCATGAAGTCGTCGCCCCCGGTGCGGGCCGCGGTGTCGACCTGGCGCAAGGCGCCGGCGATACGCACCGCCAGCGCGCACAGGGCTTCGTCGCCCAGGCGGCGGCCGAGCGTGTCGTTGACCAGCTTGAAGTTGTCGATATCGAGCGCCACCGTCCAGACCGGCATGCCGCCCGCGGTGGCGATGGCGCGTTCGATGCGGTCCGACAGGAGCGCCCGGTTGGCCAACCCGGTGAGCGTGTCGTAGCGCGCCCGATGGGCCAACTCCGCCTCGTAGCGCTTGGCGACCGTCACATCGTAGGTGGTGACCACGAAGTGTTCGGTGACGCCGTCGGCGTTGTTCACCGGAGCGATATAGACTTCGCTGAGCAGCACGCGGCCGTCGCGTGCCGCCTGCCTGACCAGCGCGTGCCCCTTGCGGCATTCGTACAGCGCCTGTCGCAGTTCCTCCAGGCCGGGCTCGTCCGGATCGGAGAGCGCCAGCCTGGCCAGCGGCAGGCCGGCCAGTTCGCCCGGATCGTAGCCGAGCGTGCGCTCACAGGCCGGGTTCGCGTATTCGATGGGGTAGCCGTGCCGCGTGGCGCTGACCAGGAGGATCGGGTTGGCGGCCGCCTCGATGGCGCGCTGGTGCAGGCGCAGCGCGCCGGCGGTCAGGGCCAGGTCGGCGGTGCGACGTTCGACCAGCGCCTCGATGCGCCGCGTGCGGGCGCTGCGCATCTGCACCAGCCAGGCCGCGGCGAAGCTGAGCAGGATGCCGGAGCCGAGGATCAGCAGCGAACCGGATTGCGTATCGAGGCGCCGGGTCAGCCGCCTCGATTCGAATTCCCAGCGCGCGCCCGCGACGTGGAAAATCCTGGTGTCGGCGACCGGCCCGCCGCCGAGCCAGCGCGCGAGCGCCGGTTGCGCTACCGGCATGCCGGCGTGGCGGAACACCGGGACGCGCGTCCCGTCGGCGCCGTAGCCGTACAGCGTGAAGGTGTAGTCACCGTCGTTCACCAGGCGTGCGGCTTCCAGGCTGCTGCCGACGAGCACCGCCGCGTCGAGCACCACCGCCGTGGTGCCGAGCGCGGCCGCGCGCCGCTCGGGCACGCGCGCCGGGTCACGCCCGCCGCGGTAAACCGGCATGACGATCAAGACGCCACGCAGCGCACCGTCGCCCTGCACCAGCCTCAGGACCGGGCTGGTCGTGGTGGCATTGCTGTCGATGGCCTGCTGGACGAAGCTGCGCTGCTGGAGATCGGCCCAGGAATCGTAGCCGACTACCTCGGCGTTATCGGCGATCGGGACCACGTAATCGGTGACCAGGTACAGCGCGCGCTGCGGGGCGGGGACCAGGCCGCCCGGGCTGCGCTCGCGGATCGTGAAGCCGGGCCGGTCGCGCCGGTGCGCGACCTCGAACGCGGCGCGCCCGGCGCCGCTCACGAAGCGCTGGTACTCGAGCGAGCGCACATAGGGATTGCGGGCCGCCAGCGGCCCGGCGAATGCATCGAAGGCCTCGCGCGAGACCTCGCCGCGCCCGGCCACGAACAGCAGGTTGAGCGAGCGCAGGTCGGCAACGGCTTCGAAAAAGGCTCGGGTGACGGCCGCCGTGCGCTCGGTGGCCCGCTGCTCGAAATCGACGCGTGCGCGCTCGGCCTCCTGCTGGCGCGCCACGCCGAACAGCATCGCTGCCAGCGCAAGCCCGACCAGGAAGGTTGCCACGGCGGCGCGCGACACCATGTGCCGGCGCCGCCACAAGGGATTTGCCGGCAGCCGATTCATGCAGGCCATGCTAGCAAAAGCCGCCCCTTCCCGCGCCACGTTTCGTCCGCGCAAACGCCGGGACCGCTTCTGCGCCAGGGGCGTTTCGGCTATGATGGCGGCATGCCTTCCACTCCTCCCCCGCTACCCGATTCCGCGCCGCCGACGCGCGTGCTGCGCCAGTTCCGCATCGTCTTCAACGCCGTCAAGTCCCATTTCCGCCAGGTCGAGCGCGAAGCCGGCCTCGGCGGCGCCCAACTGTGGGCGCTGTCGGTGATCCAGCAGAATCCCGGTATCGGCGCGACCGGCCTGGCGCGCGAGCTCGACATCCACCAGTCCACCGCCAGCAACCTGGTGCGCGGACTGGTCGAGCGCGGCTACGTGGCGGGCGCACGCGAAGGCAGCGACCGCCGCAACGTCGCGCTGCGGGTGCTGCCGGCCGGCGCCGACGTCCTGCAGGCGGCGCCGCTGCCCTTCGCCGGCGTGCTGCCCGACGCGCTGGCCAGCCTCGACCCGGAGACGCTGGCCAGGCTGGAGCGGGACCTCGGACGGGTCATCGAGCAGCTCGGCGCCGACCCGGAAGGCGCCAAGGTGCCGCTGGCCCAGCTGTAGGCACCGGCCTGCGCCGGCGCTGCACAGACCTTCAGTTGCCCGCTTCGAAGATTTCGCTGGCCACCCGCGCCAGGTCGTTCATGCCGCTGCCGGCCGCGAGGTGCCTGCGCAGCAGGCCGGCCTGGCCGCCGTCCTTCATCAGATCTTCGATCACGGCGCATGCCTTCTCGAAACCCGGATCGCGCGAGCGCCGGCGCAGCCGTTCGAGGTCGGCGCGGATGACCTCGGCGACCCGCAGCGCGGTTCCCGTTTCCGGATCGATCCAGTTGGCCTCGACGCCGTCGCGCGCCGCATTGAAGCGGTTCCAGGTGTACAGCTCGCGGCTGCCGTTCGACGGCCAGCGGCCGGGCTGGGCGGCGAATTCCAGGCACAGCTCGCGCGCATAGCAGGCCAGCGCAGCGGCGTACACCGGCTTGAGCGGGGTGTCGAGCACGCGCAGTTCGATCGTGCCGTACTCCGGCTTGGGACGCACGTCCCAGTAGAAATCCTTGATGCTGTTGACGATTCCGAAACCGGCCAGCCGGTCGAAATACGCGCGGAAGTCCTGCCAGCTGCGCAGCTCGTGCGGCTGGATGCCGCTCATCGGGAACGCCCCCACCACGTTGCTGCGCGAGCTGCAGAAACCCGACACTTCGCCCTGCCAGCAGGGCGAGTTGGCCGACAAGGCCACGAACAACGGCGCGCGCTGGGTCAGCCAGGCGCACAGCCTCACCGCCTCGTCCGCGGTGCCGGCCCCGATGTGCACGTGCATGCCGAACACCGTGAACAGCTTGGCCAGGTAGCCGTACTTGCGCTCGGATTCGAAGTAGCGCTCCTTCGGGTAGATGCGCTGCTCGTTCCAGCGCTGGAAAGGATGGGCGCCGCCGCCGGAAATCGAGGCGCCGACCTCGAAGGCGGCGCGCTGCACCGTACTGCGGATGTGCTCGAGCTGGGCCGCGGCTTCGTCGAAGGATTCCAGGATCGACGTCGCCACCTCCAGCATCGAGGTGGTGATTTCCGGCGTATGCACCCAGGGCTTGTCGTGCTTGTCGAGCACGCGCAGGATGTCCGGCGCAGCCGGGAACAGGTCATAGGTCAGGCGGTCGAGCACCATCAGTTCCAACTCGATGCCCATGGTGCCCGGCGTCGAGGACTTGAATTCCGGCAGGAATGCGGGGCCCTGCCCCGCCACCGCCCGGGCCTGCGCCTGCGCGTGCGCCTCGGCCGACAGCCCGGAGGCGCCCTCGTTGATCAACAGTTCGCTCATTGGTGTGCCTCCGCGCCAAGTTGTCGTTGACCGGCCGGCTGCTCGTCGCCGCCGCGCCGGTAGGTTTCGCCCGCCAGCCGCAGTCCGAGCCAGGTCAGGCCGGGCGCCAGCAGCACGTTCAGGGCCAGCAGTGCGCCCATGAGCTCGGTCGACGCGGCGTCCAGCCCCGTATAGGCATTCAGGGTGTTGTCGACGACCAGCCCGCCATAGCTTACCAGCGAGCACATCGACAAGGCCATCGCATGCTTCTTGCGCCGGTCCCAGGCGGTCGCCGGCCACAGCGCAATGCGCGTGGCGGCGATGCGTACCGCGAAGACCGTGAGCGCCGCCAGCAGGGTCCAGCCCTGGGCCAGCTGCTGCAGGTCGACCAGGGCGGCGGACATCAGGAACAGCACGACATAGCCGATGTCCTGCGCCGTCTGCAGCTGGGCCTGGAACACGTTGTCGCGTTTCTCCACGTTGCGCAGCAGCACGCCCATCAGGAGCAGCGACAGCAGCGCGCTCGACGCCGTGACCGAGCACAGCCCCAGGTCGATCAGCAGCGCGGCCAGCAGCAGGCCCGGGCGCATCCGCGCCGGCACCTTGCACAGGCGGGTGGCGAGCGCATACAGGCCATACGACAGGCCGGCGATTGCCGCCCCCAGCACCAGCTTGCCGCCCTGGCGCATCAGTTCCTCGCCGAAGGCGCCGAGCGTGCCTGCGGCGCCGGCGCCGTGGCTGCGCGTCCACGCCATCGTGACCGCCAGCACCAGCAGCGCGACCAGGCTGCTCAAGCCGACCATGTTGGCGGTGGCGAAGGTACTGGTGCCGCTGGCATTCTCGTCGGCCACCATCGAATTGACGATCACCGGATTCACGGCGATCAGGATGGAGCCGATGAAGATGGCCGAGCCCCAGGGAAGGCCGAGCAGACGCAGGGTGACGGTCACCGCCAGGCAGCGCGCCAGCGTCGCCAGCAGCAGGCTCCCGCCCTGGCGGCCGCTGCGCAGGAGCCAGGCCAGGTCCATCTTGCGGCCGACCTCGAACAGCACCAGCGCCGCCGCGGCATTGAGCAGTTCCTGGAACAGCGTCAGCAGGGCGCGATCGATCACGCCGGCGCCGGCCGAGCCGAGCAGCAGCCCGGCGACGACGGCGCCGTAGAGTTTCGGTACCTTGAAGCGTTGCAGCACCAGGCCGATCACCAGGGCCAGCATCAGCCCGCCGCCCAGCACGGCCAGCGGCGACATCAGCCACAGGGGCGTGCTCAGTTCTTCATTCATGGTGCGCCTCCCAGGCATGGGCGAGCGCGGTCAGCTCGCGTTCGATCAGGGCGGCGCGCTGTTTCACGGTCTCGGCGCCCGCGCCACCGGCCGCGGCATTGACCGGCACGTCGCTGGAAATGCGGGCACGCAAGATGCCGCCCTCGTCGCGCATCGTGATCCACAGCTGGCCGTGGACGGTCTTGCCCTCCTTCCAGAGAGCAAGGAACTTCGCGCCGCTGCGCGCGCCGGGCGCGGCAGGTTCGATCAGGGTGAAGGGCTGCAGCCATTCGGCGGCCGGATAGCGGCGCACGAGCTGGACCTGCATCGCGCTGCGTTGCTCGAGCCTGGCGTCGTCGCGCGAGTACGGCAGGTGCAGCTGCGACTGGCCGATGCCCGCGGACCGCATGCTCAGGCAGGCACGGTCGGCCACCCAGCGCCAGGCGTCCGGCTCGACCATGCGCGGCTTGCCGCGCGAGGCTTCCAGCCAGGCGCTCATCAGCGGCGACTGCCAGGTGGGCGCGCTCGCGGCGGCATTGGCAGGACCGGCGCGATCGGCAACGGGGACGCCGACGGTGCCGGCGCTCCGCACGCCTTGCAATATGGTGTTCCAGTGCCCGGCCTGCCACTCGCGTGTCGCAAGCCGGGACGATGGACGCCAGCGCCACAGCGCGGCCGACCACTGTCCGTCAGGCTGGCGCCATACCGCGCCGGCATGATGCAGGGCGCTGTTCTGGGCGAACAGGGACTGTCCTGCCCAGCTGCCGTTCCAGGGCGGCAGCGTCGCGCCAGCCGTCGCGCCAAGGCGGTGCCAGGCGATGGCGGGCGTCGGCAGGCAGGAATTGGGAACGTCCGGAACCGATTGCCAGTACAGGAGTTCGAGGTGCTGGCTCCAGGCGCAGCGCCGCAGCGCCGGTTCGCCCATGCCGGAGAGCGCGACGTCGAGTGGTGTGCTGCAACTGGCGGGAAACGAACCGCTCAGGCCGCGGAAGTCGGCGACTGCGGGCGTTGCCGCGCCGCGCTTGGCTGCCTGTGCCGGCATCGCGGCGAACACGCAACACATTGCGAGCACGCCTGTCGAGACGGATGCCCGGATGCGGCCTGGCGAAATGGGGGTGACGATCCGGGGTAGTTCAATCGTCGGGAAAAGAATCGTGCTCAAGGTTCCTCCGGTGGGGTCGCACAGGAGAAGCACGGGCTTCGGCCTGGGCGGTGGGCCGGCAGGCGCATCGTGCGCCAGCCGCGGCAAGCTTGGCCGCGGCACCGAAAAAAGGTCCCCTGCAAGGATGCCGGGGACCAAAAGAAACGGACACTACCGCTTCATCGCTGATCGGGCTAGCCGCTGTTGCAAGCAGGCGCCACCCGGCTATAATGGACTAAAAATATACCAATGGCAACCTTATTTGTACGCATCCAAGTAGCGCCGCTGCCGCCGCAAGCCCGGCCTTGCGATGCGGATGCGGTGCGCCGATGCGTCATTCGAACAAGCCGGCCCCGTCCCAACGTGGCAGGCCGGTGGCGGCGCGCGCCGGCGCCGCCTTGGCCGCATGGTCCGCCCGCAGCCGCGCAAGCATGCGCGGAAAGGTCCTGCAGTAGCTCGACTGGATGCCGGCCATGCGCGCCAGGTCGGCATAGCCGACGACCATTCCCTCGGGCACGGCCGCGAGCACCAGTGCGACGCGTTCGCGCCAGTCTTCCGGCAACGCCGGCATGCGCCGTTCGAGCAGCGTCACCGTATCGCCTTCGCGCACGCTGCCACCGCCCACCACGCGGGCCAGCATGCCGCGGCGCGCGCCGATCGCGCGCAGCGCGCCGGGCGCATGGGCTTCGAGCCGGCCGCAGGCTTCGCACTGGAAGGTGAGGCGGAACGTCGCGCGGCTCCCGATCCGCAGCAGCATGCCGGAGCCGAGCGCGGCGGTGTCGAGGTCAAGCAGCAGGTTTTCGCGCAGCGCGTGCGGCGCCAGCTTCAGCGCGTCATAGACGGCGGCGCCGGCCAGCAGCACCTGGCGCGGCGAAGCGGCATCCGCATGGATGTCGTCGCGCAGGCCGAGGCCGGCGACGGCATGGGCCTCGTCCACCCGGGCCGGCAGTGGTGCCAACGGCCGCCGCAGGGCGAGCGCGACGACCTTCCCGATCGGCTTATCCACGCAAGGCCGGCGCCCGCATCAGGGATTGGCGCCCTTGAACGAGCGCAGGTAGGCCAGCAGTTCGGCGATCTGCCGCTCGTTGCCCATGGCCCAGAAGCGCATCTTGTTCCCCGGGACGACCTTGTCCGGGTCGCGCAGGAAGGCGGCGAGGTTTTTCTCGTTCCAGACGAAGCCGGCCTGCTTCATCGCCGGCGAATAGGCGTAATCGGGCGCGGCACCGGCACGGCGGCCGATGATGCCGTTGAGCTGGGGACCGAAATTGCTGCGCGCGTTCGGCCCCACCTGGTGGCAGTTCGCACAGCGCTTGAACACGGCGCGTCCTGCTGCGAGGGGGTCGGCAGCGCTGGCAGGCGCCGCCGCCAACGCCGCCACAATTGCCGCCAGTGCAAGCGGCAGCGACAGCAACAGCGAACAGGACCGCCTGCGCATGCGCCCTCCCTATTTCACGCGCTGCTTCTCGAGCTTGCGCGCCAGGGTGCGCCGGTGCAGCCCGAGGCGGCGCGCCGCTTCCGAGATGTTGAAGTCGGTCTCGGCCAGCACTGCATGGATGCGCTCCCACTCCAGCGTCTTGATCGAGGTCGAACGGTTGGTCACCTCGACATCGGTGTTGCCGGCCACGTGGCCGAAGGCGGCCTCGATGTCGTCGGTGTTGGAAGGCTTGGCCAGGTACTGCACGGCGCCCAGCTTGATCGCCTCGACCGCGGTGGCGATGCTGGCGAAGCCGGTCAGCACGACGATCAGCATGTCGGGATCGTGCTCGTGCAACAGTTGCACGCAGGCCAGTCCCGAGCTGTTGCCCTTGAGCTTCAGGTCGACGACTGCATAGCCCGGACAATGTACCTGGAGCAGCGCGGCCGCCTCGTCCTGGCCGTGTGCGACCAGCACGCGGTAGCCGCGGCGTTCGAACGAGCGGCTCAGCGTGCGTGCGAAGGCCTCGTCGTCCTCGATGATGAGCAGCAGGCGCTCAGGATTATCCGTCAATGCGTTCCTCTTCCAGTTCGATGCTCGACAGCGGCAGGCTCAGCGTCACCTGCGCCCCGCCCTGCGGCCGGTTCTCGGCGCTTACCGAGCCACCCAGCTTGCGCGCCACGTTCACTGCCAGGAACAGGCCCAGCCCGCGCCCCGGCTTGGCCTTGGTGGACTGGTAGGGCTTGCCGATCTGGCCGAGCATGGCGGGTGAAAATCCGGGACCGCGGTCGGTCACGACCACGTGCAGGGTGCCGTCCTCGATGACCGCGTCCAGGCCGACCCACGCGGGGGACGCTTCCAGGGCGTTGTCGAGCAGGTTGTCGATGGTCTGCTTCAGGGCCGAATCGGAGGCCACCGGCAGATCCTCGGCGATGCGGTTATTGTACTGGAAGCCGGCGACCTGGCGGCTGGCCTGCCAGTGCGCGACGAGTCCGTCGAGGAAGCTGCGCACCGTCGTGCGCACCGCCGACTCGCCGCGCGCTTCCCCGGCCGACAGCAGGATGCCGCTCACGATCGACTTGCAGCGCTGCAGCTGGTTCTGCATCTCGGTCAGGTCTTCCAGCAGGCCCGGGTCGTCGCGGAACTGCGGCATGCGCTTCCAGTCGCCCAGGATCACCGAGACGGTCGCCAGCGGCGTGCCGAGCTCGTGGGCCGCGCCGGATGCCAGCAGGCCCATGCGGACGATGTGTTCCTCTTCGACGGCCTGCTGGCGCAGCGCCGCCAGCTGGGCCGCCTTGTCGCGCAGGGTGTCGGAGATGCGCGAGATGAACATCACCAGCAGCGCGGCATTGAGCGCGAAGCACACCAGCAGGCCCTGGATGTAGATGCTCGAGATCCCGCGCGCATGGTCGAACGGCAGCGCGAGCGGCTGCGCGTACATCGCCAGCCCGGCCATGCAGCCGATCGTGATCAGGACGATGATCCAGGTCCACATCACTTCGAGCAGCACGGCCGACAGGATCACCTGCAGCAGGTAGAGGAAGGCAAACGGATTGGTGATGCCGCCGGACAGGTAGAGCAGCACCGTCAGGCTGGCCACGTCGACCAGCAGGGCCATGAACACCTCGCCGTTCGAGACCGGACGGCGCTCGTGCCAGCGCAGGTGGCTGGCGATGTTGAAGGCGATCAGGCAGGCCAGCACCTGCAGCATGGGAAGCAGCGGCAGCTCGATCTGGAAGATCAGGATGGCCGACGCAATGGTCGTGATCTGGCCGATGACGGCGATCCAGCGCAGCTCGATCAGCTGCAGCATGTTCTTGTGGCCGGCGGCGAACTCCACGTTCGCGGCCGCCGCCTGGGGCGAACTGCGCGCCGCCTTGGCGAAGAAATCGAGGGGGGATTGCATGGGGTGCGGGCGCCTGCCCTGCCTTGTTATTGGTCGTCGTCGCGTATTGTAGCGCTGTGGCGGCCAACCCACCACCATGCACCCAGCACCATCAGGGCCAGGACATACCAGGTGAGGGCGTAAACAAGGTGATTGTTCTGGAAGGAGATGACGGTCAGGCCGCCGATCGCGCGCTCGGGCGCGCCGGACGGGTCCTGGTTCTTGCCGGCATCGATAAAGAACGGCGCGACGACCGGAGCGCCGTTCGGCGCGGCCACGGCGCCGCCGGCCAACCCGCGCGCCGCGGCGATCGCCGCGATGTCGCGCGAGAACCAGCGGTTGGTCGAAGGATCGTTCTCGCGCAGGAAGCCGCCACCCGGTTCGCTGATGCGCAGCAGCCCGGTGACGATTGTGGTTTCGCCCAGGGTCTTGCCCTTTCCTGCGCAGGGATCCGTCCGGGCAGCCGCGCGATTCGCGGCATAGGTGCCCGGACGGTTGTCGGCGGCGTGGATGAAGCCGCGATTGATGAAGACGATGTGGCCCTCCTCCGTGCATAGCGGAGTGAGCAGCCAGAAGCCCGCGCCGAGCTCGGAGACGGCCTGGACGGGCGTGGTGAATTCGTAGAGGTAGTGTCCGGCAAGACGTACGCGCCGGTATTCGTCGGATTCCCTGGTGACCTGCGCCCAGCGCGCCGCGGGAGGCGGCGGCACCGGGGCAGCGTTGACGCGCGCGTCGACACGCGCGATCAGGTCCAGCTTCCACTGCAGGCGAACCACCTGCCAGGTACCGAGCCCCGCAAACAGCACGACCAGCAGCAGGGCCACCACCGCGAGCACGCGGCGCGCGGTGGCGCTGCGTGGCGGGTGGGACGACGGTCCTGGATGCTGGTCGCGCTGCTGCATTACTGCATGTCGTGAGGACCGTGCAGGGTGTCGCTTGCGCCACCCATGGCCGGCATCATGTTGGCGTTCATGTGGTACATGACCCAAATGGAGCCGGACAGCACGATCACCAGCAGGACGATCGTGAGGATCGTCGCCATCATGTTCCAGCCATCCTCGGACTTCGAGTTCAGGTGGAGGAAGTAGATCATCTGCACGACGACCTGCACGCCCGCGAAGGCGAGGATCACGATACGGGTGGTATCGGGCGGCAACACGTTGCCCATCACCAGCCAGAACGGGATCACGGTCAGGATCAGCGACAGCACGAAGCCGATCGCGTAATCCTTGGCGCTGTAATGCGTCACATAGGTTTCGTGGCCATCGTGGTTGTGGCCGTGCTCATGGTGTTGGGCGCTCATGGCAGCACTCCCATCAGGTAAACAAAGGTAAACACGAAGATCCAGACGACGTCCAGGAAGTGCCAGAACAGCGACAGGCACTGCAGGCGGCGGAAGTTCTCGACGCCCAGGCCATGCTTCTTCAGCTGGAACATCAGCGTGACGAGCCAGATGAAGCCGAACAGCACGTGCAGGCCGTGGGTGCCGACGAGCGCGAAGAATGCCGTCAGGAAGCCGCTGCGCTGCGGGCCCGCACCGAGGTTGATCAGGTGCGTGAACTCGTAGATCTCGATCGCCAGGAAGCCCAGGCCGAGCAGGCCGGTCACCGCCAGCCACAGCTGGGTCGCGCCCAGCTTCTTGGCCTGGGCCGAGATCATGGCGAAACCGAAGGTGATCGACGACAGCAGCAGGAAAGCCGTGCCGACGGCGATCAGCGACAGGTCGAACAGCTCCGCGCCGGTCGGACCACCCGCGTAGTTGCGACCCAGTACCGCGTAGGTCGCGAACAGGGACGCGAAGATGAGGCAGTCGCTCATCAGGTAGATCCAGAAGCCCAGCAACGTGCCGTGCTGCGGATGGTGCTCGCGCACCATGTAGCGCGCGGTCACCTCTTCGGCGGTCAGACCGCCGGGAATGGTTGCATTATTTGCCATATTGTTTCAGACGTAGCTCTTCAGCAGACGGGTATGCGCTTCCTCGGTGCGGGCAACTTCTTCCGCAGGGATGTAGAAATCGCGCTTGTAGTTGAACGTGTGGATGATGATCGCGGCCATCATGGCGACGAAGGACAGCCCGACCAGCAGCCACATGTGCCAGATGATCGCGAAGCCCACCACGGCCGACAGTGCCGAGATGCCGAAGCCGGCCCAGGTGTTCTTGGGCATGTGGATAGGCACGAAGTCCTTCAGCGGACGCTGGTAACCGTTCTTCTTCATGTCGGCGAAGGTGTCGTTGTCGTGCACCACCGGGGTGAAGGCGAAGTTGTAATCCGGCGGCGGCGACGAGGTCGACCACTCCAGGGTACGGCCATCCCACGGGTCACCGGTCACGTCACGCAGCTTGGCGCGGTCTTTCCAGGTGAAGAAGCACTGGAGCAGCAGCGCACCGATACCGGCGGCGATCATCAGGGTGCCGAACAGCGAGATCTGGAACAGCGGCTGCAGTTCCGGGTCTTCGAAGTGGCTCATGCGGCGGGTCACGCCCATGAAGCCCAGGATGTACGGCGGGATGAACGCGAACCAGAAGCCGATCGCCCACAGCCAGAACGAGACGTGGCCCCAGAACTGGTTGAGCTTCACGCCGAACATCTTCGGTGCCCAGTAGTTGAAGCCGGCGAACAGGCCGAACAGCACCCCGCCGATGATCACGTTGTGGAAGTGCGCGACCAGGAACAGCGAGTTGTGCAGCACGAAGTCGGCTGCGGGAATAGCCAGCATCACGCCGGTCATGCCGCCGATGACGAAGGTCAGCATGAACGCGATGGTCCACATCATCGGCAGTTCGAAGCGGATACGGCCGCGGTACATCGTGAACAGCCAGTTGAAGATCTTCGCGCCGGTCGGGATCGAGATGATCATCGTCGTGATGCCGAAGAACGAATTGACGCTCGCCCCCGCACCCATGGTGAAGAAGTGGTGCAGCCAGACCAGGTACGACAGCACCATGATGACGACGGTCGCGTACACCATCGAGGTGTAGCCGAACAGGCGCTTGTTGCAGAAGGTCGAGACGACTTCCGAGAAGATGCCGAAGGCCGGCAGGATCAGGATGTACACCTCCGGGTGGCCCCAGATCCAGATCAGGTTCACGTACATCATGGCGTTGCCGCCGCGGTCGTTCGTGAAGAACGCGGTATCGAACAGGCGGTCCATGCCCAGCATGGCCAGCACGGCGGTCAGGATCGGGAACGACATCACGATCAGGATGTTGGTGCACAGCGAGGTCCAGACGAAGACAGGCATCTTCATCAGGCCCATGCCCGGTGCGCGCATCTTGACGATGGTGACGATCAGGTTCACGCCGGACAGCAAGGTACCGACCCCCGCGATCTGCAATGACCAGATATAGTAGTCGACGCCGACCCCCGGACTTGCCAGGATGCCCGACAGCGGCGGATAGGCCAGCCAGCCGGTACGTGCGAATTCACCCACGAACAGCGAGGCCATCACCAGGACGGCGCCCATGGCGGTCATCCAGAACGAGAAGTTGTTCAGGAACGGGAACGCGACGTCGCGCGCGCCGATCTGCAGCGGCACCACGTAGTTCATCAGGCCGGTCACCAGCGGCATCGCCACGAAGAAGATCATGATCACGCCGTGGGCGGTGAAGATCTGGTCGTAGTGGTCCGGAGGGAGGAAGCCCTTGTTGGCGCCGAAGGCGAATGCCTGCTGGGCGCGCATCATCAGCGCGTCGGCGAAGCCGCGCAGCAGCATGATCGCGCCCAGGATCATGTACATGATACCGATTTTCTTGTGGTCGATACTGGTGATCCAGTTACTCCACAGATTGCCCCACTGGCGGAAGTAGGTGATCAGGCCCAGCAGGGCCGCACCACCGACCACGACGCCGGCGAAGGTAGCGAGCAGGATCGGATCGTGGAACGGAATCGCGTCCCAGCTGAGCCGACCGAAGATAAGCTTCGTCAAGTCGAGAGAGTCTTGCATGGTTACTTCTTCACAGTATTGATTGGGTTGGCGACGCCCGGCGTGGTCTCGCAGATATACGCATCCGCCACCTGGGGAGCACCATTGCGCGGCAGCTGCTTGATCGCGGCCGCCACCTGGTTGCGCTTGTGGTCCTGGGCCATCTGCTCGTTCATGCAGACGGTGCCTTCGGTCACGCAGCGGTTCAGGATGCGGTTGAACAGCGCAGGCTCGACCTGGCCGTAATGGCGCACCGGCTCACGCACGGACGGCTTTTCCAGTGCCAGGTAGTCGGCGCGGTTCAGCAGGGCCGGATTGGTCTTCATCTGCTGCACCCATGCGTCGAACTCGCCCGCGGTCACACCCTTGTAGGCGAACTTCATGTGCGAGAAGCCCTCGCCGCTGAAGTTGGCCGACAGGCCCTTGTAGTCGCCGGTCTTGTTCAGCACGGCGTTCAGGGTCGTTTCCATGCCCGGCATCGCGTAGATCATGCCGGCCAGGGTCGGGATGTAGAAGGTGTTCATCACGGTCGACGAGGTGATCTTGAAGCGGATCGGCACGTCGATCGGGGTGACCAGTTCGTTCACCGAGGCGACGCCCTGCTCCGGGTAGATGAACAGCCACTTCCAGTCCAGCGCCACGACCTGCACCTCGAGCGGCTTGGTCGATGCCGGGATCGGGCGGTGCTCGTCCAGGCGTTCGAGCGGACGGTACGGGTCCAGCTTATGGGTCGAGACCCAGGTGATCAGGCCGAGCACGATGATGATCAGGAGCGGTGCGCCCCAGATCACGAGCTCGAGCTTGGTCGAGTGGTCCCAGTCCGGTTCATACTTGGCTTCAGTATTACTCTTGCGATACTTCCACGCGAAGAGAACCGTCAGGATCATCACCGGGACGATGATGATCAACATGAGCAGAACCGATATGGTGATCAGGTCTGCCTGCTGCTTTGCGATATCGCCGGTGGGATTCAATACCACCGTATTGCAGCCGGAAAGCAGCGCAAGCGGGAGTAATGGGAGTCCGCGGCGGACAATTTTAGGAATCATGCTAGGTATCTAACGTTACATGGGAATAAGAACATGCTACTGTAACGCCAACGGCCTACGGCAACCATTGGACACTTTGTCCCACCCTTGCTATATTGCAATTGCAAAATTGCTGTAATTGCAAATAAACAGGGCATTTCCGGGCTGTCGAGGCCTGCTGACCTCAGGAGACGAAGATATGCAAAGCACGACGACGTACGGCGGCGCAGGTGCCGCTCCCATCACCCACCCGACCAGCGGGGCCCGCAACATCAACGCCCGGGACGGCGAAATCCACCCCGGCGACATTGCCGTCGGCGTGGTCATCGGCCGGGCCTCGGAATATTTCGAATTCTTCGTCTACGCCATCGCCTCGGCGCTGGTCTTCCCCGCGGTCTTTTTCCCGTGGGCCGACCGGCTTGAAGCGACACTCTACTCGTTTATCATTTTTTCGTTCGCATTCATCGCGCGCCCGTTCGGCACGGTGATCTTCATGTGGCTCCAGACCAGGTTCAGCCGCGAGATCAAGCTGACCATCGCCCTGGTCCTGATGGGCACCAGCACCATCGTGATTTCCTTCCTGCCGGCGTATGGCCAGATCGGCATGGCGTCGATCGTGCTCCTGTCGCTGATGCGCATCGGCCAGGGCGTGGCCCAGGGCGGCTCCTGGGACGGCCTGCCGTCGCTGCTGGCCCTGAGCGCCCCGGAACACAAGCGCGGCTGGTACGCCATGCTCGGCCAGCTCGCCGCCCCACTCGGCTTCCTGATCGCCGCCGGCCTGTTCGCCTACCTGCTCCTCAACCTGTCGCAAGACGACTTCCTGGTGTGGGGCTGGCGCTTCCCGTTCTTCTGCGCGTTCGCGATCAATATCGTGGCCCTGTTCGCGCGGCTGCGCCTGGTGTCGACCAGCGAGTATTCGCGCCTGCTGGATGCCCATGAACTCGACCCGGCCCCGGTCGGCGAACTGGTCAAGAGCCAGGGCAGCAACATCGCCATCGGCGCCCTGGCCGCACTGGCCAGCTACGCGCTGTTCCACCTGGTGACCGTGTTCCCGCTGTCGTGGATCCAGCTGTACGACACCCGCCCGATGGGCGAATTCCTGCAGATCCAGATGTGGGGCGCAGGCTTGGCGGCGCTGGGCATCCTTGCCTCCGGCCTGATCGCCGACAAGATCGGCCGCCGCACCACGCTGGGCACCCTGGCGGCGCTGATCGCGATCTTCTCGGGCTTCGTGCCGTCGCTGATGGATGGCGGGGTGACCGGCCAGAACATCTTCATCCTGGTCGGCTTCACCCTGCTCGGCCTGTCCTACGGCCAGGCGGCCGGCGCCGTCACGTCGAACTTCAAGCGACAGTACCGCTACACCGGCGCGGCCCTGACCTCGGACCTGGCCTGGCTGGCCGGCGCGGCCTTCGCCCCGCTGGTGGCACTGGGCCTGTCGGCGCATTACGGGCTGGGCTACGTCAGCCTCTACCTGCTGTCGGGCGCGGTCGGCTCGCTGGCGGCGCTGAGCCTGAACCGCGCGCTCGAGATCCGCGACTAAGCCCACCGATCCCGCAGGCGGCATCTTCGATGCCGCCTTCCCAAGCGCCAGCCCGCGGGCTGGCGCTTTGCATGTCGACCGCAGCCATCAGCGCGGTTCGAGCTCTGGCATGCCGGCGTTTGCAGGGCGTCGCCCCAGCCACCGGGCCAGAACCCGCCCGATGGGCAGCTCCACCCAGCGGAAGAAGGCCGCGCCGACCGCCAGGCTCGCCGCCCAGGCAAACACGGCGCCGGCGGCCTGCCAGTGCGCCCCGTGCGGAGCGAAGCGGGTAAAGGCGGCATTCACGACCAGGCACACCGGGAAGTGCACCAAAAACACCGAGTAGGAAATCCTGCCCATGCCGCCCGCAAGCGCCCAGAACCGGTGCGCGGCCGCGGGCGTGCGTACGCGGCCGAACAGGAACAGCGCACAGGCAACCGTGAACGCGAGCATGACCCGCTCGCGGAAATCGAGCATGAGGGACAGCAGCGCCGGCAGCGCCATCATGCACAGCAGTACGGCGACGCCGCGTGGACGACGGGAAGGGTTGCTTGCCCACCACGCGAGCGCGCCCATGCCGTAGCTCCCAAGGAAATATGGCGCCCAGACGTCCCAGTCGGCATCGAGGTTGAAATACAGGAGCGATGCGGCCACGCCCGCCGTCACCGCCGCCGGCGCCAGCCAGGACAGCGGCCGCCCGCCTGCCAGGCGGCCGCAGGCCCAGAGAAGCAGGCTCATCAGCGCATAGAGCTGGAAGTCGATCGCGACGTACCATGCGCCCGCCGACAGGGCCCCATACCCGAGTACGTCGTGCAGCAGCAGCGCATGGGCTACTACCTGCGCCAGGCCAGGTGGCGCGGAAATGGAATCATGTGTCATCCACATGCCGGCCAGCAGGGAGGCGCCAGCCGCCAGGAACATCGCTGCCATGAATGGCGGAGCCAGTTTCAGGTAGCGGCGCCAGATCGCGCCGACCGGCGCGCCCGGACCGGGGCGACCATCGGGGCACAGCGACTTCGCAGCCAGGAAGCCGCCGATCACGAGAAAGACCTGCACCGCCATGCGCGCCTCGTCGCCCAGCCAGCCGACCAATCCCGGCGCCAGCGGACGCGCACGGTCGGCCATCGGGCCGTAGAAAGCGAGGTGATGCAACACGATCAACTGCGCGGCGCCTGCCTTCAACAGGTCGATGACGCCAAACTGCGCCTGCGGCGCCCCTGCTGCAGCGGACGATCCGCCTTGTATTACCCTCATTCGATTCCCATGCCTGCACGACAACACTCCCGACGCTACCGGTGCAGGGTTGCTGCTGATATTGCCGACCGGGGCGAATCATAGCCGAGCCCGCCGAGTTGAGACCACCTGCGCGTGACAATGTGTTAGTTTTTTGCACCTCAAATGCTGCAGCGCATCCAGCAAGGCATAGGGAGAGGGTTGTTCGGCACAGCGACAAGGCGATGCGTGGCCGGATGAACTGCTCGAGGAATGACAATTGTCGCGCGACAGCGCTAACGAGAGGCAATATGAACTTCATCATATGAGAAGCATCATATGATGACGATCATATTATAGCGCTCATATGATCGTCATCATATTTGAACGGCGACTTGCCTCAGCTGCACGCCTCTTGGCGGATCACGCAATACGCATCGCAGCGCACAGTTCCGCGAGCGCGCGCCTGGCCGACGCGAGCACCGCCCTGCCCTCGGCATTGCTCCCCTGGATTCGCGCCAACTGCAGGTTGCCTACGAGTGCCCCGGCAAGCACGCTGGCCAACTCGGGAGCAGCGCCTTCCGGCAAGGCCAGGGCAACGCGCCGCACGAGCCGGTCGACACGCTGCACCGAGGCGTCGCGCACGGCGTTCTGCTGGCGCGGCATCTCGCTGGCGAGCGCCGCAACGACGCAACCCTGCTCGGCATCGGCCAGGTGTTCGTCCGAGAGGTAGAGCGCGATCAGGGCTTGCAGCGGAGTATCGCCTTCCTTTACCCGGGCCGCGATACGCTCATCGAGTACGGCGTTGCCGATCGCACCGGCGTGCTCGATGGCTTCCACCAGCAGCGCGTCGCGCGACTCGAAGTGGGCGTAAAAGCCACCATGCGTGAGCCCGGCTTCCTTCATCACGTCCGCCACGCCGACACCGCCGACGCCATGGCGGCGCACCGCCCGACTCGCGGCCTCGACGATGCGGTGGTGGGACTGCTCGCGCTTGCTGGATTTGATAGAGCCGGACATGATGATGATGATGATGATGATGCGTTAGAGATATGACGATGATCATATTATCGCCATCATATTGCGGAGTCAAGGACGGATCCTTCGGGTGCCCTGCGACCAGAGATGTATTGACTCGCGGGGAGGCTCCTTTCCGCCGCAGGATTGGCCTGCACCGCGGCCGCCACGGCGCAACACGGCAGGCTCGGCCGCCGCCGAGCGCCGCCGCCTCGCTTCTCAGGACAGCGCCGTGTCCAGCACCGTCATCAGGATGAAGCCGAACACCAGCGCGATGCTGGCCCAGGTACCGTTGCCGTTCTGGCGCGATTCCGGCACCACGTCGTTGATGATCACGAACAGCATCGCGCCGCCGGCGGCCGCCAGTGCGAAGGGCAGCATGCCCGCCGCGATGCCGATCAGCGCCACGCCGAACACGGCGGCGATCGGTTCGATCAGGCCCGACACCACGCCCATCCCCACCGCGCCGAGGCGGCTGTAGCCCACCGTACGCAGCGCCAGGGCGACCACCAGCCCTTCCGGGACGTCCTGGATCGATACGCCGGTGGTCAAGGCATTGGCCTTGTCCAGGTCGATGCCGGCATGGGCGACCCCGATCGCCAAGCCTTCCGGCAGGTTGTGCAGCGCGACCGCCCATACGAACAGCCAGGCGCGGCGCACGGACACGCTGTCGGCGCCCTGCTCGAGGATGCCTTCCGAATGGACGGCGCGCCCGAGCAGCAGGATCGCGCCGGCCCCGGCCATGATGCCGGCGCCGGCCAGCAGGCTCGCTTCCCAGTTGCCCGCGCCGGCCGACTTCGCCGCATTGATCGCGGGGATCACCAACGAGAACGCGGTCGCGCCGAGCATGACGCCGGCCCCGAAGCCGAGGAAGCAGTCGTAGGTACGTTTCGAGAAATTCTGTGCGAACAGGACCGGCAGCGTGCCGAGCGCGGTGGCCGCGGCGGCCATCCCGCCGCCGAGCAGGGCGCGGTGCATCTTGGGATTCGCGTTCATGACCTGCTCGGCCAGACTGCCCAGCAGGAGGATGCAACCGATACTGCAGATGAGCAGGCCGATGACACGGCGTACCGTCAGCAGGCGCAACAGCGACCGCGCCGAGAACAGCCTGTTGTCATGGGATTTTTCTATATGAAAGTTCATGAAATGCCCGGGGAAAAACCGCGCGGCGCAAGGCTGGGCCCGGTGCGCTGCGCGGCACTTGGCTTACTTCTTGGTCGGCTTCATCGCCTTCATCGACTTGGCCACACCTTTGTCGACCGGGTGGGTCAGTCCGGTGTCGTCGAGCTGGCCGCCCTTGTTCATGGTCGTCGGCTGGCCCATCGCGTTGCCGGTCGATCCGCCCATCGTAGCACCACTATCCGACTGCATGCTCATACCGAGTTCGGCGCCGGTGCGCGGCGAGGCCATCGGGTCGGACATGGTGCGCATCGCCATCTGCTTGAGCAGGTCGATGTCGCCGCTCGGCAGGGCCACCTCGGCCTCGCCCGAGCCGCCGTCCACGGCCATCTGCTTCTCGCGATCGGTGACGAAGTCCCAGTCGGCGCCCTGGTTCCACGGGCCGCGCATCTCGCCCGGGCCCTGCGACATGTTGTAGTACACGCTCGCGAAGCGCGGGTCGGCGGGCATCTTCCCTGCCGGGAAGTTCGGCTCGATGGCGTACAAGGCCTTCTCGAACGACTTCTGGTGCGCCACTTCGCGCGTCATCAGGAAGCCCAGCGCTTCCTTCACGCCCGGGTCGTCGGTGAGGGCGATCAGGCGCTCGTAGACGATCTTGGCGCGCGCTTCGGCCGCGATGTTCGAGCGCAGGTCGGCGGTCGGCTCGGTGATCGAGTCGATGTAGGCCGCGGTCCAGGGCACGCCGGCCGAGTTGGTCAGCGGGGCGCCGGCGCCGTACAGCACCTGCGTGATGTGGCTGTCGTTGCCGGGGCCGGTGATGGCCCTGTACATGTCGGCTTCGCTGTCGACGGCCTCGGCCAGGCGGCCCTTCGCCCCCTTGTTCAGCATGGCGACGATGTGGCCGATGACCTCCAGGTGGCTGAGCTCCTCGGTGGCGATGTCGTAAAGCATGTCCTTGCGGCCTGGATCATCCTCGGCAACCGCCTGCGTGAAATAGCGCATCGCCGCGGCCAGCTCGCCCTGCGGGCCGCCGAACTGTTCCAGCATCAGGTTCGCCAGTGCCGGATTCGGTTCGCTGACGCGGACCGTATATTGCAGGCGTTTATTGTGTGCAAACATAGACCGATTCCTCCGTTGATGGGGTGACGTGGGCATCCACGCGTCCAGCGTGCGCGGCCCACCGGGCTACTGCCGCCGTGGCCGGCAGCACGATGTGGCCATCTTGGCAGTTGGCGGCCGTTGAGGTAATCAGGTGGCAGCGCGTGTGGTTGTAGGAATAGAGTGACAACTTGTAACGATAGGGAAAGATTACAAGCATCCGCGTAAAGACGTGCGCCACGAAGGCGGCCGCTGATGTCTACTCGTGGCTGCAAGCAGGCTGCGGGAACGCACGCGCGGCGCTGCCCGAACGGCGCCGACAGGGGTACGGCGTGCGCGCCTACAGTAAGGACGAGCCGCACCGCACTACCATGTTAGTCAACTGACCACAAAGGGGGTAGAACGATGTTCAATCTAAACAAGCTGAGCCCGACCATCACCAACATGATCCGCTTCGACCATTCGCACGTGATGGTCACCTTCCACCAGTACGAGAAGGACAAGCCGCCGCGCGTGAAGAAGGCGCTGGCCGATACCATCTGCGACGCGCTGGAAATCCACGCGACGCTCGAGGAAGAGATCTTCTACCCGGTGATGCGCCAGCGCGACGCCGGCGAGCCCTTCATGCACAAGGCCGAGCCCGAGCACATGGAAATGCGCCGCCTGATCGCCGAGCTGCGCCGAACCAGCGGCTCCGACCCGCGCCACGACAAGCTGGTGATGGAACTGATGCGCGACGTGATGCACCACGTGGCCGACGAGGAAACCACCCTGCTGCCGCACGCAGAAGCCAAGCTCAGCCGCGAAATGCTGTCGGAGATGGGCGCCAAGATGACCCGTCGCCGCCTGGAACTGGTGGGCCCGAAGGCCGGCAAGCTGGCCAAGGAGCATGCCGTCGGCTTCTCGGGCAGTGCCGCCGCGGTGGTGGTCGGCCTGGCGAGCGCCCTGTTCGCAGCCAAGGCGTTTGGACCGAAGAAGACCTGGAAGTCGACTCCCGCCTGAGCCAGTCCGCCGGCCGGCGCCAGGCCGGCCTTTCGCCAGGTAGCCGCGGAAACCGGCTGGAGCGCGCGAGCGCCCCGCCGGTTTTTTCATGCCGCCGTCACGAGTAAAAGATCGGGCCCGGGTCGAGCGTCGAGCGCTCGCCGATGTCCTTGAAGTGACGCTCCAGCCACCGCTCGGCCGCCTCGACGCCGCGGTCGTGCAGCATCTGCAGGTAACCCGGCTCGGCGTTGAACTTGCTGGAGATGCTCAATTCACTGAGCATGTCGTTGGCCGTGATCAGGTGCAGCCGCGCCGACGTGAAGGTGGTCGATGCGCCCTGCTCCTCGTCCGGCACGGCGTGGGTATGCAGCAAGGCATTGATCTCACGCACAAAACTGATGTTGAAGGCGATCTCGTTGCTGCGGTTGCTGATGTCGGCCAGGGTGCGCGGCAGCTCGGCGCGCCCGATCGGATTGATCTGCACCACCAGCACATCCTGCGCGCCGCCCGACTCGACCAGCGGCGCCAGCGGAGGGTTGGCCACGAAGCTGCCGTCCCAGTACGACTCCCCGTCGACGACCACCGAGGCGAACACCGTCGGCAGGCAGGCCGCCGCCAGCACGCGCTGCACGTCCAGTTCCGCGCGCCGGAACAGCTTGCCTGCCCCGGTGCGCACGTTGGTGGCGCTGATGAACACCTCCAGTTCCTTGCACGCGCGCACACGCTCGAAGTCGATGGTCGCGCTCAGCAGGTTGCGCAGCGGGTTGAGCGTGACGGGCATTTCGCGCACCGGACCGGCCAGGGCGCCGGCCATCTCCATCAGTTGGTAAGCCGGCGAATGGCTCATCGTGAAGCCGCCCGCAAGGTGGTCCAGCGGCGTGCGCTGGAGGGGGCTGAACATGGCGGTATTCGCCAGCGTGCGCCAGAAGCGGTCGAGCGCCTTGCGCGCCCCTTCCCGTCCGCCGCCGTGCGCGTAACCGTCAGCCACCACGGCGGCATTGATCGCGCCGGCACTGGCGCCGCTCAGCGCGGTGATGTCGAGCCGCTCCTCCTGCAGCAAGCGGTCCAGTACGCCCCATGTGAAGGCGCCGTAGGTGCCTCCGCCCTGCAGCCCGAGGCTGATCTTCTTGTTGGTCGTTACCAAGCTACACTCCCTATGCATGGCGGCCACCATGGCCGCATCGATCATGGAAGTCTAGCAATGGAGGAAAATGTCCGGCGCTACGCTTCGCGTGGGAAGACTCACGCCAGCCAACGCATCACGAGCGGCACCAGCCACGGCGCAAGCAAGGCGGTCATGGCGCCGTTCAGGCCCATGGCCAGCCCGGCGAAGGCGCCCATCTCCGGGCTGACCTGGAAGGCGCGCGCGGTGCCGATGCCGTGCGACGCCAGGCCCAGGGCGAATCCGCGCGCCGCCGGCGACACGATGCGCAGCAGGTCGAAGACGTAACGGCCGAACACGGCGCCGAAGATGCCGGTGCCGATCACCAGCGCCGCCGTGAACGCCGGGATGCCGCCCAGGCGCTCCGACACCGCCATCGCGATCGGCGAGGTAGCCGACTTCGGGCCCAGGGTCGCCGCCAGTTCCGGCGTGGCGCCGAGCAGGACCGCCACCGCCACCGCCGACACGATGGCGGTGACGGAGCCGGCCACCAGCGCGCAGGCGAGCGGCACGAAGGCTCGGCGCAGGCGCGGCAACTGGCGCACCAACGGCACGGCGAGCGCCACCGTCGCGGGCCCGAGCAGGAAATGCACGAATTGCGCGCCGGCGAAATAGCGCTGGTAGGACATCCCGGAAACCAGGAGCACCAGCGCGACCAGGGCGATCGCGATGGCCACCGGATTGGCAAGGGGCGAGCCCTTGCAGAAGACGAAGATGCGTTGCGCCGCCAGGTAGGCGCACAGGGTCATCGTCAGGCCCAGCAGGGGCGAGGCGGACAGGTAGACCCAGAAATGGCTGAAATTGGCGAGATCAAGCATCGCCGCTCCTGCGCTGGGCCGCGGTGTCCGGCCTGCCTTGGCCCGGACCGTCCAGGCCGCGCAGCAGCAGGCCGGTCACGCCCATGGCCAGCACGGTGCTGGCCACCAGCGACGCCAGGATCGCGCCCCAGTGGCCACTGCCGCTGGCCGCGGTGGCGACGATGCCCACGCCGGCGGGAATGAACAGCAGCGACAGGTGCGACAGCAGGATATTGGCGCCCTCCTCGACCAGCTTCCCGAGGGCGGGCCAGGCGAGCAGGGCCGCGATCAGGAGCAGCATGCCGGCGACCGGACCGGGCAGCGGCAAGTTCAGCAGGAAGACGATGCCTTCGCCGAGGCACTGGAAGAGCAGGAGGATGGTGAAGGCGGCCAGCATGAAGGCTTTTCGTGGGAAAAGCGCTCAGGATAGCAAAAGGGGCGTGGCGGCGTGCGCCCCGGATGCGTTCATGGGATGCCGCGAACTTGGGTCCCGGCCTTCGCGGGGACGACCTTGGCTGGATGAGGCGGCTGATCAACGCTCGATTCCCGCAAGGCCGCCAACGTCGCTCCCGCGCAGGCGGGAGCCCAATATCGGTCGTGTGCGCTGCGCGCCGGGTATCAGGCCTCGGCGGCCGCCCCCGCAATCGCCCCACGGCGCAGCTGGTCGCGCTCGATCGACTCGAACAGCGCCTTGAAGTTGCCTTCGCCGAAGCCGTCGTCGCCCTTGCGCTGGATGAACTCGAAGAACACCGGGCCGAGCTGGGTCTCGGAGAAGATCTGCAGCAGCAGGCGCGGCTTGCCGTCCACGACGGCGCCGTCGAGCAGCAGGCCGCGCTTCTTCAGCTCGTCGGCGTTCTCGCCGTGGCCCGGCACGCGCTCGTCGAGCATCTCGTAATAGGTTTCCGGCGGGGCGCTCATCAAGGGTACGCCGGCGGCGCGCAGGCCGTCCACGGTCTTGATCAGGTCGTCCGTCAGCAGGGCGATGTGCTGGATGCCCTCGCCGTTGAACTTCATCAGGAATTCCTCGATCTGGCCGCCGCCCTGCTTGCCTTCCTCGTTGAGCGGAATGCGGATCATGCCGTCCGGCGCGGTCAGCGCCTTCGAGGTCAGGCCGGTGTACTCGCCCTTGATGTCGAAGTAGCGGATCTCGCGGAAGTTGAAGAGCTTCTCGTAGAAGTTGGCCCAGAACGTCATGCGGCCGCGGTAGACGTTGTGGGTCAGGTGGTCGATGATTGTCAAGCCGTGGCCGGCCGGATGGCGGTCGACACCGTCCAGGAATTCGAAGTCGATGTCATAGATCGACTTGCCCTCTTCGAAGCGGTCGATCAGGTACAGCGGCGCGCCGCCGATGCCCTTGATCGCCGGCAGGCGCAGCTCCATCGGGCCGGTCGGGATCTCGACCGCCTGGGCGCCCAGTTCCAGCGCACGCGCATAGGCCTTGTGCGCATCCTTCACGCGGAACGCCATGCCGCAGGCCGATGGGCCGTGCTCGGCGGCGAAGTAGGAGGCGTAGCTCTTCGGCTCGTTGTTGATGATGAAATTGATGCCGCCCTGGCGGTACAAGGCGACCTGCTTCGAGCGGTGCACGGCCACCTTGGTGAAGCCCAGCGCTTCGAACACCGGCTCCAGCACGCCCGGCGCCGGCGACGCGAACTCGACGAATTCGAAGCCCATCAGGCCCATCGGGTTGTCAAACAGGTCTGCCATTTTCTCTTCCTTGTTCTCTATCGTTGGTCAGTCCGGCCGTCTCCACGGCCGCTCATGCAAAACGCTCATGTACATCAAAATAGCGCTTCATTCCGCGAATACTTCCGCCAGCAGGCCGCGCAGCCACTGGTTGCCCGGGTCCTGGCTGTAGCGCCGGTGCCAGAACACGTTGGTCTGCAGCGCCGGCAGCGCCAGCGGCGGCACGATCCACTCCAGCCCGAACGCCGCCGCGGCGCGCTCGGCCAGTTTCTGCGGCACCGTCACCACCAGGTCGGAGCTGGCCACGATGTAGGGCACCGCGGTGAAATGCGGCACCCGGACACGCACCGCCGGCCCGATCCCGGCCCGCGCCAGCAGGACGTTGATGCGGTCGTACGGGCTGTCGCTCGAATCGACCAGCATGTGCTCGGCCTGCACGAAACGCTCCAGGCTCACCTCGCCCCGCCCCAGCGGATGGCCCTTGCGGAACATCGTCACGTAGGGCTGGCGAAACAGCTGGCGCTGGTACAGCGCTTCCGAGATGTCCTCGAACGGCCCGATCGCCAGGTCGACCCGCCCGCCTTCCATTGCTTCCTTCAGCGCGAGCGTACCGGCCCGCACCGAGCTGATCTCCACCAGCGGCGCCAGCGAGCGGCAACGCTCGATCAGCGGCGGCATGAAGTAGATCTCGCCCACGTCCGTCATCGCCAGCACGAAACGCCGGTGGCTGCTGCCCGGGTCGAAGCGGCTGCGCTGGTTCAGCGCCAGCGCCACCTGCGCCATCGCCACCCCGATCGGCTCGGCCATCTGCGTCGCCAGCGGCGTGGGCTGCATGCCGGTTGCGGTGCGCACGAACAGTTCGTCGCCGAAGCTGCGCCGCAGCCGCGCCAGCGCATTGCTCACGGCCGACTGGCTCAAGCCCAGCCGCCTGGCGGCCGAGGATATCTGGCGCTCCCGGTAAACCTCCTGGAATACGCTCAGGAGGTTCAGGTCGATGCTGTGCGGTTCGATCATGTTGGCGTCGGTGTCGGCGTCGAGGCGCATTGTGGGCGCGCCCACCGCGCAGGAACAGTAGTATTTAGATGGTGAATAGTCTACATTTTTCTATTCATCTCGTAAAACACGGTGAATTCTTCGAGAATGGCGCCGATGCGCATCACCGATGCGTGACATCCAGGAGACCCAGCATGCGCCCACCCGCCGCCTACATGAGCGGTTTCGGCAACGAGTTCGCCACCGAAGCCCTGCCCGACGCCCTGCCCCGGCACCGCAATTCGCCGCAGCGCGTCGCCTACGGCCTGTACGCCGAACAGATTTCCGGCACGGCATTCACGGCCCCGCGCAGCCACAACCGCCGCTCCTGGCTGTACCGCATCCGCCCGGCCGCCGTACACGGCACGTTCACGCCGATCGACGCCGGCCGCATCGTCGGCCGCTTCGACACCCCGGCGCCGCCCAACCAGCTGCGCTGGAGCCCCCTGCCGATGCCGGACGCGCCCACCGACTTCATCGACGGCTGGGTCACCATGGCCGGCAACGGCTCACCCGAATCCATGAGCGGTTGCGCGATCCACCTGTACGCGGCCAACAAGCCGATGGAAGGCCGCTACTTCTACAGCGCCGACGGCGAACTGCTGGTCGTGCCGCAACTGGGCCGCCTGGCGATCGCGACCGAGCTGGGCCTGCTGGAAGTCGAACCGCAGGAAATCGCGGTGATCCCGCGCGGCGTGCGCTTTCAGGTATCCCTGCCGGACGGACAGGCGCGCGGCTATATCTGCGAGAACTTCGGCGCACTCCTGCAACTGCCCGACATGGGTCCGATCGGCTCGAACGGCCTGGCCAACCCGCGCGACTTCCTGACCCCGGCCGCACGCTACGAGGATGTCGAAGGCGACTTCGAGCTGGTGGCCAAGTTCTGCGGCGGCCTGTGGCGCGCGGACATCAAGCATTCGCCGCTCGACGTGGTCGCCTGGCACGGCAACTACGCGCCGTACAAGTACGACCTGCGCCACTTCAACACCATCGGCTCGATCAGCTACGACCACCCGGACCCGTCGATCTTCCTGGTGCTGCAGTCGCCCAGCGACACCCCGGGCGTGGACACGCTCGACTTCGTCATTTTCCCGCCGCGCTGGCTGGTGGGCGAGGACACCTTCCGCCCGCCCTGGTTCCACCGCAACGTGGCGAGCGAATTCATGGGCCTGATCCACGGCGCCTACGACGCCAAGGCCGAGGGCTTCGTGCCGGGCGGCGCCAGCCTGCACAACTGCATGAGCGGCCACGGACCGGATGCGGCGACGTTCGACAAGGCCAGCAACAGCGACACCACCCGCCCGCACAAGGTGCTCGACACCATGGCCTTCATGTTCGAGACCCGCCACGTCATCCATCCGACGGCGTACGCGCTGTCCTCGCCGCAGTTGCAGGCGGACTACCAGCAATGCTGGGCCGGCATCCAAAAGAATTTCCACAAGGAATTGTAATCAGGATGGCAATCATCCGTGTGGCGCAAGTGGCGACTGGCATGAGATGATGCGCCGTGCGCCGGTTTCGGCGTGCCCGGCGACGGCCCGGACAGTCCGAGAGAGGCGTGTGCGCCAGTGTTGACCGACATATTGATCATCTCCGTCCTCATCCTGATGAACGGAGTGTTCGCCATGAGCGAGTTGGCGCTGGTGTCGGCCAAGCGCATGCGCCTGGAACGGCGCGCCGAGGAAGGCAGCCACGGCGCACGTGCCGCGCTGAAGCTGGCGGACGACCCCAGCAACTTCCTGTCCACGGTGCAGGTCGGGATCACCCTGATCGGCATCTTCAACGGTGCCTTCGGCGAAGCCTCGCTCGCCAGCAACCTGGCGACCCACCTCCAGACCGTTCCGGTCCTCGCCCCGTATGCGCGCGAGGCCGCCACCGGCCTGGTGGTCGTATTCATCACCATCGCCTCGATCATCTTCGGCGAACTGGTGCCCAAGCGCATCGCCATGCGCTACCCGGAGGCGATGGCCACCCTGATCGCCCAGCCGCTGCGGCTGCTGTCGGTCATCATGTCGCCGTTCGTGAAGTTCCTGGCCCTGAGCACCAACGCGATCGTGCGCGTGCTCGGCATCCGCCAAGCCAAGGAAGAAGCGCCCACCGAGGAAGACATCACCGGCATGATCAAGGAAGGCGCCGACACCGGCGTGTTCGAGAAGACCGAGTACGACATCGTCCAGCGCGCACTGCGCCTCGACGACCAGCACCTGAAGTCCCTGATGACCCCGCGCGTCGACCTGATCATCCTCGACCTCGACGACGACCGCAAGACCAACCTCGAGATTCTCGCCTCCCATCCGTTCAGCCGTTTCCCGGTCTGCCGCGGCGACCGTTCGCACATCCTGGGCTACGTGATGGCGCGCGACCTGCTGGCCCAGGCCGTGCGCACCGGCACGCTGGAGGCCATCGACCTCGACGGCGCCGTGGAGGAACTGCTGTACGTGCCGGAAACGATCAGCGCGATGGCCCTGCTCGAGACCTTCAAGAAGAACCGCGCGGAACTGGCCCTGATCGTCGACGAATACGGCGACATCCAGGGCATGGTGACCCTCAGCGACGTGATGAGCGCACTGGTGGGCGACGTCACCGTGATCGACGAGGAGCACGACCCGGACGCGACGCAGCGCCCGGACGGCAGCTGGCTGCTCGACGGCGGCGTCGCGCTCGACCGCTTCCGCGACCTGCTCGCCACCGACGTGGAGTTCCCCGACGAGGACAACGGCGGCTACCACACCCTGGCCGGCTTCCTGCTCTACCAGCTGGGCTACATCCCGAAGGTCGCGGACATGGTGGAATGGGAGGGCTATCGTTTCGAGGTCATGGACATGGACGGCAACCGGATCGACCGCATCATGGTGAGCCAGATCGCGCCGTCGGCCCAGGTGCAGGCCAACGAGGCGAATTAATCTTCTGTTAAGCCTGGCGCGCTAAGCTTCCGACAACTCAACAGCGGGAGACCGCGATGGATGTCGTCAAGCTCGGGCCCCTGGTCCTTTCCGTCACCGTGCTGCTGGTCCTGGCCGCCGTCCTGGTGGCCAACGGCGTCGCCGCGTGGTACCACCGCCGGCGCGGGGTCGATGCCGGGCCGGTCCTGTGGAAGATGATCGTGGCCGGGTTCCTGACCGCGCGCGCGGTCTTCGTGCTGCGCCACCACGACATCTTCGTCTCCGCGCCCTGGAAGGCGCTCGACATCCGCGACGGCGGCTTCGACGGCACCGCAGGCCTGGTCGTGGCCTGCGTGATCGCCGCCGAACTCACGCGCCGGCATGCGGCCCTGCGCCGCCCGCTGCTGGCCGCCACGCTGGCCGGCTGCGCGGTCTGGCTGGGCGGCACGCTGCTGTCCCAGGCGTTCGCGCCGGCGCGCGTGCCGCTGCCGGACGTGATGGTGCGGCGCCTGGACGGGGTCGAAGTGCCGATGCAATCCTTCGCCGGCAAGCCGATGGTGGTCAACCTGTGGGCCACCTGGTGCCCGCCCTGCCGGCGCGAAATGCCGGTGCTGCGCGCGGCGCAGCAAGCGCATCCCGGCATCGCCTTCGTGTTCGTGAACCAGGGCGAGTCGGCGCAAACCGTTGCGCGCTACCTGGCAGCGCAGGGCTTGCACATGGCGAACGTGGTCATCGATCCGGCAGGCCAGATGGGCGCGCGCACCGGCTCCCCCGGCTACCCGGCAACGCTGTTCTATGACGCGCGCGGGGTGCTGCAGTCGCGGCATGTGGGCGAACTGTCGGAGGCGACCCTGCGGGAGAAACTGGCCGTCCTGGCGAAACAGGCGCGCACGGGACGCTTCTGATTGCCAAGTCGTCAACATCTGCGTACACTCAGCCGTACAGCCGTGCTCGTGCGGCTGCGCATTCCCGGCGCCGGCGGCCATGTCCGTTCCGTGCGCATATTCCCAGATCCTGGCCGGCGCGGCACGCGCAACGGCATCCCCCGGCCGGAAGCTATTGAAAGGACCCACCCGATGATCCCACCAAACGCCGCATGCGCGCGCGCCCTCCGCGACGGCGGAATCGACGCGATGGCCGCGCTGGACTTTGCCATGCCGGCGGCCCTGAACGGCCTGTCGCCCGAGCAGGATCAAGAGCTCAAGCTCGTCTTCGCCCGCCTGATGGCGCACGTGGTCGAGCAGTTCATCAATCCTGCCATCCGCGCGTATCCGGAACTGGCCCCCGACAGGGAAACCTGGGCGGCCATCGTCGAAGAGCGCGCCGCGCTGCGCAGCAAGCGCAGCGCCGCCGATAGCGCGCAGGCGCCGCAGGGCGGCCAGGCGGGCTGAACGCGGCACGGGCGGCGGCCCTTTCCCTGCCGCCCCGCCTGTGGTACAAGGTCGCGTCCCCCAGGAGAGCGCATGCAAGTCAACCCGATCCAGCTGTTCGACGCCGAATCGTCCACCTACACCTACATCCTGTCCGCACCGGACGGCAGTGGAGCCGCGATCATCGACCCGGTGGACCGGCACCTGGCGCGCGACATGGCCCACATCGCACGCCTCGGCCTGCAACTCACCCATGTACTGGAAACCCACGCCCACGCCGATCACGTCACTTCCGCGGGCCGGCTGCGCGCGATGACGGGCGCCAAGGCCTGCGTGCCGAGCGGCTGCGGCATCCCGCCCGCCGAAGTCCAGCTCGAAGACGGCGACCTGCTGCGCTTCGGGGCGCGCGAGCACATCGCCGTGATCCACACTCCGGGCCACACCGCCGGCAGCATGTGCTACCTCTGGCGCGGCAACCTGTTTTCTGGCGACACCCTGCTCGTGGACGGCTGCGGACGGACCGACTTCCAGGGCGGCAGCGCCGCCGACCTGTACGACAGCGTCACCCGCAAGCTCTTCACGCTCGACGAACGCACCCGGGTCTGGCCAGGCCACGACTACCAGGGCCAGTCGGTATCCACCATCGGCTGGGAAAAGCGCCACAACGCGCGCCTCGCGCACCGCTCGCGCGACGAGTTCGTCACGCTGATGGCGGCCCTGGAACTGCCGCGCCCCCGCCTGATGGACGTCGCGCTGCCGGCCAACCGCAAGCTCGGCCTCGCACACGGCATCTGATGCGGCCGCCTTTCCACCTGGAATGACAGCCGGACCCGCCTCCGGTATCATATTGCTTTGGTTATAATCGATAATGCTCATAAGAAACATGTGGGCTGCAGCGGGCCGGCCTGATGATGCAGTTTGACGATATTTTCCAGTGGCGCACGCGCATCTTCTCGAGGCTGATGTCGATCGTGGTCGTCCTCGGCACGCTCGCCGCGGTCCCGAGCGTGGGCCTGGCGCTGGCCGACGGACTGTGGCCGGTCGCCGTGATGGACACCCTGGCGCTGGGCTGGATCGTGGCGATCTGGTGGTTCGACCGCCTGCCATACACGTTCCGGGTGCTGAGCTTCCTCGCCGTGCTGTTCTTCGTCGGGATCGGCCTGATGCTGTGGGTCGGCCCGGTCAGCCAGGTCTTCCTGCTCGCGCCGCCGGTCATGGCGGTGGTCCTGCTCGGCACGCGCCAGGCGGTCGCCGCCCTGCTCCTCAGCGGCGGCGCCATCCTCGCCCTCGGCCTGGCCGGCCACGCCCGGCTGTTCCTGCCCGGCCTGGCCCAGGACGACCTGCTCGCCTCGCTGGTCGTCACCCTGAATTACCTGTGCGTGGGCGGCCTCATCACTATCACCTGCGGCACCTTGCTGCAGGGGCTGTCGCGCAGCCTGGACGACCTGCGCGGCTTCGCCGGCTCGCTCGAAGCCAAGCAGGACAAGCTGCACGCACTGAACGCCGAACTGCGCCTGACCTCGGCCGCCGTGGCGCGCCTGAACGACATGGTCCTGATCGCGGACGCGATCGACGCCCCTGGCGCACAGCAGCCGATCATCTTCGCCAACGATGCCTTCGCGCGCCGCACCGGCTACACGCGGCAGGAAATCGTCGGCGAGAGCATGCGCCTGCTGCACGGGCCCGATACCGATCCCGACGAAACGGCGCGCATCCTCGAGGCGGTGGCGGCCAGCCAGCCGGTCAGGACCGAACTGGTGCTCTACACGAAGCCCGGCGAGCCGTTCTGGGCCGAGATGGAGATGGTGCCCTTCGCCAGCGAGTCCGGACGCAACACGCACTGGGTGGTGGTGGGCCGCGACATCACCGAGCGCCGCAACGCGGCGAAGGCCATCCACCGCCTCGCCTTCTACGACGTGCTCACCGGCCTGCCCAACCGCCGCCTGTTCACCGAGCGCCTCGACGCGCTGGTGGCGGCGCGCGATGCCGGCGGCACGCTCGGCGCGGTCCTGTACATCGACCTGGACAACTTCAAGACCGTCAACGACGCGCGCGGCCACGCCACCGGCGACGCCCTGCTCAGGCACGCGGCGTCGCGCCTGCTATCGGTGGTGCGCAAGGGCGACACCGTGGCGCGCCTGGGCGGCGACGAATTCGTCATCCTGTTGGGCGAGCTGGGCCATGAGCCGGAATCGGCCACCCGCACTGCGCTGATGGTAGCCTACAAGGTGCTGGCGGCGCTGGGAGAGGAAGCCACGATCGGCGGCCATGCCTACCGCTCCTCGGGCAGCATCGGGGTGGCGCTGCCGCTGCGTCCCGGCCAGACCGCCGCCGACCTGCTGCGCGAGGCCGACACGGCGATGTACCAAGCCAAGGCCGCCGGCCGCAATGGCGTCGCGCTGTTCGAGGCCACCATGCTGGCCGAGGCCGAGTGCCGCCTCACGCTGGAGCGCGACCTCGGCTACGCCCTCGAGAGAGGCGAGCTGGCAATGCACCTGCAACTGCAGGTCGACCACGCCCGGCAGCCGGTCGGCGGCGAGCTCCTGATGCGCTGGCGCCGGGCCGGCGGCGTGCTGGTGCCGCCCGAGGTGTTCATCCCGGTTGCCGAATCCAGCGGACTGATCGTCCCGCTCGGGAACTGGGTGCTGCGCCAGGCGTGCGTGGCCGTGCTGCGGCTCGACGCGGCAGGAAGCCCGATCCCGCTCTCGATCAACGTCAGCCCGGTGCAGTTCCGCCAGCCCGACTTCGTCGAGCAGGTGCGCACGGTACTGCGCGAGACCGGCGCGCCCGCCGAACGCCTGATCTTCGAGATCACCGAAGGGCTGCTGGTATCGGACCTGGACGCCACCATCGCCCGCATGCACGAGCTGGCGGCGATCGGCATCCGCTTCTCGATCGACGACTTCGGCACCGGCTACTCGAACCTGGCCTACCTGCGCCAGATGCCGCTGTACGAACTGAAGATCGACAAGAGCTTCACGCGCGACGCCCCGACCGACCTGAACGGCGCCGCGATCGTGCAGTCGATCCTGGCGATGGCGGACCACCTGGGCCTGCGCGTGGTGGCCGAAGGCATCGAGACCGCGCAACAGGCCGAGTACCTGGCGGCCCACGGCAGCCCGTGCATGCAGGGCTTCCTGTTCGCCCGGCCGGCGCCGATCCACGAGGTGCTGGCGAGCCTGGCCTGCGCCTGACCAGGGGCGGCCTCTGCTAGTCTGCAGCGTGACAGAAAGGAGGCAGCCATGGCACACCAGTCCATCCTCGAATTTTCCACCCCAGGCCGCGGCACGCGCGACATCACCGATGCGGTCGCGGCCGCCGTCGCCGAGTCGGGCGTGCAGTGCGGCCTGGCCCACGTCTTCGTGCAGCACACCAGCTGCTCGCTCCTGATCACCGAAAACGCCGACGCCGACGTGCGGCGCGACCTCGAGACCATCCTGGCGCGGCTCGCGCCGGACGGCGACCGCGCCTACCGCCACGACGCCGAGGGGCCCGACGACATGGCGGCCCACGTGCGCAACATGCTCACGGGCTCCGGCCTGAGCGTGCCGGTCGGCGACGGCCGCCTGCTGCTCGGCACCTGGCAGGGCATCTACCTCTACGAGCACCGCACCGCCCCGCACCGGCGGCGCGTGGTGGTCACCGTCCTCTAGCCGGGAGCGCCGAGGCGGGTCTCGCATCGGCGTCGGCAGTTGTATGATGACACGCAAACTGAGACGCCGCCCGAATGCGCAACGCGGGGTTGGGCAAGGGAAGCAGGATCACCGGTCATGTTGTATGATGTCTGATGAGCCTGCCGGGGACCGCGTTTCCTGCGGCCTGCACCGTCACCCACAGGACCGTTTGCCACATGACTTCCACTTCCCTGAAGTGCGGCCCCTCGCCCCGCGAAACCGCTTTTTTCTCCCAGCCCGCCATCGTGGTCGCACTCGCCACCTTGTGCTGCCTGCTGTGGGGAAGTTCCTACCCCGCGATCAAGAGCGGATATGTACTGTTGGGCATTGGCCAGGAGGACGTTCCATCCAAGCTGGTATTCGCCGGCTACCGGTTCGTGCTCGCCGGCCTGGGCGTGGCGGTCGCGGCAAAGCTGCTCGGCAAGCAGGTCGCCCTCGTGCGCGCCGACCAGCTGCGCCAGGTGACGCTGCTGGGCCTGGCGCAGACCAGCCTGCAATACGTGTTCTTCTATATCGGGCTGGCCTACACCACGGGCGTCAGGGCATCGATCCTGAATGCCACCACGACCTTCTTCAGTGTGCTGCTGGCGCACTTCCTCTACCAGAACGACCGCCTGTCCGCCCGCAAGGCGCTGGGCTGCCTGCTCGGCCTGGGCGGCGTCCTGGTGGTGAACGCCGACTCCGGCGCCCTCGGCGGTGCCTTCCATTGGCAAGGCGAAGGCTTCATCGTGCTGGCGGCCTTCGTGCTGTCGGCCGCATCGATCTATGGGAAACGGGTCTCGCAACACATGGATGCGATGGCAATGACGGCCTGGCAGTTGTCCATCGGCGGCCTGGTCCTGCTGGCTGCCGGCTACGCCGCAGGTGGCAGCCTGGGGCAACTGAGCGTCGTTTCCGGCGCCTTGCTGGGCTACCTCGCCCTGTTGTCGGCAGTCGCCTTCACGCTCTGGAGCCTCCTGCTGAAGCACAACCGGGTCGGCTTCGTCAGCATGTTCGCATTCCTGGTCCCGCTGTTCGGCGCCATGCTGTCGGCCCTGTACCTGCGCGAGGACATCCTGAAGTGGAACAACCTCGCGGCACTCGTTCTCGTGTGCGCCGGCGTGGTGCTCGTGACCCATGCCGGCGGCGGGGGCGCACACGGAAAGCGCTGAAGGGGCCCGGCAGCCTGGTCGCGCGGGAGCGCGCCTGGCATATGCATCGGTTTTCGTTGGACAGCACCCGGCGCGGGCGCTAATCTGGCGGCCTGTCTCGACTGCCAGGGGGTCCACGATGTTCCGTCCGCTTGCCAGCTTGCGCGTCGCAGCCACCCTGCTGTCCCTTGTGCCGTTCGCCATTCCCGCTTCCTGCCTGGCCGCGCAGCCCAGGCCGGCGCCGGCAGCCGACCACCACCAGCACCTGTTCAGCCCCGGCATCATCGCCCTGCTCGCCCCGGCGCCCGGCCCGGACGCGCTGCGCGAACTGCCGGCGGGCGAGCTGGTGGGCTACCTGGACGCTGCCGGCATCCGGCGCGCCGCCGTGCTGTCGGTCGCCTACATGTACGGCAAGCCCGGACGCGCGGTCGAGGACGAGTACGCGAAGGTGAAAGCCGAGAACGACTGGACCGCTGCCCAGGCCGCGCACTACCCGGACCGGCTGCGCGCCTTGTGCGGCTTCAATCCGCTGAAGGACTATGCCCTGGCCGAACTGGCGCGCTGCGCCGCGCACCCGGGCCTGCGCCATGGAATCAAGATGCACTTCGGTAATTCGGACGTCCAGCTCGACAACCCCGCCCACCTCGCGCGCCTGAAGGAAGTCTTTCGCGCCGCTAACAAGCACCGGATGGCGATCGTCGTGCACATGCGCGCGTCGATCTCGCTCAAGCGTCCCTATGGGCAAGCGCAGGCGCGCGCCTTCCTCGATCACTTGATGCCGCTGGCCACCGACATCGTGGTGCAGGTGGCCCACCTGGCCGGCACCGGGCCCGGCTACGACGACCCGCCCGCGAACGAGGTCATGCGCGTGCTGGCGGAAGCGGCCGCGCGCAAGGATCCGAACACCCGCCAGCTGTGGTTCGACGTGGCCTCGATCGCCACGCCCGGCATCGCGCCCGCCCACGCGCGCGAGATGGCCGACCGGATCCGCAAGGTGGGCGTGGACAGGATCCTGTACGGTTCGGACGCGGCCTCGCCGGGCAACATGACACCGGGCGAAGCCTGGGCCGCGTTTCGCGCCCTGCCGCTCACCGGGGAAGAGTTCGACCGCATCGGGAGGAATGTCGCGCCCTATCTGCGCCGGTAATGCGCCGACGATGCGCCGGCTGCTTCGGCCGGGCGGCGGCGGCCGCAGAAGCATGCTATCGTTGCCCTGCCATTGTGGCGCTCGCCGGCAGGGGAAACGCATGCATCCATCGAACATCGTCCTTCTCACATTCCATCCGGAGCGCGATGAGCTCAGTCCGGGCAAGGAATTGCGCGACGGCCTGTCGGTTGCCCTGCGCATGGGGCGCACGCTGTGGCTTGCCAACGACGAGTCGGTCAGCCTCGAACGGCTGACACTGTGCGACGAGGACAGCAGCGGCAACACCAGCTTCACGCGCGACCACAAGCAGTTTGCGCTGCACGACTACCTGGAGCTGCCGCTGCCGCCATATGGTGAAAAACCCGGTGAAACACCGCTTGACGGACCGGATGGCAAGCCGGGGAGCGATCCGGGCAATGACATGGCCGACCGTTCGGGCGTGGCGCCCGGCGACGCGGGCATCGGCGACAGCGCGCGCGGCCGCATCAACGAAGCCGATATCGAGGGCCTGGCCTGCGACGGCAAATACCTGTGGCTGGTCGGGTCGCACAGCCTGCGGCGCAAGCAGCCAAAGGCGGGGGACGGCGTGAAGAAGGCGCACAAGCGCCTGGCGTCGGTCAGCGCCGACGGCAACCGCTACCTGCTGGCGCGCATACCTGTGGTCGAAGAAAACGGGCTTTATTCGCTGGCGGTACAACACATGCACAAGGACAAGCCGCGCTCGGCCGCCCTGCTGCGCGGCGACGAGCACGGCAATGAGCTGACGGCCCTGCTCAAGGACGACGTGCACCTCGGTCCCTTCCTTGCCATTCCCGGCAAGGACAACGGTTTCGACATCGAAGGCATTGCCGTGGCCGGCAAGCACCTGCTGCTGGGCCTGCGCGGACCGGTGCTGCGCGGATGGGCGATCGTCATCGAGGTCGCGCCGGTCGAGGACGATCGGCCGGGACGACTGCGCCTGGGGCCGCTGGGCGACGACGGCCAGCGCTACCGCAAGCATTTCCTCGACCTGCACGGCCTCGGGATCCGCGACCTGTGCCTGCACGGGCAGGATGTGCTCGTGCTGGCCGGCCCGACCATGGACCTGGACGGGCCGGTGACGGTATTCCGGTGGCGCGGGGGCGCCCGGTTGGGGACGAAAGACGCCGACAAGGAATGCGTGGTGGCAGCCGACCAGTTGGAACGGGTGCTGGACCTGCCTTTCGGCCAGGGTGTCGACCATCCGGAGGGCATCACCCTGTTCTCGTCCGCCGGCGGCGGGGATGAGGCCCTGCTCGTGGTGCACGATTCCGCGGCGCCGAGCCGCCAGATCGGCGAGAGCATCCTGTTGGCCGACGTGTATCCGCTCCCACAGCGGCGCAAGCAAGACAAATGAGGCGCGTTGCCCACCCGCCTGCGGAAAAAATCTTTCCAGCAGGCTTGAAACTTTTCGGCACATCAATAATGTGTGCTTTGTGACTATTGTTGAATTTTGCGACCTGCCGCGGATGGTATGCTCGCGGCCTTTCGTAGTCGATTCGACGCATGACACCCAAGAATATCCTGTGGGCGCTGCTGGCGCTCATGCTGGCCGCCGGCATGTCCGAAAGCCTGTACGGCGCCGTGCACGTGCGGGCGCCCACCTGGTGGATGGCGCTGTCCAGTTTCCTGATGAGTTTCCTGCCCTATTACTGGTATCGCCTCGACAGCGAAACCCGGCTGTTCCCGCGTTCGCGCTGGATGAGCACCGCGGTCGTCGCGCTGGCGCCGATCGGCATTCCCGTCTACCTGGTGCGCAGCCGCCCCAAAGGCGCGCGCCTGCGCTCGCTGTACCGCATGTCCGGCTTCGTCGTGCTGATGTGCGCCGCGGCGGTCGTGGGCGCGGGAGCCTTCTTCTTCATGCCGGGCTGACCCAAGCCTGCGCCCCTCCGGCGGCGTCCTTGGTAAGCTGGGGCATCGCGGCGCCTCCCGCGTCGCAGGCCCTCAACCGTTGGAAATCAAGGAGATTACTATGCGCAAGATCATCATGATGGCGATTGCAGGCTTCCTTTGGAATAAGTTCGGCGGCAAGATGGCGCAGCGCTATCCGTACCGCCGCGGCGGCTATCGCCGCTTCTAGGCGCTGGCCGGAAGCCAGCCGGCAAAGTTTCGCCCGGCTGGCCCTCCTTGCAGTAGAATCGCTGGCTTTAAGGCAAGTTTCGTATTCTTAAGGCCGACGATGGACCACGCGCAACACGCACCTGCAACCCCACCTGCAGCCCCACCCTCAGCCCCTGCAGCCGCACCTGCAACCGCACCGGCAGCCGGCGGCAATGAACTCAAGCGCGGCCTGAAGAACCGCCACATCCAGCTGATCGCCCTCGGTGGCGCCATCGGCACCGGCCTGTTCCTGGGCGTGGCCCAGACCATCCAGATGGCCGGCCCCTCGGCCCTGCTCGGCTACGCGGTCGCCGGCCTGGTGGCCTTCCTCATCATGCGCCAGCTCGGCGAGATGATCGTCGACGAACCCGTCGCCGGCTCCTTCGGCTATTTCGCCAGCAAGTACTGCGGTCCCATGACCGGCTTCATGTCGGGATGGAACTACTGGGTCATGTACATCCTCGTCAGCATGGCCGAGCTGTCCGCGCTCGGCATCTACGTCCAGTACTGGTTCCCCGACGTGCCGACCTGGGCCTCGGCGCTCGGCTTCTTCGTGCTGGTCAATGCGCTCAGCCTGCTCAACGTGCGCGCCTTCGGGGAACTGGAATTCTGGTTTTCGATCGTCAAAGTCGCGGCCGTGGTCGGCATGATCCTGTTCGGTTCCTACCTGTTGTTTACCGACACCGCCGGGCCGCAGGCCGGGGTGGCCAACCTGTGGCAGCACGGCGGCTTCTTCCCGAACGGCTTTGCCGGCCTGGCGTTGTCGATGGCGGTGATCATGTTCTCGTTCGGCGGCCTGGAGATGATCGGCATCACGGCCGCCGAGGCCGACAACCCGCAGCGCACGATCCCCCGGGCCGTCAACCAGGCGATCTGGCGTATCGGCATCTTCTACGTCGGCGCCCTCGCCGTCCTCCTGATGCTGTACCCGTGGCAGAAGGTGGTCACCGGCGGCAGCCCCTTCGTGCTGATCTTCGCCGCCCTCGACAGCAATGCCGTGGCCAACGTGCTCAACCTGGTGGTGCTGACCGCGGCGCTGTCGGTGTACAACGGCTGCGTGTACGCCAACAGCCGCATGCTGTTCGGCCTGGCCGAACAGGGCAATGCTCCGCGCGCCCTGCTCAAGGTGTCCCGGCGCGGCGTGCCGCTCGCGGCCCTGGGCGTGTCGGCCATCGCGACCGGCATCTGCATCTGCATCAACTACTTCCTGCCGCGCGAGGCCTTCGGCATGCTGATGGGCCTGGCGGTGGCGGCGCTCGTCATCAACTGGGGCATGATCTGCTGGAGCCACCTGCGCTTCCGCCGCCACAAGCGGCAAGCCGGTGCGGCGACGCTGTTCCCGAGCCCGTTGTTCCCACTAACTAACTACCTGTGCATGGCCTTCCTCGCCGGCATCGTGGTCGTGATGTACCTGACCCCCGGCCTGCGCCTGTCGGTGTGGCTGATTCCGGCCTGGCTCGCCCTGCTCGGCCTGGGCTACTGGCTGCGCCGGCGCGGCGCGGCGGCCGCGGCGGCGGTTTCGGCCTGAACCGGGCAGGCCGAGGCAGGCGCATCTGTTACAATTCCGCCAACGCTTGGGGTAGAAATGATCACGAAACAGCTTATTTTGAATGTCGACGACTACGACCAGGCGCGTTATGTAAAGACACGCCTGCTCCAGAACGCCGGCTTCCTTGTCGAGGAAGCGTGCTGCGGCCACGATGCGCTGGAGCTGGCGCACAAGCTGCGGCCCGGCGTGGTGCTGCTGGACGTCAAGCTGCCGGATATCGACGGCCTGGAAGTCTGCCGCCGCATCAAGGCCGATCCGGCCACCCGTTCGGTGGGGGTCGTGCATACCTCGTCCGCCTTCATTACCGAGCAGGACATCCGCAAGGGTCTCGGGAGCGGCGCGGACAATTACATTCCGGTCCCGTTCCAGCCGCACGAGCTGATCGCCGCCATCCGCGCCGTCCTCCACTGAGGACAGCCGCTTGCCAACCTCCCCCGCCATGCGCCGCTGTCGCGCGCGCCGTTACCATGATGCGCAGTACCGATGACGAAGCGAATCCTCCTGGTCGATGACCTGCTGCTCGATGTCGTGCTGACCAGGCGCGCGCTGGACGACTGCGCGATCCGCCACGAGGTCGTGGCCGCCTTCGACGGCGAGGAAGCCTGGCGCCTGCTCGGCGAAACGCGCTTCGACCTGCTGCTGCTCGACCTGAAGATGCCGCGGGTCGACGGTTTCGAGCTGTTGCAGCGCCTGCGCGAGCACGGGCGCGCCCCGGTGCCGGCGATCGTCCTGTCCGGCTCGGTGCTGGCCGCCGACCGGGTGCGCGCCGCGGGCCTGGGAATGGTGGAGTTCGTGCACAAGGCGCTGGACTATAGCGAATTCAGGGAGTCCTTGCGCGCGGCACTCGGCCGTCACGGTTTCTGCTGAGCGCACCCGACCAGGCCCGCATGGCGGCGTCGCGTCGGGCGCTCCGGGACGCCATCATCCCGCACGCGCCACCGCTTCTTCGTCCTCGGCCGCGGCGAGCCGGCGCAGGATCTCGGCGAACGGCATCGGCTGCCCGAACAGCCAGCCCTGGGCGAACTGCACGCCATGCCGGCACAGGAAGTCGGCCTGGGCCTGGCTTTCCACGCCTTCGGCCATCATGCGCAGGCCGAGGTCCCTGGCCATGCCGATGATGTGCCCCACCACCTGGCTGGTCGGGGCGCCGGTGCCGATGGCCTCGATGAAGCTGCGGTCGATCTTCAGGTAGTCGAGCTCGAGCGATTCGAGGTAGGACAGGCTCGAGTAGCCGGTGCCGAAGTCGTCGATGGCCACCGCAAAGCCGTGACGGCGCAAGGCGCGGGTGGTCTCGCGCGCCACGCGCGGATCGAGCAGGCCGCGTTCGGTCACCTCGAGGATCAGGTTGGCCGGGCGCGCCTGGATTGTCGCCATCCTCTGCTGCAGGCCGGCCAGCAGCTCCCGCGAGTGGAAGTCGGCGGGCGAGACGTTGATGCCGACGTGGAACTCCGGATGCGCCGCGAGATAGCTTCCGGTATCGCGGCAGACCGCGTCCAGCACCTGCCTGGTGATGCGCACGATCAGGTCGTTCTCCTCGGCGAGCGGGATGAACAGGTCGGGCATGACCACTTCCCCGGTCTGTCGCCGCCAGCGTACCAGCGCCTCGAGGCCCATCCAGCGGCCGCTGCGCAGGTCGACCACCGGCTGGTACTCGAGAAAGAACTCCTTGCGCCGCAAGGCGGTCTTCAGCGCGGCCGGCAGGGCCATCTGCTGGCGTGCCAGCAGCAGGATGGCCCCGGCCAGCGTGACGCCCGCCAGCAAGCCCACCGGCACCAGGCGCAGGGCAAGGTCCTGCGAGCGCCCCGCCATGTAGTGCGCGGGCACGGCGGCCACGGCGGCGGTGGTGAAGTTCGGCGAACGCACCACCGCGACGATGTGGCCGGCTTCCTCGAATACCGTTTCGCGCTGGTTGCGCAGGCGGCCGGCCCAGGACCGGTCGATCTTCCCGCGGAAGACCAGCGGTTCCGCCTGGCCCAGCGCGATGACGGCCAGCGATACGTCGGGCTCGCTCAAGGCGGTATCGATCCCCAGCTGCCGGTGCAGGATCGCCGCGACTCCCTCGATCTGGATGACCAGGAAGCTGTCCTGCGGCGCGAACGGGAAGCGCACGTTGCGGCGTACCAGGGCGCCGGTGGAAGCGCGGTAATCGGGCGGGCCAAGCTCGAACGTGCGCGAGGCCCCGGCAATGGACGAGCAGACCAGCTGTGTCCCTTCGACGTAGCCGATGGCCTGGATGTAGCTGGACGCGAGGTCGATCTGGCGCATCGTATCGATGCTGGCCGGGGCGCACGGCTGCGCGGCGTGCTGCTTGACCAGCCGGGTGACGCCCGCGGTCACCTGGCGCCCGGTCGCGTCGGCGCGCAGCACGACGTCGCGCGCGTAGGCGAGCGCATGGGTGCTTTCAGCCTTGAAAGCCTGGCGGCCCGACTCCTCGATGGCGAGCCAGATCGGCAGGCCGACCGCGGCAAGCGCAACCAGCAGCGTGAACAGGACAACGACCGGTTTTTTCATGGTTCCCTGCGAACGGGCATGATCGCCGCGCACCGCAGGTCCATACTACAGACGCCGTGCGCCGCCCGCAAACACACACGGGACAGTGCCGGGTCGGCCGGCGCCTGCCGCCGCATGCTGCCCGTATGCCGCACGGCACAAGAGACCTGGAACGCCGCCGAACCCGGCGCATGCCCGGGATGCAGCACGCCCGGGCGACACAGCGCCACGCCGCAGCACCATGCAGTCCAGCACTATGCTGCATAGCAAAATGAAAATATTTAGCCAAACGCATCGTGCGCGGGGTCGCAGGTCTCATAATACTTGCCGCAATTCACCTTACAAAGGGGTAGCGTTTATGAGTCAGAGTAAGCCTCTGTCGCTGCATGTACCGGAGCCTACCGGCCGCCCGGGCTGCAAGACCGATTTTTCGTACCTGCAATTGAGTCCCGCCGGGTCCGTCCGGCGTCCGACCGTCGACGTGGCGCCGCTCGACACGAGCGACATCGCGAACGGCCTGATCCGTGTCCTGGACGAGAACGGCGACGCCGTCGGTCCCTGGGCGCCCGAGGTCGATCCCGAGCTGCTGCGCTTCGGGCTGCGCACCATGATGAAAACCCGCATCTTCGACGCGCGCATGGTCATCGCCCAGCGCCAGAAGAAAATGTCGTTCTACATGACCTCGCTCGGCGAGGAAGCCATCGGCACGGCTCAGGCGCTGGCCCTGGAAGATGGCGACATGCACTTCCCGACCTACCGCCAGCAAAGCCTCCTGATCGCCAAGCAGGTGCCGCTGGTCGAGATGATCTGCCAGCTGCTGTCCAACGAGCGCGATCCGCTCAAGGGCCGCCAGCTGCCGGTGATGTACTCGGTGCGCCGCGCCGGTTTCTTCACCATCTCGGGCAACCTCGCCACCCAGTACCCGCAAGCGGTGGGCTGGGCCATGGCATCAAGCATCAAGGGCGACACCAAGATCGCTTCGGCCTGGATCGGCGACGGCGCCACCGCCGAATCCGATTTTTCGACCGCCCTCACCTTTGCCCATGTGTACCGCGCGCCGGTCATCCTCAACGTGGTCAACAACCAGTGGGCGATCTCGACCTTCCAGGCCATTGCCGGCGGCGAGAGCGTCACTTTTGCCACCCGCGGCATCGGCAGCGGCATCGCCTCGCTGCGCGTGGACGGCAACGACTTCCTGGCCGTGCTTTCGGCCTCGCGCTGGGCCGCGGAACGCGCGCGCAGCAACCTCGGCCCGACCCTGATCGAATGGGTCACCTACCGCGCCGGTCCGCACTCGACCTCGGACGACCCCTCGCGCTACCGCCCGGCCGACGACTTCCAGCACTTCCCGCTGGGCGACCCGGTCGCGCGCCTGCGCCGCTACCTGACCAAGCAGGGCTGGTGGTCGGACGAGGAGCACGACAAGGTGCAGGCCGAGCTCGAAGCGGAAGTCCTCGCGGCCCAGAAAGAGGCCGAATCGTACGGCATCCTGGGCGACGAGCGCGCGCCGAGCGCCGCCACGATGTTCGAGGACGTGTACAAGGACATGCCGGCGCACCTGCGCCGGCAGCGCCAGGAACTGGGAGTATGAGCATGGCACGCGACGAGCAAACCATAGACAAGGACAGCGACGGCAAGGGCGGCGACACCGCGACCATGCCGATGACCATGATCCAGGCCCTGCGCTCGGCCATGGACGTGATGATGGAGCGCGACCCGAACGTGGTCGTGTACGGCCAGGACGTCGGCTATTTCGGCGGCGTGTTCCGCGTCACCGACGGCCTGCAGGCCAAGTACGGCAAGTCGCGCGTGTTCGACGCGCCGATTTCCGAAGGCGGCATCGTCGGCACGGCGGTCGGCATGGCCGCCTACGGCTTGCGGCCGGTGGTCGAGATCCAGTTCGCCGATTATTTCTACCCGGCGACCGACCAGATCGTGTCGGAAGCGGCGCGCCTGCGCTACCGCTCGGCCGGCGAATTCACCTCTTCGATGGTGATCCGCATGCCCTGCGGCGGCGGCATCTACGGCGGCCAGACCCACAGCCAAAGCCCGGAAGCCTTCTTCACCCACGTGTGCGGCCTGCGCACCGTGATGCCGTCCAATCCCTACGACGCCAAGGGCCTCCTGATCGCGTCGATCGAGAACGACGACCCGGTGATCTTCCTGGAACCAAAGCGTTTGTATAACGGCCCCTTCGACGGCCACCACGACCGTCCGGTGGTGCCCTGGTCCGGCCACGCCCTCGGCAACGTGCCGACCGGCTACTACAAGGTGGACCTCGACAAGGCGGCGATCGTCCGTCCCGGCAACGACGTGACGGTGCTGGCCTACGGCACCATGGTCTGGGTCTCGGAAGCGGCGGCACGCGAAAGCGGCGTCGACGCCGAAGTCATCGACCTGCGCAGCATCTGGCCGCTCGACCTCGACACCATCGTCAATTCGGTCAAGAAGACCGGACGCTGCGTGATCGTGCACGAGGCGACCCGCACCAGCGGCTTCGGCGCCGAACTGGCGGCCCTGGTGCAGGAACACTGCTTCTACCAGCTGGAGGCGCCGATCGAGCGCGTCACCGGTTGGGATACCCCTTACCCGCATGCGCAGGAATGGGCTTACTTCCCGGGTCCGGACCGCGTTGCGGCCGCCCTGAAACGTGCGATGGAGGGTCGTTGAACATGGGCATTCACGTCATTAAAATGCCGGACCTGGGCGAAGGCATCGCCGAGGTCGAAGTGGTGGCCTGGCACGTGCAGCCGGGCGATACGGTCAAGGAAGACCAGGTGCTGGCCGACGTCATGACCGACAAGGCCACCGTCGAAATCCCCTCGCCGGTCGCGGGCACCATCACCAGCCTGGGCGGCGCTGTCGGGCAGTCGCTGGCCGTGGGCGCGGAGCTGATCCGCCTGGAAGTCGAAGGGGCCGGCAACTTCTCGGGCGAGAAGGCGAAGCAGGAGCCGGCGAAATCGGCCGCGGCCACTGCGCCCGCCGAGGAAGTCGGCGATCCGCAGCTGGAAGCGGTGGCGCAAGCCGAGGCAGCGTCAGGTGCGTCGGCGAAAGCGGCAGCTCCCGCTGCGCCGCCTGTCCCGCCTCCCTCGCCTGCACCGAAGGCGCCGGCACCGCAGCAACGCAGCTACCAGAATGGCCCGGCGCCGATGCGCGCCGAAGGCGACAAGCCGCTGGCCGCGCCGGCCGTGCGCCAGCGCGCCTGGGACCTCGGCATCGAGCTGCAGTTCGTGCACGGCACCGGTCCGGCCGGCCGCATCACCCACGCCGACCTCGACGCCCACGTGGCGGGCCGCCGCGGCGCCGCCCAGGGCGGCGCCAGCGACAACCGCTATGCGAAGCTGGAGGGCGAGCATGCCGCGCCGGTCATCGGCCTGCGCCGCAAGATCGCCGAGAAGATGCAGGAGGCCAAGCGCCAGATCCCGCACTTCACCTATGTGGAAGAGATCGACGTCACCGAACTGGAAGCCTTGCGTGCCCAGCTCAATGCGCGCTACGGCGCCGAGCGCGGCAAGCTGACCTTCCTGCCCTTCCTGATGCGCGCCGTGGTGCTGTCGATCCGCCAGTATCCGATGATGAACGCGCGCTACGACGATGCGAACAACCTGCTGACCCAGTACGAACCGGTCCACCTGGGCATCGCCGCCCAGACCGAGGCCGGCCTGATGGTGCCGGTGGTGCGCCATGCCGAGGCGCGCGATCCCTGGTCGAGCGCGGCGGAAGTCGCACGCCTGGCCGAGGCTGCGCGTACCGGCAAAGCCACGCGCGAGGAGCTGACCGGCTCGACCATCACCATCACCAGCCTGGGTCCGCTGGGCGGGATCGTCACCACCCCGGTCATCAACCGGCCGGAAGTGGCGATCATCGGCACCAACCGCATCGTCGACCGGCCGGTGATCAAGGACGGCGCCATGGTGGCGCGCAAGATGATGAACCTGTCGTCCTCGTTCGACCACCGCGTCATCGACGGCCAGGTGGCGGCCAAGTTCGTGCAGACGATCCGCGGCTATCTCGAAACCCCGGCCACCATCTTCGTGGAGTAAAGGCATGGAGACCCTGCATACGACACTGCTCATCATCGGCGGCGGACCCGGCGGCTACGTGGCCGGCATCCGCGCCGGCCAGCTCGGCGTGCCGACCATCCTGGTCGAAGGTGCTTCGCCCGGCGGCACCTGCCTGAACATCGGTTGCATTCCGTCCAAGGCCCTCATCCACGCGGCCGACGAGTTCTGCAAGGCGCGCAGCTATGCGGCCGAGACCTCGCCGCTGGGCATCACCTTCGGGGCGGCCGCGGCCGAGCCGCGCATCGACCTCGAGCGCACGGTGGCCTGGAAGGACGGCATCGTCAAGAAGCTCACCGGCGGCGTCGGCGCCCTGCTCAAGAAGAACGGCGTCAAGCTGGTCAGCGGCTGGGCCACGATCCTGGACGGCAAGACGGTCGAGGTGCGGCAGGACGGCGAAACCGAGGCATCGGTACGGATCCGCTGCGAGCACATGCTGCTGGCCGCCGGCTCGGTGCCGGTCGAGCTGCCCTTCATGCCATTCGGCGGCCCGGTGGTCTCGAGCACCGAAGCGCTCTCGCCCGGCGAGGTGCCGCAGCGCCTGGTCGTGGTCGGCGCCGGCTACATCGGCCTGGAGCTCGGCACCGCCTACAGGAAGTTGGGAGCGCAAGTGACGGTCGTCGAAGCGGCGGACCGCATCCTGCCCGCCTACGACGCCGACCTGGTCAAGCCGGTGGCCGCAGCCCTGGGACGCCTGGGCGTCGAACTACGCCTGGGCACCTCGGTGCTGGGCATGGACGGCGAGGACGGGCAACAGCGCGTCCGTGTCCGCGACGCCTCCGGCGTCGAAGCCCTGCTGGAAGCGGAGCGCGTGCTGGTGGCCGTTGGCCGCAAGCCGCGCACGCTCGGGTGGGGCCTGGAAAACCTGATGCTCGACATGGATGGCCGCGCCGTCAAGGTCGACAACCAGTGCCGCACCTCGATGCGCAACGTGTGGGCGATCGGCGACCTGGCCGGCGAGCCGATGCTCGCGCACCGGGCGATGGCCCAGGGCGAAATGGTGGCGGAGATCGTGTCCGGCAAGCGCCGCCACTTCGAGCCTGCCGCGATTCCGGCGGTGTGCTTCACCGATCCGGAAATCGTGGTGGTCGGGATGTCCCCGGCGGACGCCGACAAGGCGGGCATGGAAATCGTTACCGCCAACTTCCCGTTCAGCGCCAACGGCCGCGCCATGACCATCGAGAGCACGGATGGCTTCGTGCGGGTGGTGGCCCGCAAGAGCGACCACCGCATCGTCGGCTGGCAGGCCGTGGGCGGCGCGGTGTCGGAGCTGGCGGCCGGCTTCACGCAGTCGATCGAACTCGGCGCCCAGCTCGAGGACATCGCCGGTACCATCCACGCCCACCCGACCCTCGGCGAAGCCGTGCAGGAAGCCGCCCTGCGCGCGCTCGGCCACGCGCTGCACATCTAAGTACCATTCCCCGGCCGCCGTCCGCTCGGACGGCGGCACTTCCCCCTTCCTGCGTTTGCCCTGGCTGCTGCACAGGCAAACAAAACATGCATACATTGTTACAACTGCAAACAATATTTGCAAAATTGTGCCTAGTGCAAAATTGCGATCGACGCAATAATCGCACCGCGCTCGGGAATTACCCCAGTGCATCACTACGATAAAGGCACAACAACATGTTCAAGAAAATCGCAGCCGCAACCGTCCTGATGATCGCGTCGGCCACCACGTTCGCCGCACAACCGAATACCTTCTATGCCGGCGGCGACGTCGGACGTACCAAGTCCGATTTCATCCCCGATCGCGACACCAGCGTCGGCGCCTTCGTCGGCTACAACATCGACCAGACCTTCGCCGTCGAAGCGGGCTACCGCCGCCTGCTCGACCGCGACTACCAATGGCCCGATATCCGCGCCAATACCCGCGTGAACCAGGCGTCGCTGTCGCTGGTGGCCAGCATGCCGGTCGGCGAAAGCTTCAGCGTCTACGGCCGCCTCGGCGCGGCCCGCCTGCAGAACCGCTTCACCAGCAACGAATTCGTCGGCAAGCTCTCGACCACGAAGGCCCTGTACGGCATCGGCGCCGGCTATGCGTTCAGCCCGGCCGTGTCGGCCCGTATCGAAGTGCAGAAGGCGGAAAACGAAGCGACCAACCTGAGCACCGGCCTGTCGTTCCAGTTCTGAATCCCCCGGGAGGCGCGCCTCCTTTCGACATCACCCATTTGACAATCAAGGTTTCAACCATGTTCAAGAACATCGCCGCCGCTGCAGCACTGGTCGTCGCTTCCTCGACCGCTTTCGCCGCCCAGCCGGGCACCTTCTACGCCGGCGGGGACGTCGGCAAGACCAAGCTGGAAAACCAGTCGGGCCGTGCCACCAGCGCAGGCGCATTCATCGGCTACAACTTCCACCAGAACTTCGCGGTCGAAGCCGGTTACCGCCGGCTGGGCGACTACGACTTCCACGCCTTCGGCGTGCACGGCGACGTGAACGTGGACCAGGCGGCCCTGTCGCTGGTCGGCACCCTGCCGCTGAGCAGCGGGTTCAACCTGTTCGGCCGGGTCGGCTACAACCGCCTCGAAGTCGAAGGCAGCGCCAACGGTTACCACGCCAAGGATTCGGTCTCGAAAGCGCTGATCGGCGTCGGTGTCGGCTACGCGTTCACGCCGACCATCTCGGCGCGGATCGAGCTACAGCGTCCGGCCAGCGACACCCACAACGTCAGCGCAGGCGTCGCGTTCCAGTTCTAAGCACTCGCGCGCGACTGCCGACGCGGCTTGCATGGCACGCCGGCAGCTTCGGGAACAGCCCGGTCCATGGACCGGGCTTTTTTCGTGCAGGCAGCCGCGCTCATCGGCGCGGCGCAGACCTGCCCGGCGAGGAAGCGAGCACCATGCCCAGCTTGAGTGCAGATTCGACCACCGCCTCGGTCGGCGGTGTGTAGCCCTGCGCGATCCAGCGCAACGCGATGTGGATGACGCCGCCGACCACGCCGGCCTGCAGCAATTGGTCTTCCTGGGCGCCGGGCGGCGCGACGATGCGCGCCACTTCCTGGCCGATGGCGCGCAAGGCCGCATCGAACGCCTGGTCCACCGCCCGGCTCACGCCGCGGATCTCGACCAGGAACACGCGCGCCGACTGCGGCTCGCGCTGCAGTGCTGTGAAATAAGCATGCAGCATGGCGCGCGAACGGGCAATGCGTCCGCGTCCGGCGCCCTGCGCCGCTTGCCGGATCTCGCCCAGCACCGAAAACGTGACGGCATTGAAGCAGGCGATCAGGAGCGCTTCGCTGTTGGCGAACGACTCGTAGAAGTAGCGTTCGGTCAGGCCCGCCGCCTCGCAGACGGCCTTGACGGTCGCCTGGTGGTAGCCCCGCTCGCCGTACACCGCAATGGCGGCCGCGATCAGGCGCGACCGGCGTTCGGCGCGCCGCTCTTCCTGCGACAGTCCGCGATAGGACCGGGTGGTGAGCTCGGCTTTCATGGCGACATTCTACACAGAAACTTGTCAGCGTAAATTTGACAATGTACAGTGTCAGTCTCAATATCGGTACGCAGTATCGGTATCAACGAAAAACACAACAAACGAGACACCATGCATTCCCCTGCACCTTCATCGGCGGCGGGGCCGGACGATGCGCTGGACGTCCTGATCGTCGGCGCCGGCCTGTCCGGCATCGGCGCGGCGGCGACCCTGCGGCAGCGCTGCCCCGGCAAACGCTTTGCCATTCTCGAGGCGCGCGACGCCATCGGCGGAACCTGGGACCTGTTTCGCTACCCGGGGATCCGCTCCGATTCCGACATGTACACGCTCGGCTACGCCTTCCGCCCCTGGCGCGACCCGAAGGCGATTGCCGACGGACCCGCGATCCGGGCGTATGTCGCCGAGACCGCGCGCGAGCACGGCATCGACGCGCACATCCGCTTTGGCCACCAGCTCACGAAGGCCAGCTGGTGCGGCGCGGCGGCGCTCTGGACCGTGGAAGCCCGGCTGGCCGGCGGCGAGGTCCGCACGCTGCGCACCCGCTTCCTCTACCTGTGCTGCGGCTACTACAGCTATGACCAAGCCTACCGTCCGTGCTTCGAGGGCGAAGAAGCGTTCGCGGGCCGCATCGTGCAGCCGCAGTTCTGGCCCGAAGACCTCGACTACGGCGGCAAGCGCGTGGTCGTCGTCGGCAGCGGCGCCACGGCGGTGACGGTGGTGCCGGCGATGACCGACCGCGCCGCCCACGTGATCATGCTGCAGCGCTCGCCCACCTACGTGGTGGCGCGCCCGTCGCGCTACCGTTTCGCCCAGCGCATGCGCGCGCTGTTCCCGGAGCGGCTGGCCTACGCGCTCACGCGCTGGCGGGTGATCGGCGAAAGCATGTTCCTGTACTGGCTGGCGCGCAGCAAGCCGGAACTGGTCAAGCGGAAGATCGTCGCCATGGCCGGTCGGCAGCTCGGCTCGCGCGAAGCCGCCGCCGCCCATTTCACGCCCGGCTACAAGCCCTGGGACCAGCGCGTCTGCGTGGTGCCCGACGGCGACCTGTTCAAGGCGCTGCGCGCCGGGAAGGCCAGCGTGGTCACCGACCACATCGCGCGCTTCACCCGGCACGGGATCCTGCTGCGGTCGGGGCGCGAGCTGGAGGCGGACGTGGTGGTGATGGCCACCGGCCTCACCTTGCAGCTGTTCGGCGGCGCCAGCCTGGTCGTGGACGGGCGCAGCGTCGATCCGAGCCGCGCCATGTCGTACAAGGGCATGATGCTGAGCGACGTGCCGCACTGCGCGCTGGCATTCGGCTACACGAACGCCTCCTGGACCCTGAAGGCCGACCTGACCGCCGAATGGGTCTGCCGCCTGCTGCGCCACATGGACGCGCATGGACAACGGCTTGCGGTGGCGCCGCGTGACCCCGCGGTGCCGGAAGCGCCCTTCCTCGACTTCAATTCCGGCTACGTGGAACGGGCCCGGCACCTGCTGCCCAAGCAGGGTGCGCGCAAGCCGTGGCACGTGTACCAGAACTACCTGCGCGACCTGTTGACGATCCGCTTCGGGCGCATCGACGATGGCGTGCTGCGCCTGCTGCCGCGCGGTGCCGCACAAACGCATGCGCAGTCGGCTGCGCATGGAGACCGCCCATGAAGCTCGCCAACCGTGTGGCGGTGGTGACCGGCGCCGGCGGCGGCATCGGCCGCGCCATCGCGATTGCCCTGGCGCGGCGCGGCTGCCACCTCGCCCTTGCAGACATCGACGGCGATGCCGCCGCCGACTGCGCCCGCCACGCCCGGGCACTGGGGGTGCGCGCCTCGGTGCACCCGCTCGACGTGGCCGACCGCGCCGCGGTGCGCGCCCTGCCCTCGCAGGTGGACGCGGTCCACAACCGGGTCGACCTGGTGGTCAACAATGCCGGCGTCGCGCTCGGCGGCAGTTTCGAACAGGTCGGCGAGGACGACTTCGACTGGCTGATGGAGATCAACTTCCACGGCGTGGTGCGCATGACGCGCGCCTTCCTGCCGCACCTGCGCCTGAGCAACGACGCGCGCATCGTCAACGTCTCGAGCATCTACGGTATCATTGCGCCGCCCGGCCAGAGCGCCTACGCGGCCAGCAAGTTCGCGGTGCGCGGCTTCAGCCACGCGCTGCGCCACGAGCTGGAAGGCAGCACGGTCGCGGTCAGCGTCGTGCACCCGGGCGGCGTGGCGACCGCGATCGCGAAGAATGCGCGCGCGCCGGCCGGCGCGCCGCCGCACGAGATCGAAAAGGGACGCGCCATCGCCGAGCGCCTGCTGCGCATGGCGCCGGAGCAGGCCGGCGAGATCATCGTGCGCGGCATCGAGCAGCGCCGCGCCCGCATCCTGGTCGGCAGCGACGCGAAGATCGCGGCGCTGCTCGAACGGCTCAGCCCCGTCCACTACTGGCAACTCATCAGGAAAGCGACCGCGCGATGACCACGACCTTGTCGATCCTCTTCGGAGGGCTGCTGCTGTTCATGGGCGCACTGGCACTGTTCAGCTGGCGTACCGCGCGGCGCATCGAGGCCTTCCTGCCGCCGGCGGGGAGCTTCGTCGACGTCGACGGCGCGCGCCTGCATGTCCGCGACGAAGGCAGCGGCCCGGCCCTCCTGATGCTGCACGGCCTCGGGGGAACGATGGCGCACTTCAACTACGGGGCGGTACGCGAGCTGTCGCAGCACTTCCGCGTGGTGACGGTCGACCGCCCCGGCTCCGGCTACTCGACCCGCGCCGGCAGCGCGCCGGCCGACCTGTCGACCCAGGCGCGCGCCATCGCCGCGCTCGTCGAGCGGCTCGGCCTGCACCGGCCGACCGTGGTCGGCCATTCGCTGGGCGGCGCCACGGCCCTCACGCTCGCGCTGGAGCACCCGCACTGCGTGGGCGCCCTGGCCCTGGTCGCGCCCCTGACCCATGCGCCCGGATCGGTCCCGCCGGCCTTCCGCGCGCTGACCATCGAAACCGGGTGGCTGCGCAAGCTGTTCGCCTGGACGCTCGCAGTCCCGGCCAGCATCGCCACCGGCAAGGGCATCCTGGCCGAGGTGTTCGGCCCGGACCCGGTGCCGCGCGACTTCCCGACACGCGGCGGCGGGCTGCTGAGCCTGCGGCCGCAACAGTTCCTGGCCAGCTCGGCCGACCTGCAGGCGCTCGCCGGGCACATGCCGGGGCTGGAACAAGCCTTTGGCCGGCTGCACGTGCCCCTGCACGTGCTGTTCGGCCGCGACGACCGCATCCTCGACTGGCGCGCGAATGGCCGGGCGCTGGTCGACAAGGTACACGGTGCGCGCCTGGAACTGGTCGAGGGCGGCCACATGTTGCCCGTGACGCACCCGGCGCTGACGGCCCGCTTCATCGAGGAATCCGCCGCGACGGCGCAAGGGTGCGCGGGGCGGGAGAAGGCCGGCCGATGAACGCAGTCGCCGTGCTCCGCACCGAGCGGCTGCTGCTGCGTACCTGGGAACCCGGGGACGCCGCCGCTTTCCTCGCGCTCAACCAGGATCCGCGCGTGACCGAATTTCTTCCCGGGCCGCCCAGCATGGAGCAGGTCCATGCCTTCTTCGCCGCCCAGCAGGCACTGTTCGAGCGCAGCGGCGCATGCTATTTCGCCGCGACGGTGGCGGCGACCGGCGAACTGGCCGGCTTCGTCGGGCTGAAGCGCCACGAGGCGCGGCCGCAGGCCGGGCCGGAAGGCGGCCTCATCCCCGCCCTGCCGTTTGCCCCGTGCACCGACATCGGCTGGCGCCTCGGCGCCGCCCACTGGGGCAAAGGGTATGCGCTCGAAGGCGCGCGTGCCTGCGTGGCCTTCGGTTTCGGCTCCCTGGGGCTGCCGGAGATCGTCTCCTTCACGGTGCCGGCCAACCTGCGCTCACGCGCCCTCATGGAAAAGCTGGGCATGCGCGAGGACACCGGGGGCGCGTTCGCGCACCCGGCCCTGCCGCCAGGGCATCCGCTGTCGCGCCACGTGCTGTATCGCTTGCGGCGCTGAAGCTCCCGGCGGCGCTCAGCGCTCCGGCGCCGCCGTACCCTGGTCGTACTGGTCGGGGTCGGTCCCGGTCGTGGGCATCGCGCCGGAACCCTGTTGCTCCATGCCGCCCTGCCGGGCCGCCGGCTGTCCCGACTGCTGGCTGGCCTGCTGGCCCGACTGCCGGTTGCCGGCGGCGTCGCTGCGCTTGCCGATTCCTTCCATTCCGGTCTGCAGCTGCCCCGCGTTCGCGTTGCTGCCGAACGCCTGGTCCGCTTCCTGGTGCGTGGTGTCGCCGGCGAGCAGGTCGTCCGAGCGGCTGGCCGACTGCTGGCTGCCCTGGTCGGGCATGGCCCCGATATCGCCGGTACCGCCGACCCCCATGCTGCCGGCGCTGCTGCTGCCGTCCCGCGTGACCTGGTCGTAGTTGCGCCCCTTGGCGTCCTTGCCTTCGCTTTGCATCGACATGATGGCCTCCTTGTTGTCAGGTGAGCAGGATGCCATCTTGGGCGAACTTGCGGCGCGCGCCAATCAGCCGCGGCCCGCCCTCGCAGGACCGGGCCGTCACGTGCTGCGGCTACCTTGTCCTTCTGTCATTCCGGGCATGGCGATTGCAGCCCAAGTGTCGCAATTTCGCCTCAGGCGCTCAAAGTTTCCATGTGGAAAGGATATACTGGCATCCACGCGCCGAAGCGCATCCCTTACCCGCAGCTAGCGCACCAACCGCCACACATCTTGAACACCACCCTTGCCTCGACCGATGCGCTTGCGCAGCTTGCGGAAGAAAACGCGGCCCTGATCGACAACGCCCTCGACCTGCTGGTCGTGCTCGACCCGGCCGGACGTATCCTGCGCGCGAATGCCGCGGCGCGCGCACTGCTCGGCTACGAGCCGGACCAGTTGGTCGGCCAGCACTACAATGCAATCGTCCACCCGGACCAGCATGACGAGGCCCTCACCATCGAACACAGCCTGCACCGCGAGCATCCGGAACGGGCGAACGTGCGCATGCGCCTGCGGCACCGGGACGGTCGTGTCGTGCTGATGTCGGTTGCGGCGCGCTGGTCCGGGGTCCACGGGCGCATGTTCCTGACGGCGCGCGACATCACCGAGCAGGAGCGCGCGCGCGAAGGCCTGGAGCGCTCGGAAGCGGCCCTCAACAGCATGCTCGAGAGTATTGGCGACGCCTTCTTCGCCATCGACAGCGGCTGGCGCCTGACCTACGCCAACCAGAAGGCCGGCGATTTCGTCGGCGTGACCGCCGCCGCCGCGATCGGCCACCCGCTGCTGGAGATCGCGCCCGACCTGCGGCATTCGTCCTCGCTGCCGCGCTACCAGCGCGCCATGGAGACGCGCCAGCCGGATGCCTTCGAAGTGTTCTGGGAGCCGCGCCAGGTCTGGATCGAGGTCCGCGTGTATCCCAACGGCGACGGCATCTCGGTGTACTTCCATGAGATTACGGCCAAGCGCGAAGCCGAACAGGCGCTACGCAAGAGCGAACAGCGTTTCCGCAAGCTGTTCAACCAGGCGGGCGACGCCATCATGATCGTCGACAGCAAGATGGACATCGTCTCGGTCAACGACCGGGCTTGCGCGCGCTTCGGCTATCGCTACGACGAATTCGTCGGCATGCAGGCGGCCGACGTGTGCCTGGGGCGCGAGCAGGCGCGCGAACTGCTGCCCGGGCTGCGCGCCGGGCATTCGCAGTTGCTGCGCATGCAAAAGCGGTGCAAGGACGGCTCGACCTTCCCGGCGGAAGTGCAGATCTCGCGCTTCGACGACGACGGCGAGGAATTCTTCCTGGCCGTGATCCGCGACCTGAGCGACCGCGAACAAGCCGAGCGCCAGCTGCGCGAGAGCGAGCAACGCTTCCGCGAAGTGATCGAGATGACTCCGGCTGGCTACCTCCTGGCCGGCCGCGACGGCGCCCTCGAAGACGCGAACCCGGCGCTGTGCGCGCTGTCGGGCTACCCGCGCGAGATGCTGCTGGCGCTGCGCCTGGAGCAGCTGTTCGTCTCCTTCCCCTGGGCCAGCCTGCAGGACCCCGACGGCCCCACCGCCGTTCAGGGAATGGAGGCGGTGCTGCGCCACCGCAACGGCTACCAGATCCACGTCCTGTTCAACGGCAGCATCCGGCGCGACGCCGCCGGCCGGGTGCTGTCGCTGACCGGCCTGATGGCCGACATCACGGGGCGCAAGGCGGCCGAGAGCCGCCTGCAGGAGCTGGCGACCCACGACACCCTGACCGGGCTGCCGAACCGGGCGCTGCTCGGCGAGCGCGTGCAGCAGATGCTCGACGCCTGCCCGCATGGCGGCGCGATCGCAGTGATGTTCCTCGACCTCGACCGCTTCAAGGAGGTCAACGACTCGTTCGGCCACGAGATGGGCGACGTGCTGCTGTGCGAGGTCGCGGCGCGCCTGCGCCGCGTGATCCGTCCGAGCGACGTCATTGCCCGCCTCGGTGGCGACGAATTCGTGGTGGTCGCCTACTGCGCCAACGGGCAGGCCGCGGCCGCGCGCATCGCCGACAAGCTGCTCGAGGTGCTGACGGCGCCGGTGACGGTGGGCGGGATCGACGTGATCGCCGGCGCCTCGATCGGCATCAGCATGTATCCGCAGGATGCGCAGACCCGCGAAATGCTGTTCCAGACCGCCGACACCGCCATGTATCGCGCCAAGGGCGCGGGACGCAACCGCTACCGCTTCTTCGAGGCGGAAATGACGGTCGCCACCCAGGTGCGCATGGCGCTCGAGGTGTCGCTGCGCCCGGCGCTGGCGCGCGGCGAGTTCGAGCTGCACTACCAGCCGCGCATCGACCTGGCCGACATGGCCCTGTACGGGATGGAGGCGCTGATCCGCTGGAACCACCCCGAACGGGGCCGCGTCCCGCCGCAGCAGTTCATCGGCATTGCCGAGGAAACCGGCCTGATCGTGGCGATCGGACGCTGGGTCCTGCTCGAAGCCTGCACCCAGACCCGGCGCCTGATGGACGCGTACCGGCGCCAGGTCGTGGTGTCGGTCAACGTCTCGGCACGCCAGCTCGCCCTGCCCGGCTTCGTCGACGAGGTGCGCGAGGTGCTGGCGCGCACCGGCCTGCCGCCCGGCTGCCTGGAGCTGGAACTGACCGAGAGCGCCCTGATCGAGGACATCGAGCGCACCGCCTCGATGCTGCGCGAACTGAAGCGCCTGGGCGTCGCGCTGGCGGTGGACGACTTCGGCACCGGTTACTCGGGCCTGGCCTACCTGCGGCGCTTCCCGATCGACGTGCTCAAGCTGGACCGCTCGTTCGTGCAGCAGCACGACGAGGACGTCTCCACCCTGGGTTTCGTGAAAGCCTTCGTGGACATGGCGCACGCGCTGGACCTGGCAGTGGTCGCGGAAGGCGTCGAAACCGCCGAGATCCTGGAATTCCTGCGCGCCGCCAGGTGCGACCAGGCCCAGGGCTACTACCTGGCGCGGCCGATGCCGCTGGACGACTTGCGCGGAGTGATCGAGGCGCACGGGGCGCCACGGCTGCAGAACAGCTAGCGTCCCCGGGCGCCGCGGCAGCCGCGCCTGCCTCCGAATCGGCTCTTACGTCTGGCGCGAACGCCGCGCACCGATGGCGCCTGCCATCACCAGTCCAGCCAGGACGATTCCCATGGAACCCGGCTCGGGTACCGCGGCTTGGGCGACAAGGCTGTCCAGCCGCGCCGACATCATGACGTAATGCCTATTCGACGGGTTCGTCCAGCTCATGTGGATGCCGCTTTGGGGGAAGGCGGCGAGGCTCAGGACCGAGGGGATCGTGAGGCTTTCCAAGGCAGTTGCCGACTGATCCATGAAGGTCAGGGAAGCGTTGTTGCCGCTATTGGCAAAGAAGGACACCGCATCGTAGCCCCAGATGCCGTTTTCTACCGAGATACCATTGGTCGTGAAGGCATACTGCAGGTCCTTGCCTGTAAAACTGAACTGGACCGAACCCGGGCTCATGAACCAGCCGGTGCTCCATTCGCTGGCTTTCGCCGCATCGTCGAACGACAGCCGGCCCGTGAGCTTGTCCTCGAGACGGATCGATATACCCGGGCTCCAGCTTTCCAGCGGATTAGGATAGGTGTACGTCGTGGCATCGCCGAGCCAGGTGACGCTGGCCGTAAAGTCGTAGGTCTGGACGGCGGCCTGCGCAGTTCCGAATGCGGCGAACCCCAGGGTCAACGCGACAAGCTTGTTTTTCATCGTTTCCTCATTAAGTATTTACAAAGTAATTGTATTTGAACATTGCAATTAATAAAACTTATTTGTGAAAAGGATGACAACACAGCGTTGCCGGACGGCGCATTGCATCCACCCGTACTGGCCTCTGACGGCGAGCAGGCAGGTGTGCCATGCCGATGCCGCCGAAACCGTCGCTTTCACGCCAGCGCACGAGCCGCTGGGGGAAGTCCGCATGGCCCCCGCCGCGAATCGTTGTACGATGTGGCCCTCACATGTTTGCGTGGATGGGCAATGAAACCTGCAATCGCGGTCCTGGGCGCGGTCTGGTCGGACGAAGTGCTGGCTCGACTTGACGAGCAATTTAATTGTCACAAGCTGGCGCGCATGCCGGCAGCGCAGCGCGCGCGCTTCATGGAAACTGATGCCGGGGCCGTGCGGGCGATCCTCACCACCGGCACCGTCGGCATCGATGCCGCGCTCGCGGCCGCTTTCCCCGCGCTCGAGATCGTCTCCGTGCACGGCGCCGGTCTCGACGCGGTCGACCTCGACGGCCTTGCCGCGCGCGGGATCGTGGTCACCAATACGCCCGACGTCCTCACCGACGACGTTGCCGACTTCGCCGTGGGCCTGCTGCTGGCGGCGGTGCGCCGCATTCCCCTGCTCGACCAGTATGTGCGCGCCGGCCACTGGGTGGAGAAGCGCCCGCTCCTTCCCGCGCGCAGCCTGACCGGCAAGGTGGCCGGCATCTACGGGTATGGGCGTATCGGGCAGGCGGTCGGCATGCGCCTGCGCGCCTTCGGCATGCACCTGCGCTACTACCAGCGCAGCGCCGGCCCCGAACCGGCAATGCGGGCAGCGTCCCTGTTGGAGCTGGCGCAGCAGAGCGACGTGCTGGTGGCCTGCACGCCCGGCGGCGCGCAGACGCGCCACGCGCTGGACGCGGCGGTGCTGGCCGCCCTCGGGCCGCAGGGCACCGTGGTCAACATCGCGCGCGGCTCGGTGGTGGACGCGCGGGCGCTGGCCGAGCTTCTGGCCACGGGACGGCTCGGGGCGGCGGCGCTCGACGTGTTCGAAGAAGAACCGGACGTGCCGGCCGCCCTGCTCGCGCTGGACAACGTGGTGCTGACCCCGCATGTCGGCAGTTTCACGGTGGAGGCAAGGCGGGCGATGGCGGAGCTGGCGGTGGCCAATCTTTCGGCCTGGTTCGGCGGCAAGCCGCCGCTCACGCCGGTAGCCCATCCCGCTTGAGGGGAGCCTGGCCGATGCCGATGACGGTCGACAGGCACATGCTGGAAGACGCGCGCCGCTTCAACCGCAAGCTGGCGCTGGCGCCCCGCTTTGGCGTGGGGCAGCGTTTTACCCGCCTCATGCCCGTGCTGGGCCAATCGCTGCTGCGCCTGACCCAGATCGGCGCCGATGCCCGGCTGCGCCGGGCCGGTATCGTCATCGAGCGCCGTGACGCCAAGGGCGGCGATGCATCAGTCCCGGTGCGAATCCTGCGTCCCGGCAATACCGCTGCCGGCGCTGTCCGTGGCGTCGTGCTCGACTTCCACGGTGGCGGCTGGGTGATCGGCAACCCGGAAATGAACGACGCCCTCAATACCGCGATCGTGAAGGAATGCGGCGTCGCCGTGGTATCGGTCGACTACCGCCTCGCCACGCATGCCCCCGTCGCGGCCCTGATGGACGATTGCCTGCTTGCCGCACGCTGGCTGCTGGACGGGGGCCTGCCCGGATATGCCGGGCTGCCCGTGGTGGTGGTGGGCGAATCGGCGGGCGCCCACCTGGCCGCCGCCACCCTGCTGCGGCTCAAGGCATGGCCGGCGCTGCTGGAACGGATCGCGGGCACGGTGCTCTGGTACGGGGTGTACGACCTGGCCGGGAGCGCGAGCGTGCGCGCCGCCGGGCGCGCCACCCTGGTGCTCGACGGCCCGCGCCTGCTGCCCGCCCTGCGCATGCTCACGCCCGGGCTGGACGACGCGACGCGCCGCCAGGCGCCGCTGTCGCCGCTATTCGGCCAGCTGGACGGGATGCCCCCGGCACTGATGTTCACCGGCACGCACGATCCGCTGCGCGACGACACCCTGGCGCTGGCCCGGCGTTGGCAGGCGGCCGCCGATGTCGAGCTCAACGACCTGCCCGAAGCACCGCACGGCTTCATCCACTTTCCGACCGCGATGGCACGCGCCGCCTGCGGCCATGCCCACGGCTGGATCCGGGCACGGGTGGCGCAGGCCGCCGCGCTTGCCGTCCGCTTGCCACGCCACCGGCCGCACCGGCGCACCGGCTGAGGCGCCGGCGGCCCCGCTCAGGTAACCAGGCCAGCCGGCGCGGGCTGGCGCGTGAAGGTCGGCCCGTCGGTCGACGGCCTGTCCCCGTCCCACACCAGCCGGTCGATGCACATGCGGCGGCCCGTCATCGCGGTGTCCCAGGCGTGATACACGATCCAGTCCTGGCTGCCGTCCGGCGAGGTGGTGAAGGAGTTGTGGCCGGGCCCGATGACCTGCCCTGGCCGCGAGCGCATGAGCAGTGCCTCCTGGCTGCCCTCGGGACGCCGGTACGGCCCCAGCGGGTGCTCCGCGATAACGTAGCTGACGCCGTAGTTCTCCTTCTCCCATGCGCCGCCGCTGTAGAAGCAGTAGTACTTGCCGCCGTGTACCAGCACGGAAGCGCCTTCCACCGTGTGCCAGTCGTACACCGCGTCGTACATCGTCCGCCCCTTCTTGAACAGGTGCCAGTCGGCGTGCGGACGCGCCACCGTGCGCGGCTCGCCTGCCAGCCGGTCCATGGCCGGCAGGCGGTCGACCACGATGCCGGTGCCGATGCGGTGGTCGTCTTCGAATTCGAGGAAGTCGACGCAGTAGTACAGGTACCACTGGCCGTCCGTGTCGCGGAACGGATGGGCGTCGATCGAGAACGGCTGGTCCGGGACGAGCAGCACGCCGCAGTCCTGGAACGGCCCGATCGGGTCGTTCGAGACCGCCACGCGCAGCTTGTGGGTCTTGCCTTCGAAATCGCCGCGCGAGTAGTACATCCAGAACTTGCCCTCGCTGTAGGCGACTTCCGGCGCCCAGTAGTGCTCGCCGCCCGGCTCCAGCAGGGCGTAGCCGGCGCGGTGCCAGTCGACCATGTCGTTCGACACCAGCACCGGGAAGCGCCCCCCGCCGGGCCCCTCCGGCGCGGTTCCGTAGGCGTAATACCGCCCCTCGTGCCGCAGCACGAAGGGGTCGGCCATGATCTCCGGATAGACCGGGTTGCAGTAGGTTTTCTGCATGGTTCCTCCTACCTTTCCTGATGCCGTTTCCTCCGTACCTTACATCTGGTAGCGCAGGCTCAGTCCGTAAGTGGTCGGCGAATAGCGGATGTCGCGCGGGCGGATCGGGTCGCCCAGGTAGCTCTCGTAGCGTTCCTTAGTCAGGTTGATCGCGTCGAAGTTCAGCGACAGGTTGGGCGTGAGCGCATAGCCGATGCTCAGGTCGACATAGGTCGAGGCCTTGACGATGCGGTCCTGGCCGAAGCGCGGCTCGGCGATCTGCTCGACATACTTGCCGCGGCGGGTGGCCGCCAGGCGCCCGGTCCAGCCGCCGTATTCGTACAGCAGCGCGAAATTGAAGTTCTGGCGGGCCACGCCGACCAGAGCGGTCGTGGTGTAGGTGCCGCTGTCGAAGGCGGTGCGGGTCTGGTTTTCGCCGTCGATCCAGGTGTAGTTGAATTGCGTGCCCAGGCCGCTCCAGGCGCCCGGCAGGAAGTCGAAGAACTTCTGGATGCCGAACTCGGCGCCGCGCAGCTTGCCCTTGCCCGAATTCTGCGGACGCGTCACGCGGTAGGTCTGGCCGTTGATGCTTTCGGCCTGCTCGAAGGTCTGCAGGTAGCCGTCGATATCGCGGTGAAACAGCGCGATCTGGGCGTAGCCGTTGTTCTGGAAGTAGTACTCGAGGGTCGCGTCGCTGTTGATCGACTCGGTCGGCGACAGGCCCGGGTTGCCCGCGGAGCCGGTGCCAGGCGCGTTCACGGTCGGCGGAATCAGGGACAGGGCAGGATTGAGCTGGGAAAACTCGGGCCGCGTAATGGTCTTGCCGACGCTCAGGTGCGACTGCAGGCGGTCGGTCCAGCTCACCACGGCCGATACATTCGGCAGGAAGTCGGTCCCGTCGCTGTCCTCGCTGATCGGGGTGACGATGTCGCCGATGCGGCGGTTGCCTTCCAGCTTGCGCTCGACCTTGACGAGGCGCCCGCCGACATTGCCGGTCACGCCGACCGTGCCCAGCGCGGCCTTCCAGCGCGCGCCCAGGTGCAGGGTCGCGGTGCGCTCGCGCTGCTCGAACAGGCGCATCGGGTCGTCCGGCACGCGGCCGGCCGGCTGGCCGTAAAAGGCGCGCACCGCATCGGCGTTGTGGATCAGGAAGTCGCGCGACGGCGTGTACCACGGGCCTCCCAGGCGGTCCAGGCCGGGCGAGAGCATCTGGAAATCCCGTCCGAAGGCGGCGACCGGCGACGGGCGCACGCTGCCCGCCGGCAGGTCGCTGGCGCGCTCGCCGCTATGGAAGCTGACGTCGCGGGTAGACAGGCGCACGCCCCCGGTCAGCGCCGTGACGAAGCCGTCGCCGCCCAGGCGGTACACGGCGTCGGTACGGAACTGGGCCTGCTTGCCGCGCGACTCCGCCCAGTTCTGCACCATGCCGCGCAGGACGAATTCGTTCGGATTGCGCAGCGGGTTGGCGCTGGTGCGCGAGGTGACGGCGTTGTAGCCGCCATGGCCGTCGCGCCCATGGGTGTAGACCGCCGAGCTTGCACCGGGGATCTGCTGGTCGACGATCACGGTATCGTTGATGACGTCCGAACGCGTGAAGGCCAGGTTGCTGTCCACCGAGAGCCTGCCTTCGCGGTACTTCAGGCCGAAGTTCGCGAAGTGGGTGTCGGTGCGCTCCTTGACGCCCCAGGTGCTGGTAGCAGTGTACGGATCCCAGTCGTAGGGTCCGCCGAACTGCGCGGCCGGGGTGGTGGCCGACTGGATCGGGCAGACCACGCCCTGCGGCGTGTTGCAGTACGCTCCTTGCGGCGCCAGCACCACGTCCCGCAGGCGCGGCGCCCAGGTGGCGATGTTCAGGATGTAGTCGACTTCGCTGCGGCCGCGGTAATTGGTGCCCAGGTACTGGGCGGTGAACTCGGTGGCCGGGTTGATCTTCCACTGGAAGGCCGCCTGCACGCTGCCGCGTTCGCGGTCGCCCGCGTTGTAGATGCCGCCGATGTTCGGCAGTTCGCCCAGGCGATCCCCGGGGCGCAGCGGCGCGACCGGCTGGTCGTCGTTCAGCCGCGTGGCGGTGCCGTCGGGGCTGACCGAGAAGATGCGGTCGGGCCGGTCCACCCACTGCACCGGCATGGCCCAGTCGTTCCTGTTGTAGGCGACACCGACCAGCACGCCCACCTCGCCGACGTCGGTCTGCCAGCGGTTGCTGAGCAGCACCCCGCCGCCGGGATTGTTCTTTGCCTTGCTCGCCTCGCTGCCCTCGACGTCGCTGCGGCGGTTTTCGAGGTAACCGGTGGCGGTGTAGCCCTTGAAATCGAAGGGCGCGCGCAGGCGCACGTTGACCGCGCCGGCGATGCCGCCCTCGAGCTGGGTGGCGGTGGCCGACTTGTACACGTCCAGGCCGGCGATCGACTGCACCGGCAGGTCCTGGTAGGACAGGCGGCGCCCGGTACCGGTGACGATCTCGTTGCCCTCGATGGTGGTGGCCACGTCCGGCAGGCCGCGGATGATGACGTTGCTGGTCTCGCCCAGGTTGCGCCCCACCTGCACGCCGGCGACGCGCTGCAGCGCGTCGCCGGCCGAGCGGTCGGGGAACTTCCCGATGTCGTCGGCATTGATCGAGTCCACCACCTGTTCGGCGTCGCGCTTGATCTGTTCGGCCGAACGGATGCTGCTGCGCAGGCCGGTCACCTGCACCGTGGCGACGCCGCCGCCGGCCGGCGCCGGGGCCGCCGCGGCCGCGGGTCCGGCGCTGGCGCGGGCGGCTTCTTCGGCCGTGGGCTGGGCGGCGGCCTCGGCGCCTTGCGTAGCGGATTGCGCGCTGGCGAAGCCGATGTGGGCGCAGAGCAGCATGGCGGCGGCGCAGACCGGCCGGACTTGGAAGGTGGTCATCGAGGGTCTCCTGGGGTTCGGCGGCAATGCCAGCGCACGCGGCGCCAGGGCATCGCGGACGGGCTTGCCAATCGTTGAAATCCTTATTAGTCATAATTTATGACCAATATGACAAAACTTATCCGAAATCGGTCCGCCATGTCGCACTCGTGGCGAGCTCGGCAATGGTCAGGAAGGCCTGTACGGACCCACGGAATCGCGCTCCACCAGAGGGCAATCCATCTTCATGCTGGTACGCCGGAGCACGCCGCCGTTGACCTGGGCAATCAGGTTTTCGGCCGCCCAGCGTCCCATTTCGTAGTTTGGCAACAACACTGTCGTCAAGGGCGGCTGGGTGTAGCGCGCGATATCCTGGTCGTCGTAACCCACCACGGACACGTGTTCGGGCACGGACAGTCCGTGTTCGCGTACCGCCTCGAGAGCGCCGACGGCCATCAGGTCGTTGGCGCAGAACAGCGCCGTCGGCGGCTGCGCCAAGCTCAGGAGCCCCAGAGCATGGGCGTGGCCGCTGCTGACCTGCCAGTCGCCCTCGCGCACCAGTTGCGGGTCGAACGGGATGTCGCGCGTCGACAGGGCCTGGCGGTAGCCCTTCAGGCGTTCGGCCGCCGCTTCGATCCAGCCTTCACCGTTGATGAAGCCGATGCGGCGGTGCCCCGCCTCCAGCAGGCGCATGGTCGCGGCATAGCCGCCCAGCACCTCGCTCGGCACCACCGACGAGCACTGCCGCTCGCGGCGATCCTTCGTATAGCAGTTCAGCAGGACGGTCGGCACCTGCGCCAGGGCGGCGGGCACCGTGACGGTGCGCGTGAAGATCGTCGCGTACACCACGCCCAGCAGCGCCGGGCTGGCCAGCAGCCGCGCCAGCACCGCGCCCTCGTAGTCCGGATCGTTGCGGGTGGCGAACACCGACAGCAGGCAGTCGTGCTCCCACGCCCCGTCGCGGGCGCCGTCGATGGTCAGCATCGCGTGCGGGCTGGTGGAGAGCTCGTCGGTGAGATAGACGATCAGGTTGCGCTCCTGCGCGGGCCAGGCGTGGCCATGCCGCTCGACCGGGTAACCCAGCTCGTGCGCGATGCGCAGCACCTTCTTCCTGGTCTCGGCAGAGACCTTGGCGCCGCTCATGTGGTTGATCACCAGCGACACCGTCGATTGCGACACGCCGGCCAGCTTGGCGATGTCGGTCATGGTCGGCCGCTTGCTGCGCCCGCCTCCTCCGGCCGTGCTCACCGGCTCACTCCGGCGGCAGCAGGTGCGGCGCGATGTGCTGCGAAATGCGCGGCAGCGCGGCGCCGTCGGCGTCGAACAGGTGGCCGTGGCCGGGCTCGAACGCGAGCAGCACCCGGTCGCCCGCCCTTGGCCCGGGCTCGTCGGCGCGGCACTTGAGCGCGACCATGTCCGCCACGCCGTCGGCATGGACGTGGACGATGGTGGCGTCGCCCAGGTATTCGACCAGCGCCACGGTGGCCGGGATGCCCCCCTCCTGCGCGCCGGCGCCCGCCAGGCGCAGGTGCTCGGGACGCACGCCCAGCGTCACGGGCGCCCCGGGCGCGGCGCGCGCGGCGTCCGCCGCCACCTGGACCTGGGCGCCGCCGGCCAGGCGCACGTGCACCGCATTGCCCTCTTCCCCGGCAAGCCTTCCCGGCAGGAAGTTCATGCGCGGCGAACCGAGGAAGCCGGCCACGAACAGGTTGGCGGGCCGTTCGTAGAGCGCGAGCGGCGTGCCGGCCTGCTCGATGCGGCCGGCGTTCAGGACCACGATCTTCTGCCCCAGGGTCATCGCCTCGACCTGGTCGTGGGTCACGTAGATCATGGTGGCGCCCAGATCACGGTGCAGGCGCGCCAGCTCGACCCTGGTCTGGCCGCGCAGTGCGGCGTCGAGGTTGGACAGGGGTTCGTCGAACAGGAACACCTCGGGCTTGCGCACGATGGCGCGGCCGATCGCCACGCGCTGGCGCTGGCCCCCGGACAAGGCCTTGGGGCGGCGCTCGAGCAGGTGCCCGATCTGCAGGATCTCCGCCGCGCGCGCGACGCGTTCGGCGATCTCGGCGCGCGGCACGCCGGCCAGCTTGAGCGCAAAGCCCATGTTCTCCGCCACCGTCATGTGCGGGTACAGCGCATAGCTCTGGAATACCATCGCGATGCCGCGCTTGGCCGGTTCGACGTGGGTGCAGTCCCGGCCGCCGATCTCGACCGTGCCGGTGGTGACATCCTCCAGCCCGGCGACGATACGCAACAGGGTCGATTTGCCGCAGCCCGAGGGGCCGACCAGCACCACGAACTCGCCGTCCGCGATGTCGAGGTCGACTCCCTTGATCACCAGGTTGTTGTCGTACTGTTTCGTGATGCCTTGCAGGCGCACAGATGCCATGGAGTCTCCGTTATTGTTCTTGGACGTGCTATCGGCCCGATCAGCCTTTCAGGCCGGTCGCCGCCAGGAAGCCGTGCGTGACGCGGCGCTGGAACAGCACATAGGCCAGCGCCACCGGCAGCGCGCCGAGCAGGGCCGCCGCCATCAACTGGGCGTAGCGCACGCCAAAGGCGTCGTAGGTCTGCGTCAGTCCCAGCGGGATCGTCATCATGTCGTTCGAGGTGACGATGATGAAGGGCCACAGGAAGTTGTTCCACGCGCCGATGAAGGTCACGATCGCCATCGCCCACACGATGTTTCCCGACACCGGCAGGTAGACGCTCCACAGGATGCGCAGCGGGCCGGCGCCGTCCATCACCGCGGCCTCGCGGAAGTCGGCCGGGACGGCGTCGAAGAACTGCTTGAACACGTAGATGACCACCGGCGCCACCACCTGCGGCAGCACGATGCCGGCGTAGCTGTTGATCAGGCCGAGCTGGTTCATCATCCGGAACAGCGGCACCAGCAACGCCTCGAACGGCACCAGGAAGGCCAGCATCGTGATCCCGAACACCAGGGTGCGCCCGCGGAAGCGCAACTGGGAGAACGCGTAGGCCGCCATCAGGCTCAGCGCCATCGTCGCCAAGGTCACCAGCAGCGCCACCAGCGCGCTGTTGAACAGCCAGCGCCCGACGTTGCCGGCCGCGAGCACCTTGGCGAAGGCTTCCAGGGTCCAGTCCTGCGGCAGCCAGTGGAACACGGCCGACACGGTCTCGTGCTCGGGGCGCAAGGCGGTGCTCAGGGCCCACAGCAGCGGCGCCACCCACATCGCCGCCAGCAGCACGGCAGCCGCCGCGCCGATCACGGTCCAGGCCAGGTTCGATCGCGCTTTCATCCGTTCCTCCGGCCCAGCCAGCGCACCAGAGCGGCCTGGGCCAGCGAGAGCGCGATCACGATCGCGACGAAGGCCATCGCGATGGCGGCGGCGTAGCCGGCGTCGCTCTGGGTGAAGGCGGTCTCGTACATGTAGTGCAGGGTCACGCGCGTGGTGTTGAAGGGCCCGCCGGTGGTCAGGATGTAGGTCTGTCCGAACACCTTCATCGAGGCGATCAGCTGCAGCACCAGCGCCATGCCGACCACCGGCCGCAGGGCCGGCCAGGTGATGGCCCGGAACAGCGTGAAGCCGCGCGCCCCGTCCAGGCTTGCGGCCTCGTACAGGTCGGCCGGGATGTTGCGCAACCCGGCCAGGAACATCAGCATGTTGAAGCCGACGGTCCACCAGATGGTACCGATCGCCACCATCGGCATGGCCCAGGTGAGGTCGGCCAGCCAGGCGCGCTGCATCCCGAGCACGTAGTTGACGACGCCGGACGAGGGCTGCAGCATCCAGTCCGCGATCAGGGTCATCACCGAGATCGGCAGCACGTAGGGCAGGAAGAAGGCGCCCTGCAGCCAGCTGCCGGCGCGCGTGAAGCGGTTCACCAGCAGGGCCATGACCAGGCCGAGCGCCGTCAGCGGGACCACGGTCAGCAGGGCGAAGTAGAAGGTGTTGCCGACCGCCGCCCAGAACGACGGGTCCTGCACCAGCGTCGCGTAGTTGTCGATGCCGACGAAGGCGTTGGTGCGCGTCAGGCTGCTCTCCGTGAGGCTCATGTAGAAGGTGTCGAGCGCCGGCAGCAGGAAGAACAACAGGAAGGCCAGCGCGAACGGTGCCAGCAGCAAGGCGGCGGGCAGCGTGTCGCCGCGTTTCACGAGGGTGTCGGTTGCCGGCATGCGGTCCTTTCAGTAGCGCGGCGCGCGCTTGCGGATCATGCGCGCCGCCTCGGTCTCGAACATCCGCAGCGCCTGCGCCGGGGTCAGTTGGGACGACAGCGCGGCCGGCAGGTACTTCGAGGCCATCGCTTCGAGCGGGCCGGCGGCGCCCATGTACCAGGCATCCGGATCGTAGATGACGTGGCGCGGCACGTCCGCATACAGGCGGTTCGGCATCAGGGTCTGGACGGCGGGCGATTCGGCCACCGGGCGGTAAGCGAGCACGTGGCCGCCCTCGGCCCAGCCGAAGGAGTTCCTGCTCACGAAGGCGATGAAGCGCAGCACGGCGCGCGCCTTCTGCGGCGACAGCGGCCGGCCCTCGTTGGCGGGAATCGCGAACGCATGCGAATCGGCCCAGACGCTGTCGTTGCCGTACATGCGCGGCAGCGGCACGATGCCGTACTCGAAGCCGAGGGTGCCGCGTTGGGTGGCGCGCACCATCTCGGGCACTTCCCAGACGCCGTTGATCATGAAACCGGCATTCCCGCCCATGAACTGGCTGGTCGATGCAGGATAATCCAGGCCGGGCTGGGCATAGCCCTGCCGGAACCAGTGGCTGACCCGCGCCAGCGAGTCCACACCGGCGGGACCGTAGGCAAAGCGACCGTTCTCGATCAGTGGCGCGTTGCGCTGGGCCAGCATCGAAATCCACAGGCGCCAGATCGCATACGAACTCTGGCTGCTCTCCATCGTCATGCCGGGCCGGCCGGTGGCCTGGCGTACGGCGCGAAACGCATTCGTCAGCGCGTCGATGCCTTCGATCGGTTTCAACTGTCCCGTTTCGTCCAGCAGGCCGGCATGGCCGACCAGGGTCTTGTTGTAGTACAGGACCAGCGGATGCAGGTCGAGCGGGACCGCGTAGGTACGGCCGCCGTGCTGCGCCTTCTGCCACTGGCGCGGGTAGAAGTCTGCAGGGTCCAGGCCGGCCTCGCGCAACTCGGCGGGCGCGATCGGGCGCAGCACCCCGCCGCCGGCGAGGTTGGTCATGCGCGACAGGTGCACGGTGGCGATGTCCGGGCCGGCGCCGACGACCGAGGAGGTGATCAGCTTGGTGTAGAACGGCTCGCCCCACTTGAGGGTGGTGCTGACGACGCGCACCTCGCGCTGGCTCGCATTGAAGCGTTCGACCAGCGCCGCCATGCGCGCGCCGTCGCCGCCGCTGAGCAGCGTCCACATCCGGACTTCGACCTGCGCGAGGGCAAGCGCGGGGGTGCACAGCACGGCGCACAGTGCAGTCGCGCGCATCGCGCCGGCAAGGCGGGCCAATGTTGGGGCCAAACCTGTCTCCTGGGTTATGTTGTCTTGATGCCTGGTTTTATAAATTAATACTAGCAAATAATTATTATCCGGGGGTGTCCTGATGGCATTCGTGCCGCCGGGGTAGAATCGTCCCTTTTGCGACCGGCGCGGATTGACGACGGGCCGGCGCGGACGGTGTCGATATGTGGATGGGTGTGCTGTGCGGCCTGCTGGCCGGTGCGTTGTGGGGCATGGTGTTCGTCGTGCCGGAACTCCTGCGTGCGTTCTCGCCGCTGGAACTGGCGGTCGGCCGTTACGTGGCCTATGGTGCGATGGCCTTCGTCCTGTTGCTGCCGCGCCTGAAAACCCTGTCCGCCACCCTGGTTCCCAGCGACCATGCGGCACTGCTGCGCCACGCCCTGGCCGGAAACATCGTGTACTACATGCTGCTTGCGGCCGGGGTGAAGCTGGCCGGCGTGGCCCCGACCTCGCTGATCGTGGGGATGCTGCCGGTGGTCGTCACCCTCCTGGGACGCAACGACCACGGCGCGGTGCCGCTGCGCCGGCTGGCCCTGCCGCTGCTGCTGGTCGGGCTTGGTATCGCCTGCATCAACGTCGACACCTTTGTCCATGCCGGCGCGGCCCGGCCTGCGGGGTCAATCGCACTGGGCGTGCTGTGCGCCACGGGCGCACTGCTGTGCTGGAGCTGGTATGCGCTGGACAACGCGCGCTACCTCAAGCGCAACCCGCAGTTCTCGAGCGCGCAATGGTCGGCGCTGTACGGAATGGCCACCGGCCTGATCGCCCTGCTGATCGGGCTTGCTGCTTTGGCCTGGACCTGGGCCTGGAACTGGATGGGCGCCGGAGCCGGCGGGCCTGCCGCCGCTCCCGCCCGCGACTGGACCCTGTTCTGGACCTGCAATGCCCTGCTGGCGCTGGGTGCGTCTGTGATCGGCAACCAGCTCTGGAACGTGGCCAGCCGACGGGTGCCGGTCACGCTGTCGGGCCAGCTGATCCTGTTCGAAACCCTGTTCGCCCTCCTCTACGGCTTCGTGTACCGCGGCCACGGCCCGCGCGCCCTCGAACTGGCTGCGATCGTCCTGCTGGTGGCGGGCGTGACCTGGTCGGTCCGGCTGCACGCCGCGCCGGCCGCCCCACGCGCGCCTGCGCCGCAGTCAGCGCGCGAGCCGCTCGACACTGACCCGCTCGAACGTGACCGCGTGGCCGGCGCCGCCCATCGCCACCAGGCCTAGCTTCGCGCCGCTCCCGAGCTTGTGGGTCCAGGTGCCGCCCCGGACCCATGCCTTGCCGTCCTGCTTCGACCAGGCGGTGTAGCGCTCCTCGCCGCCGCCGTCGCGCAGGATGTCGATCCTGAGCGTGGTCCACTCGCCCGGCGTGCCGACCACCGTGTTGCCATAGCGCGGATAGCCCCTCGGCACGGGGCCCAGTTCCTTGCCGAACTCGACCTGCCGCAGTCCCTGGTATGCCAACTCCACCAGCTTGACGTAGTTGTCGTCGTCGCGCATGACCACGATCCCCGCCTGCACCGGCAGCGCGCAGCAGTCGAGCGGCGCATCCAGGCGGATGCGCGCCTCGACGCGCAGGTCGCCGTCCGGCAGCGCTGCCGCCAGGACCGCCGCGTTGTTGGTGTCGACGTGGAGGTCGGCCTGGCGCGTCGCCATGCGCAGCCCCGGCTGGTTCGTCGCCCAGCTGCCGGCCGCTTCCGGCCGAACCCAGCGCCAGCGCGGATCGAGCCTGCCGCCGTCGAAACGTTCGGTCCACAGCGGTGTGGTGACCGGCGCAGTGGAGGGCGGCACAGCGGGGCCCGGAAGCGCGCCGGTGCGCAGCGGTTCCCTGCTGGTGGCCGGGCGCGGCTGCGCGCTGTCGGACGGTCCCTTGCCGCTGTTGATGACGGGCCAGCCGTCCACCCAGTCGATCCGGTCGAGCAGCAGCGGGCGGCGCGTGAGCTTGTCCTTGACGCTGAAATAGCCGTTGTTGCGGTCGACCGCGTGATAGAAGGTCCACCACTGTCCGGCTTCGTCCTGGAACACGGTGTTGTGCCCGGCGCCGACCCAGCGGTTGCCGTTCTGCTGCAGCACCGGCGTCCCGCCGGCGCGCGCCGCCGCCATGTCGTTGCCGTCCCGGTCCAGGAAGGGGCCTTCGGGACTGGCCGCACGGCCGACATACAGCGCATAACCGGTGAGCGGGCCCCGGCAGCAATCGGTGGCCGAGGCAAACAGGTACCAGTGCTCGCCATGCCTGACCACTTCCGCGCCTTCGTAGCGGCCGCTCGCGGCGATGCGCACCGGATCGCCCTCAACCCGCAGGCCGTCCTGCGACAGGCGCTGCACGAACATGCCGCCGCCGTAGCTGCCGTAGTACAGGAAGCGGTCCCCCTGGCTGTCCTCGACCACGTCGGGATCGAAGGTCCAATGGAAGTTGCAGCCTGCCCCCGCACGGCGCGGGGGCACCACCAGTTGCGCGGCCGGCGTCCACGGGCCGGCGGGCGAGGCGCTGGTAGCCACCCCGATGCCGCTATCCGACGCGCAGCCCTTCTCCGGGCTATGGGCGTCGGCCACGTCGGTGATCGTGAAATACAGGTAGTAGCTGCCGTTCTGGTAGACCGGTTCCGGCGCCCACAGGCCGGCCCGGGGCCCGGCCAGGCCGGCCGGCAGCCGGTCGAAGGCGTCGCGCACGAAATACCAGTTGACCAGGTCCACCGATCGGTACACCGGCATCATCCGGAACTTCCAGCCCTTGCCGTCGCGCTCCTTGCGGCTCACCGGGTCCGTCGTGCAATACATGTACCAGACAGTGGGCGCCGATGTGCGGTCGCGCAGCAGCGCCGGGTCGGCGCAGCTTTCGGCCAGGCTGCCGTCGGCCAGGCGCAGCGGCACGGGATTGGTATAGGTGGCCACAGCGCTGCCGCCGCCGGCAGCGGCGCTCGCCGTGCACGCCAGCAGCAAGGCCGCCAGCCCAGGTCGTAGTGCTCGGGTCATCCGCTCTCCTCGAAGATTGCATCGTTGCGGCCGCCACGAGGCGGCAAGCATCTAGTTGCCGTAAAGATAATCCAAAACGGCAACGTTGCGGCGCACGCGTGGCGCCGGCCTCATGGCAGGAGCGTTGTAGCGGCGCCCCACTTTTGTTCATTTTTTCTTTGTTAAGGTTATAGAGCTATTTCCTAATGTCACTACCTGCTAGACTTCCGGACTGCATCTCCAGCGCAATTGAAGTTGCCCGATTAGAACAAAAACAGGATGCCGCCCCATGCAGGGCGTGCAACGAAAAAAACCAGGGAGCTGTTTCTGATGAAAGCAAAGCAGGGCCGGCCGGCGCGGAAGTTGCTGGCCGTCGCAGTATCGGGTATGTCGTGGAGCCTGGTGCAGGCACAGGACCTGCCCTCCACCACGATCGAGGAGAACGCCGTGCCGGAGGTCGTGGTCACGGCCCAGCGCACCGCCACGCTGGCGTCGCGCACGCCGGTCGCGATGAGCGTCCTAAGCGGCGAAGCGCTGCGCGATATCGGCGCCGACAACCCTGTCTCGCTCGGCCCGCGCCTGCCGAACGTCCACGTGGACCAGGCCTTCTCGGGCCTGCGCGTGACCATCCGCGGCATCAGCAACAACGACACCACCGACAAGGGCGATCCGTCGGCCGCCTTCATGGTCGACGGCGTGTACATCGCGCGCCCGGCTGGTCAGACCGCGAATTTCCTCGATGTCGAGCGCATCGAAGTGCTGCGTGGCCCGCAGGGCACGCTGTACGGCCGTAATACCACCGCCGGCCTGGTCAACGTGATGTCGAACGCGCCGACCGCGCAGCTGGAAGGCCGGGTTGCCGTCGAAGCCGGCACCTATGGCAACCGCAAGCTCGAGGGCGTGGTCAACGTCCCGGTCGGGGATGCGCTGGCCTTGCGCGCAGCCGTCAGCCAGCGCCGCCAGGACCCGTTCCTGAAAAACGGCCAGGGGACTTCCCTCCGTCCCGGCATGGACCGCGACGACCGCGACGCGCGCCTGAGCGCGAAGCTGGCCCTGGGCCGCGACGCGTCGCTGCTGGTGCGCTACGACCACAGCGCAGCCGCGGGCAACAACGACCGCTTCGTCCCCGACACCAACTTCTACACCGGCATCGCGACGGGCGCGCCGGTGTGGCGCGCCGGCACGACCGAGGAGCGTCTGAGCAACCGCTTCCGCCCGGCGAACATCGCGCCGGTGCAGGGCATGCAGGACCGCCGCGCGCGCGGGCTGTCCGCCGACCTGAGCTGGAACCTGGGGCCGGCCACCCTCTATTACCTGGGTTCGCACCGCCGGCTCGACCAGGAGATGGTCAACAACTACTACTACCGTATCTCGCCGGCGATCGCGCTCGGCGTGATCAACACCTACGATGGCGCCAACCGCCAGGATTCGCACGAGCTGCGCATCGCCACCAACGGGGGCGGGCCGCTCAGCGCCCAGGGCGGCCTGTACTATTTTACGGAGGAGTCCGACACCGCGTATGCGTTCCAGGGCCTGCGCCCGGTCGGCCTGCCGCCGTACTATGCCTTCCCGCTGGTGACCGATGCGCGCAGCAAGGCCGTGTTCGGCCAGCTGACCTGGCGCGTGCGCGACGACCTGCGCCTGACAGCCGGCGCACGCCGCACCCAGGACCGGAAGGAACGCGTGGGCTCGACGGACTTCCAGCAGGGTCCGGTGTTCAATCCGGCCACCGACCGCCGCCTGCTGAACGCGGCCGCCCTGGCAACCTCGCGCACTACCTGGCGCCTCGGCATCGAAGGCGACCTGGCACCGGGTACCCTGGCCTATGCCAGCCTGGCGACCGGCTACAAGGCCGGCGCCTTCAACGACGGCTGCGTGGCCGGTACCAGCGCGCGCGGCATCCCCTGCCCCGCGGCCGTGGCCGTCACGCCCGAGTTCCTGTACTACCAGCCGGAAGAGCTGCGCGCCTGGGAAGCGGGCCTGAAGTCGCGCCTGCTGGGCGGGAGGATGAGCGTCAATGCCGCGCTCTTCCACTACGACTATACCAACCTGCAGCTGACGGGCAACGCGATCGTCGCCGGGGCGCCGCGCCTGCTGACCCGCAATGCTGGGGCCGCCCGCAGCCGCGGTGTCGAACTCGACGGCGAGCTGCGCGTGGGCGGCGGGGGGCGCCTGAACTACGGCCTCACCCTGCTCGACGCGCGCTACGTGACCTATGCGCCGGCGCCCGGCGCGAACTGGGCGGGCCGCGAGCTCGACCGCGCGCCGAGCCACGTGTTCAACCTCGGCTATGTGCAGCGCTTCGCCGCGGCCGGCGGCCAGTTGGCCGCAGGCGTGTTCGTACGCGCCAGCGCCGGCTACGTGCTGACCGTGCCGAGCCAGCAGCTGGCCTACGGCGTGCCTTCGCACACCAGCACCGACGCGACCCTGAGCTACCAGCCGCTGGGCGCGAACTGGAGCCTGCTGGCGCGCGTGCGCAACCTCGAGGACAAGGTGCGGCCGACGATCATCGACAGCTTCGGCATGACCACGCCGTCCGCGCCGCGTACCGCCGACCTGCGCCTCGATGTGCGTTTCTGAGAGCCCGGCTTGCGGCGTGCGCAGCACAGGCATGCCGGCAAAGCGCGTCGCCGCCACGCTCGCACCTGACCGCCCGGCCCCGGCCGGGCATCCGCTCCACCACTGAACCCTGTCCGCACCCGCTGTCCACCCTTCCCGAGGAGGTTGTATGAATCGCGATGCCATCCACCCGCAGCTCCCGTCGCTGCGCGCCGACCCGGCAGCCGACGACACGGTCGCCCGCATCCTCGGGGGCGCGTGCGGCCCCCATGCGCTGGCCGAGCGCATCGCCGCGGTCAACCGCGAGATCGTGCGCTGGGAAACCAATGGCGGCCTGCGTTCCTGGCAAGCCGGTGCGGATACCGACCCCCGCATCGCGACGGCCTTGCAGGACTACCTGGCGCAATGCCGGTCGCTCCCGGGCTGGGCCGACCCGATGAAGATGGCGCGCGCCGAGGCGCTGTTCATGGACATGAGCATGCTGTCCTGCACACTGCTGTTCTGTGCCAGCCTGCCGGAATGCTACGTGCTGCCGGACCTGTCGGCCGTGCTCCACGCTGCCGGCCAGCTCGAACAGCACACCGACTACCGCATCCGCTCGACCGCCGCCATGATCTTCCCGGTGATGCTACGCGGCGGCCTGGGCACGCCGGAAGGCGGCGGCGTGGCGCAGGCACTCAAGGTGCGACTGATCCACGCTACCATCCGCCACCTGGTGCTGCGCGGCGCGCCGCCGGCTGCGGGAGCGGGGCTGGCGCCGGCCGCGCTGCCGCCGCTGGCCCCGGCGGGCGGCGGCATGTACCACGCGCTGTACGCCCACGGGTGGGACAGCACGCGCGACGGCCTTCCCTGCAACCAGGAAGAGCTGGCCTATACCCTGCTCACCTTCAGCTACGTGTTCCTGCGCGGCCTGCGCCGGCTCGGCCTGGGCCTGCCGCGCGCCGACGAGGAGGCCTATCTGCACGCCTGGAACGTCCTCGGCCACGTGCTCGGCATCGAGCATGGGTTGATGGCCTGGACGATGGAAGACGCCGAGGCGCGCTTCGCCGGCATCCAGGCCCGCGGCCGCGCCCGCGGGCGCCGGCCCGACCCGCGCCCGGCCCTGGCGGCGGCACTGATGCGAACCATGGAGGAGCAGATCCCGGTGCGTCTGCTGAAGCCCTTCCCGGTCCTGCTTACCCGCCTGCTGTGCGGTCCCGCAGCCAGCGCCGACCTGGGCCTGACTGCGCGCGTGGCACTGGTGCCGCGCCTGCTGTTCGCGGGCGGCTTCGCGGCCATACGCGCCTTCGACACGGCGGTGCGCCTGTTCGTGCCGGGTTTTGCGATCAGCCGCATGCTCACCCGCGTAGCCGGCTACCGGCTCGTGACACGCTTCCTGCTCGACCAGACCCGCCCCCTTCGCCTGCCCGACGCCCTGCTCGGCCAGGTCGACGACGCGGCGCGGGCATGGCGCCATGACCCGCAGGCGCCGCGCTGGCTGAACGGCATCGAGGCGCGCCTGGCCGGACATCCCGCCGGGCCTGCCGCCGGCCACAACGCATGAGCCTTTGCACGGACCGATCCATGAACGCTGCCCTTCGCATCCCTTCCATGCGCCACGCGCTGCGCGGCCTGCTGCTCCTGGTGCTGCTGGCACTCCTGGCGTCGGCCATGGTCCCGTCCGCCGCACGGGCGGCAAGCGCCCCGCTCGAGCTCGAACGCGGCGCCCGCACCATCGACGCCTGGCCGGCCGTCACCCTGCTGGTCGACGAAGGCGCCCGGCTCGACGCGCAAAGCGTGCTGGCGCAATCGCGCCGTTTCTTCCGGCCGACCCTCGCCGCCGGAGTGCTTGGCGTCGACGAGGACCCGACCTGGATGCGCATTCCGTTCCGGGTCGCGCCGGACGCGCCGGGCGACTGGGTGGTGCAGATCGATTTCGGCATTCTCGACTACGTCGAGTTCTACCTGGAGGAGCGCGGCAAGGTGCGCAAGCTGGCCGCCAGCGGGCGGCGCCTCGACGAAACCGGGGCGCTCAAGGGCCGCGTTCCGGCGGTCGCGCTGACGCTGCAGCCCGGCGCCGAGTACACGCTGCTGGTACGGGTGCAGGCAAGGGGCCCCCGTGTGGCGCCGGTGAGCTTCATGCAGCCGGACGCGTTTCACCAGGTGTCGCTGGCGGAGCAGATGCTGCAGGGACTGCTGCTGGGGATCGCCGCCTGCCTGATCGCCTACAGCGCCGGGCAGTGGATCACCATGCGCGAGTCGCTGTACCTGAAGTACGCCATGTATGTGGGCGGCCTGACCCTGTATTCGGTCGTCTGGTTCGGCCTGGGCGAGCAATTCCTGTGGCGCGGCGACGAGTGGCCCAGCAAGCACATGATGGGATTGTCCTCGATGCTGGCGTCCACCGGCGCCTACCTGTTCGTCGAGCAGATCCTGGCCCGGCCGGGCATGGACCGCGGCTTCAGTCGCATGATGAAAGGCGGCGCCGTTCTCTGCACCCTGGCAGGCGTGCTGTGGGCGTTCGACCTGCTCGACCACCGGGTCCTGATCGTCTTTACCGTCACGGTGGGCAGCGCACCGATGTTCCTCGGCCTGCCCGGCGCATGGCGCCGGCTGCGCGCCGGGGACGCAATCGGCGCCTACTTCCTGCTCGGATGGTTCCTGAGCGCCGGCGGCGCCGTGGTGCAGTCCCTGATGGTTGCCGGCAAGTTGCCGGCCAACTTCTGGACCCTGCATTCGCTGCAGCTCGGCGTCACCGTCGACATGCTGCTGTTCCTGCGCATCCTCGGCCTGCGCGGCAAGGCCGCCAGGGAAGCGATGCTGCGCGCGGAGACGGAAGCGCGCATGAAGTCGGCGTTCCTCGCCAACATGAGCCATGAAATCCGCACCCCGATGAACGCCATCATCGGCATGAGCCGGCTGGCGCTGATGGGCGATCCGCCGCCCCGGCTGCGCAACTACCTGGGCAAGATCCTGGGAGCCGGCGAGCACCTGCTGGGCCTGGTCAACGACATTCTCGACTACTCGAAGATGGAGGCAGGCAAGATGGCGATCGAGAAGGTCCCGTTCGCGCTCGACGAGGTGCTCGAGCACCTGTCGAGCGTGACCGGCGTCAAGAGCGATGCCAAGGGCGTGGAGCTGATCTTCCGTGTCGGTCCGGGGGTGCCGCAGCACCTCGTCGGCGATCCGCTGCGCCTCGGCCAGGTACTGGTCAACCTGGCGGGCAATGCCGTCAAGTTCACCGAAAGCGGCGAGATCGTCGTCGCGGTCGAGGCCGCCCAGGCCGGCGCAAGCGCGCCCGGCCAGGTCACGCTCGCCTTTTCCGTCAGCGATACCGGCATCGGCATGACGTCCGAACAGGTGGCCGGCCTGTTCCAGTCCTTCAGCCAGGCCGACAGCTCGACCACGCGCAAGTACGGCGGCACGGGACTGGGGCTGTCGATCTCGCGCCAGCTGGTCGAGCTGATGGGGGGCGAGATCGCAGTCGCCAGCACCCGGGGCGTCGGCAGCCGCTTCAGCTTTACGATTCCGCTCGGGGTCGGCGACGGCCAGGCCGCAGCCGGGCCGGCGCCTTGCTGCGCGCTGCACGACGTGCGCGCCCTGGTGGTGGACGACAGCGCCACTGCGCGCTCGGCGCTCGCCGAAATGCTCGCGGCCCTGGGCGTTCGCACAGACACCGTGGCCTCCGGCGAGGATTGCCTGGCGGCGATGGCGCAGGCCCACGCTGCAACCGACCCCTACGGCATCGTCCTGATGGACTACCTGATGCCGGGACTGGACGGGATCGAGACCATCCGCCGCATCCGCACCAGCGCTCCGGGCCAGACGGCGCCAGCCATCCTGATGGTGTCGGTGTGTACGCGCGATACGGTGCTCGCACAGGAGGGCGACCTGCGGGTCGACGCCTTCCTGCACAAGCCGGTCGGGCCTTCGCTGCTCTATCACAGCCTGCTGCAGGCGCTGCAACCGGACCTGGCGCCACCCGCGGACGCGGCGCCGGCGCTGGCGGCGGCATCCGACATTCCGCGCCTGGACGGCGCGCGCATCCTGCTGGCCGAGGACAATGCCAACAACCGCGAGGTGGCGCTCGACTTCATGGCCGCCGCGCGCATGCAGGTCGATGTCGCCTTCAACGGCCGCGAAGCGCTGCGCATGGCCAGCGCAGGCGACTACGACCTGGTCCTGATGGACATCCAGATGCCCGAGCTCGACGGCCTGGACGCCACCCGTGCGATCCGCAGCGATCCACGCCTGCGCACGCTGCCGGTCGTCGCCATGACCGCCCACGCGCTGCCGGCCGACCGCGTCAAGAGCCTGGCGGCCGGCATGAACGACCACGTCACCAAGCCGATCGACCCCGACCTGCTGTTCTGCACCCTGCTCAAATGGATCGACCCGGCGCGCCTCGCCGGCCGCCCGCTGCCGCCGCGGCGCGACGCATGCGCCGCGCCGGACGAACCCGCCCCGCCGGCCGCCCTGCCACCCGTGCTGGCCACGCTGCCTGCGGTCCCCGGCCTCGACTGGCGCGTGGCGCTGGACCATGTGGATGGGCAACGCAGCCGGCTGGAAAAGCGCGCCAGCAGCTTCGTTCGCGAGTATGCCGACGCCCGGAAGGTCCTGCGCGAGGCACTTGCCGGCGGCGACTATGCGCGTCTCCAGTGCCTGGCCCACAATCTCAAGTCCAGTGCCGCCTACGTGGGCGCGTTTGCGTTGTCCGCCGCCGCGGACCGCGTCGAGCAGGCGCTGCGCGCCGGCACCGTGGAGGGTCTCGGCCGCCTGTTGCCGCCCCTGCTCGACGCCCTCGATGCGGTGCTGGCCGGACTGGCCCGGCTGGCCGGCGCGGGTGGAACCCACCGGGTCCCGGTGCGCACGCCGGCGCAGGTGGCGCAATTGCTGGCACGCTTGCAGGACCACCTGCGCGACGACGACGCGCGCGCCGAATCCGCGCTGTCCGAGCTGGAAGCCCTCCTGCCGGGCAACGCGTATGCCGCAGTCCTGGCACGTATACGGCGCGCCGTGGAGGAGATCGAGTACGCTGCCGCGGTCGAGCCGCTTGCCGTGCTGGCGGCGGAGCTGGAGCAGAAGATGGAGAACGATGCATGAACCCGGTGGAGATGCAGAAGGTCCTGGTGGCCGACGACGACGCGATCAACCGCGAGGTGCTGGGCGAACTGCTCATGCCCGAGTACACCGTGCTGCTGGCGAAGAACGGGGCCCAGACGCTCGAACGCGCCGCGCGCCACGCGCCGGACCTGATCCTGCTCGACGTGATGATGCCCGACATGGACGGCTACGAAGTGCTGCGCCGCCTGCGCGCCGACCCGCAGACCGCGCACATCGCGGTCATCTTCATCTCCGGGCTCGACCGTCCCGAGGACGAGGCCAACGGCCTGAAGATGGGCGCGGCCGACTACATCACCAAGCCCTTCAATGCCACCGTGGTGATGGCGCGCGTGGCGTTGCACCTGCAGGTGGTGCGCCAGCGCCGCATGCTGGAACGGCTGGCCAACGTGGACGGCCTGACCGAACTGGCCAACCGCCGCCGCTTCGACGAGGTCTACGGCATGGAATGGCAGCGCGCCCGGCGTTCCGGCCGTCCGTTGTCGCTCGCCCTGCTCGATATCGACGCCTTCAAGCAGTACAACGACCGCTATGGCCATCCGGCCGGCGACCGGGCGCTGCGCTCGGTGGCACGCACGGCCGGCGCCGCCATGCGCAGGCCGGCCGACCTGGCGGCGCGCTACGGCGGTGAGGAACTGGTGCTCCTGCTTCCGGAAACGGGGGCGCTGGACGCGCGCGAGCTGGTGTCGCACCTGCGCGACGCGGTGGCCGGCCTGGCGATCGCGCACGAGTCCTCGAGCGTGGCACCGGTACTGACCGTCAGCGTGGGTGGTGCAAGCTGGTACCCGGGCAGCGCGGAACAGCCGGCCGAGCTGGTTGAGGCCGCGGACGCCGAGCTGTACCGCGCCAAGCAGGCGGGACGCAACCGCGTGTCCTGGCGTGAAGCGACCGGCAACGACAACTTCCCGGCCTGGCATGCCCCCTGGTCCGGGGCGCTGTAACGGCGCCAGGCATCCCGACGCCATCGATGGCTGGATGATGCAGCCCGACTTCGCATTGCCCGACGAAGTCGACGTCCACCTCGTCTCGCCCGAGGGGCTGCGCCACGTCGCCGGCCTGGACCGGCGCCATCCGGCGCGCGGTCGACGACATCGAATACATCGCTGCGCTGGCGCCATGCGAGGCCGCCGGCGGACGCCGCGACTCACCGCGACCAGCAAGCGCTGACCGAAACACCGGAAGGCGGCCCCGGTGGCGCCGGCGCCTGCACTCAGCCACGGCAGACGAGGCCGAAACGGGTTGCCTCGCACCCGCGCTTGATGCACGCGGTGGCGTGGTAGCCGGCGGCACGGCACAAACGCAGCGTTTCGGACAGCGCTCCCTCGGCAGGCGGCTGGGCGGGCGGCGCGGGCGGCGCAACGGGCCGGGGCGCAGGACGCGCGGGCGCATCGGCCGTGCGTGCCGCCAGGCGCTCGCGCGACTGCTCCGGGTTGCGCTTCGGCGCGGATTTTTCCTCGACCTGGCCAGCCCGGCTGCGTGCCGGCGAACCGTCGGCGGCGACACGCTGCTCCCTTGCACGGCTGGCGGCCGGCGGCTTCGCAGCCTGCTTGCGCGCCCCGTCCGGCGCCGCTACCACCGGCGCGGCACGCGAGGCCGTCCCGTCAGCCGATCCTCGAGTCGCCCCCGGTGCGCTGCCGGCAGCCGCCACGCCTGCGCTTGCGGCCACCACCGCATCGGCGAGCGCCGCACCGGCAGCCGCGGTCCCCGTGGCCGGCAATTCCCCCCCTGGCGCCGGCGCAGGCGCGCCGGGCGCAGGCTGCAGCAGCTTGAGCGGCGGGGGTTCGGCCGGCGCGTCTCCGGCCAGGCTGGTGTCCGGCACGTCCGGCACTACCGGCACCCCGGTGGCCGGCGTGGATGCCGGTCCTGCCGGAGGCGTACTGCCCGCCACTACCGCAAGCGTGGCCTCGACCCTGGTTTCCCGGACCATCCACGTCGCCGCTCCCGCAATGGCGAGGACGGCGGCGGTGCCCACGGTCCAGCCAAGCACCTTGCGGCCCCAGCGGTCCATCCACGGCAGCGGTTCCTCGGCCAGGGGAATCGCCCAGTCCGGCTGGCGGCTGGCGAACGAGGCGACGTCGGGCGCCACCCCGGCGGCCGCGCGGGGCCGCTCCGGCATGGGCGGCGCGCCTGCCGGCGCGTGCGCTTGTGGTTGCGCTTGCGGTTGCGCGAAAGGCGGCACCGGGGGACATGGCGCCCGCGCCGGCTGGGGCGGCACGCTGTCGCGGCTGCGCCACACGCCGGCACGCTGACGCGCCTGCTCCACGGAAGGCGCGACTGGCGCCACCGGGGCCGCGGATGGTGTATGCCGCGGGCCGGGCTGCGGTGCTTGCGCCGCCGGGTCCGCCGGCGCTTGCCGCGGTTCCAGGCCCTTCGGGCGACCCGCGGGTGCCGACAGTCCGGACTGGCTGTCGTCGATGTCTTCCAGCAATCGGTTCTTCATGGACTTGGGCCTGCTATCGAACAGGCGGAGTGTAGCCCAAGCCGGAAAAGCCTGCGTGCTGCCGTGCGGCTGCCACGGCGCCATGCCGCATCAGCCCTTGGCTGGGCGGTGCGTGAAGACACGGTAGAGGTACCAGGCGAGCAGCAGGCCCAGGATCGCCTTCGAGACCGGGTCGACGTAATCGGCCACCCGTTCGTATTGGCTTTCCAACAGGAACCCGGCCGCCGTCAGGACGCCGGTCCAGGCGAGCGAGCCCAAGGTCGAAAAGAACAAGAATTGTCCGAGTGACATGCATGCGAGGCCCGCCGGCACCGAGATCAGCGTGCGGATGGCTGGAATCAGGCGCCCGAACAGCACCACCGAGCGGCCATGGCGGTCGAACGCTGCGATCGATTTGTCGATGTCCTCGGCGCTCACGGTCATCCAGCGGGCATGACGGTCGGCGAATTGCTTCAATCTTTCCTTACCGTATTTCCTCGCGCCGTAGTACCAGGGCAAGGCGCCGGCGATCGAGCCGGCGGTGCCGGCGATCAACACTCCGATCAGGTTCAGGTCGCCGCGCGCCACGACGAAACCGGCGAACGGCATGATGAGCTCCGAAGGAATCGGTGGGAAAATGTTCTCAATGGCCATCAGGGCGAAGACACCGAGGTAGCCGCTACTCTGAAGAAATTCTGTAATGAACTTGAACATGGAAGCCGGGACGAAGTAGATGCGATGTCAGCCTGTACACGGCACCATAACATGTTGTCGTGAACGCATGCGTCCGCCTGGCGCGCCCCAGGGATGGCCGGACTGCGCCAACTCCGGTACCATGCGCGACTGTTACATTGGCAACGGAACAAACAGGGATCCGCAATTGCTCAAGCTCAGCCTGGATGCTCTCGAGATCGTCGACACCATCGCCCGCAAGGGCTCCTTCGCGGGTGCCGCGAAGGAACTGTTCCGGGTTCCCTCGACCATCTCGTACACGGTATCGAAACTCGAGGAAGACCTGGGGGTGCGCCTGTTCGACCGCTTCGGGCCGAAGGTCGTGCTGACGGCCGCCGGCAGGGAGCTGCTGAAGGAAGGCCGTTACCTGCTGCGCGCCGCCGGGGACCTTGAATCGCGCGTACGCCGCGTGGCCTGCGGCTGGGAAACCGAACTGGCGATCGGCATGGACTCGATGCTCGCGCCGGGCGCGCTGCAGCCCGACATCGAGGCCTTCTACGCCGCCGCCGACCAGACCCGCCTGCGCCTGGTGCGCGAAGTGCTGTCGGGGACCTGGGATGCGCTGCTCGACCGCCGCGTCGATGTGCTGCTGGGAGCAGCCGGCGAAGGGCCGTCCGGCGGCGGCTACACGGCCGAGCCGATCGGCTCGATCTCGTTCGTGTTCGCCGTTGCGCCTGTCCACCCGCTGGCGGCAAACCCGCAGCCGCTCGACAAGGCGGATCTCCTGCCCTACCGCGCCGTGGCGGTATCGGACTCGGCGCGCCAGCTCGGCGCGCGCACCGTGGGCCTGGCCTTCGGACAGGAAACGCTGGCGGTCCCGGACATGGAAACCAAGTACGACTTCCAGCTCAAGGGCCTCGGCTTCGGCTTCCTGCCCGAGCCCTGGGCGCGTCCGGCGATCGAGCAGGGGCTGCTGGTGGAAAAGGAGGTCGTGGAACCGAAACCGGACGAAACCTTCTACCTGGCCTGGCGCAGCGGAGAAGAAGGAGCGGCGCTGCGCTGGTGGCTCGAGCGGGCGCGCAAGCACGCCCCCTTTGCCCGCATGGTCGGGCGCCCCTGCGTCGAGGCGCGCGCTTGAAGGGCCCGCGCCGAGTCCGGACAAGCGCACCGAGCAACGCCCGGCGCGCCGGCACTCAGCGCGGCAAATCGAAGACCAGGACTTCCGCCGCCTCGGCCTGCGCCAGCTCCACGGCTGCTTCATCGGTCAGCTTGACGGCATCGCCGCCCGCAAGTGGCACGCCGTTGACGCTGACGCCGCCCCGGATCACGTGGACATAGGCCAGCCGGCCCGGCGCCAGCGGATGGATCAGGGTATCGCCGCCGTTCATGATGGTGGCGTAGATCGACGCATCCTGGCGCATCGAGACCGACCCCTCGCGCCCGTCGTGCGACGCGATCAGGCGCAGGCGGCCCTGTTTCGAGGCGGTGTCGAAGTGCTTCTCCTCATAGCCCGGCGGCTCGCCGCGGCCAGCCGGCTCGATCCAGATCTGCAGGAAGTGCACGCCCTCTTCCTTCGAGTGGTTGTATTCGCTGTGCACCACGCCGCTGCCGGCACTCATGCGCTGCACGTCGCCGTAGCGCAGCACCGAACCGTTGCCCATGCTGTCCTTGTGCTCCAGCGCGCCATCCAGCACATAGGAAATGATTTCCATGTCGCGGTGGCCGTGCGCGTCGAAGCCGCGGCCGGGGGCCACGTGGTCCTCGTTGATCACCCGCAGCGGGCCGAAACCCATGTGCTTCGGGTCATGGTAATGCCCGAACGAGAAGCTGTGCCGTGACTGGAGCCAGCCGAAGCTGGCGGCGCCGCGTTCGTTACTATTGCGCACGTTCAACATGATGTTCTCCTTTTGCGTTGATTCGACCATCGAACGATTCGATTTACATTGAACGCGCGTCCCAGGGAGCGCACGTCGGTGCCGTTCGATGCGATGAAGCCATTATGCGCGCTCCCCACCGGGATGAAAAACGGATAGTTTACCCACCTACCATCGAATTTTTCGAACATTCGCGGCGTGCGCCGCCGGTCGGCCCGGCTATGGTCTAATCAGGATACCGTCAACCCTGGAGCCGACCATGCCATCACCCCGTCCCCATGCCAGCCAGCTCGACGAGAACACGCTGGCTTTCGTACGCAAGGTGTTCCAGTATGCGCGCACCGGGGAAACGGAACCATTGCGGGCATTGCTGGAGCAAGGGCTGCCGCCGAACCTGCGCAATGAACGCGGCGACAGCCTGCTCATGCTCGCCTGCTATCACGGCCACGCGGACACGGCCGGCGTACTGCTCGAACACGGCGCCGACCCGGAACTGATGAACGACGCCGGCCAGACACCGCTTGCCGGTGCAGCCTTCAAGGGCGACCTGGCGGTGGCCACCCTGCTGCTGGAGAAGGGAGCGCAGGTGGATACCGCGGGGCCGAACGGCAAGACCGCGCTCGTGTTCGCCGCCATGTTCAACCGGGTCGACATCGCCCGCCTGTTGCTGGCGCGCGGCGCCAACCCGGCGGTACGCGACGCCGACGGCATCAGCCCCTGGGCGGCCGCGATGCGAATGGGCGCCGCGGACACCGCGGCACTGCTTGCCAGCGCGCCCTGAAGGCCGGCTTGGCTCGGCGGGGCGTTCGTTTGCCTGCATCAACATTGCAAACTGCCAGCGATTCTGGCGTAATACATGTACGGAACACAAGCCTGTTCCGCTACGGAAGGCAAGGAATGGACCGACCCCGCATCCCACTGGATGAAGCGCAGCGCCTTGCCGCGCTGCACGCTACCAAGCTCCTTGGTAGTGCCCCTGAAGAAACTTTTGATCGCATCACCCGTACCGCCGCGCGCCTGCTGGACGTGCCGATCGCGCTCGTCTCGCTGGTCGACAAGGACCGCCAGTGGTTCAAGTCACGCACCGGACTCGATGCCTGTGAAACGCCGCGCGAGATCTCCTTCTGTGCCCATGCCATTACCACCGACGAGCCGTTCGTCGTGCCCGATGCGGCGCAGGATGCGCGATTCTTCGACAATCCGCTGGTGACCGGCTCGCTGCACCTGCGTTTCTATGCGGGCATCCAGTTGTACTCGATCGAGCGCAAGAAGATCGGCACCCTGTGCGTCATCGACCGGCGCCCGCGCCAGATCGGCCCGGCCGAACTGGACGCGCTGCGCGACCTCGCGCGCACGGTCGAGCAGTTGGTGTACCACCGCCAGCTTGCCATCGCCGCGCAGGCGCTCAGCGAACAGCTGCGTGGCGCGGACGCCAGGCCGGAGCGGGCCGCGGAATCCGGCGAACTGGCATGGCTGGTGGCACACGACGTGCTGACCGGGCTGCCCAACCGCCAGGAAATGGTGCGTGCGATCCAGGCCAGCATTGCACGCTGCCGCGAACACGGCCGTCCCGCCCTGGTCGCCTGCCTCAACATCGATCGGTTCAAGCGCTTCAACGAATTGCTCGGCCACCGGGCCGGCGACGAGATCCTGGTGAACATCGCCCGCAGCGTCCAGGCGCTGCTGCGCGAAGGCGACCTGCTGGCACGCTCCGGCAGCGACGAGTTCCTGATCCTGCTGCATGCCCGGAGCGACCACCCCGAGCCGGAACGTGCGCTGGAGCGCATCATGGCGGTGGCCAACCGCGCCATCCCGGCGCCGGGCGGCGAGATCGCCCTCACGTTCAGCATCGGCACCGCGCTGATGCCGAAGGACGGCGACGACGCCGACGCCCTGCTGAACAACGCGGTGACGGCGATGCGCCATGCCAAGGCGCAGGGCCGCGGCGAGATCCAGCCCTATTCGCGGGCGCTGCGCACCGAGAACAGCCGCCGCCTGACGCTGGAGAGCCACCTGCGCCGTGCCCTCGCGCAGGGCGAGCTGTTCGTGCACTACCAGCCGAAGCTGTGCCTGCGCAGCGGGCTCCTTTCCGGATTCGAGGCCCTGGTCCGCTGGCGCCACCCGGAATACGGCGTGATCCCGCCCGACGAATTCATCCCGATCGCCGAAGAGACCGGCCTGATCGTGCCGATCAGCGACTGGGTGATGCGCACCGCGGTTGCCCAGCTGGCCGGATGGCGCGACGAGGGGCTGGCGCTGGCGCCGGTCGCGGTCAACCTGTCGGCGCGCCAGTTCCTGCAAAGCGACGTGATCGCGACGGTGGCCGAACTGCTGCAGACGACCAGCCTGCCGCCGGAACTGCTGGAGCTCGAACTGACCGAAAGCGTGTCGATGGCCGACCCCGAGCGCAGCGTGGTCGTCATGGAGGGACTGGGCAAGCTCGGCGTGATCCTCAGTATCGACGATTTCGGCACCGGCTATTCCAGCTTCGCCTACCTCAAGCGCCTGCCGCTCGACAAGCTCAAGATCGACAAGTCCTTCGTGCAGGACATGGGGCACAGCGCCGAGTCGCTCGCCATCGTGCAGGCGATCGTCGCGATGGCGCACCGCCTGCAGCTGGCCGTGATCGCCGAGGGCGGCGAGACGGCGGAGCAGGTGGCGGCGCTGCGCAAGGCCGATTGCGACCAGCTGCAGGGCTACTTCTATTCGAAGCCGCTGTCGCCGGAAGACTGCGCCGCCTTCATCCGCGAGAACATGGCCCGGGCCGCGGCGACTGCCTGAACCGGCGCCACCGCGCATCCGCGGCATGCGGGGCCCGCGCACGGACCGGTATAATCGCCGGGCTGTGCAACCCTATCGAAGGATGACGATGAAAGCCCTGCCCCTGCTGTCCCTGTCCCTGCTCCTCGCGTCCGGCGCCGTCCCGGCCGCCAACGCCGCCGTGGCCGACCAGGCCATCCTGACATGCCGTGCGCTGGCCGATACCGGCGCCCGCCTGCGCTGCTACGACGCCATCGAGGTCGGCGCACGCCCTGCCGCCGCGGCACCGGCCGGCGCCGCCGCGCCGGCACGCAGCAAGGAAGAGAACTTCGGCATGGAAGCGGTGAAGCAGCGCGAGGAACAGCCGAAGTCGATCACCAGCACCGTCGTCGGCAACTTCGAGGGCTGGGGACCGGGCTCGCAGATCCGCCTGGCCAACGGCCAGGTGTGGCGCATCACCGACGGCAGCGAAGCCGTCCTCCCGCCCACGCGCGACGCCAGGGTCACGATCGAACGCAACATGTTCGGCACGCTGTTCCTGAAGGTGGAAGGGACGAACAGTTCGGCGAAGGTACGCCGGGTCCAGTAATCACCGTTCGAGGGCGCGCGTCATGTAGCGCGCCAGGCCCGGGTAGGTGGCGAGCGCGGCGCGCGCCGCCGGGCAGGCGGCGGCAGCATCGCGGTAGCCCAGCGCTTGCCAGAAGCCCGCCGTATCCTGCACCGACACCAGCGCCGACGATGACATGCCCCGCGTACGCGCCAGTTCCAGCAGGTGGCCGACCAGCGCCCGCGCCAGGCCGCGCCCATGCGCCCGCGGCGCCACCGCCAAGTCGTGCAGGTAGAGCGTGTCGGCATCCGGCGCCACCTCGAACCGCGCGCCGAGCGGCGTGACCGCTCCCGGCCGGCTCGGATAGGCGAACAGGTAGGCGCACAAGCCCGCTTCGTCCTCCGCCACCGCGCAGGTGTCGCCCGCGGCCTGCATCCGTGCCCGCACCACCTTTGCGGGCTCCTGCATGGCAGGCGGATAGCACGCGGCCTGCAGGCCGAGGATGGCCTCGAGGTCGGCGCGGCGCATGGTGCGGATCTGGTGGCGGGACTGGTGCATGACCGATGTCAAAAGGCGGCATGGTAGCACGCCGCCGTTTTCGTCGTTCGTTCCCCCATCCCCGTCGTTCGTCCCGCTCGGCTTCCTTCGATAAGGACCATCTCCTACACTGAGTTCATTGCCGTATAGTATTGAACAAAGGGGGACATCATGTGGCGCAGGCTGGTCGACTGGTATGACGAATTGGAGATGGAACAGATCGCGGTACTCGAACGCCCCGAACTGGCGGAGCAGGTCAGGCCGGGTTGGCGCCGCTGGAACGCCAAGCAACTGGCGGCGATGACGCCGATCGAACGCGAGCGGCTCCGGGCATTCAGTATGGCCTACCGCGGCCCCCGGCTGCACAAGGCGCTCGCCAAGTGGGCAGCCCTGTTCACGCTGCTCGGCGCCCTCGTGCACCTCGCCTTCGGTGCGCCCGGCCTGGTCGCGGCAGTCGTCGCGGCGAATCTGGCCGGCTTCCTCCTGATCAGCGGCGCGATCTCCTTGTGGCTTGCACCCAACCTGATACTGAAGGCCAAGGGCCAGGTCGTCATCGGCGCCGTCGGCGGTACATTGCTGGGTGCTTTCTGCGGATTCGCCGCCTTCATGCTTGCCGACGGAAAGCCGCTCGAATTCATCTACCCGCGCGTGTCGAAACTCCTGGTCGGGGCCATCGTGGGCGGGCTGGTGCTGGCGGTCCCGACGCTGGCGGTCAGCGCCTGGCGCCGGCGCCAGTTGATGGAACAGGCGGCGCAGTTGCAGCGCGAAGCCGAACGCGAACGCATGGCGCGCGAGCTGAGCGAGTCCCGGCTGCGCATGCTGCGCGCGCAGATCGAGCCGCACTTCCTCTTCAACACGCTCGGCGCGGTGCAGCAACTGGCCGCGGACGGGGCTCCGCGCGCCGCCGCCCTCACCGCGGACCTGATCGCTTTCCTGCGTGCCAGCTTCAGCGACATGCGCTGCGAACAGGTAAGCCTGGGCAACGAATTTTTCACCGTTGCATCCTATCTGCGCGTGATGCAGGCCCGGATGGGGGCGCGCCTGCGTTTCGAGGTCTCGCTCCCCGCGCACCTGGAAAGCGCACAGGTGCCGAGCATGATCGTGCTGACCCTGGCCGAGAACGCGATCAAGCACGGGATCGAACCTTCGCTGCGCGGCGGCGAAATCCGCATCAGCGCCGCCGCGCACGACGGCTCCTTGCTTCTGCGCGTCCAGGATACCGGTGTCGGGATGAACACCGCCGCTGATAACGGCACGGGCGACGGCAACGGCCTCGACAACGTGCGCCGCCGCCTGCAACTGGCCTACGGCGAAGCTGCCAGCCTGAGCCTGCGCGATGCCGACCCCGGCCTGGTAGCCGAGCTGAAGATTCCCGTATCGATGAAGGAGCCTGCATGACCCGCGTACTGATCGCCGAGGACGAACCGCTGATGCGCGAGCGGCTGCTGGGGCTGCTGGGTACGCACTGGCCCGAGGCGCAGGTCGTCGTCCAGGCCGAGAACGGCAACGACGCCTGGGACGGCTTCCTGGAGCACGAGCCGGACGTCGCCTTCCTCGACATCCGCATGCCGGGCCTGTCCGGCCTGGAAGTGGCCGAACGCATCGGCGACGGCGCGCACGTGGTGTTCGTCACCGCCTACGACCAGTACGCGGTCGAAGCCTTCGATGCCGGCGCGGTCGACTACCTGCTCAAGCCGGTACAGTCCGACCGCATGGAACGGGCGGTGGCGCGCATCCGTTCCAAGCTCAGCAAACCGCCCGCCGATCTGGGCGACCTGCTGCAGCACCTGAGGACCGCCCTGCCCGGCGCCCGCACCGAAAAAATGAAATGGATCAAGGCGACGGTCGGCCGCCAGATCCGCCTGATCGACGTGGACGAGGTGCTGTTCTTCCAGTCGGATACCAAGTACACCCGCGTGGTGCTGACCGATTCGGAAGCGCTGGTGCGCATCGCGCTGAAGGACCTGCTGGGCGGACTGGACCGCGACCGCTTCTGGCAGATCCACCGCGGGACACTGGTGAACGTGCGCGCCATCGCGGCTGTCGAACGGCTCGATGCGGAGCGCATGCAGGTGCTGCTGCGCGGCTGCGACGAGAAGCTCCCGGTGAGCCGCACGTTCACGCACCTGTTCCGCGACTAAGCTTTCCGCCCTGGCAATTTCGTCAAATTTTTAACCTGTAACATTTCTATTGCTATAATTTGACATCGAAGCCCACCCTTCCAGTCAGGCGCTGGCCTTCATCCAATCCAAGGAGGGCCAGGTGACAACAGGAAGCAGCAAAGAAGAACGGAACCAGCTACCGCAGGACCAGACGTCCGGCCACGGCCAGAGCGCGGGCACGCTCTCCGCCGGCGAGCTCGAAGGCAGCAGCTACAATCCCCTCGGCGATCCCGGCATCCGCCACTGGCAGGCAAGCCAGATTTCGCGACCCGGCTTCGAGGAACGCGGCAACATCTTCTTTGCCGCCATTGAAATGACCCGCATGCCGATGGTGGTGACGGACCCGAACCAGCCGGACAACCCGATCGCCTTCGTCAACCGCGCCTTCCTCGACCTGACCCTGTACGAGGAACATGAAGTCCTCGGCCGCAACTGCCGCTTCCTGCAGGGCGAGCAGACCGACCCGAACACGGTGGAAGAGATCCGCGCCGCCCTGCGCGAGCAGCGCGCGGTGGCCGTGGACATCCTCAACTACAAGGCCGACGGCCGCCCCTTCTGGAACGGCCTGTTCATCGGTCCGGTGTTCGACGAAGCGGGCAAGCTGCTGTACTTCTTCGCTTCGCAGATGGACATCACGCGGCGCCGCGTTTCGGAGCAGTCCTACCTGCAGGCGCAGAAGATGGAAGCGATCGGCCAGCTCACCGCCGGCCTGGCCCACGACTTCAACAACCTGCTGCAAGTCATCGCCGGCAACCTCGAGCTGGCGGCAAGCGACCTGGACGACCGCATCACCGTCGGCCAGGCCATCGACCAGGCGCGCCTGGCAAGCGACAAGGCGGGCAAGCTCACCCAGCAGTTGCTCACCTTCGCGCGCAAGCAGCGGCTCGAGCCCAGGCGCCTGAACCTCAATTCCCTGGTGGTCGAGTTCAGCGAGATGCTGGTGCGCACCCTGGGCGACAAGGTCGACCTGCACCTCGACCTGAAGCCCGGCCTGCCCTCCTGCACGCTGGACCCGACGCACATGGAGATGGCCCTGCTCAACGTCCTGATCAACGCGCGCGACGCCATGCCCAATGGCGGCAAGGTCACGGTCGCCACCTCGATCATGGAAGACGGCGAGCGGCTGGAACGCCTACGCCTGGCGCCGGGACGCTACGTCGTGATCTGCGTGATCGACGAAGGCGAAGGCATGTCGCCGGAAGTCGCCGCGCGCGCCACCGAGCCCTTTTTCACCACCAAGGGCCCCGGCACCGGACTGGGACTGGCGATGGTGCACGGGTTCGTGCAGCAGTCGCACGGGCGGCTCGAGATCGACAGTGCGCCGCAACAGGGCACGACCATCCGCATGATCTTCCCGCAGGCTGCGAAATCGGGCCTCGAGATCATGGGCGAACGCATGGGCAACGGCGCCAGGTGGACGCCCGAGGCGATCCTCGGCAAGAAGACGATCCTGGTCGTGGACGACAGCGAGGAAGTGCGGCAGCTCGCCGAGACGCACTTGCGCGGCTGCGGCTACCGCGTGCTCTCGGCCGCCAGCGGCGAAGCCGCGCTGGAGACGATGGACCGCTATGGCTCGGTCGACCTGCTGTTCACCGACATCATCATGCCCGGCGGGATGAACGGCTTGCGCCTGGCCGAACTGGTGCGCGAGCGCCAGCCGGAAGTGCCCGTGCTGCTCGCCACCGGCTACATCGACGCGCTGCCCGCGACCAAGGACGCCACCGCCGCCTTCCCGATCCTGACCAAGCCTTACCGCCTGAACGAACTCGCTGAGCGTATCCGGCAAGCCTTGAAGGTCGACCGGCGCGCCGGGCCGGGCGCGGACCCGGCGGGCGATTTCCAGCACGAGGGCTGACATTGGCGCATATCCTGCTTGTGGATGACGAGGAAGCGATCGTGTACGTGTTCCGGCGCTACCTCGAACGTGCCGGCTTCCAGGTCACGGCGGCCACGAATCCGGTCGCGGCGGTCGCCGCAGCCGGCGCCGGAGCGTTCGACCTGCTGGTGACCGACTACCGCATGCCCGGCCTGTCCGGCAGCGAGCTGGTCGCGCGCCTGCGCGTGGCCAACCCGGGACTGCCGGCCCTGGTCGTGACCGCCTACGGCGCGGAGGTGGCGCTGGCGGAGGCCAACGTGCGGGTGATGAACAAGCCGCTGTCCCCTGCCGACCTGGTCGAAGCGGTGCGGCAGGCGCTGGTCCAGGCGGTTGCGCCCTGAGCCAGCCGGGCTTTCCCCGTAGCGTGCGCGTCTTGACGGGACCGGTCTCATCAAGCATGCTATCTGATTGACAACGTCTGCTTCGTCCACGAGGCTTGCACGGCGGCGCCAGCGGCAAGCGGTCAACCACCGCAACGCCCTCGCTCCCCCGCGCAAATGCGCAGGCGGCCACCCATTCGCGCAAGTACAGGACGACCGCATGACCCCCAATCCACTGCCGCACGCCCCCACCGAGTACATCCTCAACGCCAGTTGCCGCGCCGGCATCGGCATCGTCGCCGCCGTCGCCAGCTTCCTGGCCAGCCGCGACTGCTACATCTGCGCGCTGGAGCAGTTCGACGACGACTCGACCGAGCGCTTCTATATGCGCGCCGTGTTCCGCCGCCAGGCGGGCTCGCCTGCCATCGACGAGCTCCGCGAGCAGTTCGCGAGCGCTGTCGCCGCCCCCCTGCAAATGCAGTGGAAGATCCACGACCCGGTCGACCCGGTCAAGACCGTGATCATGGTCTCGAAGGACGACCATTGCCTCGACGACCTGCTGTACCGCCGCCGCAACGGCGAGCTCAACATGGCCATCACGGCCGTGGTCTCGAACCACCTGGACCTGCGCCCGATGGTCGAGCGCGAGGGCATCCGCTTCATTTTCCTGCCGGTGAACAAGGACAACAAGGCGCAACAGGAAGCGCGGCTGCTGGAAGTGGTCGAGGAGACCCGCGCCGAGCTGGTGATCCTGGCGCGCTACATGCAGATCCTGTCGGACGAGCTGGCGCGCCGCCTGAGCGGGCGCTGCATCAACATCCACCACTCCTTCCTGCCCGGCTTCAAGGGCGCCAAGCCCTACCACCAGGCGTTCGACCGCGGCGTCAAGCTGATCGGCGCCACCGCGCACTACGTCACGCCGGACCTGGACGAAGGCCCGATCATCGAGCAGATGGTGACCCGGGTCGACCACAACTTCCGGCCCGAGCAGCTGGTGCGGGTCGGGCGCGACAACGAGTGCATGGCGCTGGCGGCGGCGGTCAAGTTCCACATCGAGCGCCGCGTTTTCCTTCACGGGAACAAGACGATCGTCTTCCGCGGCCCCTGAGCGCCGTGACCTCAGCCTGAACTGTCCTCGTCCATCCGCTGCTGCAGCAGCCACAGCCGCGCATACATGCCCCTGCGCCGCAGCAGCTCGGCATGGGTGCCCTGCTCCACCACCCGTCCCCGGTCCATGACCACGATCGCGTGCGCGCCAACGATGGTCGACAGCCGGTGCGCAATGATCAGCGTGGTACGGTTGTGCGACAACCGTTCGAGCTCCTGCGTGATCGCATGCTCCGAATCCGAGTCGAGTGCGGAGGTCGCTTCGTCGAATATCAGGATCGGCGGATTCTTGAGCACGGCGCGGGCGATCGCGATGCGCTGCTTCTCTCCGCCCGACAGGTTCACGCCGCGCTCGCCCACCGGCGTGTCGTAGCCCTGCGGCCAGGAGTCGATCAAGTCGTGCACGTGGGCGGCGCGGCAGGCGGCGACCACTTCCTCGCGCGTACAGCCGATGCGGCCGTAGGCGATGTTGTTGCCGATCGTGTCGTTGAACAGCGCCGTCTCCTGCGGGACCACGCCGATGGCCTGGCGCACGCTCGACGCCCTGGCGTGGCGGATGTCCTGCCCGTCCACCAGGATGCGGCCACTCCCCGGGTCGTAGTAGCGCAGTAGCAGGCGCGCCAGCGTCGACTTGCCGGAGCCGCTGCGTCCGACCACGGCCAGCGTGGTGCCCGGCGCGATGCGCAGGTTGACGCCGTCCAGCACCGGGCGCGTGGGTTCGTAAGCGAAGCTGACGTTCTCGAACACGACTTCGCCCGGTCCGGCGCGCAGCAGCGGCGCACCGGGCGGATCCTCGATCTCGGGCCGCTCGCGCAACAGTTCGAACAACCGCTCGGCATTCACCCAGGCGTCGCGCGCCTCGCGGTATACGAAACCGAGGGCGTTCAGCGGCAGGCAGACCTGCAGCGCGTAGGCATTGATCAGCACCAGGTCACCCACGCTCATGCTGCGCGCCATCACGGCCTGCCCGGCCAGCAGCATGATGGACGCCACGCCCAACGCGATGACCGCGCTCTGTCCCACGTGGAGCAGGAACAGCGCGCGCTGGTTGCCCGCGCCCGCCTCGCGCCAGTCGCGCATGATGCCGGCGAAGCGCTCGGACTCCAGGGCCTCGTTGGTAAAGGGCTTGACGGTATCGTAGTTGATCAGGCTGTCGGCCAGGCGCCCCTTGGCCTTGGAGTCGAGCTTGTTCACGCGGCGCTGGTATACCACGCGCCGCGCCGTGAACACCAGCGTGAAGCCGGCGTAGACCAGGAAGGTCGCCAGGATGATGGCGGCGAAGCCCGCTTCGTAGCGGCTGAGCATGATCGCCAGCACCAGGCCGATCTCCACCAGGGTCGGCACGATGGTGAACAGGCCGACCCCCAGCAGGAAGGCGATGCCGCTGGTGCCGCGGTCGATGTCCGGCAGCAGGCTGCCGAGCTTGCGGCGCGCGTGGAAGCGCGGGCCGAGTGCGTGCAGGTGCGCGAAGGTCTTCTGCGCATAGGCCGAGACCGCCGCCAGCGTGACGCGCACGAACAGCAGGTCGCGCCATTCGTTGAACAGGGTCGAGGAAAATCGCAGCAGCGCGTAGCCGGCCAGCAGATAGATCGGCAGCCGGGCCGGCAACTCGGCTACCGAGAATGCGTCGATGATCCGCTTGAGCAGCAGCGGCACCGCCACCGTGGCCAGCTTGGCCACCAGCAGCAGCACGACCGCCGCCGCGATGCGCCAGCGGTGGCGGGCGAGCACCTGCCACAGCTCGGCGCCGATGCGCGAAGCCGATCCGCCGGTTGCCGTCCTGCCGGTCTCTCCCTTGCCCGTATCCGCCATGTTCTCGCGCCCGCCTGAAATCGCCTGCTCGCCCGGAAAGATGGAGGTTGGACCGGGGGACGGCGGGGTCGTTCGATATCCACGCCGGGATCGTGATGGATCCCGCCGGAACGGCAGGAACGGAAGGTACCCGGTCGCAAAGACGGGCAGCGCAACGAGTAGTTGCCAGATAGTTACATTTCGTGAGCCTTTACAGCATGTTGCGATGCCACAATTCGTGGACGCCGCATTCCTTTCGCCGCGCCTTTCGCTTTATGGACAGATACCCGTGGCCCGCCCCCTTAGCCCTGACGCCCTCGCCATCGACCCGCTGGTTGGCGAATTCGACGACCGACGTACCGAAACCGCCTACCTCGGCCAACATCTCGCGCGCACCCGGACGCAGCTGGCCTGCACCCTGCTGTTCTGCAGCCTGTACTTCCTGGGGTTTTTCGCCACCGACGTCGCCGCCCTCGGGCTGGTGCCGGAAACGGCCCTGCTGCTGGGTACGCGCCTGCTGGTCGCCGTCACTGCCGGCGCTTGCGCCTGGCTCGCCTACCGGCACCCGATCACCATCGGCGCCGCCCGGCTTGCCGCCAGCGTGGCCGAGGTGGTCGCGCTGGCCTGCTTCATGGTGATCGCGGTGCACCGCCCCGACGAGTTCCATTGGCATGCGATGTCGCTCGCCATCATGCTGCTGGTGATCTACCTCTACATTCCCAACCGGCTGGGCTATGCACTGGCCATCGCGGCCGCATCCACGGCCGCCTTCCTGTTACTGGTGCTGGCGGTGGCGGACATGCGTTTTCCGGACATGCTGACCCTGGGCATGCTGCTGGCCCTGGTCAACACCTTCGGCGCGCTCGCGGCGCGGCGCTACAACCTGGTGGCGCGGGAAGAGTTCCGGGCGCGGGTGGTGCTGGAGAACGCGGCCCAGCGCGACCACCTGAGCGGCTGCTACAACCGCCGCTACCTGCACGAGCACCTGCTGGGCGCCGCATCGCCATTGTTGCGCGACGGCCAGCCCGTCTGCGTGATCCTGTGCGACATCGACCATTTCAAGCGCATCAACGACACCCACGGCCATGCGGCCGGCGACGCGGTCCTGCTGGCGTTTGCCTCGCTGCTCAGGACCGTCGCGCGCGACGGCATCGACAGTGTGGTGCGCTATGGCGGCGAGGAGTTCCTGGTGATCCTGCCCGGCACCGGCCTGGCGGCCGGGACCCACCTGGCCGAATGGCTGCGCGGCCGTTTCGGCAACACGCCGGCCTACGCCGGCCCGGATGGCGTGCCGATCCACACGACCGCCAGTTTCGGCGTGGCGAGCAGCAGCGCCGGCTCGCTCGCCGGGCTGATCGACGCCGCCGACAAACTGATGTATGCGGCGAAGCGCAACGGCCGGAACCGCGTCGAGTCGCTCGCGCTGCCGATGCCCGGCGCGCAAGCCGCGCCGCTGTCCAGGGCCGCCTGAGCTGCGCGCTCCGTGGAACGATCGTGGAGCGCATCGCCATGCCCGGGCAAGGGCGAAGACCCTGCCCATGGACAGGTACCGATCCGATCGTACGTGTGTGAACTAACCGAACGGCAGCTGGCAGACGGTTAAAGTAGTGGCTTCGCTCATGAAAGGACGGCCATGGACCTGCACCAGGAATACCCGATCCGGCTGCGCATCAATGGACAGGACCGCGATTTCACGGTCCCGTCCTGGGTGACGCTGCTCGACCTGCTGCGCGAACGCGCGCTTCTCACCGGCACCAAGAAAGGCTGCGACCATGGCCAGTGCGGCGCCTGCACCGTCCTGCTCGACGGCAAGCGCATCAACTCCTGCCTGACGCTGGCCGTCATGCAGGACGGCCGCGAGGTAACGACCATCGAAGGCCTGGCCGACGGCGACGCCCTGCATCCGCTGCAGCAGGCCTTCATCGCCTGCGATGCCTTCCAGTGCGGTTACTGCACGCCCGGCCAGATCTGTTCGGCCGCCGGGCTGATCGCGGAAGGCCAGGCCAGGAGCGCCGACGACGTGCGCGAACTCATGAGCGGCAACGTCTGCCGCTGTGGCGCCTACCCGCAGATCGCGCAGGCGGTGATGCAGGTGATGGGGATCGACGGCAGGCCTGGCGAAAACGCCGGCAAAGCCGCGGGCGATAGCGCCGAGCCGTTCACCACCGGTCCGGTGCTCGCATGAACCCGTTCACCTTTTCCCGACCCGGCGACATCGAGGCAGCGCTGGCGGCACTGGCGGACCCGGGAAGCGTGGGCGCGCGGCCGGTCGCGGGCGGCACCAACCTGCTCGACCTGATGAAGGAAGGCGTGATGCGCCCCGGCCGGCTGGTCGACATCAACGCGCTCGGACTGGACCGCATCGAGGACGCGCCGGACGGCGGCCTGCGCCTTGGCGCCCTGGCCCGCAACGCCGACACCGCCTACGACGAGCGCGTGCGCAGCCGCTACCCCCTGCTCAGCGCGGCAATCCTGGCCGGCGCCTCGCCCCAACTGCGCAACATGGCGAGCAACGGCGGCAACCTGCTCCAGCGCACCCGCTGCTATTACTTCTACGACCTCGGCACGCCGTGCAACAAGCGCACGCCCGGCTCAGGCTGCCCGGCCAGGGAAGGCCTGAACCGCCAGCTGGCCATCCTCGGCACCAGCGAACAGTGCATTGCCACGCACCCGTCCGACATGTGCGTCGCGCTGCGCGCGCTCGACGCCGTCGTGCACGTGCGCTCGACAAGCGGCGAGCGCGACATCCCCTTTGCCGACTTCCACCGCCTGCCTGGCGATCGTCCGGATCTCGACAGCACGCTGGAACCGGGCGAACTGATCACCCACATCGACCTGCCGGACGCCGGCCGATTCGCCGCGCACTGTGCCTATATCAAGGTGCGCGATCGCCTGTCCTATGCGTTCGCGCTGGTGTCGGTGGCGGCCGCCCTCGACCTCGACGGCGGGCCGGGCGGCACCATCCGTGCCGCCCGCATCGCCCTCGGCGGCGTCGCCCACAAGCCCTGGCGCGTCGAGGCGGCCGAGGCGGCGCTCGCAGGCCAGCCGGCGACCGAGGCAAGCTTCAGCGCCGCCGCCGACATCGTCCTGCACGGCGCCCGGGGCTACGGCCAGAACGATTTCAAGCTGGCGCTCGCGCACAACACCATCATCCAGGCCCTGAGCGCCGCCGCGCGCGGCGCCGGGCAAGCAAGCGGAGAACAGCGGGGAGAACCGACATGACCGACCTGATTCCAGAACTGCGCACGCCGAGTGCTCCGGAAGGCACCGGCCGCGTCAAGAGCGGCATGCCGGTCTCGCGCGTGGACGGCCGCGCCAAGGTGACCGGCCAGGCGCAGTACGCCGCCGAGATCCATGCGCCGGGCCTGCGTTACGGCGTGGTGGCGAGCAGCACCATCGCCCGGGGCCGCATCACCGCCATCGATACCGCCGGGGCGCTGGCCGTTCCCGGCGTGGTGGCCGTGCTCACGCACCTGAACCGGCCGAAGGTGCGCGGCTTCGACCTGGCCTACAAGGACATGACCGCACCGGGCGGCTCGCCCTTCCGTCCGCTCTACAGCGACCAGGTCTTCTACAGCGGCCAGCCGGTGGCGCTGGTGGTGGCCGATACCTTCGAGGCGGCGCGCCACGCGGCCCAGCTGGTGCGGGTGAGCTACCAGGAAGAAGCGCACGAGACCAACCTGCTGGCCTCGCTCGACCAGGCCTACAAGCCGCGTCCGCTCAAGGCCGGCTTCACGCCACCCAGCTCGACGGGCGACGCCGACAAGGCGTACGAAGCGGCGCCGGTGAAGATCGCATCGCAGTTCTACCATGGCGTCGAACACCACAACCCGATGGAGATGCATGCGACCACGGTGGTGCGCGGCGAGGACGGCCACCTGACCATCTACGACAAGACCCAGAGCTCGCAGAACAACCGCTGGTACGTCTCGCGCGCCTTCGGCCTGCCGAAGGACAAGGTCACCGTGCGCAATCCCTACGTCGGCGGCGCCTTCGGCTCCGGCCTGCGCCCGCAATACCAGCTGACGCTGGCCGTGATGGCCGCACTGCACCTGGAATGCTCGGTGCGCGTGGTGCTCACCCGCCAGCAGATGTTCAGCTTCGGGCACCGTCCGGAAACCTGGCAGAAGGTGCAGCTGGCCGCCAACGAGGACGGCAAGCTGCAGGCCATCGTGCACGAGGCGATCCAGGAAACCTCGCGCCTGGAGGACTACGTCGAGGTGGTGGTGAACTGGTCCGGCCAGCTCTACGCCTGCGACAACATCAAGCTGGGCTACAAGCTGGTGGCGCACGACCGCCACTCCCCTATCGACATGCGCGCGCCCGGCGCCGCCCACGGCATGCACGCGCTCGAGGTGGCGATGGACGAACTGGCCTACAAGCTGCGCATGGATCCGCTTGAACTGCGGCGCATCAACTACGCCGACAGGAATCCGCTCGAGGGCAAGCCCTATTCCAGCAAGGAGCTCGGCCAGTGCTACGACAAGGGCGCGCAGCGCTTCGGCTGGGCCGGGCGGCCGATCGAGCCGCGCTCGATGCGCGACGGGGACGAACTGATCGGCTGGGGCATGGCGACCGGCATGTGGGATTCGCTGGTGATGGTGGCGCGCGTGAGCGCGCAGCTGCATGCGGACGGGCGCCTGGTGGTCAGCAGCGCCGCTTCCGACATCGGCACCGGCACCTATACCGTCATGTCCATGATCGCGGCGGAGAGCATGGGCCTGCCCATGGAACAGGTGAGCTTCCAGCTGGGCGACTCGACCCTGCCGTTCGCGCCGGTCGAAGGCGGTTCCTCGCACGTGGCCACCGTCGGCGGCGGCGTGCACGGCGCCTGCGACAAGCTCAAGAAGCGCCTGATCCGCATGGCGAAGGCGATGCCGGGTTCGCCGCTGGCGAAGGCGCGGCCGCAGGACATCGCCTTCGAGGACGGCGCCATGATGCTGCGTCACCGTCCCGAGACCGCCGTCCCGCTGGGCGCCGTGCTGGCGGCAAGCGGCCTCGACCGTCTCGAGGAAAAGTTCATGATGACGCCGCAGATGCTCAAGCAGCGCAAGTACACGCGCGCCGTGCACTCGGCCGTGTTCTGCGAAGTGCGCGTCAACGAAAAGCTCGGCATCGTGCGCGTCACGCGCGTGGTCAATGCGGTCGCGGCCGGCCGCATCATCAGCGCCAAGACCGCCGCCAGCCAGATCGTCGGTGGCGTCGTGTGGGGCATCAGCCACGCCCTGCACGAGGAAAGCTTCACCGACCACCGTTTCGGCCGCTTCATGAACCACAACTATGCCGAGTACCACGTGGCCACCAACGCGGACGTGCACGACATCGAGGTGATCTTCGCCGACGAGGACGACCGCGTGGTCAGCAGGCAGCTCGGGGCCAAGGGCGTCGGCGAGATCGGCATCGTCTCGACCTCGGCCGCGATCGCCAATGCGATCTTCCATGCGACCGGGCGCCGCATCCGCAGCACGCCCATCACCCCGGACAAGATCCTGCTGGGCGACCACGAGATCCCGGTGCCGGAACCGAAGCAGGCTTGATCGCATGGCCGCCCACCATCTGGTGGGCCGTCTTTTTTTGGCCAATCATGCGGTCCGCCTGCGCCAGATCATCACGTGAGTTTTTTCAAAAAAATTTACGACTGTGTCATACGCATTTTCACGTAGTTGCAAATCTAACCATTTGCTGGTACAACAACTCTTGCGTATGTACGCGCTCCATGCAAGCCGGCTGGATTTCGCCGCGGCCCGCCCTCGAGTGCGTCTTGCGTCGCCAATACACATAACGAGCGAACACGAGCTTAGAGGACGACACCGATGAAAACCACTTTCCTGCGCACCGTCGCGGCCATCGCCCTGGCCGCCACCGCGCTGGGCGCTTCGGCCCAGAACTACCCGACCAGGACCATCACGATGATCGTGCCGTTCGCCGCCGGCGGGCCGACCGACACCGTCGCGCGCCTGGTTGCCCAGTCGATGGGCAAGACGCTCAAGCAACAGATCATCGTCGAGAACGTCGGCGGCGCCGGCGGCACCATCGGCGCGGCACGCGCGGCCAAGGCCGCGCCGGACGGCTACACCATCTTCCTGCACCACATCGGGCACTCGACCGCACCGGCCCTGTACCGCAAGCTGAGCTACAAGGCGATGGACAGCTTCGAGCCGATCGGCCTGGTCACCGACGTGCCGATGACGCTGATTGCGAAGCAGAACTTCCCCGCCAAGGACTTCCGCGAACTGCTGGCCTACGTGAAGGCAAACAAGGCCAAGGTCACCTACGCCAACGCCGGCCTGGGCTCGGCGTCGCACCTGTGCGGCATGCTGCTACAGACCGCCATCGGCGTCCAGCTGACCACGGTGCCATACAAGGGCACCGGCCCGGCCATGAACGACATGCTGGGCGGTAAGGTGGACCTCATGTGCGACCAGACCACCAACACCACCAGCCAGATCAAGAGCGGCAAGGTCAAGGTCTACGGCGTGACCACCAAGGCGCGCCTGGCCTCGATGCCCAACGTGCCGACCCTGAGCGAGGCCGGCCTGCCCGGCTTCGAGGTGGCGGTGTGGCACGGCCTGTACGCGCCGAAGGGCACGCCGAAGCCGGCCGTCGACAGCCTCTCGAATGCCCTGCGCGCGGCGCTGAAGGACCCCACCGTCAAGCAGCGTTTCGCCGACCTCGGCACCGAGCCCGTGGCCGATGAGCGCGCCCGTCCGGAAGCCCTGCGCGCCCACCTGAAGGCCGAGATCGGCCGCTGGGGCCCGATCATCACCAAGGCAGGCCAGTACGCCGACTGATCCCTGCCGGTGCCGGCATCGGCCCGCATCGGCAGCAGCGGGCAGCGCGGCCAGGCCGGCCGCGCTGCCCTTCGACATAACCGGTAATACGCAACAAGGGGTTCGCAGTGGCTTCCATCGTCCGCCATCCGAAGAATTTCTGGATCGGCATCATCTTCCTGTGTTTCGGCCTCGCGGCCATCTGGTTCATCCAGGACAACGAGATGGGCAGCGCCGGCCGCATGGGCCCGGCGTACTTCCCGACCGTTCTCGGCGCCCTGCTCGCGCTTGTCGGGCTGGCAGGCATCATCCGCTCATTCGTCGGCCGCAGCCTCGGCGCGCATGACGCCATCGGCAAGTTCCACATCAAGAACATCGTCATCATCCTGGCCGCGGTGATCCTGTTCGGCGTGCTGATGCGCGGCGCCGGCCTGGGCGTGGCCGCCTTCGTGCTGGTGTTCCTGAGCGCTTATGCCAGCGACCGCTTCAAGCTGGTACCCACGCTGGTCCTGGCCGCCGGGCTCAGCCTGTTTGCCATCCTGCTGTTCGTCCAGCTGCTCGGCTTGCCGATGCCGGTCATCGGCCCCTGGCTGGGAGGGACGTAAGACATGGAGATCTTTACCAACCTCGGCCTGGGCCTGGAAACCGCCTTCACCCTGACCAACCTGTTCTACTGCCTGGTGGGCGTATTCGTCGGCACCGCCGTCGGCGTGCTGCCGGGCCTCGGCCCCATCGCCACCATCGCAATGCTGCTGCCGGTCACCTTCGGCCTGCCGCCGGTCTCGGCCCTCATCATGCTGGCGGGTATCTACTACGGCGCGCAGTATGGCGGCTCGACCACCGCCATCCTGGTCAACCTGCCGGGCGAATCGTCTTCGGTCGTGACGGCCCTCGACGGTTACCAGATGGCGCGCAACGGCAACGCCGGCAAGGCACTGGCCACCGCCGCCATCGGCTCCTTCTTCGCCGGCACCGTTGCCACCGTCCTGCTCGCGCTGTTCGCGCCGCCCCTCGCGGACCTCGCGCTGCAGTTCGGCCCCGCGGAATACTTCTCGCTGATGGTGCTGGGCCTGGTGGCCTCGGTGGTGCTGGCAAGCGGTTCGCTGCTCAACGCGATCGGCATGGTGATCCTCGGCCTGCTGCTGGGACTGATCGGCACCGACGTCAATTCCGGCGCGCAGCGCTACACCTTCGACCTGCCCGAGCTGGCCGACGGCATCAACTTCGTCATCGTCGCCATGGGCATGTTCGGCATCGGCGAAATCATCCGCAACCTGGAGCACGGCGAGGACCGCAGCATCCTGATGAAGAAGGTGAAGGGCCTGATGTTGACCAGGGAGGATTTCAAACGCATCATCGCCCCGGTCTTCCGCGGCACTTTCCTCGGCTCGGCCCTGGGTATCCTGCCGGGCGGCGGCGCCATGCTGGCCTCGTTCTCGGCCTACTCGATCGAGAAGAAGATCTCGAAGAATTCGGCGCAGTTCGGCAAGGGCGCCATCGAAGGCGTGGCGGCGCCGGAATCGGCGAACAACGCGGGCGCCCAGACCTCGTTCATCCCGATGCTCACCCTCGGCATCCCGTCCAATCCGGTGATGGCCCTGATGATCGGCGCGATGATCATCCAGGGCATCCAGCCCGGGCCGGCCGTGATGTCCGAGCAACCGGCGCTGTTCTGGGGCCTGATCGTCTCGATGTGGTTCGGTAACCTGTTCCTCGTCATCCTGAACCTGCCGCTGATCGGCCTGTGGGTCAAGATGATCCTGGTGCCCTACCACCGCCTGTATCCGGCGATCCTGATGTTCTGCGCGATCGGGGTGTTCAGCCTGAACAACAACGAGTTCGACATCTGGCTCATGGCCCTGTTCGGCCTGTTCGGCTACATCTGCGCCAAGCTGGGCGCCGAACCGGCCCCGATGCTGCTCGGCTACATCATCGGGCCGATGATGGAAGAATACCTGCGCCGCGCGCTGCTGCTCTCGCACAGCGACCCGATGGTATTCATCACCAGCCCGATCAGCGCGACGATGCTGGCGATGGCGGCCATCGCGCTCGGCATCGTACTGTTGCCGTCGCTGCGCAGGAAGCGCGAGGAAGCCTTCCACGAAGAGTGATGATGCCGCGACCACGAAAAGCCGCCCTGCCTGGGCGGCTTTTCCATGCTGCGCTCCACAGCCCACTTGCATCGGTGCAAACGCTTGGGCTTCCACGACGTTGCCCTTGAATTAAGTTTTCGCACACCCCGGAACCTGTAATCGACCGGCCCACACAACCAACCCCACCCCCGCAGCGACCTGCCGCAGTGATCGCGCAGCAGAATATTCAACGTTCCGGGCGGCACATAATGCGAACGACTGCCTTTTCCTGCCGCGCCTGTCAACGTTTTTAATCGCTGTGCATGTTTCAATACACTTATCGAACATTGCCCGGAAATGTGGTTGACGGTGACACGCCCTTCCCCCTAGGATCGCTCTGTGCCGAGCTCGCCATGCCTATCCGGCATGCGCCGACGAAGCAGGCCACGTCGTTTTTACAACATGACAAGATTGGGGACATACATGAAATATCGCACCACCGCGCTTTCGCTCACTACCCTTTCAATGCTGTGCTCGGTTGCCGTGCTTGGGCTGGCTTCCAGCACCGCCAGCGCCGCGCCGCAAGCCCGCTACATCGTCGGCTTCAAGGACGGCGCCGACAATGACGCGAAGGCTGCGGTTGTCCGCGCACGCGGCAACGTGAAGCGCAAGATCCGTGGCATGAACGCCATGTCGGTCGAACTGGCCGCCGAGCAGGTCAACGCACTGCGCAGCGACAAGAACGTCGCCTACGTCGAAGTCGACCCGCCGCGCTACCTGCCGTCGATGGAAATGAGCCCGGACTACACCAGCTCGACGGAGCTGAGCGCTGCTGCGAACCCGGCTTCCGGCAAGAGCTATTTCCTGGGCCAGGTGGTCCCGTATGGCATCACCATGACCCAGGCCGACCAGCTGCCGAACGGCGGCTCCAAGACCGGCAACCGCAAGATCTGCATCATCGATTCGGGCTACGACCGCAGCCACGAGGACCTGAACAACAACGGCGTCGTGACCGGCCAGTACGACTCGGGCACCGGCTGGTGGCACACCGACGAGAACGGCCACGGCACCCACGTGGCGGGCACCATCGCAGCCCTCAACAACAATGGCGTCGGTGTGGTGGGCGTCATCCCGAACCGCCAGCTGAAGCTGCACATCGTCAAGGTGTTCGGTGCCGACGGCTGGGCCTATTCGTCCGAATTGGCCGACGCGGCAAACCAGTGCGGCGAAGCCGGCGCGAACATCATCAGCATGTCCTTGAGCGGCCCGGCGCCGAGCGCCACCGAGCAGGCCGCGTTCGATGCGCTGGCGGCCAAGGGCATCCTGTCGTTCGCCGCTTCCAGCAACGCCGGCACCACCGCGCCGCGCTGGCCGGCCGGCTACCAGAGCGTCGTCTCGGTGGGCGCACTCGACAGCGACAAGAACTGGGCAAGCTTCTCGAACTACAACCCGAATGTGGAACTGTCGGCGCCGGGCGTGCGTGTCCTGTCGACCGTGCCGATGGGCACCGCGCTGGTATCGTCGCTGACCGTTGGCGCCAGCACCTATGAAGTCGGCTCGGTCACCGGTTCGCCGCGTGCGACCGTCACCGCGCCGCTGGCCGACTTCGGCTTCGGCGGCTCGGTCAATCCGGCGATGGCCGGCAAGGTCTGCCTGATCTCGCGTGGCGCAGGACTGGCCTTTGGCGTCAAGGTCGCCAACTGCCAGGCCAGCGGCGGCGTCGGCGCCATCCTGTACAACAACGTGCCCGGCAGCCTGACGCCGACCCTGGGCGATACCGTGACCTCGATTCCGTCGGTTGCTGCGTCGCAGGCCGAAGGCGCCGCCATGCTCGCGCAGGTGGGCCAGTCGGCGACCGTCTCGGTCAAGGTCGGCAACTACGACTACTTCAACGGCACCTCGATGGCAACGCCGCACGCTTCCGCGGTTGCTGCGCTGGTGTGGAGCTACTTCCCGCAGTGCAGCGCTGCCCAGATCCGCAGCACGCTGGCCAAGTCGGCAGAGGACCTGGGCGCCCCGGGCCGCGACGACAAGTACGGCTACGGCCTGGTGAGGGCGCGGGCTGCCTACGACCGCATCGCCTCGATGGGTTGCAATAACTAAGGCAGGAAGCATGTTCCGGCGGCCCGGTCGATTTGTCGGCCGGGCCGTTTTTCATGTGCGACAGGACAATCGCTCCAGGCCAGCGTGCTCGCCCTTCCCTGTTGTTGACGGCGGCACGCCGACCTTCAGTTGTGAATGTACTTGGCGAACACGTCGCTGTAATCGCGCCTGGTGTGGGTGTCGAGCATCGCCGTGTTCAGGGCTTCCAGCAGTTCGCCATACTGGGTGACGAGACTGCCCGCGCCCGGCGCGATGTTCAGCTTGTGCACCGAGGCCGTGGCCTCCAGCGCCCGCAGCGCATTCTCGCGGCATACCGCCTCGCGCCGCTGCTGCTTTCCGATCGAGATCAGGGCTTTATAGATGTCCTTGAGCTGTTCGATGAACGCCTTCTTGACGTCGATGGAAAACGGCGTGTTGTCCAGGCTGAACTTGAGCTCGACGTCCATGTCCAGCGTGCCGGCGGTCTCGATGCTGACGCCGGAGACCTGGTAGGTCGCATAATCGTAGCGCTTGATCGCGCGTTTCGCCGACACCGCCGAATCGCCGTCCACGTGGATCAGCGCCAGGTTGGTGAAGCAGTATTCGTCCTTCTTGCTCTTGATGAGGAAGAAGATCTGCTCGCCGTCTTCGCTGAAGAGGTAATCGTCCGCATCGACCTTGCTGTAGTCCGCGGGCCCGACGATGACGCCGATATCGCTGATGCCCAGTGCTTCCGCTGCCAGTTTCTTGAACATGATCGCCCTCGCGTGATGAAAGTGGCTACATTAACACCGTTTGGCTACAGCAAATGCGCATGCGCCGCGCGGTCGCTAGAACAGCGCGCCCTGCGGGCTGGTCAGCCGCGAAAAGCTGTCGCCGAGAAAAGGCAGGATCGCGTCGGCGATCGGCTCCAGCTGCCTGGTCAGGTAGTGCTCGTAGTCGATGGGCGAACGGCGCAGCTCGAGCGGCTCCGGTCCGCTAGTGGTCATCACGTAGCGGATCCACCCGCCGTTGCGGTACTGCGCCGGGCGTCCCTGCCCCGTATGGTAGGCGTCGGCCATGCGCGCGGCGCGCACATGCGGCGGTACGTTGCGCTCGTAGTCGTCCAGCGCGCGGCGCAGGCGCTTGCGGTAGACCAGCAGCGCGTCCAGCTCCCCGCGTAGGGTGCGCGCCACGTAGTCGGCCACCCACGCCTCGTAGGGCTGGTTCTTGAAGATGCGCAGGTACAGCTCCTGCTGGAACTGCTGCGCCAGCGGCGACCAGTCGGTGCGCACCGTCTCCAGCCCCTTGTACACCATTTCCTCGCTGCCGTCCGGGTGCGTCACCAGGCCGGCGTAGCGCTTCTTGCTGCCTTCGTCCGAGCCGCGCACGGTCGGCATCAGGAAGCGCCGGTAGTGGGTATCGAACTCCAGCTCGAGCGCGCATTCCAGGCCGTATTCGTCGCGCAGGTGGTCGCACCACCAGTCGTTGACGTGCTCGACCAGCGAGCGGCCGATGCGCTCGGCCTCGTCCTGCGCATGCGCGCGGCCCAGCCACACGAAGGTCGAATCGGTATCGCCGTAGATCACCTGGTAGCCCCGTTCCTCGATCAGCGCGCGCGTGCGGTGCATGATCTCGTGGCCGCGCATCGTGATCGACGAGGCCAGGCGCGGGTCGAAGAAGCGGCAGCCGCTCGAGCCCAGCACGCCATAGAACGCGTTCATGATGATCTTCAGCGACTGCGACAGCGGCGCGTTGCGCTCGCGCTTGGCCGCTTCGCGCCCCTCCCACACCTGGCGCACGATGCCGGGCAGGCAGTGGCGGGTGCGCGAGAAGCGCCCGCCGCGAAAACCCGGCACGGTCGCCGCGGCCGGCTCGGCCAGGCCCACGACCAGCCCGACCGGGTCGATCAGGAAGGTGCGGATGATGGACGGATACAGGCTCTTGTAGTCGAGCACCACCACCGAATCGTACAGGCCCGAACGCGAGTCCATGACGAAGCCGCCGGGGCTGTCGCCCGCAGCCACATCCCCCAGGTTGGGCGCGACGAAGCCCTGGCGGTGCATCAGCGGCATGTAGCGGTGCTCGAAAGCGGCGACCGAACCGCCCATGCGGTCCACCGCCAGCCCGGTGACGCTGGCGCGCTCGAGCAGGAAGGGAATCAGGCCGGTCTTGTCGAAGATGCGGGTGACGAGTTCGCAATCCTTCAGGTTGTAGGTCGCCAGCGCCGGCTTGTCCTGCTCGAACATGCGGTTGATCTCGTCCATGCGGCTGTACGGATTGTCGATCGCCTTGCCTTCCCCGAGCAGGGCCTGCGCCACCGACTCCAGGCTGAACGAGGGAAAGCTCCAGGTCGCCGAGCGCAGCGCTTCGATCCCGTCGATGACCAGGCGCCCGGCGATGGACACGAAGAAGTGCTCCTGCCGCCCATGCGCGCGGTGCTCGATGGCGCTACCGTCGCGCCCCAGGCGCAGCGGCCGGCTCAAGCGCTCGGCGGCGGCCACCAGCATGCGGAAATCGAACTGGATCACGTTCCAGCCGATGATGGCGTCCGGGTCGTGGCGCGCGACCCACTCCTCGAGCCGGTCGAGCAGCGCCAGCCGGCTCTCGCAATATTCGAGTGCGAAATCCAGCGCGAGGCCGGCATGCGCGCTGCCGTTGGGCGCGCCCAGCATGTAGACCTGGCGCTGGCCGCAGCCTTCGATCGCGATCGAATACAGCTCGCCATGCTGGTTGGTCTCGATGTCGAGGGAGGCCAGGCGCAACCGCGGCCGGTAGCCGCCGCCCGGTTTCAGTGCGCCGCGGATGCACCCGGGATCCGTGCCATCGGGGCTGCCGTAAACCTGCACCGGCGCCGTGATGAAGCGCTCCATCAGGTAGCGCTCGGGCGGGCGCACGTCGGCCTCGTAGACATCGACCCCGAACTCGCGCAGCCGCTTCTCGATGCGCAGCAGCTGGCGGTACTGGCGGCAGTACAGGCCAAGGACGGGCCGGTGGCGGAAATCGCACAGCGCCAGTTCGCGCAGTTCGCAGCCGCGCTCCCCGGCGACCACCAGTTCGGCGGCGGCGCGCTGCTCGATCGGGATGAAGGCCACCGATGGCTGCGGCGGCAGGCGCACGCAGCGCGGGCCGCTGTCCGTCGCCAGCCAGAATGCGACTTCGGTGCCGGCGTCGCCGTCGCGCCAGTGGCGCGTCAGCAGGAAGCCCTGCAGCGGCGGCGCCCTGTCCGCCTCTGCCGGCACTGCCGGTTGTGCGGTGGAGTCCATGGAAATCGTGCCTTGCCTCGGTTCAGGCAAGGCGCGCCAGTTCCGCCTCGCTGAAGCCGGCCTGGCGCCGCGCGTCGAGGTTGAACGGGCCTTTCAGCACCGGCGCCTTGTATCGGACGGTCAGCTCGGCATAGGTGGACACCGGCTCGAGTCCGCGCAGGCCGCACAGATGCAGGTACCAGCGGTTGCCGATCTCGACATGCCCGACTTCGTCGCGCAGCAGCACGTCGAGGATGGCCGCCGCCTCCAGGTCGCCGGCCTGCGCCAGCTTGGCGCGCAGCGGCGGGATCGCGTCCAGGCCGCGCGCTTCCAGCGTGCGCGGCACCAGCGCCATACGGGCCAGCACGTCGCCCGTGGTCTTCTCGACCATCTCCCACAGGCTGTCGTGCCCGGGAAAATCGCCATACCGGAAGCCGAGGGTGGCCAGGTGCCCGCACAACATGTCGAAATGGAGGGATTCCTCGCTCGCCACCCGAAGCCAATCAAGGTAATAATCCTGCGGCATGCCGGGGAAACGCCAGAGCGCGTCGAGCGCCAGGTTGATGGCGTTGAACTCGATATGGGCCAGCGCATGCACCAGCATGGCGCGGCCCTCGACCGTTGCCATCGAGCGGCGACCGACCAGGCGCGGCGGCACCAGTTCGGGTCTGGCCGGACGGCCGGGGATGCCCTCCGGGGCAACAAGCTCCGTCTTGCTGTCCACCGTCCAGTATCCGGCGCGGCAGGCAGCAGCCAGCGCCGCCACGCCGGCGGTCTTGCTTGCGGGGTCGGTCTCGAGCAGGGCGTGCAGAGCGCATGCGCGAAGTTCCAGCGGGTGCGCCATCTTGTTCGCCTTCGGTGAAAAATCGAAGGCGATAGTGTATCAAACGGCCATCCCGCCTGTGGTGGAAATCGTTGCGCAGTCCAGCGTGCCGTTCCTGGGTTACCATGACAGGATTACAACCAGGCCAGGCCAACCGCCATGCACCCCGACCTTCCCGCCCTGATCATCGTCGACATGCAACGCTGCATGGCCTGCGCGGCCGCCGGCACCCGTAACAACCCTGAAGCAGAGGACAACATCGCTTCCCTGCTGCGCGGGTGGCGTGCGTGCGGCGCCCCGGCGGTCCACGTGCGCCACATCTCGCGCGACCCGGCGTCGGGTTTCGCGCCCGGCCAGCCCGGCGCGCTGTTCCAGCCGGCCTTCGAACCGGCGCCCGGCGAGCACGTCGTCGAGAAGAACGTACCGGATGCCTTCGTCCATTCCGGACTCGAACGCTGGCTGCGGGTGCGCGGCATCGAACGCCTGGTGGTTGCCGGCGTCAGCACCAACATCTCGGTCGAGTGCAGCGTACGCAGCGCCGGCAACCTCGGATTCTCGGTCACGGTGGCCGCAGATGCCACCTTCGCCTTCGCGCGCCGCGACCACGCCGGCGCCATGCGCAGCGCGGACGAGGTGCACGCGATGTCGCTGGCGAACCTGGACGGCGAGTACGCCGCCCTCGCCTCCACGCGCGACATCCTGCAGGGTTTCGTCCGGTCTTTTGGGTAAGCACAAAGCGGTAAATACTTTACCCTTGGGGCATTGTGGCAAGGCTGACAAGCTTGCTACCATGGATGTCCTGCTCGACTCCCGCCACCGCCGCCAACCACGAAGGAACCGTGTCATGCTCGCACCTGCCCTCCAGTCGCGCCTCCTCTTGACCGCCGCCGCCTTCGTCCTCGAGGCCGTGCACCTCGGGTGGGAGCACGTCCGCGGCGGGGTGGCGGCGCACCACCTGCTGAACCGGGCCGACCTGCCTTCGGTTTCCAACTGGTGGGGCCTGCTGGTGGTGCCGCTCCTGGTATGGCTGCTGGTCGGGCGCATCCAGCGCCGCGGTGCGACGCTGGTGCAGGCCGGCAGCCGCGAGCGTTTCCGCACGCTGGTCCGGGTCCGCTTCACGGTAACCCTGCTGTGGGGCGCGGCGCTGGCCCTCGCGTTCGAGCTGGGCCACCCCGCTGCCGGCTTTCTCTTCTTCGGCGCCTTTGCCGGCGCCCTGTTCCTGCACCTCTACCGGGCCGAATACGTGCTCGGTATCGCGCTGGGGATGACCTTCACCTTCGGCGCCGTGCTGCCGCTGCTGGTCGCAACAGTCCTTGCCGGCCTGTCCTTCGCGGCCCACCTGCTGCTGGGCGCCCTGCTGCGCCCTGGCCGCGGGGGCAGCCCGCGCGGCATCGGCCTGCCTTGACCTGCGGCACCGCCGCTGCCGCGTCACATCTGCCGGAACAGGTGGGCGTAGACCGGGCTGACCCGGTGCTTTTCGGGGCGGTTGCGCAGGTTGAGCATGACCTTGCCCATCGTGTCGCGCCCGGCGCTGGCCACGCAGCCGATGTTCACCACCGTGCTGCGGTTGATCTGCCGGAACTGGTCCGGGTCCAGTTGCGGAACCAGTTCCTTGAGCGGCACGCGGATCAGGGCCTCGCTGTCGGCCGTGGCCACGTTGACGTATTTGTCGAGCGCCTGGAAGAACACGACCTCGCCCACCGGAATCATGCGCACCATGTTGCCCACGGCCGCGCGCACGATGGTCAAACGCTCGGGCGCCGGGGCCGGCACCAGGGCCTGCAGCCGGCCGACCAGTTGCGCCAGCGGGTCCGCCGAGGGAACCTGCGCATCCCCGTGGGGCCTGGCCAGCAGAGCCTGCAGCCGCTCGACCGTACGCGCCAGGCGCGTATCGCTGACCGGCTTGAGCACATAGTCGGCGGCCGCCTGCTCGAAAGCCTGGACGGCATAGTCGTCATAGGCCGTGACGAACACCACGTGCGGGAACGGGGCCGGTCCTTCCCAGCGCTCGGCCAGCTCTTCCGCCGCCTCGATGCCGGTCTGGCCGGGCATCCTGATGTCCAGGAACAGCACGTCCGGGCGCAGCGCCAGCGCCTGTTCCACGGCGGCGACGCCGTTCGGCGCCGTGCCGGCGATCTCCAGCCCGGGCCACAGCCGCTGCAGGCTGCGGGCGAGGGTCGCGGCGAGGATCGGTTCGTCTTCTGCAATGAGGGCGCGGATGGTCATGGGGTCTCCAGGGGAAGGGTGAGGCGGACCACGGTGCCGTGGGGCTGTCCGGGTGCCAGCAGGATCGCGGCGCGGTCGCCGTACAGCGCGTGCAGGCGTTCGCGGGTGGTGGATACGCCCACCCCGCCGCCGGGCGCGCGTCCGGCGGCACCTGGACCGTGGTCGAGACCCAGTCCGGTGTCGGCCACGCGGATGTCGAGCACGCCGTCGCGCGCCTCGGCCGCGATCACCACCTCGCCGCCGTCGATCTTCGGCTCCAGGCCGTGCACGATCGCATTCTCGACCAGCGGCTGGAGCAGCATCGGCGGCAGCTTCGCGCCGCGCAGGCGGGCAGGCAAGTCGAGGCGGTAGGCAAGACGCTCGCCCATGCGTACTCCCATCAGGCCGAGATAGGCTTCCATCGCGGCGAATTCCTCGCCCAGCGTCGTGCTCTCGGAGCGCGATGCACCGAGCGTGGCGCGCAGGTACTGGATCAACTGGTCGAGCATGGTGCCGGCGCGCTGCGGGTCCAGTGCGATCAGTCCCTGCAGGTTGGCAAGCGTATTGAACAGCATGTGGGGCTCGATCTGGGCCTGCAACAGCCGCAGTTGCGCCTGCAGCGCCTGGCGCTCGATGGTTTCGGCGCGTAGCTGCGCCTCTGCCCTCTCCCGCGCGATGCGCGCCAGGCGTTCGCGGTGGACCACCAGGAGTGTCATGACGCCCATCCCGAGAAGGGTGAAGCCGATCATGCTGATCCCTCCGGGCGTGGGGTAGGCAGCAAGGCCCGGCGTCTTCTGGCCGAGCAGCATGGCGCCCGCGTGAATGCCTGCGAAATGCGCCAACGGCGCCACTCCCAGCATGACCGCCGCCAGGGACAGCCAACCGAGCGGCCGTGTTTCGAGGTCGGGCCAGAACAGCAGCCGCGCGCCATCGACGAGCGCGAAGCCCGGCAGGCCGATGCACAGCGAGAACACGAGTTGTTCGAACAGGGATTCGGGCTTGCCGGCCACCAGCGCGATCACGAGTGCGCCGAGGGCGCTGATGACCGCGGCCAGGAGCAGGTCGCGTAACAGCGTCGCGGCGAGCGGCGGCAGGCGCGGGGCGGGTGGTGCGGGACGGGTGAGGGTCGTCATCTGGTGCGGTTCTTCGCTTGTGCCAATTGCAACGGTGCCTGCATTCTGCCGAGACGCGTCACCGACCGCAAGCCGGGTGCGACGAAGCGCCGCGGGGACGCCGTGAACCGCGCTGCCGGCGGGCCGGAATGTGGTGCGCCGGTCGCGGCATCCGGCATGGAGGGGGCTTGCGCTGTCGCAAACCCTGACTTTTCCTGTAGGATAACGCCTTTGCTCGGTAACAGCCCGGCTGGCACTCCTGAAAGAGAAGCATGGAACCATGCGTTCCGCCGGCGGCGCGCGCCCTGCTACCCCCTATTTTCACCAACAGAACGTCGGGAACCTGGCCGCCGCCGGTTCCCCGAGATGGAGCCTATGGAGCGTTCCCTGCAATCGCGCGGCCCTGCGCGCAGCCGTACCGCGCTGGCCTGCGCCGGCATGGTCCTGGCGGTCGCGGCCGCCGAAGCCGTCCGCTGGTCCCGCAGCGCGCAGGCCGCGGCCGCGCCGTCCCCGGTCCAGGCCGTACTGCCGGGGCGCGCGCACCTGCAAGAGCTGTCCCGTTCACTGATCCCGATGCCGCACAACACCCCGTCGGCCCATGCCAGCGCCCTGGCCACGCTGCCCGGCGACCGCATGCTGACCTTCTGGTGGGCCGGCAGCCGCGAGAGCGGCCCCGACGTCAAGGTCTATGCCTCGCAGTGGGCCGACGGAAAATGGGGCCAGCCATGGGAAGTCGCCAGCCGCGCGTCGCTGGGCAAGGCGCTCGGCTTCGGCGTGCGCCGGATCGGCAACCCGGTGTCCTGGACCGCGCCTGACGGCAGGATCCACCTGTACGTCGTGGCCACCGGCCTGGGCGGCTGGGCGGCCTCGCGCGTGGTCCACATGGTGTCCAGCACCGAAGGCGCGACATTCGACGTCAGGCGCGTGCTGCCGATGACGCCCCTGTTCAACACCAGCGTGCTGGTGCGGACTTCGGCTGTGGGCCTGGCGAACGGCGGCTGGTGGCTGCCGGTGTACTTCGAGATCGGGATCAAGTATCCGATGCTGATGGCCTTCGACGCCCATGGCGAACCGACCGGCCTGGGGCGCATCGGCGAACGCACCACCACGCTGCAGCCGGCGATCGTACCGGTCTCCGCCACCGAAGTACGCGCCTGGATGCGCGACGCCAGCGACGAGCGCCGGATCCAGCATGCCTTGAGCCGCGACGGCGGCGCCAGCTGGCAGGACCTGCCCGCCCTCGACCTGCCGAACGAGAGCACCTCGGTGGCGGCGCTGCGCCTGGCCAACGGCGAGTTCCTGATGCTGCACAACCACATCCTGGAAGGCGGCTCCTCGCGCAGCCTGCTGCGCCTGTCGCTGTCCCGGGACGGTCATGCCTGGCGCACCGTGGCCGACGTGGCCAGCGGCGGCGCCGGCGACGAATTTTCCTATCCGACGATGCAGCAGGTCGGCAACGAGCTGCACATCACCTATACCCACCAGCGCCAGGCGATCGCACATCACCGGTACCGGATCAGCATCGGGGAGAACATCTGAATGAGCTTGCCTGACTTGTCCTGGCAGTTCCTCTACGGCCGCCTGGCCTGGGCGCTGGTCTTCGCCGCCGTCGTGGTCGCGGCCTGGCCCGCGCGTCGCCTGCCGCGCCCCGCGCTCGCCGCCATCGTGGGCGTGTCCGGGCTCCTGATGGCCTTGCCGGGCGAGGCCTCGCCGGCCTGGCACCTGGGCCTGGCCTTCCAGTACCCGAGCGCCCTGCTGGCCGGCTTGTGCGGCGCCGCGCTGCTTGCCCGCTGGCGCGGACAGCCGGTCGTCGCCATGCCGCGAGCGCTGGCCGGACTGCTGGCGGCGGCCGGCCTGGTCCTCTATCTCGACGCCTTCGGCCTGTTCGCGCTTGGCATCTACTACGCCGGCTTCGGCCCGTCGGCGGCGCCCTTGTGCGCGCTGCTGCTGGCCATGGCAGCGGCCATCGCGCTCGTGCGCGGTATCGCGCGGCCGCAGGCGGCCGTCCTGCTCGGCGCGGTGCTGCTGTTCTCGCTGGCGCGCCTGCCGAGCGGCAACCTGTGGGACGCGCTGCTCGATCCACTGCTGTGGGGCTGGGCAGTCGTCTCCCTGGCCGCCCATGCGCTGCGCGCCGTGCGCAGCCAGGCGATCGGCCCGCGCGCCGTGGCCGCGCCGGTGGCTGCGCCCGCAGTCGCCGCGCACCATGACCAACCGGCCCTGCACGCTGTAGGCGCCGAACCGTTTTCACCCATCAAGGAGTAGTGTTTTTGTCTAACAAGAAGTGGCATACCCATCCCGTCATCGCCACCGGGATCGCAATCAACGTGTTCGTGCTGGTGCTCGCCCTCATCTGGGTGGACGACAGCGCCAAGCTGTGGCGCCTGCTGATCGAAGACGGCATCGTCGAATGGATGCAGTTCCTCTGCTTTGCCGTCACGTCCGGCCTGCTCGCCTTCGTCTTCATGGACCGCCTGAAGTCCAGGGCACCCCGTACCGGGGCCGCCAGGCTCGAACTGCTGGTGCTGGGCGGCCTGTCCGCGCTGGTCGCGCTGGCCGCGCTCGAAGAGATCAGCTGGTTCCAGCGCGTCCTGGACGTCAAATCGCCGGACTTCTTCGCGGCGAACAACCGCCAGGCCGAGACCAATATCCATAACCTGGCCCTGGGCGACGGCAACCTGCACAAGGACGTACTGCTGAAGATCATCTTCATCACCGGCATGGCGCACAACCTGATCCTGCCGATCGTCGCGCGCTTCAAGCCGGGCGTCCAGCGCTGGATCGAATCGGTCGGCGTGTACCTGCCGCCGCTGTCGGCCTCGATCCCCTACCTGGTGCTGGTGGCGCTGTCGCACCTGCTGGTGGACCACCCGCGCAAGGGCGAACTGGGCGAGCTGTTCGGGGCCGTGCATTACATGGCGACCGTGTTCGCCGCCTACTTCGTCGGCGTGGGCTATGGGCGAGCACCGCTGTTCCAGAATGCGCCGGACGCGCGCCGCCTGTCGCAGCTGTTCGCGCTGCTGATGGCTTTCCTGCTGCTGGTGGGATTCCTGCTGAGCGCCGGCGCCGGCGCCGGTGCTGCGGCGGCGGCCGGCTTCGGCGTCCCGGACTGAGCGCAGCCTGAAACAGCGGTGGCGCACTGAGTGGCACACTGAGTGACGCACCTGCTGGCGCCAGCGCGCCGGTAACGCCCGCGGCCCTGCCCGCCATCCTGGCCGGCAGGGCCGCGCTGTTTTCAGGACCCGTGGTTTAGAACCCGTGGTTCAGAATCCATAATTCGCGCGGGCGTAGATGAAGCGTCCCGAACGGCCGAACGGCGCGTAGTTGGCGAACGGCGTGTTGCCGGTCGTGTTGAGCGCCGGCGGCTGGGTCTCCGGATACTGGTCGAACAGGTTGTCCGCGCCCAGCGCCAGGGTCAGCTTCGGCGTGACCGCATAGCGGCCCTCGACGTCGACCACGGTCCTGGCGCCCATCCAGAAGTCCAGCGCCGGCGTGGTCCCCGGCGACAGCACCTTGCCGTAGCGGGTGGCGCGCATGGTCGCGCCCCACTGGCCGAGTTTCCAATTGGCGTTCGCGCTGATCTTGTTTGCCGGCTGCCCCTTCTCGAGCGACAGCACGTTGAGGCGGTCGAACAGCACCGGCGCCGGATTGAGCGCGGCCAGCTGCGCCGTCACCGGCACCCTGGTCACTTTCGTCTCGGTGAAGTTGCCCGCCACCGTGAAGTCGACGCTGCCGGCGGCGCCCATCTTCATCGGCCAGCTCACCACGACGTCCACGCCCTTGGTGGTGGTGTCGACGCCGTTGATGAAGAAGCGGCCGCCGCCCACGCCGATGAAGCCCTGCGACGCGATGTAGTTGCGCACGTTGGCCTGGGTCAGGTTCTCGGACAGGATGATGCGGTCCTCGATGTCGATGCGGTAGGCGTCGATCGTGATGTTGAATGGATCGAAGCGCAGCACCGCGCCGAGCGAGGCGTTCACCGACTTCTCGGCTTCCAGCGGCCTGGCGCCGAGGGCAACCGCCACCGGGTCGCTCGGCTTGAAGGTGGTGATCTCGAAGGGCACGCCGTTGATGAAGTTGGTCGAGGTGGCGGTGAAGTTCTGCTGCTGCGGCGACGGCGCGCGGAACCCGTTCTGCACGGCGCCGCGCAGCGCGACGGCGCGGCTGAAGTCGTAGCGCGCCGACAGCTTGCCGGCCACGCTGTTGCCGAAGTCCGAATAGCGCTCGGCGCGCACGGCGCTTGACACCAGCAGTTGCGGCGTCAGGTTCGCTTCCATGTCGACGAAGGCGCCGATCGCGTTGCCGTGGGCGTCCACCTCGTTGGCCGGGCGGAAGCCCGGGAAGACCTGGGCGCCCGGCGCCGCCGGCGTGCCGTTCGGGAGCACCTGGCCGCCGTAGCGGTACGAGTCGGGCTCGCCGGCGAACAGCTCGTAGCCTTCGCGCCGCGCTTCGGTACCGACCGCGATGTTCAGCGGCGAGGCCAGGCCGGCGACGTCCAGGCTGCGCACGCCGGTCAGGTTGAACACCAGCTGGTCATAGGCATAGCCGCCGGCATAGAACTCGGTCTTGCTGGACGGCCCGATCGAGCGGTTCAGCGTATTCTGGATCTCGTACTGCATCTTGTTCCTGCCGTAGCCGAGCGAGGCGTCCATGTCCCAGCTGCCCAGGGTCCAGGTGACGCCGCCGGTGGCGGAGTAATCGTCGACGGTCGGCGCGATGACCGGCAGGAAGCCGTTCGGGTAGATCGACGGGATGTTGCGCGCATCCTGCGGCGGGCGGAAGAACCCGCCCGAGCGTGCCTCGCGGTTCTGGTAGCTTGCCCAGCCGTAGAGCTTGACGCCGCCGCCCAGGTTGGTGCCGGCGTTGGCGAACAGCGTTGCCTGCTCCATCTCCGGGTCGCCGTACCAGGCGTTGAAGCGGTTGATGGTCAGTTCGCGCGGATCGAAAGCGCCATTGGCCAGGCGCGGGTATTGCTGGCGCATGTCGTAGCCGCTGCGCTCGGTGCGGTGCTGGTCGCGGTATTCGGCGGCGATGGTGAGATAGCCGTCCTGGCCGAGGGCCAGGCCCTTCCACAGGCTGACGGTGGCGGTCTGGCCGTCGGTGCGCTCGCGCGAGTTCGGCGCGGTCCAGCTTGCGCCGGCCGGCGCGACGTCGTTCCACAGCTCGTATTCGGTCTTGCGCGCGCCATAGGTGACGCTCGCCTCGCCGCCGCTGCGGTCGGTGCGCAGGCGCAGGTTGACCACGCCGGAGATCGCGTCCGAGCCGTACTGCGCGGCTGCGCCGTCGCGCAGCACTTCGACGCTTTTCACGATGGCGGTCGGAATGGTGTTCATGTCCACCGCCGCCGAACCGCGCCCGATCGAGCCGTTGACGTTGACCAGCGAGGAGGCGTGGCGGCGCTTGGAGTTCACCAGCACCAGGGTCTGGTCCGGCGCCATGCCGCGCAGGGTGGCGGGACGGATGGTGTCGGTGCCGTCGGTGATGGCCGGGCGCGGGAAGTTCAGCGAGGGCAGCGCCATCGACAGCGCCTGGTTCATCTCGGTGCTGCCGACATTCTTGAGCGTGTCGGCCGAGATGATGTCGACCGGGGCGGCGGTGTCGAGCGCGGTGCGGTTGGCGACGCGGGTGCCGGTCACCACGACGGTGGCCGCCGCCGCGGGGTCGGTCGACACGGCAGCAGCCTCCTGCGCGTGGGTGACGCTTGAGAACAGCGAAGCGATGGCAAGGGCGATGACCGTCTTTTCCGTTACGTGTTTCTGCATCTTGGGTTTCCTCTTGTTGTTGGTGCGTGGCTTGCTGCCGCGGCGCTGGACGCGAAGGCGCGATTCGATACTGCTGGGCGCGGCTAGGGATGTCAATTCGTAAAGTTTGCAGTTGAGCATATTTACAACAGTTAACTGAACGTCAGGTCCGTGTAAGTCTGCAGCGTTCCCTTTTGCTACACTTGGCATTCGCACTGTCCCGAACGAGCACCCATGGATGATTTGCTGTTTCCCGGATTCCAGCGCCTGCACCTCGAAGTCGAACCCGGTATCGCCATCGCCGGCGTCGCCGGCGGTTCCGGCCCGCCGCTGCTGCTGCTGCACGGCCATCCGCAGACCCACGCCATCTGGCACAAGGTGGCGCCGGCGCTGGCCGAGCGCTTCACCGTCGTCGCCTGCGACCTGCGCGGCTACGGCGATTCGTCGAAGCCGCCCGGCGCACCCGGCCACGCCAACTACAGCAAGCGCAGCATGGCCGCCGACATGCTGCGCGTGATGCGCCAGCTCGGCTTCGGGAGCTTCCGCGTCATGGCGCACGACCGCGGCGCCCGGGTGGCGCACCGCCTGATGGCCGACCATCCGGCGGCGGTCGAGCGCGCGGTCCTGCTCGACATCGCCCCGACGCTGGCGATGTACGAAGGTACGACGCAGGCGTTTGCGCGCGCCTACTGGCACTGGTTCTTCCTGATCCAGCCCGCGCCGCTGCCCGAGCGCCTGATCGAGGCCGATCCGCAAGCCTACCTGCGCGACGTGATGGGGCGCCGCAGCGCCGGCCTGGCGCCATTCCACGCGCACGCGCTGGCCGAGTATGCGCGCTGCCTGGCCCTGCCCGGCACGGCCCACGGCATCTGCGAAGACTACCGCGCCGCCGCCGGCATCGACCTCGAGCACGACCGGGCCGACCGCGACGCCGGCCGCCGCATCGGCCAGCCCTTGCTGGTGCTGTGGGGCGGCCAGGGCGTGGTGCAGCGTTGCTTCGATCCGCTCGCACTGTGGCATGCGGTGGCGGCCCGGGCCGAGGGCGAAGCGCTACCCTGTGGACATTACATCCCCGAAGAAGCGCCGCAGGCCCTGCTGGCGCGCGCCCTGCCCTTCCTCCTGGACCAGTAGCGGACGGCGGTGGCGCCCGCGGGTGACACCTGGAGCGGGAAGCGGAAAACCATCGCCGCCGCACCGGACGCGACACCGGCCTGGCGTCCCATGCGGCCCCTGGTCCGGATGGAAAATGCGCCATTGCCCGATGCCACGGTTCAGCCGCGCGCCACCCCCGAAAGCGCTTCCCTATAATCGGTCGCCGCAGGAGCGCTCGCTCTTGAACGATCCTGTGCACGATGCGTCACGGCGCCGGCGCGCTCCATGCCGGCAGGTTCCCACCTTCTGAATGATCGGCACCATGGACCGTACCGATGTGGACCGATTTGTATCAAGCGCCGACGGCAGCCAGCCGCGCCGCCTGCTCGGCCTGCGCCAGGCCATCGCCCTGATCGTCGGCGTCGTCATCGGCGCCGGCATCTTCAAGTCGCCCTCCATCGTCGCCGGCCTCAGCGGCAGCGCCGAGTGGATGTTCGCGATGTGGATCCTGGGCGGCGTGATCTCGCTGATCGGCGCGCTGTGCTACGCCGAGCTGACCACGGCCTATCCGCATCCCGGCGGCGACTACCATTTCCTGCACCGCGCATTCGGCCGCTCCACCGCCTTCCTGTTCGGCTGGGCCCGCTTCGCCGTGATCACGACCGGGTCGATCGCCCTGCTGGCCTTCGTCTTCGGCGACTACATGCAGCAGGCCGCGCCGCTCACCATGCTGCCCGCGGGCTGGGGCGCGCCCGCCTATGCCTGCGCCGTCATCGTCATCCTGTCGATCGTGAACCTGCGCGGCCTGCGCGCCGGCGCCGGCACCCAGATGTGGCTGACCCTCACCGAGATCGGCGGCCTGCTGCTGCTCGTGCTGGCGGCCGCCATCTTCGCCGAGCCCGCCGCCCCGGCCGCCGCCACGTCCACCGTCGCGACCGCCGCTCCCGTCTCGTTCGGCATGGCCATGGTGTTCGTGCTGCTCACCTACGGCGGCTGGAACGAGGCCGCCTACATCAGCGCCGAGCTGCGCGGCGGCGCCGCCAGCATGGTGCGGGCGCTGACACTGTCGATCCTCATCATCACGGTGCTCTACCTGATGGTCACCTGGGCCTGCCTGCACGTCCTCGGCATGCAAGGCATGGCCGGCTCCGACGCGCTTGCCGCCGACGTCATGGGCCGCGCTTTCGGCAGTTCAGGAGAGAAGGTGATCTCGGTACTGGTCGCGGTCTCGGCGCTCACCTCGATCAACGCCACCATGATCGTCGGCGCCCGTACCGGCTTCGCGATGGGCCGCGACTGGCGCCAGCTGGGGCGCCTGGGCCAATGGGACGAGGAGCGCAGCTCGCCGGCGGTTGCCATGACGATCCAATGCGCCGCCGCCCTCGTGCTGGTGGGCGTCGGCGTGGCCTTCGGCAGCGGCTTCAAGGCCATGGTCGAGTTCACCGCGCCGGTGTTCTGGCTGTTCTTCCTGCTCAGCGGCCTGTCGCTGTTCATGCTGCGCCGCCGCGAGCCGAACCTGCCGCGCCCGTTCAAGGTGCCGCTGTATCCCCTGCTTCCGCTGCTGTTCTGCGCAACCTGCGCCTACATGCTCTGGTCCAGCCTGTCGTACGTGTACAGCCAATCGCTCGGCGGGCTCAACGCGGCCTGGATCGGTGTCGCCGTCCTCGCCAGCGGCCTGCTCCTGCTGCTCTTCGTCCGCAGCAAGGCCGAAGCGCCGGAACGAACCCATTCCTGATGTGCATTCCCGAACGTGATTCCCGAAACTGACCGATCCCACCTGAAGGAGAGAGCCGATGAACACCGATTCACGCCGCCGCACCCTGCTGCTGTCCGCCGCCGCCACCGCGGGGATGTCCCTCGTTCCCGCGCGCTCGCTGCTCGCGCAAGACCTGTATGAACCGTCCCGCCTCGACGTGCCCTATGTGCCGACCCCGCAGGAAGTCGTCGACCGCATGCTGGCCATGGGAAAAGTAGGCAAGAACGACGTGCTGTACGACCTTGGCTGCGGCGACGGGCGCATCGTCGTCACGGCGGCCAAGGTCCATGGGGCGCGCGGCACCGGCATCGACCTGAACCCGGTGCGCATCGCGGAGGCGCAGGAGAACGCGAAGAAGGCAGGCGTCGCCGACCGCGTGAACTTCAGGGTCGGCGACCTGTTCAAGACCGATGTCTCGCCGGCCTCCGTGGTGACCCTGTACCTGCTGCCCACCGTGAACGTCAAGCTGCGTCCGCGCCTGTGGCAGCAGCTGAAGGTCGGCACCCGCGTCGTGTCGCACGCCTTCGACATGGGCCCCGAATGGCCGCCGGAGCAGCAGGACGAAGTGGACGGCCGCACCATCTACTACTGGACGATCACGCAGGCGAACAAACGCGCCGTGAAAGCCTGAGCGCTTATTCCGCCAACGCGGCCGCGGCGGCGGGCTTCGCCTCGCCCGCCACCCGGTGCAAACCGTCGCGCGCCACCGGCCGGAAGGTCTCGCCATGGCGCATCACGAAGAAGGCGTCGTCCGCCACGCCCTGGGCCGCGCGCGCCGTGGCCAGGTCGCGCGGCGCCTGGTCCAGCCTTTCCTGGCCCATCGGGAACGTCCCCCAATGCATGCCGACGCTGTGCCGCACGCGCAGTTCACGGTGGATGCGCACCGCTTCGTCGGGGCTGACGTGCGAATTGCGGTACCACACCGGCTGGTAGGCGCCGATGCCGATCGCCGCCAGGTCGAATCCGTCGAACCGGGCGGCGATGTCCTGGATATCCTTCGAGTAACCGAGGTCGCCCGAGAAGAAGAACGAGAAGCCGGGCCGGGTCACGGCCCAGGCGCCCCACAGGGTCTCGTTGCGGTCCCAGGGTGAGCGCGCCGACCAGTGGTGGACCGGCAGCAGATGCAGCTCCAGGTCGCCCAGCGCAGCCTTGTCCCACCAGTCGAGCCGCTGGATGCGCGACCGGTCGCCACCGGTGACGTTTTTCGCCAGCCACAGGTCGACGCCAAGGGGCGCATACAGCATCGGCGGCCCGCCCTTCTGGCGGTACAGCGCCCGCAGCGACTCCTGCGACAGGTGGTCGTAGTGCGAATGGCTGATCAGGACGGCGTCGATGTGGGGCAGATCCGCCAGCGCCACGCCGGGCGGCTGGTGGCGTTTCGGGCCGGCAAACGGCAGCGGGGAGGCGCGCTCGTCGAACACCGGGTCGAACAGGAGATTGACGCCGTTTCCGGGCTGGAACAGGAAGGTGGCATGGCCGATCCAGGTCAGGGCCGGCTCGCTGCGGTTCGCATGCAGGAAGCCAAGGTCCGGCTGCGCGGTCGGGATCGGCGCCAGCGGCGCGCGCTCGGAGCCGTCCGAACTCCAGTTGCGCAGGCGATTGGCCCAGCCCTCGAAGAAGCCGACCTGCGGACGCTGGTAAGCCGGGTTCGACGGGTAATTGTTGGCGAAGCCTTGCGGCCGGTGGTGCGTCTTGCCGGCGTCGTAGTAGGGATTCACATGCGTGCATCCGGCAAGGAGGGAGACGGTGAGGACGGCAACGCAGGTGGACAGGCGCATGGAAGACAGGGTGCTGGTGGAAAACGACGAGTATAAGGGATCGCGCACGCGGCAGCGGCCGAGCGCCCTGCCGGGCGCGGCCCTGCAAACAGCATTTGCATTAATTGCAATTAGGGCAAAGAATATTTGCATGACGGCCCGTCTCGCCGCATTTCTCCTGCCTGCACCATGCAGCCTTTCCGGTTCAACCAATACCGCCGAGCAAATTGCCGTTTCCTTATCGTTGTCCAGGATGTAAGCTAGAGGGTCCGGCGCGGGCCAGCCTGCGCGCCGGGTCCGCCCGCAGCCCACCCGCGCCCCGGGCACTCCTGGCCGGCCACAAGCCGGCACGACGCGTGCGCGTGCGCTGTCATTCTGCTACCGTATCGTCGACGCCGGCGGTAGACCGGCGCGGCACTGCCTGCGTCCCGGCCACAAGGCCCGCGGCGCGGACATGGCGAGGAGCCCATCGGGTGCCGACACTTCTTCTTTAACTTATTTGGCAATTGACATGACCCCTTCGACAGACACTGATACCGGTCTCCCCCTCGACATGATCATCTTCGGCGGCGTGGGCGACCTGGCGATGCGCAAGCTCCTCCCTGCGCTCTACATGGCTTACCTGCACGGCAACCTGCCGGCCTCGACCCGCATCATCTCCACCGGGCGCCAGGAGTTCGACCGCGAAGCCTACCTCGCCCATGTCGAAGAGCATTCGCGCTCCTTCATCGCCAGCGCCAACTTCAACGAGAAGACCTGGGACGGCTACCTGAAGCTGCTCGAGTATGTCCGGCTCGACGTGCAGGCCGCCCCCGATTTCGGCGCCCTGGCCCAGGCCGCGCGTCCCGGCGCCCAGCGCGTGTTCTACCTGGCCACCGCGCCGGCGCTGTTCACCACCATCTGCGACAAGCTCGCCGCCGGCGGCCTGGTCGATGCCAACGCCCGCGTCGTGCTCGAGAAGCCGCTCGGGCGCGACCTGGCCTCCGCGGTCGAGATCAACGAGGCGGTAGGCAGGCATTTCGCCGAATCGCAGATCTACCGCATCGACCACTACCTCGGCAAGGAAACCGTGCAGAACCTGATGGTGCTGCGCTTCGGTAACTCCATCCTGGAACCGCTGTGGCGCGCCCCGAACATTTCCAGCGTGCAGATCACGGTGGCCGAGGAAGTGGGCGTGGGCAGCCGCGCCGGCTTCTACGACAGCACCGGCGCCATGCGCGACATGGTGCAGAACCACCTGCTGCAACTGCTGTGCATCGTCGCCATGGAGCCGCCCACCTCGCTGTCACCCGACGCCGTGCGCGACGAGAAACTGAAGGTGCTGCGCTCGCTGCGCCGCTTCACGCTGGCCGACATCGCGCGCGACACCATCCGTGGCCAGTACACCCGCGGCGTGAGCGGCAACCAGGAAGTGGGCGGCTACCTCGAGGAAAAGAACGTCCCGCCCGACAGCAAGACCGAGACCTTCGTCGCCCTGCGCACCCACATCGACACCTGGCGCTGGTCGAAGGTGCCGTTCTACCTGCGCACCGGCAAGCGCATGCAGCGCCGTTCCTCGAAGATCGTGGTCGAGTTCACCAACCCGCCCTTCCCGCTGTTCCCGGACATGCCGGGCGGCGTGGCCAACCGCCTGGTCATCGAACTGCAGCCGGAAGAAGCCATCAAGCTGCAGATCATGGCCAAGCAGCCGGGCAGCGGCATGCAGATGCAGCAGGTCGCCCTGAACCTGGACCTGCAGTCGGCTTTCCAGCAACGCCGCGCCGAGGCTTACGAGCGCCTCCTGATCGACGTCGTGCGCGGCCGCCTGACCCACTTCATGCGCCGCGACGAACTGGAGGCGGCCTGGGCCTGGGCCGACCCGATCATCGAAGGCTGGGCAACCCTGGACGAGAAGCCGCATCCTTATCCGGCCGGCTCCTGGGGCCCGGCCGAATCCTTCGCCCTGCTGGCCCGCGACGGGCATGCCTGGGTCGAATAAGGATCGGGGCGCTAGTGCGCCGGACGCACCGTCCGGCGCCGCCACATCCAGCCGTACAGGCCCAGGTTGACGAGCAGCACCGCGGCCGCCAGCACATACTGGATGCCGCGCGTCAGCTCACCCGGGTAGATCATCGGCAGCAGGTAATGCTCGACGAAGCCGCCGTTGTAGCCCCCTTCGCCGGCCAGCAGGCGCAGGCTGTTCTCGGCGTAGGTCAGCGGGCACACCGCGCCGAACAGCTCGATCCCGATGCCCCAGGCAACCGCCGCCAGGTGCACCGGCGTCAAGCGTGGCCGGCGCGCTACCAGCAGCGCGCCGAACATCACGAACAGGATGAAAGCGGCGTGCAGCAGCAGGACGGCGTCGGCCAACAGTCGGTATTCCATGAGCACGATTCAATGATGATTGGAAATGCTTTCAGGTTTGCTCCTGACCCTCCAGTTTAGCGCGCCGCAAAGGCCGGCGTCATCACCCTCGCGCACGATTGGAAGCAGGACGCGACTGGCGTAAAGTGGCGTGTTCCTGAACCAGAAGAGACTCCCATGCACGCGTTGAATTTGCCTTCCTTCGCTGCCTTCGGCGCAGCCGCCCTCAAGAACATGGACCGCACGCGCCAGGCGCGCGGCAAGATGCTCGACCGCGCCGGCTACGGCCCGCAGGAAACGCCCTCGACCATCCTGCACACCGAACCCGGCCTGAACCTGCGCCGCTACGAACCCGAGGAGGCCGACGGCCCGCCGGTGCTGCTGGTGCCGGCGCCGATCAAGCGCTCCTACATCTGGGACCTGGCTCCCGAGCTCAGCGTCGTGCGGCGCTGGCTGGCGCGCGGCTACCGCGTCTACCTGGTCGAGTGGACCCCGGTGCCGGACAGCGACGACTTCGGCCTGGACGACTATGGCGGCCGCCTGCTCGCCGCCTGCCAGCGCGCGATCGAAGCCGACAGCGGGCACGAGGAGCTGACCATCGCCGGCCATTCGCTGGGCGGCATCCTGGCCGCGATCTACAGCTGCCTGCATCCGGAACGGGTGGCCGCCACGGTCCTGCTCGAGTCGCCCCTGCATGTCGAGCCCAGGAGCTGCTGCTTCACGCCGCTCATCAACCAAGCGCCCCATGCGCGCCACATCGCCGACACCTTCAAGCAGGTGCCGGGCGTGTTCCTCAACCTGATGAGCGCGATGGCCGAGCCGCAGGCCTTCCAGTGGGAACGGATCACCGACCGCTACCTGTCGATGGGCGACCCGCAGGCGATCAAGACCCACATGCGCGTGGAACGCTGGACCCACGACGAGTTCGCCCTGCCCGGCCGGCTGTTCACCGACATCGTGGAATCGCTCTACCGCAACGACGAGTTCATGCAGGGCACGCTCCGGATCGGCGAGCGCACCATCGGCCCGCGTGACCTGCGCGCGCCCCTGGTCAGCGTGGTCGACCCGCGCAGCAAGGTCATTCCCTGGGAGGCAATGGTGCCCTTCCACGAAGCGACCAGCAGCGACAGGAAGCTGCTGCTGCGCTACGGCGGCGATATCGGCGTCAACCTGCAGCACGTGGGCGTGCTGGTCGGGCGCAGCGCCCATGCCGCGATCTGGCCGGCCATTCTCGACTGGCTGGAAGACGCGTGAAGCCGCGCCGCCCGGGCGGGCGGTGACAACGCACACGGGCACGCCTGGGCGATGTCTGGAAACGGCCACGCTATCGGCTGGCCGCCGATCCACAATGGGAAAAAAGCGTCACATTTGCCATGCGCTTGGCAACCTACAAGCGCGCAGGGTCGTGCTCGTGGAGATGAAAGCGCGCCATGTGGTCTCTCTTCCCTTTACCTGAATACGAAGCCCGAATTTATCCCTCTTTTAACTCCAGAGCACTCTGATCAGGAAGACGACCAGCAAAGTAATGAACACCGTGCCAACCACATTCAGAAAAAGTCCGGCGCGGATCATGGACTGGATTTTCATATGCCCGGTCGCAAAGACAATGGCATTGGGCGGGGTCGCCACCGGCATCATGAATGCGCAGCTTGCCGCAATGGCGGCAGGGACAGTGATCAGAAGCGGGTCGACACCCAGGGAGACCGCAAGGGCACCTAGCAGGGGCAGGAAGGCAGCTGCGGTTGCGGTGTTGGATGTGATCTCGGTCAGAAAGATAATCACCAGCACGACGATTCCGACCAGCAGTAGCAGCGGAAGTATGTTGAACACAGACAACTGCGTGGCGATCCACTCGGCCAGGCCGGAACTCTTGACCACGCCTGCCAGCGCCAGGCCGCCACCGAAAAGAAGCAGTACGCCCCATGGCAGCTTTTGCGCTGCCTCCCAGTCCAGCAAGCGCGTGTTGCCGCCGGTGCCGCTTGGCACGAGAAATAGTGTGATGCCGGCAATCAAGGCAACCGCTGTGTCAGACAGCCATGCGACGCCGACGTCATTCAGCACAGGGCGCGCTATCCAGGCTGCGGCAGCGGCAGCAAAGACGACGCCCACGCGACGCTCCGCGGGGCTGAGTGGCCCCAGCCGCGCCAACTCGCCGCGCAGCACACCGGCACTGTCGCCACCCGTGCGGAACTTGAAGCCGCCGCGCGTAAGCCACCACCAGGCAATGGCCATCATGCCTACGCTGACCGGCAAGCCTATCGCCATCCACTGCGCGAAACCGATGTCGATTTCGTGATTCTTCGAAAGATAGCCAGCCAGCAGTGCATTCGGCGGCGTGCCTATCAGGGTCGCGACGCCGCCTATGCTTGCGGCGTAGGCGATTGCCAGCAGCAGCGCGGTGGCATAGCGCTGTGTCTCCGCCTTGTCGTTATCCGCCGCCAGAAGGCTGACGACGGACAGGCCGATCGGCAGCATCATGATGGCGGTCGCCGTATTGGAAACCCACATGCTGAGAAATCCGGTGGCGATCATGAAGCCGCCGATCTGGTTTTTCGGCTGCGATCCCACCAGTAGCAGCACGCGAAGCGCGATACGGCGGTGCAGGTTCCATCGCTGCATGGCAATGCCCAGCAGGAAGCCGCCAAGAAAAAGAAAGATGATCGGATCGCCGTAATTGGCTGTTGTCACATCAAGCTTCGCAATGCCAAGCATGGGCACAAGCACGATGGGAAGCAGCGAGGTGACGGGGATAGGAATGGCTTCGGTCGCCCACCAGGTCGCCATCATCAGCGCAAGACCGACGCAGTGCCAGGCAGCGACGGGCATTGCCGCAGGGGCAGGCGTAAGCAGCGCCATCAACAGCCAAGCCGGGCCAAGCCACAGGCCTATTCTCGCAGCCGGCGACAACGGGGCATTTTCCTGGGTGCGCACATCGCTCATCATCTTTCCTTTTATGCTGTGTGTTTGACAACGCTAACAGGATGAAGGCAGTTGCGCCGCACTCTGCAGCGCCCCGGGCCAGGTCTTGGCTTTGCTTCGACTGGCGCCGGCGCCACGTTCGCCGGGCATGTAGCCGGGCACCACTACCCATATCGCAGTATTGCTGGCCGATCGGGGGTGTATGATGGTCGCGCCAGACTGTTGTCCATGGAGGTTCGGGATGGCCTTGCGCTCCGTCCGCAAGCTGCGCCGCGGCTTGGTCGTACTCGCGATCGCCTTGCCGGCACTGTACGCGGTGTCGGCCACGATCGCGATCGTGCGCGACCATCGCTCGACCATCGGGCAGGCCGAGTCGGATATGCGCAACATCGCTGCCGCTCTCCATGAGCATGCCATGCGTACCTTCGGCGAAGCCGATACCCGCCTGCGTGTCGCCATTGCCGAGATCGAGCGGCGCGAACTCCGGCCGACGCCGGCGGACCAGGGCGCGCTGCATGACATCCTGGTCAGGGCGGGGAGCCATTCGCCGCTGGCCGGCAGCATGGGCGTGATGGCGCCCGACGGCTGGATACACGCCAGTGCCGCCGCCTATCCGATGCGTCCGACAGATGGCCGCGACCGCGACTATTACATTTACCTGACATCGCACCAGGGCCGCGGGATGTATGTGTCGCGTCCGGTCAGCTCCCGCCTGAGCGGCAGGTGGGTCATCCCGGTGGCGCGCAGGGTGGACCATCCGGACGGTTCGCTGAAAATGATCGTCAACTTCGGTGTCGACATGGAGTATTTCGATCATTTCTACCGCAGCCTGCGCCTGGGCGAAAGCGGCCGGCTCCTGCTGGTGCGCCGGGATGGCTGGGTCATCGTGGAAACCCCTCTCACCCAAGGCGTGGTGGACCGCAACCTGGGAAGCACGCCTCCCTTTCTCGCGCTCAAGCACGTTTCCCTCGGCGCCTACCAGACCGAACGCAGTGCGCTTGACGGCACCGCCCGCCTGGTCGGCCATGCCAGCCTGGCGCGCTCGCCGGTCATCGCGGTGGCCAGCATCGCGCGCGACGAAGTGTTGCAACCCTGGGTGGTGCGCAGCTGGCAATTCGCCGGACTTGGCGCGCTGTCCACGATCCTGTTGCTGGGCCTGCTGCGCTTCCTGTAGCTGCGCCTGGCCGACCTGGAAGCGGCACAGCAAGGCCTGGCGCGGCGCAACGACGACCTGGACGCCGCCCGCCGCCGCTTCCAGGAGCTGGTCGACGGCATCGACGGGATCGTCTGGGAGGCCGCGTTACCGGATTTTCGCTTCACGTACGTGAGCGGCAATGCCGAAACGATCTCCGGCTACAAGGCCGAGCAGTGGATCGACGATCCCCGGTTCTGGCACGACCGCCTGTGCACCGCGCCGGACGGCAAGCGCACGGAACCCGTCCTGAGCGTCGCGGGTGCCCGGCTGGTCAAGCCGGTGGAGCACCATATCGTCACCCCCCAAGGCAGGGAGGTTTGGTTGCGAAGCAACATCATGCTTGCAGACAGCCATGCCGGACAGTTGCATGTGCGCGGGGTAACGACCGATATCACGCCCCAGAAGGCCTTCGAGCTGCAGTTGTTCGAGGCGATCCACGTCGATCCCCTGACCAGGCTGCCGAGCCGGCGCGCTCTGGCCGAACACGTCGAACACGCCCTGGTGCTGGCGCAACACAAGCGCTCGGTGGCGGCGATCGTCCTGATCGACGTCGACAATTTCAGCAACGTGAACGACAGCCTCGGACACGAGCCTGGCGACGAAGTGCTGCTCCAGGTGGCGCAGCGCCTGCGCGACTGCCTGGAACCGGCCGACGTGCTCGCCCGCATGGGCGGGGACGAGTTTGCCGTCATGATGGAGGAGGTCGGTCCGGGGGCGCTCAAGGTGGAGCATCTGGTCGAAAGGGTCCATGCTTCGCTCTCGCAAGCAATGACGATCGAGGGCCGCAAGCTCTACCTGACGGTCAGCATGGGCATTGCCATGTTCCCCCAGGACGGACCGGACTACCAGACGCTGATACGCAATGCCGATACGGCCCTGTCCCGTGCCAAGGCGGCCGGGCGCAACGGGTGGCAGTTCTTCGACAGCTCGATGGCGCGCCAGGTCGAGCACCGGCTGGACATGGAATCGGCATTGCGGCACGCGATCGAGCACGACGAGTTCCGCCTGCACTACCAGCCCCAGCGCTCGCTCCAGGATGGCAGCATCGTCGGTGCCGAAGCCCTGGTGCGCTGGGACCGCCCGGGTGTGGGCATGGTGCCGCCCCAGGAGTTCATCCGCCTGGCCGAGGAAAACGGCTTCATCGTCGGGCTGGGCAGTTGGGTGCTGCGGGCGGCGTGCTGCCAGGCGGCGGACTGGCGCAAGGCCGGTTTGCACCTGCGCATTGCGGTGAACATCTCGGGTATCCAGTTGTAGCAGGAGGATTTCGTGGACCAGGTGCAGCGCGCGCTCGCGCTGTCCGGCCTGCCGCCGCATCGCCTCGAACTCGAGATCACCGAAGGCGCCTTCGTCTCCGATGTCCCCGGCGCACTGGACAAGCTGTCCCAGGTCAAGGCCCTGGGCGTGGAACTGGCCGTGGACGACTTCGGCACCGGCTACTCGTCGCTGTCCTACCTGAAGCAGATGCCGGTGGACCGCCTGAAGATCGACCAGAGTTTTGTACGCGACATCCCCGGCGACGCCGACGACTGCGCCATCGTGCGCGCGATCCTGGCGATGGCATCGAACCTGAAACTGCAGGTCATCGCCGAAGGAGTCGAGTCGGAGGACCAGCTGGAGTTCCTTCGCCACGAAGGCTGCCAGGAAATCCAGGGATTCTTCCTGTCCCCGCCGGTCAGTCCCGACAACTTTGTTGCGCATTTCCTGGCCGCCGGGCGTGCCGTGGGCCCTCGCCCCGTCCTCGCCCGCTTTCCCGAGCGCTCTCCCCACAAACCATGATCCGACGACCGACCTCACGGCCGGTCCTCGGGCCTATCCTCGAGATACTCCCGCAGTTCCTTTTCGAAGGTCTTGCGATCGTTCGCATTGACGTAGAGGACCCAGCCCACGACGAGCAGCAGGAGGATCGAGCACATCAGCATGGTCAGCATGGCGCCTGGACTGGAATCGGGATTTGCCAGTGTACCCGGGACCGGCGCGCGTCCGGAGCACGGCTACTCCTCCGGAGAGCCCTCGTCCTTGCTTCCCGTTTCGATATGCTTCACGCCGCGCCGGGCAAGCGCCTCCCTCAGCAGATATTCTATTTCTGCGTTTACGCTGCGCAAATCCCTTGCGGCGAGACGCTGCAGTTCTTCCCACAGTGCCGGGTCGATCCGCAGGGGAAAGGCTTTTTTACCAGGACTTGCCATGCTCTTCGGCTGCTAGTTGTACAGGGTGCCGGTGTTGACGATGGGCTGGGTTTCCTTGTCCGAACACAGCACCACCAGCAGATTGCTGACCATCGCCGCCTTGCGCTCGTCGTCGAGCTCGACGATGCCGCGCTCGGACAATCCCTTCAGCGCCGCTTCCACCATGCTCACCGCGCCGTGCACGATCTTGGCGCGGGCACTGATGATCGCCTCGGCCTGCTGGCGGCGCAGCATGACCTGGGCGATTTCGGCAGCATACGCCAGGTGGGTGAGCTTCGCATCGAGCACTTCCACGCCGGCCGCCTCGAAACGCGCCTGCAGTTCGGACTTCAGCGCATCGGCGACCACATCCATGCCGGCGCGCAGCGTGGTTTCGCCTGCAGGCAAGTCTTCTCCCTCGTCGTAGGCATACTGCGAGGCCAGGTGGCGCAGCGCGGCTTCGGCCTGGATCGAGACGTAGCGCTCGAAATCGTCCACCTCGAATACGGCCTGGGCGGTGTCGCGCACGCGCCAGACGACGGCCGCGCTGATCTCGACCGGGTTGCCGCGCTTGTCGTTGACCTTGAGCGTCGGGGCATTGAAGTTCCGGGCACGCAACGAGAGGCGCCGCTTGACGTACAGGGGGAAGGCCCAACGCAGGCCTTCGCTGCGGTCGGTGCCGATGTACTTGCCGAACAGGGTCAGGATCGCGCTTTCGTTCGGCTGCAGCATGAACAGGCCCGTCAGGCACAGGATGCCCGCCAGTCCCAGCAACAGGCTGCCGACGATGAAGCCCAGGCCGCCGGTCGCCTCGACGCCGCTCTTGAAGAGGTAAACGGCGCCGAGCAGCAGGACGATCCCGGCACCGGCCGCCAGGTAGCCATTCGCGGATGAGAACGCCTTTTCACGGCGCGTAGGTGCTGCATGCATGCTCGACTCCTCCCAGGTAAGTAACATCAAAGTGATATCACTTTAAGATCACAGGAAATTATTGTCAAGCAATTTTGTAAAGACAGAGACCGGCGCCCCAGCCCCGTGCGGCGCTGCCCGGTTCAGCCCCCGGCGCGCTTCGGATCGTGGCCATGTTTTCGGAGTTCATCCATGACCTTGTCGCAGTGGTCGCCCTGCACTTCGATCACCCCGTCCTTCACCGTGCCGCCGGAGCCGCATGCCGTGCGCAACCCCTTGCCGAGCACGGCCAGCGCGACCGGGTCGAGCGCCAATCCCTTGACCAGGGTGACGCTCTTGCCTCCCCTGCCCTTGGTCTGGCGCGAGACGCGCACCACGCCGTCGCCGGCGGGCGCGGCTTTTGCCTTGCAGGTGCAATCGAGGATCGGGCGCCGGCATGCGGGGCACATCCTGCCGCTTTCGGTGGAATAGACGAGACCGCCTTCTGAACGATGCTTCATTTGACTCTGGAGTGGGTGGATTGCAGATCGCGCGAGTCTAGCAGAGCGCCGTAGGGTGGCCGGGTTTTCCCGGCCGCGCGTTCGACTCCGGTGCGCTCTGCCGCAGTGCATCGGCGCGCCGGACGCGCGGCCGGCACAGATGCGCCTACACCACGGCCGGCATCTTCGCCAGCAGCTTGTCGAGCGTCACCGGATAGTCGCGCACCCGGATGCCGGTGGCGTTGTAGATCGCATTCGCCACCGCCGCGCCGACCCCGCACAGTCCCAGTTCGCCGACGCCCTTGGCCTTCATCGGCGAGGACATCGGGTCGGACTCGTCGAGGAAGATGACTTCCTGGTGCGGGATGTCGGCATGCACCGGCACTTCGTAGCCGGCCAGGTCGTGGTTGACGAAAAAGCCGAGCCGCTTGTCGACCACCAGGTCTTCCATGATGGCGCCGCCCACGCCCATCGTCATCGCGCCGATCACCTGGCTGCGCGCCGCCTTCGGGTTCAGGATGCGGCCGGCCGCGCACACGGCCAGCATGCGGCGCACCCGGATCTCGGCCGTGGCCACGTCCACGCCGACTTCCACGAAGTGGGCGCCGAACGTGGACTGCTGCCACTTCTTGTCGATGTCGCCGCCGTACTCCATGGTGTCTTCGCCCACCAGTTCGCCTGCCTCGGCCGCCTGGCGCAGGGGCACCGAGCGCCCGCCGGCGCGCACGCTGCCGTCGACGAATTCGGCATTCGTCGGGTCCAGGCCCAGCCTTGCGGCGGCGGCCTCGCGCAGCTTGACGCAGGCGGCATACACCCCGGCGGTGGAGCTGTTGGCGCCCCACTGCCCGCCCGAGCCGGCCGATATCGGAAAGTCCGAGTCGCCCAGTTTGACCGTCACGCGGTCGATCGGCACGCCCATCATCTCGGCCGCGGTCTGGGCGATGATGGTATAGCTGCCGGTGCCGATGTCGGTCATGTCGGTTTCCACCGTGATGGCGCCGTCGCGCGCCAGGCGCACCCGCGCCGCCGACTTCATCACCAGGTTGTTGCGGAAGGCCGAGGCCACGCCCATGCCCACCAGCCAGCGGCCGTCGCGGGTCTTGCCCGGGGTCGCGCTGCGCTTGTTCCAGCCGAACCGGTCGGCGCCCTGGCGCAGGCATTCCACGAAGCGCCGCTGCGAGAATTTCTTCCCCGGGTTTTCGGGATCGGTCGTGGTGTCGTTTACGATGCGCAGCATCACCGGGTCCATCCCGAGCTTCTCGGCCAGCTCGTCGACCGCGATCTCCAGGCACATCATGCCCGGCGCCTCGCCCGGCGCGCGCATGGCGTTCGCTTCCGGCAGGTCCAGTCTCGCCAGCCGCAGGCGGGTCATGCGGTCGGCGCCGGCATACAGCAGGCGCGTCTGCTGCACCGCCGTCTCCGGCTGGCCGCCCGGCAGGTCGCCCGACCAGCTTTCGTGGGCGATGGCCGTGATGCGGCCTTCGCGGGTGGCGCCGATGCGGATGCGCTGGATGGTCGCCGGGCGGTGCGTGGTGTTGTTCATCAGGAGCGCGCGCTGCAGCGCCACCTTCACCGGCCTGCCGGCCGCCCGGCTGCCCAAGGCAGCGAGCAAGGCTTCCGAACGCAGGAACAGCTTGCCGCCGAAGCCGCCGCCGACGTAGGGCGAGACCATGCGCACGTTCTCCTCGGGGATGCCGAGGGTCTTGGCCAGGTCCTTCTTGCCCCAGTTGATCATCTGGTTCGAGGTGTAGACGGTGAGCTTCGGGCCTTCCCAGTACGCCACCGAGGCATGCGGCTCCATCATCGCGTGCGACTGGTCGGGCGTGGTGTAGGTGGCGTCGAGCTTCACCGGGGCGTTGGCGAAACCGCGCTCGAAGTTGCCGATGCCGGAGTCGGGCTGGTCCTTCTCGGCCGGCTTGACGGCGCTGCCCTTGGCCTTGGCCAGGTCGTAGGCGCCGTCCTGCTTCGCGTAGTCGATTTTCAGCAGGGTGGCGGCGGCGCGCGCCTGCTCGAAGGTCTCGGCCACCACCACGGCCACCGCCTGGTGGTAGTGCTGCACTTCCGGGCCGGCCAGCAGCCGCGCGGTGTTGAAGTTGCCCTTTCCGATCTTGCCGGCGTTCTCGTAGGTGACCACGGCGATCACGCCCGGCGCCGCCTTGACTGCGCTGCTGTCGATGCGCGTGATGCGGCCCTTGGGGATGCTGGCGCCGACCACGTAGCCGACGGCGGCGTTCGGCACGAGCTTGTGCTGTTCGTAGGCGTACGGCGCGGTGCCGGTGGTCTTGAGCGGTCCGTCGATGCGGTCGAGCGGTTTGCCCACGACCTTCATCTGGTCGATCGGGTTGGTGCCTGCGGGGACGGTGAATTTCATCTTGTTGGCCTCTTAAGCGGCTCGGGGCGCGCGCGCCTCGAGCAGGATCGCCTCCAGGGTGCGCTGCACGAGCGGGACCTTGAATGCGTTTTCTTCGGTCGTGCGCGCGCCGGCCAGCAACTGGTCCGTCACCGCCTTGCCGCCGCGCGGCATGGCGCTTTCGGCTGCAGGCACGCGCCAGGGCTTGTGGGCGACGCCGCCGAGCGCGACGCGGCCGCTGCCGTCCGGCTGCACCACCGCCGCCACCGACACCAGGGCGAAAGCGTAGGACGCGCGGTCGCGCACCTTGCGATAGAAATGCCTGCCCCCGAGCGGCTTGGGCAGCGTTACGGCCGTGATCAGCTCCCCCGAAACGAGATTGTTCTCGAGGTGCGGGGTGTTGCCCGGCAGGCGGTAGAAATCCGCGATCGGGATCACGCGGGTGGCGCCTTGCGGGTTGACCGTCTCGACGCGCGCGTCGAGCAGCATCATGGCCACCGCCATGTCGCTCGGATGCGTCGCGATGCAGGCATTGCTCTGGCCGACGATCGCGTGGCCGCGCGTATAGCCGCCGATCGCCGAGCAGCCGCTGCCCGGCACCCGCTTGTTGCAGGGCATGTTGGTGTCGTAGAAGTACGGGCAGCGGGTGCGCTGCAGCAGGTTGCCGGCGGTGCTCGCCTTGTTGCGCAGCTGGCCCGAGGCGCCGGCCAGCAGCGCGCGCGACAGCACCGCGTAGTCGCGCCGCACGCGGGCGTCGGCCGCCAGGTCGCCGTTGAGCACCAGGGCGCCCACGCGCAGGCCGCCGTCGGGTGTGGCGTCGATTCGATCCAGGCCGAGGTGGTTGACGTCCACCAGGTGCGGCGGCGTCTCGATCTCGAGCTTCATCAGGTCGAGCAGGTTGGTGCCGCCGGCGATGAAGCGCGCGCCCGGCGTTTGCGCCACCGCGGCGGCGGCTTCGGCCGGGGTGCGCGCGCGCTGGTAGGTGAAGGCCTTCATGCCTTGCCTCCCGCGCCGCTCGTCGCCGCCACCTCGGTAATCGCATCGACGATGTTGGAATAGGCGCCGCAGCGGCAGATGTTGCCGCTCATGCGTTCGCGCAGTTCGTCGGCCGAGAACATCGGCTGCGCGTTCAGGTCGGCCGTGACATGGCTGGGCATGCCGCGCTTGATCTCGTCGAGCACGCCGACCGCGGAACAGATCTGCCCCGGGGTGCAATACCCGCACTGGTAGCCGTCGTGCTTGACGAAGGCCGCCTGCAGCGGATGCAGCTTGTCCGGGGTGCCGAGCCCCTCGATGGTCGTGATCTCCGCGCCGTCGTGCATCACGGCCAGGCTCAGGCAGGAGTTGATGCGGCGGCCGTCGACGATGACGGTGCAGGCGCCGCACTGGCCCTGGTCGCAACCCTTCTTGGTGCCGGTCAGTTGCAGGTGCTCGCGCAGCGCGTCGAGGAGCGAGGTGCGGGTGTCGAGTTCCAGTTCGCGGCGCTGGCCGTTGACGCGCAGGCTGACCTTCATCGCCACCGGCGGGCGCGCCGTGGCGCCCGGCGCAGGGTGAGCGATCGGGCTGGTGGCCTGGGCGCTTGCCACGGCCGGGATGGCTGCCGCGGTCGCGGTCATGGCGCCGCTGATGAGCAGGCCACGCCGGGTCTGGTTGATATGGGTGGAGTCGTCCATGGGGCTCCTGGTCGGGGACTGAATAGGGGGACCTTATCCTGGGATAAGAGGCTTGCATGGATGTTAAGGTTATTTCACCGCGCCATTCATGCGGCTGACAGAATAGGCTTATGAATTCCGCTCATAAATTGCCGTCAATCATGAGCTGCACACATCAATCCGGCGCACGCGAATGTCGCCTTCCCGGTCCGCGCGCGCGCCACGCGCAAGCCGCGTTGCCGCCTGTGGCGGCCCCATCCCCGGAGGCACTATACTGCGGTGTTGACCGGCCGGCACGTCCGCCGCGCCGGGCTGAACCCATCACCAGGAGTGTCCTTGTTTGCTGTCCTTTCGCTCGACATGGGCGCCGCCATGAAAACCCTCGTGTTGACGCTCGACCTGATCGGCACCTTCGTGTTCGCCCTCAGCGGCGCCGCCGCCGGCGTGCGGCGCCGCGTCGACATCTTCGGGGTGCTGGTGCTCTCGTTCGTGGCGGCCACGTCGGGGGGTATCGTGCGCGACCTCTTGATCGGCGCCACGCCGCCGGCGGCGATCAGCGATTGGCGCTACCTGGGGGTGTCGTTGCTGGCGGGCCTGACCATCTTCTTCTGGCATCCGACCGTGGAGCGCCTGCGCACGCCGGTGCAGGTTTTCGACGCGGCCGGCCTGGCGCTGTTCTGCGTCGCAGGCGCGCAGAAAGCCCTGGTCTTCGGCCTCGAACCTGAAATGGCCGCCCTGCTCGGCATGCTGACCGGAATCGGGGGCGGCATCGCCCGCGACGTGCTGCTCAACGAAGTGCCGTCGGTGATGCGCGCCGACGTCTACGCCGTGGCAGCGCTGGCCGGGGCCACGGTGGTGGTGGCCGGCGACGCCTTGTCGCTGCCGACTGCGCCGGTCGCCTGTGCCGGCGCCGCGCTGTGCTTCGGCCTGCGCATGGCCGCGCTCCGCTACGACTGGCAGCTGCCGGTCGCCCCCATCCAGGATGCGGGCGAGGCCAACGACGGGACCGCCGACCGCCGCGATTCGCGCTGAGTACCGCCACCTCGTCCCATGGCCGCCTGGCCATTGCGTTCGGCCGCGTCCGCCGGACCGGCAAGCCGGCGTCAGGCATGCGGCCGCTGATCTATCATGCGGGGCGGAGAGGAATGGACCCAGGAGACCCGCGATGGAACAGTTCAAGCCCGGCTGGGCGGCAGCGCCCCACGTCATGCCGCTATGGCCCGAAGGCGTGCCGGACGCCCGGGCCGGCGTCGGGCCGGAAACGATCGACAATGGCCGCGTTGCCGGCGTCGTCGATCCCGACCTGAGGATGTTCATGCCCGCCGTCGACCGGCCGAACGGCACCGCCGTCATCGTCTGCCCCGGCGGCGGCTACGAATTGCTGGGAATGGACCGCGAGGGCGACCAGTATGCTCGCTGGCTCGGCACCCTCGGCATCACCGCATTCGTGCTCAAGTACCGCCTCCGCGACTACGGCCACCCGGCGCCGCTGCGGGACGTGCTGCGCGCGCTGCGCATGGTGCGCTCGCAGGCGGCGCGCCTGAACGTACACCCGGAGCGGATCGGCGTGATGGGCAGCTCGGCCGGCGGCCACCTGGCCGCGGTCGCCGGCACCCTGTTCGACCATCCGCTCGGGCGCACCGGCGCGGAACTCGACAACGTGAGCGCGCGGCCCGACTTCCTGCTGCTCATGTACCCGGTGATCGCCATGGAAGGCGCGGCGGCGCACGCCGGTTCGCGCAGGGCCCTGCTCGGCCCCGCCCCCGCGCCGGCGGACGTGTCACTGATGTCGGTGGCGCGCCAGGTGACGGCGCGGACGCCGCCCACGCTCCTGATCCATACCCAGGCCGACCAGTCGGTGCCGGTCGAGAACAGCATCCTGTTCTACCAGGCGCTCACGGCCGCGCAGGTGCCGGCGGAAATGTATCTGTTCGAACAGGGCGCGCACGGCATCGGGATGCGCGACGGACTGGGCACCGCGTCAGGCTGGCCGCGCCGCGCCGAGCAATGGCTGCGCGCGCGCGGCTTGCTGGATGCGTGTCCGATTGGCGCAGGCGAAAACGCGACCGGCATCGTTCCCGATTAAGATGCGGGAGCCACGAAACCAACCGGAAGGAGATCCATGTTCACCGCACCCGAACACCCGCACCGCCGTTTCAACGCCCTGAGCGGCGAATGGGTACTGGTATCGCCACACCGCGCCAAGCGTCCCTGGCAGGGACAGCAGGAAGCGGTCGACCGCAGCGTCCGGCCCGCGCACGATCCGGGCTGCTACTTGTGCGCCGGAAACCTGCGCGTCAACGGCGAACGCAACCCGCCCTACGAGGGGACCTACGTCTTCACCAACGACTTCGCCGCGGTGGCGCCCGATACGCCCGAGGCGGCGGCCAGCGACGATCCGCTGTTCCAGGGCATGAGCGTGCGCGGCACCAGCCGCGTGATCTGCTTCTCGCCGGACCACGGCAAGTCGCTGCCCGAACTGGACCTGGCGGCGATCCGCGGCGTGGTGGACACCTGGGCCGCCCAGAGCGCGGAGCTGGGCGCGGCCTACCGCTGGGTGCAGGTGTTCGAGAACAAGGGTGCGGTGATGGGCTGCTCCAACCCGCATCCGCACGGCCAGGTCTGGGCGACCAGCTACGTGCCCGACCTGCCGGCCAAGGAAGACCGCCGCCAGCGCGAGTATTTCGCCGCCCACGGACAGGCGCTCCTGCTCGACTACGCACGGCGCGAAGCCGAAGCCGGCGAACGGGTGGTGGTCGCCACCGAGCACTGGCTCGCGGTGGTGCCCTACTGGGCCGGCTGGCCGTTCGAGACCCTGCTGCTGCCGCGCTTCCCGGTGCAGCGCCTCGAAGACCTGCAGGACGCCCAGCGCGACGACCTGGCGCTGGCGCTGCAGCGCCTGACGACCCGCTACGACAACCTGTTCCAGACCTCCTTCCCGTACTCGATGGGCTGGCACGGCGCGCCCTACGAGGACGGCGACCAGCGCCCCTGGCAGCTGCACGCCCACTTCTTCCCGCCCCTGCTGCGCTCGGCCTCGGTGCGCAAGTTCATGGTCGGCTTCGAGATGCTGGCCGAGGCCCAGCGCGACCTGACGCCCGAGCAGGCGGCGGCGCGCCTGCGCGAACAGTCCGAGGTCCACTACCTGCACGCCGGCGAGGCGCCGGGGGCATGATGCACGGTGCGGCGGCCAGGCCCCGCCCGCCGCCGCACGCACCCGCGTCCGGTCCGGGAACGTTCACTCCAGGGCGCGGTTGCGCGACTCCACGTCGACGTGGTGGATCGCCAGCGCGCCGATGACCAGGAAGCCGGCGAGCATGGCCAGCGCCAGCGTGAAATGCGTCGCCATCACCGGCGCCACGATCGAGGGCGCGAACAGGCCGCCGAAGCGCGCCACGGCGCCCGCCGTGCCCATCCCGCTGGCGCGCAGGTCGGTCGGGTACACCTCGGGCGTGAAGGCGTACAGCGCGCCCCAGGTGCCCAGCAGCGCAAAGCTCATCAGGAGGGTCGAGCCGACCACCACCCAGGTGGCGTCGCCGAGGCTGTAGAACATGCAGCCCACGGCGCTCAGCAACAGGAAGCCGACCAGCGTCGGCTTGCGTCCCCAGCGTTCCACCCCATAGGCCGACAGCGCAAAGCCCGGCAGCTGCACCAGTGCCAGCACGATCAGGAACTCCTGGCCGCGCATGAAGCCGAAGCCCTCGGCGCTCAGCCGCACCGGCAGGTAGACGAACACGCCATAGTAGGCGATCGAAATGAGCGCCCAGGCCACGAACAGCGACAGGCTCCTGCGCCGCAGCTTCCCGGCGAACAGCGCCAGCAGCGACTGCTTGGCCGGTGCGTCCGGCTGCAGCCTCGGGATCGCCGTCCCGTTGCCGTTGACCCGCGCCACACGCTCCAGCACCGCGCGCGCCTGCTCCCCCATGCCGCTGCGATTGAGGTACATGGGCGACTCGGGTATGTACAGGCGCAGCACGACGCCGACCAGCGCCGGCAGGCCGGTGACGAAAAAGATGACGCGCCAGGCATCGTCCCCCCAGCGCAGCGCCACCAGGGCCAGCACGGCCAGCATGATGGTCCCGACCGCCCAGAACGATTCGAGCAGCACCAGCCAGCGCCCGCGCCGGTCGCTCGGCAGGAATTCCGCCATCATCGTGTAGTCCACCGGGAGCGTGCCGCCCACGCCGATGCCGGTCAGGAAGCGCAGCACCAGCAGCCAGGTGAAATCCGGCGCGAACGCCGACGCCACGCCGAAGCAGGCGTCGAGCACCACCGCGGCCATCAGCACCGGCCGGCGCCCGATCCGGTCCGCCATGCGCCCGAACACGAAGGCGCCGAGCAGCATCCCGACGAAGAACACCGTGCCGGTTTCGAGCGCCTGCGGCACCGGGATCCCGAAGGTCTTCGCGATCGAGGGGGCGCTGAACCCGATCGACAGCACCTGCATGGCGTCGGCCATCCAGACCAGGCCGAAGATCAGGAACAGGCGGTACTGGAACTTTCCCACGCCTGCCGCCTGAATGCCCTGTTCCACGGTGATGGGTGCGCTCGACATCTTTCCTCCGCTTTCACGATGTTGTGATTTTTACACATTCCTGCAGGTAGCCCTGCTCGCTTGACAGGGGCAGTGTGCGGGAACGCGCGGTCGAGGTCGGTGCAGTGGGCGACAGAGCGCGCGCAACATCGGGCGCCCGCGCGACGCGCGCGGGCCGCATACCGATATCGGTATCGCCCGCCGCTTTAATGTCATTGGTAAGAATGCAAAAATTTCTGCAATCTAGGCGGCAGCTTGCACCCGCGGCCCGGCCGGCCCGGCGCAAGGACAATAACGATACCGGAGACATGTCATGAACAAGACCCTTTCGCTGTGGGGGCTGGGGGCGCTATTGGCCTCGGCCCTGCTCGCCCCGGATGCCGCCGCCCAGGCGGGATTCACCCCGATCACCTTCAAGAACGCTTCCGTGCACGATCCATCGGTGGTCAAGGCGGGGGACACGTATTACGTGTTCGGCTCCCACCTTGCGGCCGCGAAGTCCACCGACCTGATGAACTGGCAGCAGCTGACGGACGGCGTCAGCGCCACCAACCCGCTGTTCCTGAACGGCTCGGCCAACGTGTTCACCGAACTGGCCGAGACCTTCAGCTGGGCCCAGTCGAACACGCTGTGGGCGGCGGACGTCAGGCAGCTGGCGGACGGCAGGTTCTACATGTATTACAACGCCTGCAAGGGCGACTCGCCCCGTTCCGCCATGGGCCTGGCCGTCGCCGACCGCATCGAAGGCCCGTATGTCGACAAGGGCATCTTCCTGCGCTCCGGCATGTGGGGCCAGGCCAGCCACGACGGCACGGTGTACGACGCCATGAAGCACCCGAACGCGGTCGATCCGCACGTGTTCTCCGACAATGCGGGCCGGCTGTGGATGATCTACGGTTCCTACTCGGGCGGCATCTTCATCATGCAGATGAACCCGACGAACGGCATGCCCCTGCCGGGCCAGGGATACGGCAAGCGCCTCATGGGCGGCAACCACGCCCGCATCGAGGGCGCGTTCGTGATGTACAGCCCGGCCACGGCCTACTATTACCTGTTCACCTCCTTCGGTGGCCTGGACGCCACCGGCGGCTACAACATGCGCGTGGCGCGCTCGCGCAATCCCGACGGCCCCTACCTGGACGCGCAGGGCAAGGACATGGCGGGCGTGCGCTCGGATCCGGCCAAACCGCTGTTCGACGACGCCTCGATCGCGCCCTACGGCGTCAAGCTGATGGGGAACTACCTGTTCGAGCGCAAGCTCGGCGAGCCCGGCACCGGCATCGGTACCGGCTACGTCTCTCCCGGCCACAACTCGGCCTACTACGACGCCGCGACCGGCAAGCACTTCCTCGTGTTCCACACCCGCTTCCCCGAGCGCGGCGAGCAGCACGAGATCCGGGTCCACCAGATGCTGATGAACGCGGACGGCTGGCCGGTGGTCGCGCCCTACCGCTACGCAAAGGAGAAAGCGGTGGCGGTACGCCGCGAGTTCGTGGCCGGCGACTACCTGTTCGTCAACCATGGCAAGGACATCTCGGCCGCCATCAAGCGGTCGCAGCACGTCACGCTGGCAGCCAACGGCGCGGTGACCGGCGCGGTGACCGGCACCTGGGCCCTTGTCGGCGCCAACGGGGTCGAGCTGCGCCTGCAGGGCGCCGCCACGCCCTACAAGGGCGCGTTCCTGAGCCAATGGGACGAAACCTCGAAGAGCTACGTGATGACCCTGTCGGCCCTGTCGGGCGAAGGCGTGGCGGTATTCGGCAGCCGCCTGCTGCCGCGCACCGATGCCCAGGTGGTCAACGCAATCCATGCGGAGCTCAGCCTGGGCAACACGTCGGCGGTAAGCACCGACCTGAGCCTGCCGACTTCCGGTGCGCGCGGTTCGACCATCACCTGGACCTCGTCCAACCCGGCCGTGGTGAGCCATACCGGCGTCGTCAATGCAGCCGCCGGCGACGTCACCCTCACCTTGAGCGCGCGCATCGCCAAGGGCACGGCCAGCGCCGTCAAGACCTTCACCGTCACCGTGCGCAAGGCGGGCGGACTGCTGGCGCATTATGCCTTCGACGGCAACCTGCACGACGCGACCGGCACGTCGGGCCCGGGTGTCGTGGTCGGCAGCCGGATCGACGCCGCCGGCGGCAGCATCGGGTATGAGGCCGGCGTGAAAGGCAATGCCGCCGTCTTCAACGGCGCCAGCGGCATCCGCCTGCCGAACGGCCTGATCGCGTCGAACAACTACACCGTCGCACTCTGGCTCAAGCCGGCGCAGCTGACGGCGTTCTCGACCACCTTCTTCGGCGCGCGCACGACGGATTCGTGGATCAGCCTGCTGCCGATGGGGCACGATTTCGTCAACGGCGCATCGATGCTGTGGTCGGGCACCGCCTGGTACGACGCGGGACTGGGCATGAACATCCCCGTCGGCCGCTGGTCGCACCTCGCGTTCAGCGTGCGCAACGGCGCCGTGAATGTCTATGTCAACGGGGTGAAACGCTTCAGCGGGACCAACTTCCCCAACGTCTTCACCAATACCGGCGGCGTGTTCGCGCTGGGCGTGAACTGGTGGGATACGCCGTACAAAGGGTCAATGGACGACCTGCGCATCTACGGCAGCGCGCTCGGCGACGCCGACGTTGCGGCCCTGGCCCGCTGACCGCCACATTCAACCATCGAGGACCACCACATGAAGAACATCGTTTTCTCCCTCCTGATGCTGTTCGCCTCGGCGGGCGCCCCCGCCGCCGTCATCGGATTCGACGACCTGCCCGGCGACGAGACCGAGGTCATCCCCGACGGCTACCGGGGTTTCGACTGGATCAACCTGGGCGCGATCCGGGCCGATGCCTATCCCGGCAGCGGCTATGCGGCGGGCACCGTCTCGTACGCCAACACCGCCTTCAACCGCGACGGCGGCACCGCCGCGATCGCCCGGATGGGCGGTTTCGATTTCGTCGGGGCCTGGTTCACGTCGGCCTGGCTCGACCAGGAGCTGGCCTTCGAGGGGTGGCGCAAGGGCGAGCTGCTGTATTCCACCGACGTGTCGTACGTGCTGGACACCGTCACGCCCCGGTGGATCGGTCTCGGCTGGTCGGGCATCGACACCCTGGTCATCTACAACAGCAGCGGCACGCAATGGGCCATGGATGATTTCACGGTCCCGGAGCCGGCCTCGCTCGGCCTGTTCGCGACGGCCCTGGCGGGGCTGGCGGCGACACGCGGACGCAGGAAAGCCCGCCGCTGAGCCTCGGGATGCGCGCGGCCTTGTGCCGGGCTCATCCTTCGCTGCCGTAGTCGGCCTTGGCTGCCAGCACGCGCGCCAGCGCCGACTCCGGGTCCAGGCCGGCCATCATGAGGTTGATGATTTCCTGCTTGTCTTCCTGCGCCACCTTCGCGCAAGCGGCGCGGTGCGAGCAGAAATAGGCGTACCAGGCCACGTCCGCCGGCCGTTCCTTGCGCGGCTTGAAGCGCGCCGGGATCGCCGCCCGGGCGGCAGCGGCATGCGCCGCCAGTTGCGCGTCGGCGCCGGACCAGTCGACGCCCGCCACGGCGCGCCGCTCGGCCTCCCAGTCTCCCTGGTAGCCAGGAGCGGGCCGCATGGTCGCCCTGTTCACCGCGAGGCAGGCCAGGTTGGGGTAGCCGTATGTGCGGCAGAAGTCTTCGACGAAGCGCAGTTTCATGCCGATGCCCACCGGGACGGCACGGCCGAGGGTCGCGTCCCTCGGATGCAACTGGCGCGCCAGCGTGAGCAGGTCGGCATAGGCGATCGGCGCGCCCTGCGCCGACCCGGCGTGCCGCGCGAGCGCCTCGAACACCCGCAGACCGACGTCGATGTCGGTGATCGTGAATTTCATGTCCGCGTCGGTGCCGCTCCCCATTCCCTACTCCCTGTACAAGAAAAAAAAAGCCTGCACGTGCAGGCTTTCCTCCATCGTGCAGTGCGGCGCCGGCCGCCATCTTACACGCTTGTTTGCAAACTTATTTGCAAACCTATACGCCCACCATCGATACCGCCTTGGTATTCAGGTAGGCTTCCAGCGCTTCCGGACCGCCTTCCGAGCCGTAGCCGGAATCCTTGATGCCGCCGAACGGCAGCTCGGCGCTCGGCGTGGCCGGCTGGTTAATCCACAGCATGCCGACTTCCACGCGGTTCATCAGGAGCTGGGCGTTCTTGATCGAACGGGTGAAGGCATAGCCGGCCAGGCCGTACGGCAGGCGGTTGGCCTCGTTGATTGCTTCTTCCAGGCTGTCGAAACCGCGGATCGCCGCCACTGGACCGAAGGGCTCGTCGTTGAACACGCTTGCCTCGAGCGGCACGTCGGCCAGGATGGTCGGCGCGAAGAAGTTGCCGGCGTCGCCGACGCGCTGGCCGCCGGTCGCGACGGTGGCGCCCTTGGCCTGGGCGTCCTCCACCACCTGCGCCATTGCCGTCAGACGGCGCGCGTTGGCCAGCGGACCGAGGGTCGTGCCTTCGACCAGGCCGTCGCCGATCTTCAGGCTTTCGGCATGGCGCACCAGGGCCTGGGTGAACTCGTCCTTGATGGCCTTGTGCACCAGGAAGCGGGTCGGCGAGATGCACACCTGGCCCGCATTGCGGAACTTGGCGGCGCCGGCGGCCTTGACGGCCAGCGCCACGTCCGCGTCCTCGGCGATGATGACCGGCGCATGGCCGCCCAGTTCCATCGTCACGCGCTTCATGTGGGCGCCGGCCAGGGCGGCCAGCTGCTTGCCGACCGGGGTCGAACCGGTGAAGGTGACCTTGCGGATGACCGGGTGCGGGATCAGGTAGCCGGAGATCTCGGCAGGGTCGCCGAACACCAGGCCCACCACGCCCGGCGGCACGCCGGCGTCGACGAAGCACTGCAGCAGCGCTGCCGGAGACGCCGGGGTTTCTTCCGGTGCCTTGCACAGGAAGGAGCAGCCGGTCGCCAGCGCGGCGGCGAGCTTGCGGACGATCTGGTTGATCGGGAAGTTCCAGGGCGTGAACGCCGCGACCGGACCGACCGGCTCCTTCAGCACCAGTTGCTGGGCCGCCGGGTTGCGCGACGGGACGATGCGGCCGTACACGCGCATGCCTTCGGCGGCGAACCAGTCGATGATCTCGGCGCCGGCCAGCGCTTCCATTTTTGCTTCGGCCAGCGGCTTGCCCTGCTCCTGGGTCAGCAGGCGTGCGATGTCGCCCGCGCGCTCGCGCAGCAGGTTGGCGGCGCGGCGCATGGTGGCGGCACGCTCGGCCGCAGGCACGAAGCGCCAGGCCTCGAAGCCCTTCTGGGCAGCGGCCAGGGCGCGGTCCAGGTCCGCGATGCTGGCGTGGGCCACGGTGCCGATCGGCTGCCCGGTGGCCGGATTCAGCACCGGGATCGTCTTTCCGCCAGTGGCGTCGCTCCATTCGTTGGCGATGAGAAGTCGGGTGTCGGGATAGCTGGAAGTCGTCATGGGCCTCGGTTCCTGTGTTTGGTAACTGGTAATCCAATAATGATACCCGGTGTGCGGGTGCCTTGCAGGCACGAGCACGGACCGCTTTTTCAAACGCAAGGTCTGCTGGCCGCCGTTGCCGTGCTCGCCAGGATACGGTCGAGTGCCGCGATATCGACCGGCTTGACGAAATGGTGGTCGAAGCCGGCTGCGAACGCGGTCTGCCTGTCGTGCACCTGCCCGTAGCCTGTGAGCGCAACCAGGACCGCGTCCTTGCTGCCGCTCGCCCGGCGCAGCCGGCGCGCCAGTTCGTAGCCATCCATGTCCGGCAGGCCGATGTCGAGGATGTAGAGCGCGTACGGCGCATCCTGGCTATGCCGGATGGCGTTGTGGGCATCCGCCATGACCGTCACCTGGTGTCCCTTGGCTTCCAGCAGGTTGGCGAGCATGCGCGCGGCATCGACGTTGTCGTCGACGACCATGAGCCGTACCGGTTCGGCCCGCACGCCTGTGTCGTCCGGCGGCGCGCCGGCCTCAGCCGCCTGCGCCGAGGATTGCGGCAAGGACGCGGACGAAGGTGTGGACGAAGGTGCGGACGAAGGCGCCGGCGGGGACAAGGGCAGGCTCAGGGTGAAGCATGCGCCTTTGCCGATGCCGTCGCTATGGACTTCCACCTGCCCGCCATGCAGCGCCATGATGCTGCGCACGAGTGCCAGCCCGAGCCCGAGTCCGCCCTGCGAGCGGTCGGCGCTACGCCGCGCCTGCTTGAAGAGATCGAACACCTGGGGCAGCAGTTCGGGATCGATGCCGATGCCGTTGTCGGTCACGCTCAGGACCAGGTCCTGGCCGCGGACATCCACCGCAAGCACGATGTTGCCGCCCTCCGGCGTGTATTTTGCAGCGTTGGCCAGCAGGTTGGTGACGACCTGGATCAGGCGGTTCTGGTCGCCCGAGACGACCGCATGCGGTGTCCGCACGTCGAGCCGGAATGCGTGCCGGCGCGACAGCATCAAGGGTTCGACCTGCTCGGCGGCGCCTTTCACCACCGCGCCGATCTCGACCCGGGCCTGTTCGATGGACACCAGCCCGCGGGTGACCCGCGACACGTCGAGCAGGTCATGGATCAGGGACTTCAGGTGCTCGACCTGGCGGGTGATGATCTCGCCCGTACGCTGCAAGGTGGCCTCGCTGCGCCCCGGCAGCTTGAGCATGTGCGCGGCGGCGGCAATCGGGGCAAGCGGGTTGCGCAGCTCGTGGGCCAGCATGGCGAGGAACTCGTCCTTCGCGCTGTTCTGGTTCTCCGCGGCCCGCCGCGCCTCGCGCTCGCTGCGCAGCAGCTGCTCGCGTTCGCGCTCGAGCGCCTGCCTCGCCTGGTTTTCCGCCTCGATCTTCATGCCGGCGTCGCGCAAGGCGCGCTGCAGCGCGTCGGCTTCGACCACGCCGGATGCCTCGACGGCCGGTATCTTGCCCTGCTCCAGCGATTTCGCCGCCGCCAGGGTCAGGTTGAAGGAACCGGTGATGCGCCGGGCAAACACGACGATGCCCAGTATGGCGCCGCCGAACGCGACCGCCAGCACCAGTGCGGCGATGACCGTGGCGGTACGCGCCGGGCTGTTGATCTCCTCGATCGGCGCCGCGATCGCCACCGTCCAGTCGGCGCGGGTGGTATGCGTGAAGGTGTTGTACGCCCAGAAGCCGTCGCGCGTCAGGTTCCTGATCCTTCCGCTCGTCTGGGCGCGGGAAGCTTCGTACAGCGCGGGGACCACCCGCGTTCCGACAAACTCCTTTTCGCGCAGATTGCGGGCAATGCTGATGCCATCGGTCCCGAACACACCCACCACCCAGGTGCCCGGCAGGTCCACGGAATGCAGCAGGCGCGTGATGTGGCTGACATGGAAGGTATGGGACAGCAGGTATTGGCGCCCGCTTGCGGTCCTGACCGGCAGGTTGACCGACACCACCTTCCACTTGCCGGCGCGCCCCTCGCGCAGGTCCGACACGCTGGGCTTTTGCAGTGCGATCGCGCTTGACACCCATGGGTTCGGTCCTTCGTCGAACACCGTGCCGTAGGGATGGTGCGTATGCATCAGCATGCGGCCCTCCATGTCGTACAGGACGGCCCAGGACTCCGAGGACGTCAGCGTCTGGCGCATGAGCGAATACAGGGACAGGAAATCTTCCTGCGACATCGGCTCGGTCTGGCCGATGACGCGCAGGGCGCCTTCGGAACTGGCGAGCTGCTTGTCGATCGACAGCGCGATGAACCTGGCTTTCTCCTCGACGTTACTGAGGCGCGCTTCCTTTTCCTTTTGCAATAGCAGGGTCAGCCCCCACGCGGACAGGGCAAGGAGCGGGATGAGGACCGTCAGGATGATGGCCGCAAGATAAGTGCGCGTTTTCATTTATAGTCGGAACTGTGATGGCCGCGCTGCAGACCCTTTGACGACGCCGGCCTTCCCTGAGCAGGGGCAACTGCCTGAATCACGGATTCTATCAGGCAAGTTAAAGGCGTGCCATGCGGCAGAAGGATACGGGCAAGGAAGGCTTGCTGCCAAGCTGCATGGCTGGCAGCTACCGGGCAGGCAAGCCCGCCGATACGATGCGCCATCGTCATGCAGTTCGACTTTCTCAACCGAGACAGTGCCGCTGGAAATTAGTTGCTATATTGGCATCAATTTACTGCCGACTGACGCCTGCGACCTCCGCCGTTTTCCACACAAGAAAGTATCGTCGTTTGATATATCTCAATATCTCAAGACAAGCGAAACTGTTTATCCCTCAAGCCATAAAAACCGTATTGGGAGTACATAAAGCCAGTGCTTCCAATCCTGCACTTTCCCAGTAATGCCGGGCACTACCAGCTGCTTCCTCCGAAAAACGGGCTACAAAAATCGTCCATCCCGCTGCTTTGTAAATGAAACACACAAGCGATTTTTTACATTTGATCTGCGCAAGTGTTCAAAAGCCACATATTTCCACGTTGTATTCCATTCCCAAAAGAAAACTGGTTAGAATCGCGCTCGCAGCCTCTGAAATTATCAAAGGTAAATAGTTAGCATACGAATGTAGTTTCCATGCCAGGGCTTGCAATATTGTTCAGATAACTTAATTGCATTGACACGCTGGATTCGTTTCTATCTTAATAAAGGGATAAGAATGAGCGATCACTATGTCGGAGAAATCCGCATGTTTGCCGGGAACTATGCCCCTGAGGGATGGGCAATGTGTAATGGGCAGGTTCTTCCGATTTCGGGTAACGAAGCGCTCTTTTCGCTGATCGGTCCGATCTACGGTGGTGATGGCCAGGCAACATTCGCTCTCCCGGACATGCGCGGCAGGGTGCCGATCAGCGCGGGCACTGCCGCCAGGACCGGGACCAGTTATATCCTCGGGCAGTCCGCCGGGACCGAAACTGTCACGCTGAGCAGTGTCGAACTTGCGCCGCATACCCATCCCGTCAACGCGCAGTCGGTGCCTGGCACTGTCAGCACTCCGACCAACGGCTATTGGGCTACTGTGGCCGTTACCGCGTATGAGAGGCCCGGCGCGCCGCCCCTGTCGGGCATGAGCGCCCGGGCCATCTCCATCGAAGGCGGCGGCCAAGCCCACGACAACATGATGCCGTACATGACGCTTACGTTCATCATCGCGCTTTCAGGTATTTACCCGTCCACCTAATCCAGCAGCGCACCACAGGAGAACTATCCATGTCCGATTTCTTTCTGGGCGAGATCCGATTATTTCCCTATGACCGGATTCCTTCCGGCTGGCTGCCTTGCAAGGGCCAGGCGCTGCAAATCAGGCAGAACGCCGCCTTGTTTTCGCTGCTCGGCACGAATTACGGTGGCGACGGCGTAAATACCTTCAACCTGCCCGACCTTAGGGGACAAGTTCCCATGTGCGCCGGTCCGAATAATTCCCTCGGCGCGGCCGGCGGCGAGGAGGCCCACACGCTGACGGTCGACGAGATGCCGCAACACACCCATCAGGTGACGGCATCGACGGGAGAGGCCTCCACTCCCTCCCCCGTTGACAACACCTGGGCCGTCGTCGCCAACGCATATGCACCGGCCGCGAACGTCCAGATGGCGCCGGACGCGCTAACCGTTGCCGGGGGCGGAAAGGCACACAACAACATGCAGCCCTACCTGACACTCAACCTGTGCATTGCCACCGTCGGTATTTTCCCGCCTCGACAATAAGGAGCGCCTGAACATGGATTCATACATCGGCGAAGTACGCATTTTTTGCGGCACCTATCCGCCTAACGGCTGGGCGGACTGCAATGGCCAGGAGCTGCCCCTCGCGCAATACCAGGCGTTGTATGCGGTCATCGGGAACATGTACGGCGGGACGCAGGACCGGACCTTTGCCCTGCCCAACCTGAACGGCCTTGTTCCCCTGCACCAGGGAGCCGGTCCGGGCCTGACGCCGCGGGCCATCGCCCAGACCGGCGGCGCCGCCGCCGTCGCCCTGACCACAAGCCAGATGCCTTTCCATGGACACGTCCCGCAAGCGCTGGACAACCAGGGGACCCAGACCGACCCGAGCGGAGCGGTCTGGGCCAAGCCCCCAAAGGCCGGCCGTCCGGCACGCGACATGCCAGAGTTCGATGCGACGCTCAATACATCCATGAACGCGCTGGCGCTGGGTCCGGCGGGCGCCAGCCAGCCACACAATAACCTCCAGCCCTACGTGCCGGTACGTTACATCATCTGCCTGGACGGCGAATTCCCCGTCAGGCCGTAGGCACCAACGCACCGTAGCATCCATGCACGGGTTCCCGGCGGCGCCAGCGCCGCCGGGACGTTCCTGTTAATCATTTCTCCCTCCTGCCATGAGCGAGTCCATGCCGTCCCCCACCCTGCCATCCGAAGCTGAAGCGCTTGTGCCCGTCCCTGTGCCGGACGTGATCGTATTTATCGAGACCGACGTACCTGACTATCGATCCCTGCTGGCAGGTCTGGCGCCGGGCACCGAAGTCCACGTGCTCGATCCCGGCGAGGATGGTGTGGCACGCATGGCGCAGGTGCTGGACGGGCGCAACGGGATCGATGCGCTGCATCTCGTTTCGCATGGCAGGGAAGGCGCGGTATCGGTCGGCTCCACGCTGCTGACCGCGGATAGCCTGCCGGCCCACGCCGATGCACTGGCCGTCATCCGTGCCGCGCTTGCTCCGGGAGCCGACATCCTGCTGTACGGTTGCGACGTGGGGGCGGGCACGAACGGCGCTGCCTTCGTCGCGGCACTGGCGCAGGCTACCGGCGCCGACGTCGGCGCCTCGACCAACTCCACTGGCGCTGCGAGCCTCGGCGGCGATTGGGTGCTCGAGCGCACCACCGGCACGATTGCTTCCTACAAGCCCTTCTCGCTGGACGCGCTCGGCAGCTATGCCGGCGTCCTCGGCACCCCAGGCACTTATGGCACCGCGAACGGGACCTATGAGTTTGGCGGCGACATCGGCGCCCCCGATTCCGGCGGTACCGGTTTCGTCAGCTATTCGGACAAATTCGTTATCAGCAACGGCGTCATGGACGGCGGTCCAGGCATGATCTGGTACGACAGTGGGGTCAGTTCCAGCGCGACGATGGTAATCAAGGCAGAAGGCGGCTCGATCACCAAAACCTTTACCTTCCAGGACCTGACGTTCTCATTTCCAGCCTGGGGCAACAGCAACATCTCGCTGTATTCACTAAACGCTCTGTCGATCATTACCAAGAACGTTGACAACCGCGAAACGATCCATACCATGACCGGCTCGTATGCCCCAGGAACGACAACGCCGTTCACGGCCAGCTCGGTTATCAATAACAACAGCCTGTTCACGGATACGGGTGTCGTGTCGGTCACCGTCAACTGGACTATAGCCGCCGATCCGAAATACCCGAACACACCGGGCCTCGAGGCGTCCAACTTGGATTTTCGCAGCATCAGGATCGCCGACGTCAGCGCCACCAATCCCCCGGCAGCGCCGAGCGCGCCCGACCTTGCGGTCGGCTCGGACACCGGCATCTCCGTCACCGACAACATCACCCGGGACAGCCTCCTGTCCTTCAGTGGGACCAGCGCGTCGGCAGACAACGGGGCCCTGGTGCGGGTGTTCGTCGACAGGAACCACAACGGCATCTACGATGCAGGTATCGACGCCACCGCCACGGCTACTACCAGCAACGGTAGCTGGAGCGTTAACGGCATCGACGTCTCGGCCCTGGGCGACGGCAGCTACAAGGTCTACGCCCAGGTCACCTCGGCCACCGGCAACCTCACCAGCACGCGCAGCGCCGCGCTCGACCTCACCCTGGACCGCACCGCGCCGACACTGGCGATCAGCAGCAGCAGGACCATGCTCAAGGCCGGCGAAACCGCCGTCATCACCTTCACCTTCAGCGAGGACCCCGGCTCGACCTTCACCTGGAACGGCAGCAGCGGCGACGTGGTCGTCAGCGGCGGCACGCTCGGCGCGATTTCCGGCACCGGCCTGACCCGTACGGCCACCTTCACGCCGGCCCCGGGCGTGGACGGCGGCACGGCCAGCATCAGCGTGCCCGGCGCTGCCTACGCCGACGTCGCCGGCAACCCGGGCGGCGGCGCCGCCATGCCCGCGCTCAGCTTCGATACCCTGGCCCCGGCCGTGAGCGCGATCACCCGCGTGGGCCCGGCCACCAGCAACGCCACCACGGCAACCTACTCCGTCACCTTCGACAGCAGCGTGACCGGCGTGGACGCGAGCGACTTCCTGCTGAGCACCACCGGCACGGTGGCCGGCAGCATCGCCGCGGTCAGCGGCAGCGGCGCCGCCTACACCGTCACCGTCAACAACATCAGCGGCGACGGCAGCATGCGCCTCGACCTGAGGAATTCCGGCACCGGCATCGCCGACGCAGCCGGCAACCCGGCGGCCGGATTCACCGGGGGCCAAGCGATCGTCTTCGACCACACCGCTCCTGCCGTCAGCTCGGTCGCGGTGCCGGCCAACGCCACCTACCGGGTCGGCGACACCCTCGACTTCACCCTGCATTTCAACGAAGCCGTCACGGTCGACACCGGCAGCGGCACGCCGTCGATCGGCGTCGCGCTCGACACCGGCGGCACGGTGCAGGCGCATTATGTGGGCGGCTCGGGCAGCACCGCGCTGACCTTCCGCTACACGGTCGCCAACGGCCATGCGGACCATAACGGCATCGCCCTGGCCGGCAACATTTCGCTCAACGGCGGCGCGATCCGGGACATGGTGGGCAACGCGGCCGCACTGGGGCTCAACGGCGTCGGCGCCACCACCGGCGTGCTGGTGTCGGCGGTGGCCCCCAGCGTGACCGCGATCGCCCGCGCCGGCGCCGCGCTCACCAGCGCCACCAGCGTCGAGTTCACCGTCACCTTCTCCGAAAGCGTGACCGGCGTCGACCTCAGCGACTTCACCCTCGCCGGCGACGGTGTGAGCGGCGACCTGGTCTCGCTCAGGGGCAGCGGCAGCACCTATACCGTCACCGTGGACAACATCAGCGGCGACGGCGTCCTGCGGCTGGACCTGAATGCCGGCGCCACCGGCATCGTCGGCGCCAGCGGCGAAGCCATCGCCGGCGGCTACAGCGCCGGCCAGGTCTATACGGTCGACCAGACCGCGCCGGTCCTGGCCAGCCCCGTCTCGCTCTCGGACACGGCGCTCAGGATCGGCGACAGCGCCACCGTCACCTTCAGCTTCACCGAGGCCGTGGCCGGCTTCACCGCCGCCGACGTCACTGTGCCGAACGGCACGCTGCTGAATCTGTTCTCGGGCGATGGCGGCCGCACCTGGACCGGAACACTGGTCCCGCAAGCCGGCGCCAGCGCCGCCGACAACGTCCTGACCCTGGACTACGCCGGCATTACCGACCTGGCCGGCAATGCCGGCGTGGGCGTCGCCTACAGCGAGAACTACCGGGTCGACACCGTGCGTCCCTCACTGGCCAGCGGCATCGCGATCTCCGACACGACGCTGGCCATCGGCGGCAGCGCCACGGTCAGCTTCGTCTTCACCGAGGCGGTCACCGGTTTCACGGCCGCCAATGTGAGCGTACCGAACGGCACGCTGTCGAACCTGGCATCGAACGATGGCGGCATCACCTGGACCGCCACCCTGCTGCCTGGCGCGGGCGCCACCGACGCCGGCAACGTCCTTACCCTGGACTACAGCGGCATCGCCGACCTGGCGGGCAATCCGGGGACCGGCACTGTCAGCAGCGGCAATTACACGGTCGACACCGTGCGCCCGTCCCTGGCGTCGAGCATCGCCATTTCCGATACGGCGCTGCGTGCCGGCGACAGCGCCACCGTCACGTTCACCTTCACCGAAGCAGTCGCCGGCTTCACGTCCGACGACGTCACCGTCCCGAACGGCACGCTGTCGAACCTGGCCTCGAACGACGGCATCACCTGGACCGCGACGCTGGTCCCGCACGCCGGCACCAGCAGCGCCGCGAACGTATTGACCCTGAGCTATGCCGGCATCAGCGACCTGGCCGGCAATGCGGGCGTGGGCACCGTGGACAGCGGCAACTACACGGTCGACACCATGCGGCCGAGCCTGGCCTCTCCCATCTCGATCTCCGATACGGCGCTGAAGATCGGCGACGGCGCGACCGTCACGTTTACCTTCACCGAGCCGGTCTGGGGCTTCACGGTCGACGACGTGACCGTCCCCAACGGCACGCTGTCCGACCTGAGCTCGTTCGATGGCGGCGTCACCTGGACCGCGACCCTGCTGCCGGCCGCCGGCGCCAGCGCCACGGACAACGTGTTGACCCTGGACTACAGCGGCATCGCCAACCTCGCCGGCAACGCCGGCGTGGGCACGGCCAGCAGCCCCGGCTACGCGGTCGACACCGTGCGGCCAAGCCTGGCATCGAGCATCACGATCTCGGACACGGCCCTCAAGATCGGCGACAGCGCCACCGTCACCTTCGCGTTCTCCGAGCCGGTCACCGGTTTCACCGTCCACGATGTCACCGTGCCCAACGGCACCTTGCAGGACCTGGCCACGAACGACGGCGGCCTCACCTGGACCGCGACCCTGCTGCCTGCCGCAGGCGCCACCAGCGCAACCAACGTCCTGACGCTGAACTATGCGGGCATCACCGACCTCGCCGGCAACCCCGGCACCGGCACCGCCACGGGCGGCAACTACGCGGTCGATACCGTGCGGCCAAGCCTGGCCTCGTCCATCACGATTTCCGATACCGCCCTGAAGATCGGCGACGGCGCCACCGTCACCTTCACCTTCACCGAAGCGGTCGCCGGCTTCACGGCCGACGACGTGACCGTCCCGAACGGCACGCTGTCGAACCTGGCATCGAACGATGGCGGCATTACCTGGACCGCAAGCCTGCTGCCCGCTGCCGGCGTGGTGGACGCCACCAACGTCCTGCGCCTGGACTATGCGGGCATCACCGACCTGGCGGGCAACGCGGGCGTCGGCACCGTCGACAGCGCCAACTACGCCGTCGACACGGCCGTGCCGCTGCTGGCCTCGCCCATCGCGATCTCCGATACCGCACTCAAGGCGGACGACAGCGCCACCGTCACCTTCACCTTCACCGAAGCGGTGACCGGCTTCACGGTCGACGACGTGACCGTGCCCAACGGCACGCTGTCGAACCTGGCGTCGAGCGATGGCGGCATCACCTGGACCGCAACCCTGACACCTGCTGCCGGCGCCAGCGGCGCCGGCAACGTGCTGACGCTGCACTATGCGGGCATCGCCAACCTCGCCGGCAACGCCGGCGTGGGCACGGCCAGCAGCCCCGGCTACGCGGTCGACACCGTGCGGCCAAGCCTGGCTTCAAGCATCACGATCTCGGACACGGCCCTCAAGATCGGCGACAGCGCCACCGTCACGTTCACCTTCACCGAGGCGGTCGCCGGCTTCACGGTCGACGCCGTGACTGTAGCGAACGGGTCGCTGTCGAACCTGTCCACCAGCGACGGGGGCATCACCTGGACCGCCACGCTGGCGCCGGATGCCGGCGTTAGCAGCGCCGGCAACGTGCTTACCCTGGACTATGCCGGCATCAGCGACCTGGCAGGCAATGCGGGCATCGGAAGCGCCACCAGCGGCAGCTACGCGGTGAACACCGTGCGTCCGAGCCTGGCTTCGTCCATCACGATCTCCGACACGGCCCTGAAGATCGGCGACAGCGCCACCGTCACGTTCACCTTCACCGAGGCGGTGACCGGCTTCACGGTCGACGACGTGACCGTGCCCAACGGCACCCTGTCGAACCTGGCGTCCGGCGACGGCGGGGTCACCTGGACCGCGACCCTGCTGCCCGCCGCCGGCGCCAGCGCCGCCGGCAACGTGTTGAGCCTGGACTACGGCGGCATCGCCAACCTGGCCGGGAACACCGGCGCGGGCACCGCCGCCAGCGCCAGCTACGCGGTCGACACCGTCGCCCCCACGCTCGCCATCACGGCCAGCGCGTCGGCGCTCAAGGCCGGCGAGGCGGCGACGATCACCTTCACCTTCAGCGAAGACCCGGGCACCAGCTTTGCATGGGACGGCGCCAGCGGCGACGTTGTCGTGAGCGGCGGCACCCTGGACGCGATTTCCGGCACCGGCCTGACGCGCACGGCCACCTTCACGCCCACCGCCGGCATCGACGCGGGCACGGCCGGCATCACCGTGGCCGCCGGGCGCTACCAGGACGCGGCCGGCAACCCGGGCGGCGCGGCCAGCATGCCTTCGCTGTCCTTCGACACCCGCGCGCCGGACGCGCCGCAACTGGCGCTGGACCAGGACACCGGCAACGCCGGCGATCGGGTCACCAGCGACGGCACGGTACGGGTTTCGAACCTGGAAGCCGGCGCACGCTGGGAATACAGCCTCGATGGGGGCACGAACTGGCTCACCGCCAGCGGCGACACCTTCGACACGGGCGGCGACGGCCAGAAATCGGTCCTGGTCCGCCAGACCGACGCGGCCGGCAATCCGAGCCAAGCCAGCGCCGCGCTGGAATACACGCTCGACACGCTCGCGCCGACCGCCACCGTCACGCTGTCGGACACCGACCTGGGCATCGGCGAAACGGCGCAACTGACGGTGCGCTTCAGTGAAGCCGTCAGCGGCTTCACCGCCGCCGCGGTCACTGCGCCGAACGGAACCCTGGGCAGCTTCGCCAGCAGCGACGGCGGACGCACCTGGATCGCGACCTTCACGCCCGCTGCCAACACCACGGTAGGGGCAAACACCGTCACGGTCAGCCTGGCGGACGTGAGCGACGCCGCCGGCAACCGCGGCGCCGGCAGCATCGTCTCCGCGCCGTATGCGGTCCGGACCACCCCGGCGCTGTCGGAACCGCCGCCCGTGCAGGCCACGGTCGACGGCGTGCCGGTCCTTGTCACGACGGGCCCGGCCGATCCGGTCACGGGCATTTCCAGCACGGTGGTGACCGTGCCGGTCACCGGCGCGGCGCGCGCGGACGATCCGGCTTCCGCCCACGGCAACCTGGCCGACATCCCGCTGGGCCTGGGCACGGCGAACGGACCGCGCACCGAACTCCTGGTGAGCCTCCCGACCGGCACCGGCATGCAGGCCGAAGGCCCGTCGGCCCTGCTGAACAATGCCCAGGCCCTGCTCGACCTGATCCGCCGCATCGAGAACAAGACCTCGGCAGGATCCAGCACCCAGGCCGACATGAAAGGACAGGGCAGCGGCTTCCTCGCCGGCCTGGCGCCGACGACGGTACTGGAGACCAAGACACTGGTGCTCACGAGCGAGCCAGGATCGGCCGCGCCACAAACCATCCTGATCAACGGCAGTTCGACCACGCCTGCCAACGGTGGCCAGAACGCCACCGCGATCGGCCTGGTGATCGACACCACCGCGCTGCCGGCCGGCAGCGTGCTGCAACTGAACAACGTCGACTTCGCCGCCATCGTCGGCGCCGCCACCCTGCGCGGCGGCGAGGGCCGCAACCACGTCACGGGCGACGACGCCAGCCAGAACATCTTCCTCGGCGCGGACGACGACGTGCTCTCGGGCGGCGGCGGTGACGACATCATCGGCAGCGCCGGCGGCGACGACGTGCTCGACGGCGGCGACGGCAACGACATCGTGGTGGGGGGCATCGGCAACGACTTCCTGATCGGCGGCGCCGGCGACGACGTGCTGCAAGGCGGACGCAGCAGCCAGGGTGCATGGCAGTTCTACCTCGACGCCAACGGCACCCTGAGCTCGCGCCACGAGACCGTGCTGTTCGCACCGGGCCAGCATGAAACCGTGCCGCTCGCCGAACTGAACGCCTCAGCCGCCGGCCTGTCGTTCCTGGGCGCGGAGAAGGCTTCCTTGTCCTCGCTGTCGCTCCTGTACCACGCCGCGTTCGGCCGCGCGCCGGACCTGCCGGGCCTGACCTACTGGGCCCACGGCGGCGCTGCGACCGACACCGTGGCCCGGCTGTTCCTGGAATCGCCGGAATGGCCGGCCGCCCATCCCTCCCCGCTGTCCGACACGGCCTTCGTGGAAGTCCTGTACCACAACGCGCTCGGCCGTGCGCCCGACAGTGCCGGGCTGGCCTACTGGAGCGCGCAGCTGGCAGGCGGCGCCGCGGCGCCCGCCATGAGCCGCGCCCAGGTGCTGCAGGCGATCGCCCAGAGCGCCGAGCACAAGGAGGTGTGGAACACGCCGAACGGCTACCTGATCGGCGAGGCCACGGTGGGCGTCGAGAACGACTGGATCGCCGGCAGCGGCGACGACCGCCTGTTCGGCGGTCCGGGCAGCGACGTGCTGGTGGGCGGCGACGGCATCGATACCGCCGTATATACCGGCAAGACGGCCGACTACAAGTTCATCATCGATCGCCAGGGTCACCTGAAAGTGGCCGACAAGGCCAACAGCGACCTCGACCAGCTGTTCGGCATCGAAAAGGGCGAGTTCGACGATGGGACGCTCGATCTGGGCTTCCTCCAAGGGAACCTGACGACGCTGAAACAGATTGGCCTGCTGTACCAGACGGTGCTCGACCGCGCGGGCGACATCCCGGGTTTCCAGTGGTGGGTAGAGCAGAACCTCGACAAGACCCGGCTGGTGGAGGGTTTCGTCGGGTCGGAAGAGTACAAGGCGCGCTACGACGGGCTCAGCGATACCGCCTTCGTCCAGGCGCTGTACGACCACTCGGGCCTGGACGGCAGCGCAGCCGGCGGCCAGGCGGGCTGGGTGAACTACCTGTCCACCCACACCCGGGCCCAGCTGATCGGAAGCTGGATCGAGATGGACGAGGTCACGAACGCCCAGTTCGCCGGACACGGCCTGTGGCTGGTCTGATGCCTGCGGCCACTACCGCGTCAACGCAGCTCGGCCCGGTGCGCGAGCTCGCCCGCGCGATCCTGGCGGCCGGTCCCGACCTGCGCGAGGCCATCGGGCCGGTCGAGGAACTGCGCCTGCTGGCCGAACGCCTCTCGGGCATGGACATGACGGTCCGGCTCAACGTCGGCGACGGCCAGACCTGGCTGCCCTCCGGCCTCGCGGTATCGCCCGTGACGGCAGCCCTGTGCGCGCGCGAGTTCCTGAGGAGCGCCGCTTTCATTCAGGGCGCCGCCAAGGCGCTGGAACAGGCGGCGGCACACTGCGGCGACAGGCCGGTGCGGGTGCTGTATGCCGGCTGCGGTCCGTTTGCCTTCCTGCTGCTGCCCCTGTTGGCCTTGTGGCCGGCGCATCGGGCGCAATTCACCATGCTCGACATCCATGAAGCGGCGCTGGCGCCGGCGCGCGCACTGGTGTCGGCCCTGGGCCTGGAGGCCGGCGTGGCCGCATGGGTGCGGGCCGACGCCGCAACGCTTCGTCTCGACCCGGCCGCCTTGCCGGACGTGATCGTGAGCGAAACCATGAGCGCAGCGCTCAAGCACGAGCCGCAGGTCGCGATCGTGCGCAACCTGCTCGGCCAGGCGCCGCATGCCCTGATGGTGCCGGCCGAAGTGCGGGTCGGTTGCGCGCTGTGCGAGCGGCCCGACAGCAGCGCACCCTGGCGCGAAGCGGCCATCCTGGGCCGGGTGTTCACGCTGGATGCCGCCGCGGCGGCGGCCTGGGACGCGGCACCAGGCGCGACGCTGCCGGGGAGCACGATCACCCTGCCGGCCGTGCTCGCACCGCACAACACACTGCGCCTGCTGACCGACATTGTCGTCTTCGACGACATCGTGCTGGGACAGGGCGACTGCAGCCTGAACACGCCGCGCTTCCTGCCCGGAAAACCGGGCTTCGCGGGTAGCCAGCGCCTGCAATTTTCCTACCGGCTGGGAGCCGATCCGGGCATCGACTGGACAGTCGCACCCTGAGCCTGGCTAGGCGCGCCAGCGCAGCTGCAGGCTGGCGGCGTCTTCGCCTTCCACGGCGAAGCCCAGCGCCAGGTACAGCCGGCGCGCGCCGGCGTTGTCCTTGCGTACCCCCAGCGTCACGTCGCGCCCTTCCAGGGCCGCCTGCCGCTGCAGGCGGCGCAGCGCCTCGCTTGCCACGCCACGCCCGCGCGCCCACGGTATGACCGCGATATCGACCACCCGCAGGGCGCCGGCGGCGTCGGCCGTGACCAGGCGGCCCGCCGCGATCCCGTCCAGTTCCAGCACCTGGTACAGCGCATCGGGATAGCTGTTGCGATAGCCGGCCGCCTGCGCCTGCTGCTGCATGGCGACGATCGCGTCGATGTAGCGCGGATCGGCAAGCATCGCCTGCAGGTCGGCGCGGGTGGAGCGGTACAGCTCGACGAAGAATGCCTGGTCGGCCGGTCCGGCGGGCCGGATGTGGAGCGGGACGGAAGTCATGGCAGCCATGTCACGATACTGAGCATTTGGACACAGTATCACAGCCATCGCCCGGGTGCAGGACGCTCAACGCGCCAGCAGGTGCGGCCCGATCTCGCGCACCGATTGCACGCCCGTCAGGACCATGTTGGTGCGCAAGTCCTTTTCCATGATGGCCAGCAGGCGTTCGACTCCGGCCTGCCCCTGGGTCGCCAGCGCATACACGAAGGCGCGGCCGATCAGCACCCCGTCGGCGCCCAGCGCCAGCATGCGGAACACATCGGTGCCGGTGCGCACGCCGCCGTCGGCGAAGATCGTCATCTGCCCTTTCACGGCCTCGGCGATCGAGGGAAGCGCGTGCGCGCTGGACGGGGCGCCGTCCAGCTGGCGCCCGCCATGGTTCGACACCACGATGCCGTCGGCGCCGAAGGCCAGCGCATCGCGCGCATCTTCCGGGTCGAGGATGCCCTTGATGACGAGCCTGCCCTGCCACTCGTCGCGTATCCACTGCAGGTCCTGCCAGGCGATGCCCGGGTCGAAGTTCGCGCCAAGCCAGCCGATGTAGTCCGCCAGGCCGGTGGCATTGCCGCGGTAGGCGGAGATATTCCCGAGGTCGTGCGGACGGCCGAACAGGCCCACGTCCCAGGCCCAGCGTGGACGCGTCATGGCCTGCAGCACCCGCCGCAGCGGGCCGTTGGGGCCGCTCATGCCGCTATGGGCGTCGCGGTAGCGCGCGCCGGGCACCGGCATGTCCACCGTGAACACCAGGGTCGTCGAGCCCAGCTCCCAGGCGCGCCGCATCACGTCGCGCATGAAGCCGCGGTCCTTCAGCACGTACAGCTGGAACCAGATCGGCTTCGAGGCCTGCGCCGCCACCTCGGACAGCGGGCAGACCGAGACGGTGGACTGGATGAAGGGGATGTTGCGGTGGCAGGCGGCGCGCACCGCCTGCACCTCGCCGCGGCGCGCATACATGCCGGTCAGGCCGACCGGGGCCAGCGCGATCGGCAGCGCGTATTCCCGGCCGAACCACTTCACCCCCAGGTCCAGCTGCTCGGAGCCGCGCAGCACACGCTGGCGCAGCCTGACCGCCTGCAGATCGTCGACGTTGCTGCGCAGCGTCTGCTCGGCGCCGGCGCCGCCGTCGAGGTAGTGGAACAGGAAAGGCGGCAGCCGGCGGCGTGCCGCTTCGCGAAAGTCGGTGGCGGACGAAATGATCATGAAAGGTGGATGTGCGAATCGGATCCACACAGTGTATGCCGGGGGGCGCCTGAGCGTCCATCTTCCTCTGATTGTGGCCCGAAGGCGTGCCCGGCGCCAGGCCGGAACTCACGAACATCACCGAGCCGCCCCCGACGATGTACCCGGCCGCACGCCGGAACCCGGCTCTAGGACACGAGCCCGGCAAACGCCCGGGTTGCCAGCGTAACCGCCTGGACGATCAGCTTCGTGCCGAACCATGCAAGCACGACGATCATGGCCAGCTGGATGATGCGCAAAGGCAGTTCGTGGCCGCGCCAGCGGCGGCCGAAGCGCAAGGGGCGCTGGAACGGGATGGGAAGATGCAGGGATGCCGGCCGAAGTTTCATGATGGTCTCCACTTCAAAGCTCTTGTCTTGTCGAGGCCAGCATACTCCTTGATCGGCCCGGCTGCAAACGCGCGGGCCGTGGTCGTGCGCGCGCCGTCCGGATGACCGCCGGCTCAGCCGAGGGCCAGCACGTTGTGCGGCAGGCCCGGCGTATCGACGCGGAAGGCGAACAGGCCGCCGGCCAGCGGCTGGGCGGCGCGCTGCTCCGGCGACAGGCCCTTCCACGCCGTGGTGACGTAGGCAGTGCACAGGTCGTCGCCGCCGAAGGCCAGCTTGGTGATGTTTGAACACGGGAAACGGACGGCGCCCACCAGCCGCCCGGCGGCCGTATACCGCTCGATGCGGCCGGCGCCGAACAGCGCGATCCACAGGTGGCCCTCGCTGTCGACCGCCATGCCGTCCGGACGACTGCCTTCCGGCAGCTGGAGGAAGACGCGCTTGTTGGCGAGCAGCCCGCCGGCGCGCGGGTCGAAGGCGAGGTCGAAAGCGTATACGCGGCGCAGCGGCGTGTCCGTGTGATACAGGGTCCGGCCGTCCGGGCTGATGGCCGGGCCGTTGGTGATGATGTAGCCGTCGTCGGCGCGCGCCAGCGCGCCATCCCGGTCGAGCCGGTACAGCGCGCCGGTCGGCCGCACCTGGCCGTCGTCCATCGAACCGAACCACAGGTTGCCGCCGGCATCCACGTAGCCGTCGTTGAAGCGGTTGCCCGGCAGGTCTTCCTCGACCCTGCGCAAGGGCGTGAACTCGCCGGTCGCCTCGCTCATGCGGTACAGGCCGTCTTCCAGCGCGCAGACCAGGCTGCCGCTTGCTGCCGGCACCACGAAGCCGGGCTGGCCCGGCGCTTCCCAGCTGCGCCGCCGGCTGCCGTCCGCGGCGCAGCGGTGGATGCGCCCGCCCTTGATGTCGACGAAGTACACCGAGCGCGTCGCCGCATGCCACAGCGCGCCCTCGCCCAGGTGGGCGCCAGCGTCCCAGATGCATTCCGGTTCCATCAAGCGGTTCATCGGCGCAGCTCCGCCATGATTTTCTCGGCCATGAAGTCGCAGGGCGGACGGCGCGACTTCGTGCTGCGCGCGAGGATGACCTCCAGCGCATCGATCTCCGGCAAGCCCTGCGCCTGGCCCAGCAGGCTCAGATGCGCCGGGACCGCACAGCGCGCCAGCGGCGCGATCGCGAGCCCCGCCTCCACCATGCTCAGCAGCCCCATCAGGCTCGGGCTCTCGTACGAGGTCCGGTAAGGGATCGCGGCGCGCTCCAGGCTGCGGATCGCGTTCTCGCGCGCCACGCTGCCGGGCAGGAAGACGGCGATCGGCAACGGCCGCTCGCGCCAGATCTCGTGCACGCTGGGCGAGGCCGCCCACACCATCGGCTCGAAGCGGACGAACTCGCCGGACAGGCCTTTCACGCGCGTGGCGCAGACCAGGTCCACCGACCCGTCCTTCACCATCGGCGCGAGCGCCACGCTCGGCAGCCCGACCACCTGGATCTCCACCTTCGGATAGGTGGCGGAAAACTTCTTGAGGATCGGCGGCAGCAGCGAGGACGCATAGTCGTCGGGGACGCCGAGAACCACGCGCCCGGTCACGTCGGGCCGGACCACCGCGGCCCAGGCTTCGTCGCGCAGCGCGAGCATGCGCCGCGCGAAGCTCAGGAGCACTTCGCCGTCCTGCGTCGGCGTGACGCTGCGCGAGCGACGCACGAACAGCGGCTTGCCGAGCGCGTTTTCGAGGGTCTTGATCTGCATGCTCACCGCCGATTGCGAACGGTGCACGACTTCGGCCGCGCGGCTGATGTTGCCGGTATCGGCCACCGCCACGATCATGGCCAGGACGTCCAGGTCGAGTGCTTTCAAGGGTATCGGCTCGGCTCGTGAAAAAAGGGGGGAACGGGTATCAGATAATCAGATGGATACCTTCAATATTATGCGATTTTCTTAAGTAACGCCATCGTGCATAGTAGTGGAAAGGAGCCAACCATGAACGCACCAGCTGATCCACGCATCTTCGCAGTCCCCGAATTGTGCTTTGCCCGCATCCCGTCCGGTGCCCGTGTCCCCTACGTGGCCGCCGGCTCCGGGGAGCCGCTGCTGTTCGTCCACGGTTCGCTGTGCGACTACCGCTACTGGAACAGCCAGGCGGACGTCCTTTCCAGGGATTTCTTCTGCGTGTCGGTCAGCCTCAGCCACTACTGGCCGGGCGGCGACGGCCATGCCGGGGGAACGTTCGGCTGGAAGACGCACGTCGCCGAGCTCGCCGAATTCATCGCCGCGATGAACGTGGGCCCGGTGCACCTGGTGGGCCACTCGCGCGGGGCGTGCGTCGCGTTCCACCTGGCGCGCGAGTATCCGGAGCTGGTCAGGACGCTGACGCTGGCCGATCCCGCCGGCCCCGTGCATACCGAGGGGGACCAGGCGGCAGCGCCGCCCGCCGCAACCGACCTGCTGCGCGCCCGGGTGGCCGAGCTGATCGATGGCGGCGCGATCGACGCCGGCCTGGAGCTGTTCGTCGACTCGGTCAGCATGCCCGGCATCTGGCGCAAGAGCCCGGCCTCGTTCCGCACGATGGCGACCGCCAACGCGTCCACGCTGCCGAAGCAGTTCCGCGATCCCTTGCCGGCCTATACCCGCGCAGCGGCGGCCGGCATCGCGTGCCGCACCCTGCTCGTCGAAGGGCAGCGAAGCCCGCGCATGTACCGCGACAACGTGGAAAAGCTGGCCGGCTGGATCGGGCACGTCGACAAGCGCACCATCCTGGGCGCGTCGCACGGGATGAACGTCACCCATGCGGCGGCGTTCAACCGCCTGCTCCGTGCCTTCGTGGGAAGCACCTGGAACAAGCGCCCGGAATAAGCGTGCGGATCGGGCGCGCGGATCCTCTGCCGGCGCGCCATGGACGAGCGAACGCGACCCCGGTGCGGGATCGGGTACACTGGCGGCGACACGCCGCTCCACGATCCTGTGGACGACCTTACCCGGGAGACGCCATGAACAAGGTATTGATTCCATGCGACGGGTCGGACAGCGCATTGCGCGCCGTGCGCCACGCCGCCGAAGGGCTTGGGAGAAGCTCGCCGCCGAGCCTGCAGTTGCTGCACGTGATCGAGCCCATGACGGCTGTGACCCTGTCCGAGGCCTTCGCCGCGCAGGGCCTGGACGACCGCTTCCCGCCGCAGGCCGCGCAGGCCCTGCAGCCGGCCATCTCCGCCCTCGACGCGGCCGGAGTTCCCTACACCCTCCATTGCCGCTTCGGCGAGCCCGCAACCGAGATTGCAGCCCATGCGCGCGAGACCGGTTGCGATGCGATCGTGATGGGCACGCGCGGGCGCGGCGCCCTGGCGAGCCTCGTGATCGGATCGGTCGCCATGCGCGTGGTACAGCAGGTCGACATCCCCGTGACACTGGTGAAGTGAGGTCCTGCCGGAAGTAGATGAAGATGCACGCCGGTTTGCCCCGGCGTGCACCCAGCGGTCAGCGCACGCCTGCCACTGCAAGCGCCGTCATGTTGACGATGCGGCGCACGGTCGCACTCGGGCTCAGGATGTGCACCGCCTTGGCCGCGCCCAGCAGGATCGGACCGACGGTGACGCCCTTGCCCGCCGCCACCTTCAGCACGTTGAACAGGATGTTCGCGGCATCCAGCGAAGGCATCACCAGGAGATTGGCGCTGCCGGCAAACCCGCCGGGGTCCGCCGCTTCTCCCGCCGGCTGGTACAGGCGCCGGATTTCCTCGGACAGTGCGGCGTCGCCGTGCACCTCGCCGATCAAGGCCAGTTCCGGCGCGCTTTCAGCCAGCAGCGCGCGCGCTTCGCGCATCTTGCGCGCCGAGGGACGCTCGGACGAACCGAAGATCGAATGCGACAGCAGCGCCGCCTTGGGCTCGAGCCCGAAATGGCGCAATTCGGTCGCGGCCAGGCGCGTGATGTCCGCCAGTTCCTGCGCCGACGGATTGTCGTTGACGTAGGTGTCGGTGATGAACAGGGTCAGCTTGTCCAGCACCAGCGCATTCATCGCCGCCAGCACGCCGGCGCCCGGCGCGGTGCCGATCACGTCGCGCACGTGCGCCAGGTGACTGTCGTAGGTGCCCGCCATGCCGCAGATCAGGGCGTCGACCTCGCCGGACTGCAGCAGGCGCGTACCCTGGAGGGTCGCATCGCCGCTGCCATCCGGTTCGGCCAGCACGTAGTCGACGTCGCGCTTCAGGCGCAGGCCGGACTGCTTCACCGCCGTCTCCACCGCCTGTGCGGTACCGATCAGCACCGGCTTGGCCAGGCCTGCGTCGACCACGGTCTGCACCGCGCGCAGCACGCGCCCGTCGGCGCCTTCGGCGTAGGCGACGCGGCGCGGGGCCGCCTTGGCCTTGGCGAACACCGGCTTCATGAAGAAACCGGTGTGGTAGATCATCTCGCCCAGGCGCGCCCGGTAGGCGTCCATGTCGGCGATCGGGCGCGTGGCCACGCCGGAGCTTGCCGCGGCTTCGGCGACGGCCGGGGCGATGGCCGCCATCAGGCGCGGGTCGAAGGGTTTCGGGATGATGTATTCCGGGCCGAACGTCAGGTCCTGGCCGGCATAGGCTTCGGCCACGGTGTCGTTGGCCTCGGCCTCGGCCAGGCGCGCGATCGCGCCCACGCAGGCCAGCTTCATCTCGTCGGTGATGCGCGTCGCGCCGCAGTCCAGCGCGCCACGGAAGATGTAGGGGAAGCACAGCACGTTGTTCACCTGGTTCGGGTAGTCCGAACGGCCGGTCGCCACGATGCAGTCCGGGCGGGCGGCCTTGGCCACTTCCGGGCGGATCTCCGGTTCCGGATTGGCCAGGGCCAGGATCACCGGCTTGTCCGCCATGGTTTTCACCATCTCGGCGCTCAGCACGCCGGCCGTGGAGCAGCCCAGGAACACGTCGGCATCCTTGACGATATCGGCCAAGGTACGCGCAGGGGTGTCCTGCGCATAGCGCGCCTTGTTGGCTTCCATGTTGGCCTCGCGGCCCTGCCAGATCACGCCCTTGGAGTCCGTGACGAAGATGTTCTCCTGCTTCACGCCCAGGCTCACCATCATGTCCAGGCAGGCGATCGCCGCGGCGCCGGCGCCGGAGGCGGCCAGCTTGACGCTGCCGATGTCCTTGCCCACCACCTTCAGCGCGTTGAGCAGGGCCGCGCTCGAGATGATCGCGGTGCCGTGCTGGTCGTCGTGGAAGACCGGGATGTTCATGCGCTCGCGCAGCTTCTTCTCGATGTAGAAGCACTCGGGCGCCTTGATGTCCTCGAGGTTGATGCCGCCCACCGTCGGCTCGAGCATGGCGATGGCATCGACCAGCTTGTCCGGATCGTTCTCCGCCAGTTCCAGGTCGAACACGTCGACACCGGCAAATTTCTTGAACAGGCAGCCTTTGCCCTCCATCACCGGCTTCGATGCCAGCGGGCCGATGTTGCCCAGGCCGAGCACGGCGGTGCCGTTGCTGATCACTGCCACCAGGTTGGCGCGCGAGGTGTACTCGGCGGCCATGTTCGGGTCGGCGGCGATCTCCTCGCAGGCATAGGCCACGCCGGGCGAATAGGCCAGCGACAGGTCGCGCTGGTTGGACAGGGGTTTGGTCGCGACGACCTCGATCTTGCCGCGCACCGGACTGCGATGGTATTCGAGCGCATCTGCGCGCAATTGGGTGTCGTCGTTCCCGCTGAGATCGCTCTCACTGCTCATGTTCGTTCCTAAAAAAGTTATGTCAATCCGGCCTGCCCGGCATGGGCAGGCTGCTCCACCGTTCGCTGTGCCCGGCCGCCGCGCGCTGCGGGGGCGGCCGGATGGGTGTGAACATGGACTAGCATAGCTGCAAAAATAATATCCTGCTTGCAGGTTGGCGTGACAAGGCCACGGACGACGCCCCGGCGCATGCAAGCAGCATGGGCACGGACGCGGGCAGGCCACCGCATGCGTCCACCGCCACCGGGTCCAGTCCGGCGTGCTATTCTTTTTTCCTTTTTATCCATCAGGGCAGGCCATGATTGCAAAAACGGGGGTGGTGATGTTCGGATTGGCGCTGCTGCTTCCGGTGGCGGCCCAGGACCGGCAGCAGCCGGACCCGAAGGACACCGAAGTGTGGGGCGCACAGCCCAGGCGCGTCGCTCCCGGCGCCTCATCCGGCGCGCCATCCGACGCGATCGTGCTGTTCGATGGCGGGGACCTGCGCGAATGGGTATCCGCCGCTACGCCCGGCAAGCCGGCCGACTGGATCGTGGCGGGCGGCGTCCTCACGGTCCGCGGCGGGAGCGGAGACATCCAGACCAGGCGCCTGTTCACGGACTACCAGATCCACCTCGAGTGGCGCGTGCCCGCTTCGCTCGCCGGGAACGGCCAGGCCAGGGGCAACAGTGGCCTGTTCCTCGCCTCGACCGGCGCCGGCAGCGGCTACGAGATCCAGATCCTCGACTGCGCCGACAACCAGACCTATGCGAACGGGCAGGCGGCGAGCATCTACAAGCAGCACATCCCGCTGGTGAACGCCTGCGCCGCGGCCGGCGAATGGCAGGCCTACGATGTCATCTGGACCGCCCCGCGCTTCTCCAGCGACGGCGCACTGGTCTCGCCCGCCCATGTGACAGTGCTGCACAACGGCGTGCTGGTGCAGCACCATGTCGCCCTCCAGGGCGAGACGGTGTATGCGGGCAAGCCGTCGTACCGCAGGCACGGGCCGGCGCCGATCAAGCTGCAGGACCATGGCGATGCGGTCAGCTTCCGGAACATCTGGGTGCGGCCGCTCTGACTCCCGCTGCCCATCCGAACCCGGCGCCGCCGCTCGCTCGCAACTCGCGAAATTGCCAGATGTTCACACCACATGCAATACTCCAGCATTCCCGGCCGCGCCGTGCCTGACCCCCATGCCTCGTATGTACGCAGCCTGCCCACTCCATCCAGTCTCCAACCCGCAGAAACGGCACGGTCGATCCGGCGCCGCCATGCGTAGCGCATTCACTGCCCTGTTGTTCTGCCTCCTCGCGCTCGCCGCGTTGCCGGCGCACGCATGGGAGCCAGCGCCGCCGCAGGCGCTGCGCTTCAATTTCACGAACCAGCCCATGCCGGGCGCCATCCAGGTCAAGTGGAGCGCGCGCGACGGCGTGCCCCTGTTCGACGCCGCCACCGGCCATGGTTTCGTGGACCGCACCGGCGCCCTGCCCGCGCGGCCGGTGCATACCGCCGGGATCCGCAGCGATGGCACGGGCTTCGTGATCGCCGAGCCTAGCTTCGAGGCCGAGAAGAACTACGAGAAGGACCATTACAACAACTACGGCATGGCCTTCCGCATCAAGGCCGCGCCGGGCGCCTATGCCATTCGCGTGCGCACCACCTCGGGCGCCGACGACACCATCGTGTCGGTCACCGGCATGCAGACCAGCCGCCTGGCGCCCGGCGTGTTCTGGGATGCGGCGGGCCTGCTGCCGAACCGGACGACCGTCACCGCGCAAGGAAAGGAATGGTCCTACCGCTACGTCAATGGACGCGATTTCATCGATATCGAAATCGAACCGAAGCGCCCGCATGTACCGGTCGGGGTCGAGGAAATCAGCATCACCCCGATCGCAGCGCAGACCAGGCCGGCGGGTGTGCTGCCCGCCATTTACACGCTGGGCGATTCGACGGTCAAATCCTACACCTTCGACGAAGCCCCGATGAGCGGCTGGGGCCAGGTGTTCGACAAGCTGTTCGACCCGCGCAAGGTGCGCGTGCTGAACTACTCGATGGGCGGGCGGTCGTTCCGCAACGCCTACGCCGAAGGGCGGTTGAACGACCTGCTGCTGGCCGGGCACGTCGGCGACATCGTCATGATCCAGTTCGGCCACAACGACGAGAGCGAAGACGAGATGCGCCGCTTCGGACGGGGCTCGACCGAGGCAATGTACGAAACCTTCATCACGCAGTTCTACCTGCCCGCGATCCGCGCGCGCGGCATGGTCCCGGTGTTCGTGACGCCGATGTCGCGCGTGAACGGCAATGCCCGGCCGGGCGAAGCCTATGTGAACTCGTTCAGGAAGCGGCGCTTCCCCGACCTGATGAAGAAGCTGGGCGCGGCCCACGGCGTCACGGTGGTCGACCTGAATGCGCGCAGCGTCGACTTCTACAACCAGACCGGCGTGCCCGCCATCACGGCGATGGTGATGGCGATCGAGGCCGGCGAGACGCCCGGCAAGACCAACGACGGCAGCTATGCCAACGGCCACCCCGCCAACAAGATCGACGGCACCCACTTCCGGGAATCGCTGTCGAAGCAGTACGCGCGGATCGTCGCCACCGAACTGGCGCAGCTCGCACAACAGGGGGACAGGGTCGCGTCCGGCATCGCCGCGCAGCTCAGGAGCGAGGTGCGGGCCGCCATCGGCGCCGGCGACTGGTCCGCAATCCATCCCGAGATCGCGCGCGACATCGCCAGCGGAGACAACGCGTATTACCGGGACCAGATCGAGAAACTGCTGCAACTGGGCGCATTGCGCAAGGACGCCCAGGGCAACTTCCACCCGCAGCAGCCGATGCAGACGCGCGAATTCGTGGCGGCGCTCGGCACCGTGATGGGCCTGGACGCGAGCGCACTGGCCCGGCAGGCGAAGATAACCCGGGACGGGCCGCTCACGCGCGAAGCCATGGGCGCGGTCCTGCTGGACGCCTACCGGGCGAAGTTCAGCGCCCCGCCGAAGTACATGACCGACTACAACGGCAAGACGGTGCTCCCCGGCGCGCCGGGCTACGACCCCAACCTCGACAGCGGTGCGCAGGGGGCGATGTATTACCCGCTGGTCCGTTGGGACGGCTTGCTCGATACGGGCGACGTGTCGGCGCCCTACGCGGCCAGGCTCAAGGAAGCGTACGAACTCGGCCTGATACGCTCGGAAGCGGGCATTGCACGCGGGCGCATGGTCAACGGACGCCTGCTGGAACCGACGGCCACCGTCACCCGCGCCAAGGCCGCCAAGGCCTTGTACTTCATGTGGGTGCTGGCGCAGCCGCCGAAAGCCGAAAACGACGGGTAGCGGCTACGCCCCGGGCTTACCTGGATGCGGCCGCGGCCTTGGCCCGCGCCGCATGCAGTTTCCGGTAGCTGTCGAGCAGGCGGTGGTGCCGGTCGAGGCCTTCCAGCTTCGTGCTGGTCGGCGTCAGGCCGTGGAAGCGCACGCTGCCGTCCACCGAGCCCAGCACCGCATCCATGCGCGCGTTGCCATACATGCGGCGGAAGTTGACGACGTAGTCGTCCAGCTCCAGTTCGTCATCGAGCACCACTTCCAGCACCACGTTCATCGCCTGGTAGAACAGGCGGCGTTCGACGGTGTTGTCGTTGTACTGCAGGAAGGCGCCCACCAGCTCGTGCGCCTCGTCGAATTGCTGCAGGGCGAGGTTGATCAGGAGCCGCAGCTCGAGCACCGTGAGCTGTCCCCAGTCCGTGTTCTCGTCGAACTCGATGCCGATCAGGCTGGCGATGTCGGAGTACTCGTCCAGCTCGTTGTTTTCCAGGCGCTCGAGCAGTGCCGCCAGGGCGGCATCGTCCAGGCGATGCAGGTTCAGGATATCTTCGCGGAACAACAGCGACTTGTTGGTGTTGTCCCAGACCAGGTCTTCGGCCGGGTAGATCTCCGAATAGCCGGGCACCAGGATCCGGCAGGCGACAGCGCCCAGCTGGTCGTACACCGCCGTATAGACCTCCTTGCCCATGTCTTCGAGAATGCCGAGCAGGGTCGCGGCTTCCTCGGCATTGGAATCCTTGCCCCGCGCCGAAAAGTCCCATTCGACAAAATCGAAATCGGCCCTGGCGCTGAAGAAGCGCCACGACACCACCCCGCTGGAATCGATGAAGTGCTCGACGAAGTTGTACGGTTCGGTCACCGCCTCGCTGGCGAAGGTGGGCTGCGGCAGGTCGTTCAGGCCTTCGAAGCTGCGCCCCTGCAGCAGTTCCGTCAGGCTGCGCTCCAGCGCCACCTCGAAGCTCGGGTGCGCGCCGAACGAGGCAAAGACGCCGCCGGTGCGCGGGTTCATCAGGGTCACGCACATGACCGGATAGGTCCCGCCCAGCGACGCATCCTTGACCAGCACCGGGAAGCCCTGCTCTTCCAGCCCCTTGATGCCGGCCAGGATGCCGGGATACTTCGCCAGCACGTCCTGCGGCACGTCCGGCAGGGCGAGCTCGCCTTCCAGGATTTCGCGCTTGACTGCCCGCTCGAAGATCTCGGAAAGGCACTGGACTTGCGCTTCGGCAAGCGTATTGCCGGCACTCATGCCATTGCTGGCGTACAGGTTCTCGACCAGGTTGGACGGGAAATAGACCACTTCACCGTCGGAATGCCGTAGGAACGGCAGGGAGACGATGCCGCGCTCGACGTTACCGGAGTTGGTATCGATCAGGTGCGAGCCGCGCAGTTCGCCATCCGGGTCGTAGATCGGCAGGCAGTACGCGTCGAGGATTCCGCTCGGGATCGCATCGTCGGGTCCGGGCTTGAACCAGCGCTCGTTCGGATAATGGACGAAGGGCGCGTTGGCGATGTCTTCGCCCCAGTACACGCCGGCGTAGAAATGGTTGTTGTTCAGGCGCTCGATATATTCGCCCAGGGCCGACGCCAGCGCGCTTTCCTTCGTCGCTCCCTTGCCGTTGGTAAAGCACATCGGCGAGTGCGCGTCGCGGATGTGCAGCGACCACACGTTCGGGACGATGTTGCGCCACGACGCGATCTCGATCTTGATGCCCCAGCTCGCCAGCATGCCCGACATGTTGGCAATGGTCTGCTCCAGCGGCAGGTCCTTGCCCGGGATGTAGGTGGCCGACTCGGCACCGGGCTGCAGGGTCAGCAGCGCCTGGGCGTCGGCATCCAGGTTCTCGACCTCTTCGATCACGAACTCGGGACCGGTCTGCACCACTTTTTTCACGGTGCAGCGGTCGATCGAGCGCAGGATGCCCTGGCGGTCCTTGTCGGAGATATCCGGCGGCAGCTCGACCTGGATCTTGAAAATCTGCTGGTAGCGGTTTTCCGGGTCGACGATATTATTCTGCGACAGGCGGATATTCTCGGTCGGGATATTGCGGGTGTCGCAGTACAACTTCACGAAGTATGCCGCGCACAAGGCCGACGAGGCCAGGAAATAATCGAAGGGGCCGGGGGCCGAGCCGTCGCCTTTATAGCGGATAGGCTGGTCGGCGATGACCGTGAAGTCATCGAACTTGGCTTCGAGACGCAGCTTGTCGAGGAAGTTGACTTTGATTTCCATGAAAATTCCAAATAAACGCTTGAATGGTTGTCGCCGCGCGAAGCGGGCATTCCCGCGGTACGGCATAAGCGAGCTATGCAGCCCTGCCGAACAGGGCCTGACAGGTACGGCGTGATGGCGACGAGGGGAACACGATGCATGCTGACGAGAGAGGACCAGTATGCTAGCAGATTCCAGCGCGCGGAAGGCAGCTTCGCGGCATGCAAGGAGCCCGTGCACGGGTCAGGCGCGCGCCAGCGGATACCGGACCTGCTAGCATCCCGCCATTGGCTCGCTAATCATCTTGCCGTCTTGCGCGATCCGGACCGCCATGCCCCACACTACCCCAGCGGACGTACTGCGTTATCCCGACGCGCTGCACGACCACCTGCCGGCGGGCGTCGTCGTGCATGCCGCGGACGGCCGCATCGTGTCGGCCAACCGCCTGGCCCAGGAACTGCTGGGCCGTACCGAAGCCGAGCTGCTCGAGGCGCATACCGGCGCAAGCGCCTGGACCATCCTCCGCGAGGATGGGTCTCCCATGTCCCCCGAGGAATTCCCCGCGAACGTCGTGCTGAACACGGGCCGGAAACTGTCCGGTCTCGTCGGCGGCATCGTCAGCTCAGGTTCGACGACCTGGCTGCTGTGTAACGCCTATCCCGAGTTCGACGAAGCCGGAAACATCCAGCAGGTGGTGGTCTGCTTCACCGATTGCACCGCGCTGAAACATGCCCAGGAATCGCTGGCGAAATCCGAGGAGAGGTTGAGGCTGGTGCTCAAGGGCTCCACCGACGCTCCCTGGGACTGGGACCTGCTCACCGGTGAAGTGTATTACTCGGAGCGCTGGTGGAACATGCTCGGTTACCCCAGCGGCGAAGGCGTCGACGATTCCAGCGCCTGGCGAGGTCTCCTGCACCCGGACGACGACGCCATGATCGCGGACTACCTCGTGGACCTGCTGCCCAGCCGGCGCGAAGGCTACAGCCTGGAGTTCCGGCTGCGCCACGTGGATGGCCACTACGTGCCGGTGCTGTCGCGCGGCTACGTCCTGCGTGACGACACCGGCCGGGCCTTGCGCATCTCGGGCGTGAACACCGACCTCACCGAGCGCAAGCGCACCGAGCGGCGCATCTACGAGCTGGCCTACTACGATCACCTCACCGGCCTGCCGAACCGCCGCTTCCTGCTCGAGGAGCTGGAGCACGTCCTGGCGCGCGGCCGGCGCTCGGGCCACTACAGTGCCCTGCTCTACCTCGACCTGGACAACTTCAAGCTGCTCAACGACACGATGGGGCACGACATGGGCGACATGCTGCTGCGCCAGGCGGCCCACCGGCTGCGCTGCACGGTCCGCCACAGCGACCAGCTTGCCCGGCTCGGCGGCGACGAATTCGTCGTCGTGCTCGAGGGCCTGGACTATTCGGCGCGAGGGGCGGCGGCCGAGGCGGAGCGTGCCGTGAGCAAGATCCTTTCCGCCCTGGGCGAGCCCTATCAGCTCGACGCGCTCCTGTTCAAGAGCACGGCAAGCATCGGCATTGCGCTATTCAACGGCGTGGACGCCAAGGTCGAGACGCTGCTGAAGCAGGCCGACCTGGCAATGTATCGCGCCAAGGCCGACGGGCGCGGGATCGCACGCTTCTTCGACCGCAGCATGCAGGATGCGGCAGACCGCCGCGCCGCATTCGAGGGCGCGATGCGCAATGGCCTCTCGCTGGGCCAGTTCCGCCTGTTCTGCCAGCCCCAGTTCGACGCCCGGGGACGCTTGAGGGGCGCGGAAGTCCTGGTGCGCTGGCAACGTGGGGAGCACGACCTGATCGGCCCCGAGCATTTCATCGGTTTCGCCGAAGAGTCGGGCCTCATCCTTCCGCTTGGCGAGCATGTGCTGAATGAGACCTGCCGCGCGCTCGCCCGCTGGCAGGACGACTCCACGCTCGGGCGCCTGAAGCTGGCGGTGAATGTGAGCGTACACCAGATGCGGCACCCCGATTTCCCTTCCGCCGTCGCCGGCATCCTGGACGGCACCGGGGCCCCCGCCGGGAGGCTGTGCCTGGAGCTGACCGAAAGCGTGTTTGCCGAGGACATGCACGAGATCAGCGGCCGCATGCACCAGCTCCGCGCGCACGGCATCTGCTTCTCGCTCGACGACTTCGGCACCGGCTACTCCTCGCTGGCCTATCTCAAGCGCTTCCCGCTCTCGGAACTGAAGATTGACCGCTCCTTCGTACGCGACGTCAGTACCGACGCCGGCTCGGCATCGATCGTCGAGGCCATCATCGCGCTGGCGCGCAAGCTCAAGCTCGATATCGTCGCCGAGGGCGTCGAGCACGAGGCACAACGCAGTTTCCTGGTTCATGGCGGCTGTTCCTCGATGCAGGGCTTCCTGCTAGGCCGCCCTCTTCCGCTGGCGGAGTTCGAGCACCAGTACAGCGCCGCCGGGGTCGGGCATGCCTGACGGTAGGGCTCTACCGGGACCTCAGTGGCCCCTCGCCTCCGCATCGATCCGGGAATTGGCCGCGGTGTCCCGCATGAACCAGCAGACCACCAGGGTGCAAGCGATCACGCCGGTGGCGTACCAGTAGAAGCCGCTTTCCAGGTCAATCGACTTGAACCACAGGGCCATGTACTCGGCCGTTCCGCCGAACACCGACACCGCGAAAGCGTACGGCACGCCGACACCGGTGGCCCGGATGCTGGCCGGGAACATCTCGGCCTTGACCAGCGCGTTGATCGAGGTGTAGCCGGACACGATGATCCAGGCGCAGGCGATCAGCGCGAAGGCCTCCCATGGGCCGCTGGCATTGCGGATGGCCGTAAGCAGCGGCACGGTGAAGAGCGTGCCGAGCAAGGCGAAGCCCACCAGCAGGGGACGGCGGCCGATCCGGTCGGACAGCGCGCCGTACAGGGGTTGCAGGCACATGGCGAACAGCAGCGAGCCCGCGGAAACCGCCGTGGTCTGGGCATCGGTGAGGCCGACGGACAGGCGCAGGAATTTCTGCATGTAGGTGGTGTAGACATAGAAGGCCAGCGTGCCGCCCATCGTCAGGCCGATCACCAGCAACACCTCTTTCGGATGCTGAGCCAGTTGGCGCAGTCCGCCCATCGGCTTGGCCTTCTTGCGCGCGGCTTCGAAGGAATCGGTCTCCGGCATGTTGTGACGCATGGTCAGGGCCAGCACGGCGAGGGTGGCGCCGATAAAGAACGGGATCCGCCAGCCCCAGGCGCGCAGTTGCTCGTCGGAGAGCAGGAAGCGCTGCAGGACGAGCAGGAGCAGCAGCGCCAGCAACTGGCCGCCGATCAGCGTGACGTACTGGAAGCTGGCGTAGAAGCCGCGATGCTTCGAATCCGCCATTTCCGACAGATAGGTGGCGCTGGCGCCGTACTCGCCGCCGAGGCTGAGGCCTTGCAGCAGGCGCGCCAGCAGCAGGATGCAGGGCGACAGGATGCCGGCGGTGGCGTAGGTCGGCGCGCAGGCGATCAGGAGCGAGCCGAAGCACATGAGCAGGACCGAGGCCATCAGGGCCGTCCTGCGGCCGCGCCGGTCGGCCAGGCGGCCGAACAGGATGCCGCCGAGCGGTCGCACAAAAAATCCAAGGGCAAAGATGCCGGCCGTGGACATCATTTGCGCGGTCGTGTCCTGGGCCGGGAAGAACGAGCTCGCGAAGTACAACGCGAACGCCGAATAGCAGTAGAAGTCGAACCACTCGACCAGGTTGCCGGACGAGCCGACGAAGATTGCGCGCAGGCGCTTGCCGGAAATGCGCTCGCCGGCAGCGGCGGCGCCGGCGGTGCGGCCGCCGGCAGCCGGCCTCGTTGTGACTGTCGTCATTGTTGTCTCCTGTGATCGACGGGCGATCGATGCATCATCCCGTTCCTGGCCGCTACTATCCCGCTCGGCAGTGCAACGCGCATCCGCAACTTCGGCGCTGCCGCCTCCGTAAAACTACGCAGAGGTGTTCCAAACCGCCCTTGTAACTGTTATCGTCTCGCGATCTGATCCTTAGGAAATGGAATGACCAGCTGGTTCACTGCGCGTCATTGGCGCGGGTTCGCCGCAGCCGCGGCAGCGCTGGTCCTGGTCGTGGCGACGGGACACTGGGCCGAACAGCGCGAGCTGCAGACCCAGATGGAAGCCTTGCGCCAGGCCGCGGCCGCGCACGCGCTGGGACTGCGCGGGCTGGTCGAGAAACACGACTTCCTGCCGCACGCGGCGGCGCGCCACCCGGGCGTGCATGCGCTGCTGCGCGCCCCGCGCGATGCGGCCCTGCAGGCGCGCGTCAACGACTATTTTGCCGACCTGCAGGCGACCACCGGCGCCGCCGCCCTGTACCTGGTCGACCGCGACGGGCTGACGCTTTCCGCCAGCAACTGGAACACGCCGTCGAGCTTCGTCGGCCAGTACTACCGCCAGCGCGCCTACTTCGAGGATGCCGTGCAGGGCCGCCGTGGATTCTTCTATGGCCTCGGCCTGACCACCGGACAGTCCGGCCTGTTCATCGCCGAGCCCGTGCGGGTGGAAGGCGCCATCCTCGGCGTGGTGGTGGTCAAGATCAGCCTGGAAGCGCTGCAGGCCACGTGGATGCGCGTCGCCGATCCGGTGCTGCTCAGGGACAGCCGCGGCATCGTCTTCCTGAGCGGCGAGCCCGCGTGGCTGTTCCACAGCGTACGCCCCGTTTCCGCGCTTGACGCGCGCTGGATCGCCGAACACGAGCAGTACGCCGATCGCGCGCGTTTCGATCTCCTGCCATGGACGGTGGAGGCGCGCCACGACGCCTCCGCCTTCGTGCTGCGCACCGTCGTGCAGGGGCGCCGCAGGAACCTGCTGGCGCTCGACACGCCGCTGCCGGAGCTCGGCTGGACCCTGACGAACACGACCGACATGAAGGAAGTACAGCAGGCGCGCCGGGCCGCGCGCACGCTCACCGCGCTGGCCCTTGCGCTGCTGCTGCTCGGCGTGCTGTACTGGCGCCTGCGCGAAAAGCGCTTCGTCGAGCAGCGCGCCGCGCGCCTGGAACTGGAACGCCGGGTGGAAGAACGCACCCGCGACCTGCAGGAAGCGCACGCCTTCCGCAAGGCGATGGAAGATTCCCTGCTCGTGGGCATGCGCGCCCGCGATCCGGATGGCAAGATCATCTACGTCAATCCTGCGTTCTGCGCCATGGTCGGCTACAGTGCCGAAGACTTGCTCGGTTGCCGGCCGCCCTACCCCTACTGGCATCCGGACGACCTGGACAAGCAGGCCCGCGAGAGCGACGATGCGCTGCAAGGACGCGCCGCGCCCCACGGCTTCGAATCGCGCCTCCGGCACAAGGACGGCCATGACGTCATCACGATGGTCTACAGCGCCCCACTGGTCGACGCGCAGGGCGTGCACCAGGGCACGATGAGTTCGGTCGTGGACATCACCGCACAAAAACAGGCCCAAGCCCGGCAGCGCGACCAGGAGCTGCGCCTGCAGCGCAGCGCCCGGCTGGCGAGCGTCGGCGAGATGGCCTCGACGCTGGCGCACGAACTCAACCAGCCGCTGATGGCCTTGTCCAATTTCGCGGTGGCGGCGCGCGCGCTGGCCGCGCACGGCTCACCGGACATGCTGGGCAACGCGCTCGACGAGATCGTCGGGCAGTCCAAGCGCGCGAGCGAAATCGTCAAGCGGGTGCGCGCTTTCATCAACCCGCAACGGGGCCAGTACGAAAGCCTGGCGATGGAGAGCGTCATCCTGCATGCGGAAACGCTGCTGAAGCCGGAACTGCAGCGCCAGGGTGTCGGCCTGGATGTCAGGGTGGACCCCGCGCTGGACGACGCCGGCGTCCTGGTGCGGGGGGACCGGGTCCTGCTCGAGCAAGTCCTCGTCAACCTGATCCAGAATGCGATGCAGGCCGTGCAGGACCAGCCGCCCCACCGCCGCTGCATCGCGCTTTCCTGCCGCGCTACCCGGCAGGGGCTGTGCACCAGCGTCGCCGACCAGGGCCCGGGAATTCCGCCAGCGCAGCTGGAACAGGTGTTCGCTCCGTTTTTCACCACCAAGCCCGACGGTCTCGGCCTGGGCTTGAACATCTGCCGCACCATCGTCGAGGCCCACGGCGGCGTCATCACCGTCGAAAACGGCGCCGACGGCGGCGCCATTTTTTCCTTCACGCTCCCCACCGTCCCATGAAAGAGATGCCCTTGATGCTCTACGTCGTCGACGACGACGAGGCCCTGCGCCGTTCGCTGTTCCTGCTGCTGTTCTCCCAGGGGCTCGCCGTCCAGGCCTTCGAATCCGGCGAGGCCTTCCTGGAAGCGGTGGACATGCGCCAGCCGGGCTGCGTGATCCTCGACCTGCGCATGGGCGGCATGAGCGGCCTGGCCGTGTTCGAACGCCTGCTGGCCGCGCACAGCCCCCTCGTGACCCTGTTCCTGTCCGCGCACGGCGACATCCCGACCGCGCTGGAAGCGGTCCGGCGCGGCGCCTACGACTGGGTGGAAAAACCCGACACCCAGCAACTGCTGGACAAGCTCCCCGCCGCCACCACGCTGGCGCGCGCACGCGCCCAGGCCCTGCGGATGTGGGCCGAACTAACGCCACGCGAGCGCGAGGTGGCCCGGCTCGTGGGCCTCGGCCAGCCCAACAAGGAGATCGCACGCGTACTCGTTCCTCCCTGCAGCCACCGCTCGGTGGAGACGCACCGCGCCAACATCTTCAGCAAACTGAAGTGCGCCAATGACAACGAGCTCGGGCGGTGGCTGGCGGCGCATCCGTGGCTGGATTGAGGAGGACCGGCTACGTGGCGCTGGCGCCCGCTCCCGGTCGCAGGACCATGACCGGAACCGGTGCGTGAGCCAGCACAGCCTGCGTGACGCTACCGGCCAGTAACCTGCTCAAGCCGCGCCGGCCGTGCGAGCCCATCACGATCAGGTCGCAGCCGTGCTCACGCGCGGCCCCGACGATCGCCTGCGCCGTGTCCGGCATGAAGCTGGCGATGGGGGTACACGCGATCCCGGCGGCACGGGCGCGCTCGGCAACGGCAGCGGCGAAACCATGGGCGTGCTCCAGCAGCTCATTCACCTGCTGGCCCGGGTCCACCACCATGGCCGCCTCGACCGACGGGATGGCGGGCGCGGGCTCGGCGATCGACAGCGCGACGATCGCGCTGCCGCAGGCCCGGGCAAGTTCAATGGCGGCGTCGACGGCCTGCCCGGAGATGGGCGAGCCATCGGTTGGCACGAGTATGCGCTTGTACATGATTTGTCCTCCAGAGCCGAAGTGTCATCGACGGTGCACCATCACCGGAATTACGCTGCGGATGAGCACCTTCTGCGTCTCGCTGCCCGGCAGCATCCCTTGCATGTAGGTAGCGAACCGGGCTGCGCTGCTGAGATTGAACTCAGTGTGTCCGAGTCGCTCAAGTTTTTGTTTGATTCAGGTCAAGCAAAAAACTAACTGTCGCAAGATCCACTTCGCTCCAGCGTGGTGATCTTTCATCGTTGCATGACGCATGGCGCAGTTTCGTGCGCCCAAAGCAAAAAACCCCGCAGAGATCACTCTGCGGGGTTTTTCATATAACTAGCCTGACGATAACCTACTTTCACACTGGTTGCAGCACTATCATCGGCGCAAAGTCGTTTCACGGTCCTGTTCGGGATGGGAAGGGGTGGGACCGACTTGCTATGGTCATCAGGCTTTGACTTGTAAGAGAGTTGACCAGTTGGCCAACATCCCTGCAATCCGGAAGAAGTATGTTTTTATTCTTGGGGTAATTCGTATCAACAAGCACGCGCTGTATTTCCTGACCTGGCATGACTGCCAAGGTTATAGGGACAAGCCGTACGGGCAATTAGTACTGGTTAGCTTAATGCATTACTGCACTTCCA